>NZ_JBFAYI010000018.1:0-167951 GCF_040681245.1 Lentzea sp. NPDC051838
CCAGAGGTGGAAGACCGGTAACGGTTGGAGCTGACTGGTACTAATAGGCCGAGGACTTGTTACAAAAATGCTACGCATCCACTGTGCGGTTCTGGGAGAACAACCAGAACCGATCGAACCCGCAGGATCGGGGTTCAGGTTGTGAATTCCATAGTGTTTCGGTGGTTATAGCGTTGGGGAAACACCCGGTCCCATTCCGAACCCGGTAGTTAAGCCCTTCTGCGCCGATGGTACTGCACTGGTTACGGTGTGGGAGAGTAGGTCGCCGCCGAACTTAATGTAGCCCTGCGGGTTGAGCGCCAAAAGCGCTCCCCGCAGGGCTTTTTCACGTTCCTCAACGACGGGAGATCGCCGGCACGAGGTCACCGTGCTTGGAGATCCCGCCGGTCCAGAGCGTGTTTCCGGCCGCGGCGGCACCGCGAACCACGACGTCGGGCGCAGACATCCGGATCCACGTGCGCAACGGCGCGTTCCACTGCAGCGCAACGGAAACGTCACCCTTGCCGCCGACCGCCCACACCTTGCCGTCCGCGGTCCGAACCACGGACTTCAAACGACCGTCCGCGATCCGCGGCGTCCGCGTGACCGTCCACTTGCGACCATCGAAGTGCGCCGCGTAAGGAAGATCACCGCGCTCACCGGACTTGCCGCCCACGACCCACACATCGTTGGCAGCGAAGGAAGTCACACCGCTCAGCCACGCACCCTGACCGGGCACCTCGACCCGCTGCCAGGACGAGCCGTCGAAGTGGAACAGCAGGGGAGTCTGCGGGTTGGTGTATGCCACACCGGCCGCCCACACGTCATCAGCGGCCCGAGCCGTCACGCTGACAAGCTCGCCCGGTCCGACATCGGGCAACGCCACGTGCTGCCACGTGGTGCCATTCCACGACTGCAAAGCAGGAACCCCGGTGCTGATCGTGTTGCGCCACGCGCGTCCCGCAGCCCACGCCTTTCCCGACACGGCAGCGATCGCCTCGGGCATCACGCCACCCATCACGTCCGGCGGCCCGCTCACCGGGTTCACCGCCAACGAGTGGCTCGACCAGGCAGAACCGTCCCAGTGCACGGTCTCCAAAGCCTCGGCCTTCAGATCCTCGGTGCGGCCGGCGAGCCAGATGTCCGACGAGCCGCCGACCGCGATCGCCTTGGGCAACGCCTGCTTCGGCAGCGGCGCCTGCTTCTGCCACGTGGAACCGTCCCACCGCAGCACCACGGATTCCAGCGTCCGCAACGACGTCAGCTCATAGCCGGTAGCCCAGGCATTCGAGCCCAAAGCGGCAACGGCGTTGATGTCGCCCTTCGCCAGCGGGACAGGCGTCTCCTCCCACACACCGGAGGAAGTGGGCGCGATCAGAGTCAGGCTGACCAAGAGCGCGAGCTTCACGGCGCACCCACCGTCGTCTTGATCACGAAGTCGAACGTGCCGCGATAGCCCGCGCCGGCCCGCTGAACCTGGATCGTGCAGACCCGGTTGATGAACTCGTCCCCGGCGTTCAAAGCGGCGAAGTCACGCCCGTACGCCTGCGTGTCGTCCGGGAAGTACAGCTGGGTCACCAAGGGCGGCCCGGAAGGAGCCTGGATCTGGACGTGGATGTGCGGCGCCCGCCACCCCCACTGCCCGAAGTAGTCGCGCGGGATGATCGTGTTGAGGTGGTACTCGCCGCGGCTGTTGGTGCGTTGGTGCCCGCGCAGCCCGAACCCGACGGTGTCGTAGTCACCGTTCTGGTCGCACTGCCAGAAGTCGAGCAACGCCCCGCTGATCACAGCGCACTGCGGGCTGTAGACCAGCCCGCGCAGATCCAGCCGCACGCCGCGCACGCTCGGCGTGACCAGGTTCGTGCGCTCGGGCGAGCTCGGCTTGAACAACGGGCCGTCCAGCGCGGGCGGCGTCTCGTGGCCCGCGCAAGCGGGCGTGACCTGCAACGGTCCGGCCTTCGCCACGGGTGCGGCCGACACAGCCGCACCTCCCGCGATGGCCACCGCGCCGGTCTTGAAGAAGGCACGACGGGAGTTCGGCATGGGCCCGAACGTAGCAGTCGTTCGAATTGAAACAAATCACTGACAGCAACACGACAGCTACTCGGCGCTGCGCCGCCACTCGCTCGGGAGCATGCCGAACGCGGCCCGGAACCGGCGGCTGAAGTGGGTGGGGTCCTTGAAACCCCAGCCCACCGCGACCCTGCCGATGGACCGGTGCCGCGCACTCGGGTGCACCAGCTCGGCCTTCGCGCGGTCGAGCCGGCTGGTGATGATCCACTGCTCCAGCCGCAGCCCGGCGTTGGCGCACACCCGGTGCAGGTGGCGAGGCGAGATCGAGAGAGCGGCGGCGATCGAAGCAGGCCCGAGGTCCGGATCGCGCAGGTGCTGGCGGACGTAGGCGCGGATCTGGACGACCAGCGTCTGCTCGACGACCTCGCGGGTTTCGGCCGCGTCGTCGACGGCCGTGGCGATGAGCGCGCGGGCAAGCTCGATGCTCGCGGCCCCCAGCATGCCCGCCGCCGGACTGCCGCTGAGCTGGTCCGCGTTCCGGGTGATGTCCAGGATGTGGCGGCTGAACAGCCCGTACAGCGGACTCGATCTCAGTCGCAGAGCTGCTCTCCGCACCAGATCGGCCGGCAGCGCCAGGTCCTCGGTCCACGTGTTGAGCGACTGCGCCGCGCCGAAACCACGCCACCCGAAGGTGAACGGCTTGCTGACGTCGACGACCAGGATCTCCCCGGCCGGTACTGCCCGAGTGATCGTCCCTGCCTGGTAGCGGGCCACACCGTGTTCGTGCACCCCGATGGCGATGTGCTCACCCGACGCGGCACGCGCGGCCTTCGCGGTGCGGACGTTGGCGAACCCGCTCGCCTCCGCGCGCAGGATCGAGGCGGTGCCGAACGACCAGAGGTCCACCCTGGCCCGCACCGGTTCGTCCTCCACGTCGACCCGCGTCACCCCGGACGCCTCGAGCATCGTGGTGATCAGCGCGTCCCGCCGTTCGCGTGGCGGAAGCGTCGCGGTGTCGAGCAGAACGGCCATGCCACCTCCCCCTGTCACGCGGCGGTGTGAGCCGACGGCACGGCGTTGTGGACCGATTCGGCGCGCTTGTCCGATCTTAGGCTCGGATCTCCCGACTGCGGAGAGGCTGCGCCATGAAGTCCATCGTCCTGGTCCACGGTTTCTGGGTGACGCCGCGCAGCTGGGAGCACTGGGTCGACCACTACCAGCGCGCCGGCTACCACGTCGTCGCGCCCTCCTACCCGGGCTTCGAGGTGGAGGTCGAGGCGCTCAACGCCGACCCGTCACCGATCGAGGACGTCACCGCGCCCGAGATCGTCGAGCACCTCGAGTCCGTCATCAGGCAGCTCGACGAACCGCCGATCATCATCGGTCACTCCGCGGGCGGCGCGTTCACCCAGGTGCTGCTCGACCACGGCTTCGGCGCGGCCGGCGTGGCACTCAACTCCGCGCCGACCGAGGGCGTGCTCGTCACCCCGTTGTCCCAGATCAAGTCGACTTTGCCGGTGCTGAAGAACCCGGCCAACCGGCACAAGGCGGTCGGCCTCACCCCGGAACAGTGGCGCTACGCGTTCACGAACACCTTCACCGAGGAGGAGTCGCTGGAGCTCTACCAGCGCTATCACATCCCGGCGTCCGGGCGGATCCTGTGGGGCAGCGTCCTCGCCAACTTCATCCCCGGCCCGCAGGACATCCACGTCGACTACCACAACGACAAGCGCGCGCCGCTGCTGTTCGTGTCCGGCAGCGAGGACCACATCATGCCGCCGTCGGTGCAACGGTCGAACGCCAAGCACTACAAGTCGGACACCGTCACCGAGGTCAGGGAGTACGAGGGCATGGCCCACCTGCTGCCCGCGCAGAAGGGCTGGGAACAGGTCGCCGACGACGTCCTGGCCTGGGCCGTGGAGCAGGCAGGCTGGTGAAAGACGTCCGCATCACGCACATCGGTGGACCCACGGTCCTCATCGAGGTCCGCGGATGGCGCCTGCTCACCGATCCGACGTTCGACGCCCCCGGCCGCAGGTACTCCTTCGGCTGGGGCACGTCGTCGCGCAAGCTGACCGGCCCGGCGATCAACGCCCGCGACCTCGGGCCGATCGACGCCGTGCTGCTCACCCACGACCACCACGCCGACAACCTCGACGACGCCGGCCGCGCCCTGCTCACCACGGTCGGCACGGTCGTGACCACTGCTTCCGGCGCTCAGAGGCTGGGCGGACGCGGCCTCACCCCGTGGGCCACCACTCTTCTGGACGCTCCTGGCCGACCGTCGATCGAGATCACCGCGACACCGTGCCGGCACGGTCCACCCCTGTCCCGTCCCATCACCGGTGACGTCATCGGTTTCGCCCTGCGCTGGGACGGCCAGGAGCACGGCGCGTTGTGGATCTCCGGAGACACCGTGCTGTACGACGGCGTCCGCGAGGTCGCCGGCCGTGTCCAGGTCGACCTGGCCCTGATCCACCTCGGCGGTGTGCGCTTCCCGATCAGCGGCCCGCTGCAGTACACGATGACCGCGGCCGACGCCGTCGAACTGTGCCGCCTGGTGCGGCCGCGCACGGTCGTCCCCGTGCACTACGAGGGCTGGCAGCACTTCCACCAAGGCCGCGCCGCCGCCGAGTCGGCTTTCGCCGCCTCTGATGTCCGGGTTCGCTGGCTGCCGCTGGGCATCGGAACAGACCTCGCCGAGTGAGCGGCAGCCTCGCTAGCTTCAGGTCATGAGGATCTTCGCGTTGATGTGCCTCTTGTTGTCGACGATGGCGGTACCGGCTCACGCCTCACCGATCCGCTGCTCGACGCCGTCCGTCTCGACCTTCCACACGGCGAACACCTGGTACGAGAACCTGGAGTTCGACGGCAACACCATCTGGCTCTCCAACCTCACCGGCAACGCCGTCGAGCAGTACCGCCTCGACGGCACGTTCCTGCAGTCCATCCCGTTGCGCGCACCTGGTGCGATCCGGCGCGGGCCTGGTGGCCTGTACGTCAACTTCGGCAACGACAACCCGGAAACCCGCCCCCAGCCGTCCGGCGTCGTCCGCCTGACCCCGAAGCCGGAGGTCTGGATCGGCGGCGACACCCTGAGTTCCGCCAACGGCGCCGAGTTCGACGCCCGCGGTCACCTCTACGTCTCCGACCCGTTCACCGGCCTGTACGAGTTCGACCGCCGCGGCGCACTGGTCCGCCACCTCGACATCGCCTACCCCAACGGCATCGTCACCATCGGCAACACCGTCTTCACCAACATCCTGATCGACCCGAAGTCCGCCATCGTCCGCATCACCGGCGACCGCCAGACCCGCCTCGAACTGGGCGCCCCGGACAAGGGCCTCGACGACCTCGCCGTAGGCCCGGACGGCATGCTCTACGTCACCGCCTACACCAGCGGCGAGCTGATCAAGGTCGACCCGTGGACCGGGGCCCACTGCACCCTGCTGTCCGGTCTCAAGAACCCGACCGCGGCCCGTTTCCTGCCAGGCACGCGCACTATGTTCGTCACCCACGCCTCGGGCTCGGTCCTGAAGGTGCGGATCTAGAACAACCTGTTCGCGAGGCCCGCAACCGCTTGCGCATCGCAGTCGCGCAGCAACTCACGCAGGTTCTGCGCGGCCTTGCGATCGGAGTAGGCGAACCCGAGCTTGGCGATCGCCGCGCCCCACCGGACGTCGTCGCCGACCGCGTCAGCCAGGTCCTGCCACGCACCGCGCAACCGGTGCAGGTACGCGGGCCACCTGGTCGCGATCTCGGCGACGGCGACCAGGTGGCACGCCTGCTCGACGTCGACCGACAGGAGCACGCGCAGGTAGAACTGCCAGACGTTGAGCAGCCGCTTCTCCTCGCGCACCGACTGCTCCGGTTGTGCCCTGAGGCGCCGCAGGAGGTGTTCGCGCACGTCCGCGTGCTGCTCGATCGCGATGACGACCCTCTCGAAGTCCTCCGAGTTCAACAACAACCCGTCGAGTTCTCCAGGCTCGAAGGTTGGCAGAGGAGGCAGTGTCGGCGCCGGTCCGGCGTCGTCGGTGTGCACCGGGCCGAGGTGGGCGAGCAGGATCTGGTCGACGTTGTCCTCGGTCGTGCGCGGCAGCCGGACGGGTAGTTGCACCAGCTTGCGCAGGAACGTCCACCCCGGACTCGGGTCGTCCGGGTGCGTCACGATCTTCGCGTCGGCGAGCTCCTTGTAGGCGTTGTCGACGTGTGCCGCGACCACGGTGGTGTCCAGGCCCAGCACGAATCTCGTGGCAGGGAAGTCGTCGGACAGGAACACGTTGATCGCCTCGAACACCTGGGCCGTGGTGCGCGGCGTGCAGCGGTCGAGGTCGTCGATCATCAGGATGACCCGGTAGTCGTGCATCTGCAGGTCGTGCAGCAGCTCGCGAACGTCGTGCTGCACCAGGTAGAGATAGCCGGAACGGGCGTTGTAGTACGGGTCGCGGATCAACGGATCCGTTGTGGTGCCGGAGAAAGCGTTGCTGACGACCGGGCCTGCGAACAGCTCGCCCGGCAGGAACGCCGATGCCTTGCCGAAGAAGTATCTGAACGCCGTGTGCAGCACGCCGGCGCCTGCCAGGCCCGCGGTCACCCACCACGCCCAGCCGAAGTTCCACTTGGCCAACGCGTTCAGCACCGACAGGCCGAAACCCAGTCCCGCCAACGTCAGCAGCGGCGACAGGATTCGCTTCCACAGCTGGCGTTGCAGGTGCCGGCGGTCGACGCGTCGAGCGTTGCGGGAGAACCAGTAGCGCTCGACGTTGTTGCGGTGCGGCATGATCGCGGACTCGGTGGCCTCGGTGACGGCCTTCGCGAGTCCTGCCCAGACCTGTTCGCTCGACTGGTGCCGCCACGGGTTGAACGACACCACGAGCGGCTTCATCATCGGCTTGAGCTTCGTGGGCCTGCGCAGGGGTGGTTTCATGCCATCTGGCGGCGAGTAGAGCATCCGATCCGCCATGCACACGGTGAACCAGAGCCGCTTCCGCACGGACGTGGGCGGCGTCGGCAACCTGTTCTTGAGCAGCTCCAGCAGCGTGCTCTTGCCCGAACCCCAAGCGCCCTCGACGGTGAGCACGGTCGGACCGTCGTCCACATCGTCCGGACGCAACACGTCTCGCAGTGCGTCCACGAGCGTGCCGCGGCCGAGCAGGTCCTCCGTCGCGACGCGGTCACTGAATCCGCGCGTGGTCACCGCACCGATGAACGGCGACAGGACCACGTGGGCGACCCAGATGCGCAGCCTGCCGGTCGTGCCGCCGGACGCGATGCGGGTACGCCCGTCGCGACCGCGATACGTCACCAGCGTCGAGACGCGGGACGGCCGGCTCCGGCTGAGCAGCTTGCCGGTGCGCGGGTGCCAGAGCCGGACGGAGCCGCCCTCGCTTCCCGACACCAGCCACGGCCCGCCCGAGTCCGGATATCCGGCGAGCGAGGTCACCGGAGTGCTGTGCCCGGTCAGCCGGTGGAGCTCCGCGGAGTTCTGGGAAACGACGATCTCCGTGCCCTCTGCCCTGGCGGAGAGGTCCGCGATCTGCAGCGACACCGCCGCGCCGTAGACCCTGCCGCGGGAGTCGCGAACTGGTTCGTGCGAGCCGGTCAGGGCGTCCACGACCTCAGGAGGCCGGTCGTCGAAGTGGACCACCAGCTGAGGGCTCGTCGGGTCGCTGTTGGCCGCGAGACCGACGATGGGCGTGCCGAACTCGATGGTGCGTTCGAGCTCCATCTCGGGCACACCCGCGGCTGAGGTCACGCCTGGGAAAGTACCGAGTTTCGTTTCGCGGAGGTTTCTGTCCGGTCGGACTAGTGCGAAAACGGGCTGAACAGGGTGAAGATGTGGACCATGGAACGCCGAGCCCGCACCTCAGGACTGCGCCGCAGCCGCACGGTCACCACGCCGAGGCTCGGTGAGCTGTTCAACGGCTATCTCAACCCCGCGCGACCGCACGCGGGGGCTTACGACGAGATGTTCTCCACCGACAACGGGGTGCGGAGTGCGTACCGCGCGTTGTACGAGTCGGTGGCTCCGTCGCAGGTCAACGACCTGAACGCGCGGTCGGAGGCCCTCGGCAGGGCCTTCGTGGACCAGGGCATCACGTTCTCGCTGTCCGGTCAGGAGCGGCCGTTCCCGCTCGATCTCATCCCGCGCATCATCACGGCGAGTGAGTGGACGAAGCTCGAACGCGGCATCGTGCAGCGGGTGCGGGCGATGGAGATGTTCCTCGCGGACATCTACGGCGACGCTCAGATCGTCCGGGATGGAGTGTTGCCGAGGCGTCTCATTACGTCGTGCGAGCACTTCCACCGCGAGGCGGCCGGCATCAACCCGCCGAACGGGGTGCGCATCCACGTCGCGGGCGTCGACCTCGTTCGGGACGAGCAGGGTGTGTTCCGGGTTCTTGAGGACAATCTGCGGTGTCCGTCCGGCGTCTCGTACGTCATGGAGAACCGCCGGACGATGGCGCGCGTGTTCCCGGACTTGTTCGCACGGCATCGCGTGCGCGCGGTGGGTGACTACGCGGTGCACCTGCTCAGGGCCTTGAGGAACGCGGCGGCGCCCAACGCTGCGGATCCGAACGTTGTGGTGCTGACGCCTGGCCTGGCGAACTCCGCCTACTTCGAACACTCGCTGCTGGCGCGGCAGATGGGTGTGGAGCTGGTCGAGGGGCGCGACCTGTTCTGCCGCGACAACTTCGTCTACCTCAGGACGACCGAGGGCGAGCGGCAGGTCGACGTCATCTACCGGCGCATCGACGACGACTTCTTGGACCCGGTCCATTTCCGGCCGGACTCGGTGCTGGGCATCGCGGGGCTGTTGAACGCCGCGAGGGCGGGCAACGTTGTCATCGCCAACGCGGTCGGCAACGGGGTGGCGGACGACAAGCTCGTCTACACCTACATGCCGGAGATCGTGCAGTACTACCTCGGTGAGAAGCCGTTGCTGCCCAACGTCGACACGTTCCGGTGCTGGCTGCCCGACGAGCGGGCGCACGTGTTCGACCAGCTCGACGAGCTCGTGGTGAAGCCCGTCGAGGGCTCTGGCGGGTACGGGATCGTGTTCGGGCCGGACGCGTCGCCCAAGGAGCTGAACTCGCTGCGGAAGCGGATCAAGAACAACCCGCGCGGGTGGATCGCGCAGCCGGTGGTGCAGCTGTCGACGGTGCCCACGAAGGTCGGCGACAAGCTGGCGCCGCGGCACGTCGACCTGCGGCCGTTCGCGGTGAACGACGGCAACTTCATCTTCGTGCTGCCCGGTGGGCTGACGCGCGTGGCGTTGCCGGAGGGCAGCCTGGTGGTGAACTCGTCGCAGGGTGGCGGGTCGAAGGACACCTGGGTGCTCGCTCCGAAGTCGTCCACTGTGGAGCGCGAGCTGGCGGAACCCGGGCTGGCGCCGACCGCCGCGATGGAGTCGGCGATCGCCGAGCAAGGGCCCGAGCTGACCACTTCCCAGCAGCAACAGCAGCAGTAAGGAGGCGCGCGAAATGCTGGCACGCAACGCGGAGTCGCTGTACTGGATCGGCCGCTACGTCGAACGGGCGGACGACACGGCGCGCATCCTGGACGTCTCGGTCCACCAGCTGCTCGAGGACGCGACGGTCGACCCGGACGCGACGTCACGGCAGCTGCTGACGGTTCTCGGGATCACGCCGCCGGTCGGGGCCGACCAGTTCGACGTGTGGTCGCTGACGGAACTGGTGGCGTACAACAAGGACAACCCCAGCTCGATCGTCTCGTCGGTGAACAGCGCGCGCGAGAACACACGTGGTGCGCGCGAGGTCGTGTCGACCGAAATGTGGGAGTGCCTCAACGCGATGTGGAACGCCGTCGCGGAACGGCAGACCTACGCGCGCACGATGGGGCCGCACGCGTTCTTCAGCTTCGTGGAGGAACGGGCGGCGATGTTCGCAGGGCTCGCGGACTCCACGATGTCGCGCGATGACGGGTGGCGGTTCCTCGTGCTCGGGCGCTCGGTCGAGCGCGTCGACATGATCGTGCGGTTGCTGCTCGCGCGCGTTGGCGACAAGGCTTCTTCTCCTGGCTGGGTAACGGTTTTGCGCTCGGCAGGCGCGCACGACACGTATCTGCGGACTTATCGCGGTGCGTTGGACGCGTCGCGGGTGGTGCAGTTCCTGTTGTTGGACAGACTGTTCCCGCGGTCGGTGTTCCACGCGCTGCGCCAGGCCGAGGCGTGCCTGGAACAGCTGGAGAACCAGCCGTCGGTGCGGGTCGGCGCGCGAGCGGAGGCTTTGCGGTTGCTCGGCAAGGCTCGCAGTGACCTGGAGTTCCTGAGGCCGCACGACCTGTTGCCCGACTTGCCGAAGCGATTGGCCGCGCTCCAAAAGACGGTTCGCGACGTCGGTGAGGCCGTGTCGCAGCAGTACTTCCACTCGGCGCCGTGGGTCGCCTGGACGAACGCCGAGGTGGTGTGACCATGAGCTGGCGAGTGCGTGTTGTGCACACGACGGGCTATCGGTACGAGGCGCCGGTGGTGCAGTCGTACAACGAGGCGCGGCTGACACCGCGCGGTGACCGCCGTCAGAACGTGGTGGTGTCACGCGTCGAGACGAACCCGGCGACCCGTGCGTACCGGTACACCGACTACTGGGGCACTGAAGTCACGTCGTTCGACCTCCACGCGCCGCACAAGGAGCTGAAGGTCGTCGCGTCGTCGGTGGTGGAGACGAGCGGTGAGATCGAACCCATCACCACTGGCACATGGGCGGACATGCGCGAGGAGAACCTCGTCGACCGGTACACGGAGTTCCTGGAGCCCACGCGCTACACGCCGCGCAACCGCGAGCTGCTGGCCAAGGCGCGCGAGCTGAAGAAGGGGCTGTCGCCGTCTGACGCGGTTTTGGCTGCCTCGCAATGGGTGTGGGAGCAGCTCAAGTACCAGCCGGGGTCGACGGGCGTGCACAGTTCGGCCGTCGACGCGTGGCGGGAGAAGAAGGGCGTCTGCCAGGACTTCGCGCATCTGACGTTGGTGTTGTTGCGCGGCATGGGGATTCCTTCGCGCTATGTGTCCGGGTACCTGCACACGAAGAAAGACGGCGCGCTGCGAGAGACAGTGCGCGGCGAGTCGCACGCGTGGATCGAGGCGTGGACCGGCGGGTGGTGGGGGTACGACCCCACGAACGCGATTCCGGTGGGGCCACGACACGTTTGGGTGGCGTTGGGGCGTGACTACGCCGATGTGGCGCCGTTGAAGGGCATCTACTCCGGAGGAGCGTCGACGGTGCTGGAGGTCACCGTCGATATCACCCGCCTCGCCTGATCTCCGGTGCGCGGGGCGGTGTCCGGCCACTCGCTGACGACGCCCTCCGCCCATTCCGCCCAGCGCCGGACGGCCTCGGCCTGCTCCCACATGAACTTGAGCACCAGTGAGTTCACGTGCAGTCGTTCGGGGAATGGGCCGCCGGTCACCAGCAGGTCGGTGCCGAGCTCGGCGTGGTGCTCGCGGGCGGCTTCGGCGTCCGCGCGGATCGCCGCGATGGTGCCGAGCAGCTGGTCCTTCGTGCCCTGCTCGGCGAAGAGGACCTTGACCAGACCCTCGAACTCGACCAGCGGCCCGCTGCCGGGCGTGGCGAGCCAGGCCGTCAACGCGCCGCGGCCCGCCTCGGTGATCTCGTAGACCGTGCGCGGCCGACGACCGACGTCCTCTCTCGTGGCCGTGGCGAGGCCGAGGGCGACGAGCTTCTTCGGCTCCTCGTAGAGGTGGCTCTCGGCGCGCGGCCAGTAGTACCGGATGCTGCGTTTCATCTGCTGCGCCAGCTCGTAGGTCGACCAGCGGCGCAGCGCGAGCAGCCCCAGGATCACGTAGGTAGTCGTCGTCATCTTCACTTGACGAATACTCCCAACTGGAGGAAATTTACTCCAGTTGGGAGTATAGGAGCCGCCGCCATGGATCCTGCAACTCGACAGGTCGTGCGTGACGCGACGCCCGACGAGCCCGCCGCCGTCGCCGCGCTGCTGGCCGACGTCTACGCGGCCTTCCGCCCGCGGCTGAGCGACGACGCCTGGCCTCGCTACCTGGGCGAGATCGTCGACGTCCGGAGCAGGCTCGTGGACTCCCAGCTGATCGTCGCGGACCACGACGGACTGCTCGTGGGGACCGTCGCGCTGTATCCCGAGGCCACGCGCTCGTCGTTGGAGCACTGGCCAGAGGGGTGGGCGTCGATCCGTGCGCTCGCTGTCCGTGCGGATGCCCGTGGTCTTGGCGTGGGCCGTTCTCTCGCCGTGGAGTGCATACGCAGAGCACGGCTGTGTGGCGCGAAAGCGATCGGGTTGCACACGGCGTCGTTCATGACATCGGCGACCCGGCTCTACCGCAGTCTCGGTTTCGAGCGCCGTCCCGACGACGACATCGAGGTCGGCGAGATGTTCATCGGCAGGCCGCTGCCGCCCGAGTTCTCGTGGCAGGCGCAGGCCTACTGGCTGGACCTGGCGTGAGGAGTGACCAGTGGACAAGTGCGTGCTCATCCGTTCCGGCGCCGGCTCGGTCGGCTCGACCGGTGTCACCTACGGGGCCGGGATCTCGGCGGCCAGCGCCGGTTCCCGCGCCCTGTGCCTGGAACTCGCCTCCCTGCCGCCTGGCGCGTTCGCTCGGGCCCATCTGCACGAGGGGCACGAATCCGCCGCGTACGTGTTGAGCGGCGAGCTGACGCTGTTCTTCGGCGCACGACTGGAAGAACACGTCGTCGCGCGTGCGGGCGATTTCCTTTACATCCCAAGTGGTGTGCCGCACCTACCCGCCAACAAGGGCACCGAACCCGCCGTCGCGGTCCTCGCGCGCACCGATCCCGACGAGCAGGAGAACGCCATCGCGTTGCCCGAGCTGGACGAGGAGGTCACGAGATGAAGATCGAAGCCAAGCTGGAGGAGATGGGCCTGCGCCTGCCCGCGCCGTTGCAACCGCCGCCGGGTGTCGTGCTGCCGTTCGAATGGGTGCGCGTGCGCGGCAACCGCGCCTACATCTCCGGGCACGTCCCGCTCAACGACGACGGCACGCTCGCCGGGCCGTTGGGTCATGTGGACACCGAGGTCTCGGTCGAGGAGGGCTACGAGGCCGCCCGCCGCGTCGCGCTGGCGCACCTGGCCAGCCTGCAGCGGGCTCTCGGCGACCTGGACCGGGTGACCGCCTGGCTGCGCGTCTTCGCGATGGTCAACGTCGCGCCCGGCTTCGACCAGACGCCACGGGTCACCAACGGCTACTCCGACCTGATCCTGGAGCTGTACGGCCCGGAGATCGGCGCGCACGCCCGTTCGTCGATCGGCATGGCCATTCCGCTCAACGCGCCCGTGAACTGCGAGGCCGAGGTGGAGATCGCCTAGTTTTCACCCGAACGAGCCTGTTTCTTGGAGCTGGGGCAAGACCTAGCGTCGAACCTATGACTGTGATCACGGCGACGGTGTGCAGCAGGGCTCTGGGCGACGAGCTGCGCCGGCTTCGGGAGACCTGCACGGAGTTCGGTGGTGCCCAGATGGCGGCGCGGCTGGGCTGGCACGCGAGCAAGGTGACCAACGTCGAGAAGGGCAAGGCGCGCGCGAGCGAGATCGACCTGGTGCAGTACCTGACGATGTGCGGCAAGGACATCGACTACTTCGAGGATTTTCGCCGCCAGTACAAGGACGCGTTCGACGAGTACATCGTGCAGGTGTCGGGCAACCTGCGGACGCTCGCCTTCGCCGAGTCGACGGCCAAGACGATCACCAGCTATGACCCGCACACCGTGCCAGGGCTGGTGCAGACGCCGGAGTACGCCGATGCCCTGTACCGACTTGGTGGGTTCGTGGCCGAGGAGCGCATTCCTACGGCCGTCCAGTTCCGCATAGACCGTCAGGCGGTTCTTCTGCGACGCAATCCTCCGGATTGCTTGTTCTACGTCCATGAGCTGGCGCTGCGGCAGGTCGGAGACGCGCGAATCATGGAGGACCAGTACGCCCGGCTGCTGTTCAGTGCGCAGGTCATCCGGCTCGTGCCTGCGGAAGTGGTGGTTCCGTCGTTCGGGTGTGTCTTGTGGGAGTACGAGAAGTCGTTGCCGGTGGCCTTCGGCGAGACCGACCTGGTGAACGTGTTCGTGCAAGATCCAGGCGCTATCGCGCGGACCCGGCTGCTCTTCGAACACCTGGAGAAGGTCGCGTTGGATGCGGAACAATCGCGGAGGAAGCTGGCCGAGTACGTCAGCCCACCGCGAGAGGAATTCGATGGACGAGGACCGCGTCTGGCGTAAGAGCAAGTACAGCGGCGCGACCGAGGACGGCAACTGCGTCGAGGTGTCGTTCGCTCAGGACGTGCTCGTTCGTGACTCCAAGAACGCCGGCGCGGGCACGCTGATGTTCAGCGCACCCGCGTGGCGTGCGTTCGTTCAGCGCCAGCCGTGACGTTCGCGTAGGGCGTCCACGACCTGGCCGAAGGCGGCGGGTGCCAGCACGGCACCCTCGCGGCGGATGTCGTCGTCCGAGTCGAGGGCGAAGACGCGGTCGAGGCGCAGGTAGGAGGGGCGGCCCTCGCGGTCCCACGCGCCGGCGCCCAGCTCCAGGTAGTCGTCGCGCGGCTCCTTCGACGAGAGCATCAGCGCGACCAGCTCGCCCTTGGCGCGGCCCACGACCAGCAGCGGGCGGTCCTTGCCGCGGTTCGCGTCCTCTTCGAAGGGCACCCAGGCCCAGACGACCTCGCCGGGGTCGGCGTCGCCGTCCATCGAGGGTTCGTACTCGAGCTTCGCGGCCTCGGAAGCGTCGAAAATCTCGCGGACCGCACCGTGGTCGGGGCGGGGGTCCTCACCGTTCATCAGCACGAACGCACCCTAGTGGTGCAGGGCACACCGGCCGCTATGGGACCATAAGGGGACACCCGTCCGATTTCCTGCTGAGGACCACCTTGACCACGTTCGCCGACACGACGTTCACGCCGCCGGAGCTCATCCGGAACTTCTGCATCATCGCGCACATCGACCACGGCAAGTCCACGCTGGCCGACCGCATGCTGCAGATCACCGGCGTGGTCGAAGCGCGGGCGATGCGCGCTCAGTACCTCGACCGGATGGATATCGAGCGCGAGCGCGGTATCACCATCAAGGCGCAGAACGTGCGTCTGCCGTGGCAGGTCGACGGGCAGGACCACGTTCTGCACATGATCGACACGCCTGGCCACGTCGACTTCACCTACGAGGTGTCCCGCGCGCTGGAGGCCTGTGAGGGCGCCGTGCTGCTGGTCGACGCCGCGCAGGGCATCGAGGCGCAGACGCTCGCGAACCTGTACCTGGCGATGGAGAACGACCTCACCATCATCCCGGTGCTGAACAAGATCGACCTGCCCGCCGCGGACCCGGACAAGTACGCCAAGGAGATCGCGCACATCACCGGCTGCGAGCCGGAGGAGGTGCTGCGGGTCTCGGCGAAGACCGGTCTGGGCGTCGGCGAGCTGCTGGACGAGGTCGTGAAGAAGGTCCCGGCCCCGGTCGGCGTGGCGGACTCCCCGGCCCGCGCGATGATCTTCGACTCGGTCTACGACACGTACCGCGGCGTCGTCACGTACATCAGGGTCGTCGACGGCAAGATCACGCCGCGCGAGCGCATCAAGATGATGTCGACGGGTGCCACGCACGAGATCCTCGAGGTCGGCATCGTCTCGCCCGAACCGAAGCCGTCGCGCGGCCTCGGTGTCGGCGAGGTGGGCTACCTGATCACCGGCGTGAAGGACGTGCGCCAGTCGAAGGTCGGCGACACGGTCACGTCCGAGAAGAAGGGCGCCTCGGAGCCGCTGGCCGGCTACCGCGAGCCGCGCCCGATGGTCTACTCGGGCCTCTACCCGGTCGACGGCTCCGACTACCCCGAGCTGCGCGAGGCGTTGGACAAGCTCCAGCTCAACGACGCTGCATTGACGTTCGAGCCGGAGACCTCCGCGGCTCTCGGCTTCGGTTTCCGCTGCGGCTTCCTGGGGCTGCTGCACCTGGAGATCACGCGCGACCGCCTGGAGCGCGAGTACGGCCTCGACCTCATCTCGACGGCGCCCAACGTCGTCTACCGCGTGGTCATGGAGGACGGCTCCGAGATCGTCGTGACGAACCCGTCCGACTGGCCGGAGGGCAAGCGCGCCGAGGTGTACGAGCCCGTCACCAAGTGCACGATCATCGCCCCGTCGGACTACATCGGCGCGATCATGGAGCTCTGCCAGACCAAGCGCGGCCAGCTCGGCGGCATGGACTACCTGTCCGAGGACCGCGTCGAGCTGCGCTACACGATGCCGCTCGGTGAGATCATCTTCGACTTCTTCGACTCGCTGAAGTCCCGCACGCGCGGCTACGCCTCCCTCGACTACGAGGAGTCGGGCGAGATGATGGCGGACCTGGTCAAGGTCGACATCCTGCTGCAGGGCGAGGCGGTCGACGCGTTCAGCGCGATCGTGCACAAGGACTACGCGTACGCCTATGGCACGCGCATGGCCACGAAGCTGCGCGAGCTGATCCCGCGGCAGCAGTTCGAGGTGCCGATCCAGGCCGCGATCGGTGCGCGCGTGATCGCCCGCGAGACGATTCGCGCGATCCGCAAGGACGTTCTTGCCAAGTGCTACGGCGGTGACATCACCCGTAAGCGCAAGCTGCTCGAGAAGCAGAAGGAAGGCAAGAAGCGCATGAAGATGGTCGGCCGCGTCGAGGTGCCGCAGGAGGCCTTCGTCGCCGCGCTGTCCACGGACGAGCCGAAGGGCAAGAAGTAGTTCTGTTACGGGAGGGTCGCCGCCAGCGCGGCGACCCTTGCCGTGCGGCCGCCGGTGCGCCAGCAGAGCACCCAGCGCACGGGTGGTGAGCTCGTTGCGAACGGCACCATCGCGAGAGTCGGCCGGGCGAAGTAGTCGGCGGCGTGCGCGGCCAGCGGGCACACGCCCTCGTTCGCGGCGATCCGTGCCATGAGGTCCAGAAGCGTTGCCGGGACTGGTGGTTCGGGGTCGCGGCGGTAGGGCGCGGCACGTCTCCCCGCGCGGAACACCACTTCGCCGTCGAGGTCGTCGAGGGTGACCTCCTTGCGGCTGGCCAACCGGTGCTGTCGTGCCACGGCCAGGACGACCGGTTCCGTGTACAGGACCGGGCCTTCCTTGAACCCTGGCTCGTCGACGGGTGCGTTGGTGACGGCGACGTCGACCTCGCCGGTGCGCAGCAGGTCGAGCGGGTCGGCGAAGCCGGTCTCGCGGAAGACGATCTCGACGCCGGTCTTGCGGAGCTTGGTGAACACCGGGGCGGCGAGTTCGGCGACCGCGGGTGCCTCCAGACCGACGGTGAGCACGCCGGTGATCCCCTTGCCCGCTGCGATGGCTGCGGCGATGCCGCGTTCGATGCGGTCGTGTCCCGCGCGGACGTCGGCGTAGAGGGCGGCACCGATTGGGGTGATCGCGACTTTTCTGCTGGTGCGTTCGAACAAGGCCACGCCGAACCGTCGTTCCAGCTTCGCGATCGTCTGGCTCACGCGCGCCTGCGACACGAGCAGCCGCTCTGCCGTGCGTCCGAAGTGCAGCTCCTCGGCGAGCGTCAGGAAGATCTCGATGTCCCGCCGTTCCATAATCTCCAGGTTATCAGTCGATGCTTTCTGTGAGATTGTTCCCGCAGGTCAGCGTCTTGATGATGGTGTCATGACTGATTACCTCGTTGAGACCGATCCCGGCTACGACGTCGAGCGCTTCGGCTACAACCTGTCCGTCGAGCACCGGCCCGAGGTCGTCGTCCCGGCAGCCTCCGTCGACGACGTGATCGCCGCCGTCCGCCACGCCGCTTTGAACGGCCTGGGTGTCGCCGTGCAGGCCACCGGGCACGGTCCGTCTCGCAGCGCCGACGGCCAGATCCTGATCACCACCTCGCGGCTCGACGGGATCACCATCGACCCTGTTGCGCGCACCGCCCGAGTCGAAGCCGGGGTGCGCGGCGGAGCGTTGGTGCGGGCCGCCGCCGAACACGGGCTGGCGCCTTTGAACGGCTCCTCACCCGAGGTCGGCGTGGTCTCGTACCACCTCGGCGGCGGGCTGGGGATCCTCGGCCGCAGCCTCGGGTGGGCCGTCGACCACGTGCGCGCCATCGAAATCGTCACCGCTGATGCCTCGTTGCGCCGCGTCACTGCGACCGAGCACCCGGACCTGTTCTGGGCGTTGCGTGGCGGCGGCAAAGGCAACTTCGGCGTCGTCACCGCGCTGGAGATCGACCTGCACCCGATCACCCGGATGTACGGCGGCGGCATGCACTTCGCTGCCGACACCGCCTCGGATGCTCTGCGTGTCTGGGCGGAGTGGACTCGGACCGTTCCCGAATCGATGAGCTCCTCTGTGCTGCTCCTCCGGCTGCCCGACCGCTACCTGCTGCACGTGCGATTCGCTTACACCGGCTCGGTTTCCGAGGGGGAGAGGCTTGTCCGTCCGTTCCGCGAGCTCGGGCCGATCACCGACACCGTGGTGGAGATGCCTTACAGCGCTGTCGGCACGATCCACGCCGAACCCACCACCCCGGTGGCATTCCACGCCCGCAACACCATGCTGGAATCGCTGGACCCGTTGGCAATCAAGGAACTGCTGCGCCACGCCGGGCCTTCCGCTGACGCGCCTTACCTCGTCGAGCTGCGCCACACCGGTGGTGCCCTTGGTCGGCCCGGCTTGGTCCCCAGCGCTTTGGGGCGCCGCGACGGGCAGTACGTCCTCTACGCCGGGGCCGCCGCATCGCCCGCGCAACTGCCGGAACTGCGCGGGGCGTTTGCCCGGCTGTTCACCGCGATGAGCCCTTGGTCGACAGGTGGTGTGTGCGTGAACTTCTTGTCTGGTCCGGATATCAGCGCTGTCGAGCTCGCGACTGGCTACCTGCCCGGCGACTTCGATCGGCTCGCTGCTGTCAAGCACGCTGTGGATCCGCACGACATGTTTCGTACGCACCACGGCCGAGCATGAATAGCGCTGGTGTTCGGTGGCGTCACACGATCGAGTGGCGCCACTGGTGAGGCCCGGATTTGGGCCGAAACTGTCAGACCCTTCTGGGACGGTTGGCGTGAGCACCGAGAGGAGGGGACCATGTCAGTCATGGCGATTGGCGTGAACGGAAGTCCCTACACGGTCGATGACCTGGAGGGTACGCCCGATGACGGACACCGGTACGAACTCATCGACGGGATGCTGCTGGTGAGTCCCACGCCGGCTCCACGGCACCAGAAGATCTCGATGAAGCTGGGGAGCAGGCTGGACGCAGAGTGCCCGGAAGATCTGCACGTGTTCGCGGCACCATTCGCGGTGAGGCAGTCGAACAACACGGAGCTACAGCCAGATCTTCTGGTCTGCAGGGACAGCGATCTCACCCACAAGCTGCTGCATGCCCCGCCGTTGCTGGCGGTGGAGATCCTGTCGCCGAGCTCCGTGCTCAACGACTTCAACACCAAGAAGGCGGTCTACGAACGGATGGGCGTGCCGAGCTACTGGGTCATCGATCCGGAAGTGCCGACGCTGACGGTGTTCGAGTTCGGCGCGGACGGCCTGTACGAGCAGACGGCCGTCGTCAAGGCAGAGAAGGTTTTCGAGGCCACGGCACCGTTCCCGGTGCGATTCTCGCCCGCTGAGCTGCTGGGCACCCTGAAGTAACTTCGCGCCAGGCCGGTGACTTCGGCACGGCATCGCGGTCGTATGACGAGATGGCACACGAGCTCTCGGAATCCACATCAGATCCGGAGCCGGCCCAAGCTGGTCCGCGATGCGGTCGACACCCTTCCCGGCGGTTATTGCGTTGACTGCGGATGTCGTGCTCGGCAAGACTTCGAGCACCATCGAGCGAAGGAGGCGTCATGACGTGGGATCTCGGGTCACCGCGCCAACGTCTCGATGATGCTGGCTCCCTGTCGTGAACTGGTGAGATGCCAGCTCGGGGAGCCGTCCGTCGGGAAATCCGATTCGGGCGGCTTTTTTGTTCTCTCCCAATGCTCACGTGGCCCAGCGGCTAGGGCACCGCATTGTCGATGCGGCGATTCGCGGGTTCGAGTCCCGTCGTGAGCGCAGTTCCCGGTTGGTGTAGTCGGCGAGCACAACGGACTTTGGATTCGTGAGCCCAGGTTCGAGTCCTGGACCGGGAGCGTCTCAGGCCTTGTGCACGCGGTAGGTGACGTGCGTGAAACCGTTGCCCTGCCTCGACTCCACCTGTTCCAGGTCGAGTGCCGGCACGCCGTCGAACAGGCGCGTGCCGGCGCCGAGCGTGATCGGCACGATGCGCAGCCGCAGTTCGTCGATCAGGCCGGCCCGCAGGTACTGGTTGATCGTGGTCGCGCCGCCGTGGATGGAGATGTTGCCGTCCCCAGCGGCGTCGCGGGCGAGTTTGAACGCCGCTTCGATGCCGTCGGTGATGAAGTGGAACGTCGTGCCGCCCTCCATCGGCTGCGGGTCGCGCGCGTGATGCGTGAGCACGTAGACCGGGGCGTGGTAGGGCGGGTTGTCGCCCCACCAGCCGTTCCACGAGCTCGACCACGCGCCGCGGATCGGGCCGAACATGTTGCGGCCCATGATGAACGCCTTGGTCTCGGCCAGCTTGTCCATCTGCTGCTGTATCTCCGCGGGGTCTTCCATCCACGCGTGGAGCTTGCTGCCCCAGCCGTCGCCGCCGTCGTCGCCGAACGGGCGGTCCGCGGTCTGGTTGAGGCCCGCGGAGAAGCCGTCGAGGGAGATCGTCAGGTCGCAGGTCACCTTCGTCATGGCTTCCAGCATGCTCGCCTTGTCGACCGTTGTTGCCAGACCGGCAACGGCAATTGCCAAAGCGGCACGGCCGGACGCATTGTCAGGAGCATGACGACTGCGCAGGAGTTCTGGGAGACCTTCTACTCGGAGCGGGACCAGGTGTGGTCCGGCAAGCCGAACCCGTTGCTGGTGCGGGAAGCCGAACGTCTCACCCCCGGCAGCGCGCTCGACATCGGGTGCGCCGAAGGTGGCGACGCCGTCTGGCTGGCCAAGAGGGGCTGGCGGGTGCTGGGTGTCGACGTGTCGCAGGTGGCGCTGGACCGGGCGCTGAAGCACGCGTACGACGAGGGTGTCGAGTTCGCCGTGGAGCGGCACGACCTCAAGGAGACGTTCCCCGAGGGGCTGTACGACCTGGTCAGCGTCCAGTTCCTGCACTCGCCGGTCGAGGAGGACGGAGAGCGCGACAGCATCCTGAAGAGGGCGGCGCAGGCGGTGGCTCCTGGCGGGCACCTGATCATCGGTGGGCACGCGGGGGCGCCGTCGTGGTCGCCGCACCAGGACTACTACTTCCCGACGACGAAGGACGTGCTCGACCACCTGAAGCTGACCGACAACTGGATCGTCATCACCGACGAGGTGGTGGAACGGCCGCTGGTCGGGCCGGAGGGTCAGGAAGAGACGCGGAAGGACAACGTTCTGACCGTCAAACGCCTCTTTTGATGGAACGAATGTTGCAAACGCGCATGAGTCGGGCGGACCGTGGTCGGCATGGCGAACCCGCTGCTGATGCGTGAGGTCGAACGACTGAGACCCGGCAGCGCACTCGATCTCGGGTGCGCTGGGGGTGGTGACGCGGTGTGGCTCGCCCGGCGCGGGTGGCGGGTCAGCAGCGTCGAGCAGCGGGATCTGCCGGAGAAGTTCCCCGACGGGGAGTTCGACCTGATCAGCGCGCGGTTCCTGCACTCGCACCCGGACCGGAGCCGGGCGAGTTGCCGCATTCTCAAGCGGGCGACCGAGGCTGTGGCCGCCGGCGGCTACCTGGTGATCATCGGGCACGCGGAGACGCCGTCGTGGTCCGAGCACCTGGACTGCGACTTCCCGACGACGAAGAACGTCCTCGACAGCCTCAAGCTCATGGACAACTGGATCATCATCACCAACGAGGTGGTGAGGCGCGAAGTCACCGGGCCAAAAGGACTCGTGGAGACGTGCGCGGACAACGTGCTGACGTTGAAACGCCTTCTCTAGCAACGCAAAAGGCCACCCACGGCACCATTGCCGGGGTGGCCCACACGTAGACCGGTCAGGCGGAACGCAGGAGGCGGTCCATCGCCTGGCGGTTGATGATCGAACGGAGCTCGCTCGTCTCCTCGCTGGTGTGGCGGGAGAGGATGGCGTCCAGCTCGATGCGGTCGCTCTCGGTGGTGTAGCTGGCCAACTGCCGCTCCAGGCTCTGACGCTGGAGACGAGCGGTGCGGCGCGAAGCCAGGCTCGAGCGCAGGGACTTCACGGACAGGTCGTGGCGGGTCATCTTGTCCTTCCAATCTTGGTTACGTTTCGATAATACACCCTGCTCAAGCGACCTGTACCGATGAAGAAGGTTAGTTAGCTCACGAACTGATCGAGCAACCTCAGCGCGGTGGCGTACTTGGCCTGCAGACGTTCTTGGAGAGCGGTGTCCAGGCGGGCCATGCGGGCGGGGGAGAGGTTGTCGGCGATGTCCGCGCGTTTCACGATGATTGCCAACGGGTTCGCGGCGACGCGGCGCAGGTAGACGTCCTGAGGTTCGTCCGGCAGGTGTGACAACGCCACGACGGCGCCGACCACAACAACAGGACACCCACGAGCGGCCAAGTCCTCTGCGGTCACCGGTGTGTCCTCGATGACGTCGTGCAGAACGGCGGCCATCTGCGCGTGTTCACCCTCTACGGAGGCCATCACCCGCAACGGGTGCCCGATGTAAGGACGGCCGGACTTGTCGACCTGGCCGTCGTGGGCGGCGGTCGCGATGGTGATGGCGTCGTTGAGAGTGAACACGCGCTTCAAGCTAAAGCAGGGAGACGTCCACCGCCTGGCCCATGGCCTGATAGCCGGCGTCGGTGAGGTGCAGGTGGTCCGGCCTGGCGAACTCCTCGCGCAGGTAGGTCGGGCGAGCGGGGTCACGGACGGCGGCGTCGAAGTCGACCACGCCGTCGAACGCGCCCGACTCGCGAATCCACTTGTTCACGGCGGAGCGCACGGCTTCGCGTGCGTCGGTATAGCCCGCATATCCGCCCATCGGCGTGATGGTGCCGCCCAACACACGTACGCGCTTGGCGTGCGCGAGAGAGATGACCTTCAGATACCCGTCACGCAGCTCCTCGAACGTCGCGTCGGGCTTGGCTTTGATGTCGTTGATGCCCTCCAGCACGATCAACGTCCGCACTCCGGACCGCTCCAGGACGTCCCGTGGAGTGCGTGCAATCCCGGAAACGCCATACGTGCCATCGCGCAGAAGCTGGTTGCCCGAGATACCGGAATTCACCACGCCATAAGAGGTTCGCGACGCGAGCACGTCCGTCCACCGCCGGTTCGCGCCACCGGTCGAACCGGAGCCGTCCGTGATCGAGTCGCCCAGCGCCACCACGGATCCGCCCACGCCGGACGTGACGGACACCTCGGACAGGTAGTACCAGGAGCCGACCTTCTGGGTGTACGCGGAGCCGCCCCAGTCCCAGGTGTGCTCGCCCTGGGCCACGTAGTTCGTCGACAACGCGCTGCGGTGGTAGGTCGGCACGGCGGGTGCCGCGGCCGCCCAGATCGAGACGGCGAGAGACGACGGCGCGGGCAGGCCCATGTGCACCGGGTCGCTCAGCACCTCCTCGCCGCGCGGCACGACGACCGTGTTCCGGCCGTGGAACGTCAGCCGCCGCGCCTTGCCTTCGAGCGCGGCACCGGTTCCGGGCACCCCCGCGGACGCGCTGCCGACCGTGAGCGGGCCGGAGCTGAACACGTTCGAGATGCGGACGCGGACCATCGAGCTGCGGGCGGTCAGCTTGACGATGTTCCGCACCGTGTAGGAGGCGCCGCTGACATCCGATGACACAGGGGTCTGCATGGCGGAACCCCAGGACGCCACCCAGGTCGGCGCTGCGTCGGCCGGTGTGGCTATTCCTAGTAATAAAGCCAGAACAGCGAGTATGCGCATGCCACTCCTCAGCTACGGGGGCGGCATGCACACC
The DNA here is from genome assembly GCF_040681245.1 of Lentzea sp. NPDC051838. Taxonomy (NCBI): domain Bacteria; kingdom Bacillati; phylum Actinomycetota; class Actinomycetes; order Pseudonocardiales; family Pseudonocardiaceae; genus Lentzea; species Lentzea sp. NPDC051838. The sequence continues at coordinate 23,893 of NZ_JBFAYI010000018.1, forward strand.
CTAAATACATCCGATGACCAGCGCAACGCTTGACCAGACCAAGTGGTCTAGTCCATTTTTAGTCCACTCACAACATGGCCGCCGCATGATGTGTGGAGGTGGACCATGTCCAAGACCAGACGAGCAGCGGTAGCGCTGCTGTCCGCGCTGTTCGCCTGCGCCGGTCTGGTGTTGGTGATCAACGGCAGCGCCGTCGCCGCGAACCTCGCGGCCAACAGCGGCTTCGAAGCCGGGAATCTCAGCGGCTGGACCTGTACCGAGGGCACCAGCGCGACCACGGGCACCAAGCGGACCGGCAGCTACGCCCTCCAAGGCGCACCCGTCGGCCAGAGCAACGCGCGCTGCCAGCAAACCGTGACGGTGCAACCGAACACGGCCTACAAGCTGAGCGCGTGGGTGCAGGGCAGCTACGTCTACCTCGGCGTCACCGGCGGTGTGGAGAAGCAGACCTGGACGCCGGGTACGAGCGGTTTCCAGCAGCTCACCGTCGACTTCACCAGCGGCAGCGCCACCAGCGTCACGATCTACGTGCACGGCTGGTACGGCCAGCCCGCCTACTTCGCGGACGACTTCAACCTCGACGGCCCCGGCACCCCGCCGACGACCACGAGCACGACGACGTCCACCACCACCACCACGACAACCACGACGACCACCACCACCGGCAACCCGCCGAACACCGGTCTGCCCAAGCACGTCCTCACGGGCTACTGGCAGAACTTCTACAACGGTGCGCGCGCACTCAAGCTCGCCGACGTCCCCACCACCTACGACATCGTCGCGGTCTCGTTCGCCGACGCGACGGGCACGCCGGGCCAGGTCGCGTTCAACCTCGACTCCGGCCTGAGCAGCCAGCTCGGCGGCTACACCGACGCGCAGTTCAAGGCCGACGTCAGGACCCTGCAGAACCGCGGCCAGAAGGTGATCATCTCCGTCGGCGGTGAGCGCGGCACGATCAGCGTCGGCGACTCCAACGCCGCCAACAACTTCGCGAACAGCGTGAAGTCGTTGATCACCAACTACGGCTTCAACGGCGTCGACATCGACCTCGAGAACGGCGTGAACTCCACCTACATGGCGCAGGCGCTGCGCAGCATCCACGCCGGTGGCGGCACCGTGATCACCATGGCGCCGCAGACGATCGACATGCAGAACACCAGCGCCGAGTACTTCAAGCTGGCGCTGGGCATCAAGGACATCCTCACGATCGTCAACATGCAGTACTACAACTCCGGCACGATGCTCGGCTGCGACCAGCAGGTCTACGGCCAGGGCACGGTGAACTTCCTGACCGCGCTCGCGTGCATCCAGCTGCAGAGCGGCCTGCGTCCCGACCAGGTCGGTCTGGGCCTGCCCGCGTCACCGTCCGGAGCGGGCGGCGGCTACCAGTCGCCGTCGAACGTCAACAACGCGTTGAGCTGTCTGGCCCGCGGCACCAGCTGCGGCACGTTCAAGCCGAGCACGACCTGGCCGTCGATTCGCGGCGCCATGACGTGGTCGATCAACTGGGACGCGTCGAACAACTGGCAGTTCGCCAACACGGTCGCCCCTCACCTGGACTCCCTGCCCTAGGTGATGGGCGTACCGGTGGTGGGGAGGCCCAGCAGCCTCCCCACCGTCGCGTCCAGCTCCACAGTGGACACCGGGCCGGCGACGAGCAACGGCACCACCGCGGCCGGTCCGGGAATCCTGCTCACCACGGACTGCAGGTGCTTCCACGCCACCGCGCGATCGGACGCCGGCCCGGTCCAGCGGAGCCGCCTTCCCGCGACGGAGACCTTGCCCCGCAGCAACGAGTCCGCGTCGAGGTGGCGCTGCGCCGACACCGCCGCGCAACCGCCGGCGACGACCACCAGCACCGACCGCTCCCAGCGCCCGGTCGCCTTGAGATGCCGCACGAGCTTGCCCACCTGCTCGTCCGAGGTGCGCACGGCCAGCGAGCGGACGACACCCAGCGGCGGGTCGCAGTCACCGAACCGCACGAACACGCGCTCCGGGTCGGCCGAGTCGATCAGGGCGTGCAGCCGGTGCGACGTGACCGCGTCCGCCGGGTACGAGGTGTCGGGCGGCACCACCTGAAAACCCAGCTCCAGCACGGACTCCAGGAGGTCCGGTACCGCTTGGCCGGGAAGGCGGGTGCCTTCGCCGAGCAGGGTCAGGAGGGTGGGGGTCAGAGCCTCGTCGAGGTCTTGCGAACGCAGTCCGTCCAGGACCACGACGTACACGTGCCGCTTCACCCTGACACCTTGGCGCACTCGCGTGACCGGAAAATGAACTGCCGCCGGGCCCGGAGGCGAACTGAGACACACTTTCGGGTCCGAAAGTCACCTGAACGCCGCGTCTCGAATCGAGGGCGCGCGGCCGTCCTCGTGGGATCTTCTCGAACGGATTTCCGTGAGAGAGGCTCAATCTTGAGGGCATTGGTCGCGGCACTGCTGCTCGCGCTCTGCACACCCGCCACCGCGCAGGCAGCCGGGTGCGAGGAGTTCATCTCGCCCGCGGGCATGTACACCCGCCTGTGCGATCCGGGCTCGGACACGGCCGTCGTGCTGGTCCCCGGCGCCAGCTACAACTCGGCGTACTGGGACTTCCCGTACGAGCCCGCCACGTACTCGTTCAGCCGCGAGCTCAACGTCCGCGGTCACGCCACGGCGACGGTGGACAGACTCGGGACCGGCAGCAGCATCAAGCCGCTCGGCGTCACCGTCACCGCGATGCGTCAGGCAGCCGCCGTCAACGAGGTCGTGCAGTCGTTGCGCGACAAGGGTTTCGGCAAGGTCGTGCTGGCCGGGCACTCGCTCGGCTCGATGATCGCGATTCTGAGCGCCGCGACGTTCCACAACGTCGACGGCGTCGTGGTCACCGGAGCGACCCACGCCATCGACCCGCTGGCAGTGGTGACCATTCTCGGGTCGAAGGTCGAGCCGCGGTCGCTGCTCGACCCCGCCTACCTGACCACGAAGGAGGGCGAGCGCTACAACGCCTTTCACACGCCGGGTGACGTCGACCCGCAGGTGATCGCGACCGACGAGGCCACCAAGGACGTCTTCTCCGCGGCCGAGGCGCCGGACGGGCTGTCGCTGGGCGTCGTGCTGCCGTACTCGGCGCTGATCGACGTGCCGGTGCTGATCGCGGTGGGGGAGAAGGACAGCGTGTTCTGCACCGCGCTCGCCAGGGACTGCTCGACGGCACAACGCCTGGTCGAGCAGGAACGGCCCTACTACGCGGGCTCGCCGGACGTGCGCGGGTACGTGCTGCAGGGCGCCGGTCACGACGCCAACCTCCACCCGCGCGCCAAGGAGTTGCAACGCGCTGTCGCCGACTGGATCAGCGACGTCAGCTAGGTGGAGCAACCACTGTGTTCCTTGCGTCATCAAGGACACAGCCGCTTCACCGGGCATCCACCGCCCTGTCCAACTAGGTTGTGCTCATGTTCCACACGCTGGCCGTGCCCGTGATCGCCGCGCCCATGGCAGGTGGCGCCTCCACCCCAGAACTCGTCGCCGCGGTGAGCGACGCCGGTGGGTTCGGGTTCCTCGCGGCCGGCTACATCACCGTCGAGCAGCTCGCCGAGAGGATCACCCGGACGAGCCAGCTGACGAGCAAGCCGTTCGGGGTCAACCTGTTCGTGCCCGGCACCAGGCCGACCGCCGACATCTCGTCCTACGTGGACCGCGTCACGGCCTGCGCGGAGAAGGTCGGCGCGGTGCCCGGCGACCCGCGCTGGGACGACGACAACTACGCCGCGAAGCTGGAGCTCGTGCTTGCGCTGCGGGTGCCGGTGGTGTCGTTCACGTTCGGGCTGCCGGACGTGGACGACGTGCAGCGGCTCAAGGCGACCGGCACCACGATCGTCGTGACGGTCACCACACCGAGTGAGGCCCGGCAGGCGCAGCAGATCGGCGCGGACGTCCTGTGCGTGCAGGGCGCGGACGCCGGAGCGCACCGCGGCACGTTCACCGACGACGGCATCTCGCCCGGCGGCGGCGAGCTGTACGGGACGCTGGCCGCGCTGACTCTCGTGCGCAACGCGGTCGACCTGCCGGTGATCGCGACCGGTGGGCTGATGAGCGGGGCGGACGTCGCGGCGGTGCTGGCGGCCGGGGCGGTCGCGGCGCAGCTCGGCACGGCGTTCCTCGGTTGTCCCGAGGCCGGAACCGCTGCGGCACACCGGGAAGCGCTCGCCGAAGGAGCCCGCAGGACGGCGCTCACGCGGGCGTTCAGCGGACGGCCCGCGCGAGGTCTCGTGAACCGGTTCCTGATCGAGAACAGCCCGCACGCGCCCGCCGCGTACCCGAACGTGCACCATCTGACGAAGCCAGTGCGCGCGACCGGCGAGCTGGAGGTCATGTCGCTCTGGGCGGGCACCACGTACGCGCTGGCGACCGCGGAACCGGCCGGCGACATCGTGCGCAGGCTCCACGGCGAGCTCACCGATGTGGTCAATTCCTTGGCGGAGCGCTTCAAGCGCGGCTAAGAAGGAGAGCGTGACCTCGTTCTCCGAAGAGACGTTCCAGGCGATGATGGACTGGTCGCCGACGTTCGCCACGCTCGTCGGCGTGCCCGGCTGGGACGACCGGCTCGAAGACCTCAGCGTCGACGGGCACCAGGCCCTCCGCACCCGGCTCGAAGACATCCTGAGTCGCGTCGACGAGAGCGACGAAGATCAGGTCGCCAAGGACGTGATCAGGCACCAGGCCACGTCGATCATCACCCTGATCGACGCCAGGCTGGTCGAGCACTCCGTGTCGCGCGGGTTGAACGCCCCGGTCGCGGTCCTGCTGAAGATGGCCTCGCAGATCGACTTCTCGAAGCGGCGCCACCTCGTCCCGCAGTTCCTCGACCAGGCCGCGCGGAGGCTGCGCGACTCCGACCGCCGGCCGCTGCGCCGGCACGTCGAGGGCGGAGCGGCCCACGTCGAACGCTTCCTGGCCTCGCCCGAGCAGGAGTGGGAGGGCGATGCCGACCTGCGGCCCGCGTTCGCGAAGTACCGCGAGTTCCTGCTGACCGTCGAGGGACGCGACGACGAGCACGCCGGCCTGTGCTGGCTGCCCGACGGCGAGGAGAACTACCGCAAGCTCGTCCGCGACTACACGACCGCGTCGTACACGCCCGCCGAACTGCACCAGCTCGGGCTCGACCTGATCGCCGGCCTCCGCGACGAGTACGCCGAGATCGGCTCACGTGTGTGGGGCACGAGCGACGTCCAGGAGATCTTCCGGCGGTTGCGCACGGAACTGTTGTGGGCCAACGAGGACGAGATGCTCACCAGTGCCGTGGAGGCCGTGGCGCGAGCCGAGGCCGAGGCGCCGAAGTGGTTCGGCAGGCTGCCGAGGGCCCTCTGCGAGGTCCGGCTGACGCCCGAGGTCGACCGGCAGAGCGCCGCGTTCGCCTACTACGTGGACGCCGCGCTCGACGGCTCCCGTCCCGGCATCTACTTCGTGAACCCGTTCAACGCCACCGGACGCAGCCGCACGGTCTCCGAGGTGACGGCGTTCCACGAGGCGACGCCCGGCCACCACCTCCAGCTGACGATCGCCGCCGAGACCGACCTGACGAACCTGCGCAAGTTCGCGTTCATCGACTCCTACATCGAGGGCTGGGGCCTCTACACCGAGCGCCTGGCCGACGAGATGGGCCTGTACTCCTCGGACGAGGCACGTCTCGGGATGCTCGGCCTGGACTCGATGCGCGCCGGGCGGCTCGTGGTCGACACGGGCCTGCACGCGCTCGGGTGGTCGAGGCAGCAGGCCGTCGACTACCTGCGCACCAACACCACGATGGACGACTCGGAGATCAGCTCCGAGGTCGACCGGTACATCGAGACGCCGGGCCAGGCCCTCGCGTACATGGTGGGGCGCCTGGAGATCCAGCGCGTCCGGGCCGAGGCGGAGCAGAAGATGGGTTCGCGGTTCGACATCAGGGCGTTCCACGACCTGGTGCTGGAGAACGGCGCCGTGCCGCTCTCGACACTGGGTGACCTGGTCACCGACTGGGCTGGGAGGTCCTGATGTCACTCGCCGACGAGATGTTCGCCGCGTCCATGGACTGGTCGCCGTTCCTGCCGTCGATGTTCGGGATTCCGGGCTGGGACGACAAGCTGGAGGACCTGAGCGTCGAGGGCGAACAGGCGTTGCGGGCACGGGTCGCCGACATCCTCGCCAGGGTCGACACCAGCGACGAGGACGAGGTGACGCGCGCGGTCATCCGGCACCAGGGCGAGTCGATCGTGGCGCGGATCGACGCCAGACTGATCGAGCACACCGTCGCGTTCGGCATGAGCGCACCGGTGAACGCGGTGCTCATGATGGCGTCGCGGGTGGACATGTCCCAGCGCCGGGACAAGGTCGCACGGCACGTCGAGCAGGCCGGTCAGCGGGTGCGCGACTCCGACCGCAGGCCGTTGGCGCGGCACCTCGCCACGGGTGTCCGGCGCATGGAGAGCTTCCTCGCCTCGCCGGTGCAGGAGTGGGAAGGCTCGGAGTCACCGCGGATCCGCCAGTCCGTCGCCGGGTTCCGCGACGTGCTCGCGTCCGTCGAAGGCCGTCCTGACGACAAACCGGGCATCTGCTGGCTGCCCGACGGCGAGCGGAACTACGCCAGCCTCGTCCGCAACTACACGACCACCTCGTACACGCCTGCCGAACTGCACCGGCTGGGTCTGGACCTGATCGCCTCGTTGCGCGACGAGTACGCGGAGATCGGCTCGAAGGTCTGGGGCACGACCGACGTGCCGGAGATCTTCCACCGGTTGCGCACGGAACTGTTGTGGGCCAACGAAGACGAGATGGTCGTGCACGCCACGGAGGCCATCGCGCGGGCAGAAGCCGCGGCACCGCAGTGGTTCGGCCGCATGCCGAAGGTCGGCTGCGAGGTGCGTCTGGTGGCTCCCGAGGAGCGGGAGGGCGCCGCCATCGCGTTCTACCAGCCCGCGCCGGTGGACGGGTCGCGTCCCGGCACGTACTGGCTGAACCCGTTGGGTGCCACCGAACGCAGCCGCACGCTGTCGGAGGTGACGGCGTTCCACGAGGCCGTGCCCGGTCACCACTACCAGCTCTCGATCGCCTCCGAGACCGAGCAGCCGAACCTGCGCCGGTTCGCGTTCATCGAGGCGTACCTGGAGGGCTGGGGCCTCTACACCGAGCGTCTCGCCGACGAGATGGGGCTGTACTCGTCGCAGGAGCAGCGCCTCGGCATGCTCGGGCTGGACGCGATGCGCGCCGGACGGCTGGTCGTCGACACGGGGCTGCACGCGTTCGGGTGGACCCGTCAGCAGGCGATCGACTACCTGCGCGAGAACACCGTCATGACCGAGCCGGAGATCGTGTCGGAGGTCGACCGGTACATCGAGGTGCCGGGCCAGGCCCTCGCGTACATGGTGGGGCGCCTGGAGATTCAGCGCGTACGCGACGAAGCGGCCGCTCGGTTGGGCGACCGCTTCGACGTGCGCGCGTTCCACGACCTCGTGATCGGGCTCGGGCCGGTACCGCTGCCCGTGCTCGACCAGCAGGTCACTGCTTGGTCTGCTGCTTCTCCATGACGGAGTTGCGCTTCGAGTAGGCGAAGTAGATGACCATGCCGATCACGAACCAGACCGCGAACCGCAGCCACGTCTCCGGGGTGAGGAACGTGATCAGCCAGATCGAGAAGATCACGCCGATGATCGGCACTACCGGCATGCCCGGCGTCCTGAACGTGCGCGGGAGGTCGGGCTGCTTGTAGCGCAACACGATCACGGCGACGCAGACCACGACGAACGCCAGCAGGATGCCGATGTTGGTGAGCTCGGCAGCTTCCGCGATCGGCAGGAAGCCGGCGATGACGGCCGAGGCGATGCCCAGCACCCAGGTGATGCGCGACGGCACGTGCTTCACCGGGTGCGTCTTCGCGAACCACTTCGGCAGCAGGCCGTCGCGGCTCATCGAGTAGCCGACGCGGGCCGCGCCGAGCAGGAACGTGAAGAGCACCGTCGTGATGCCGAGGATCGCGCCGACGCTGATGATGATGCCGAGCCAGTGGAAGCCGATGTCCGCGAACGCCGTGGCGAACGCGCTTTCGGCGTCGACGTCCTTGTAGTTGACCATGCCCGTCAGCACGAGGCAGGCCAGCACGTAGAGGACCATCGAGATCGCGAGCGAGTAGATGATCGCCTTGGGCATGTGGCGCTGGGAGTCCTTCGACTCCTCGGCGGCCGTGCTCATCGCGTCGTAGCCGAACACCGCGAAGAAGACCGTTGCGGCACCGGTGAAAGCGCCACTCAGCCCGAACGGGAAGAACGGGTTGTAGTTGTCGGTGTCGATGTGGAAGACACCGACACCGATCACCAGCAGCACGACGGCGATCTTCAGGTACACCAAGGTGGTTTCGAACCGCGCCGCGTTCTTCATGCCGAGGTTCAGCACGTACGCGATCAGCAGGCAGAGGATCACCGCGAACAGGTTGACCTTGTAGCTGCCCGCGGCTACTCCCGGGCCTTCGGTGCCCGGTGCGCCGAGCATCCATTGGGGCAGATGGATGTTGAGGAGGCTCAGCAGCTCCGTGAAGTAGCCCGAGATGCCGATCGCGACCACCGCCACGATCGCGGTGTACTCCAGCAGCAGGTCCCAGCCGATGAACCAGCCGACGATCTCACCCAGCACCGCGTAGCCGTAGGTGTAGGCACTGCCCGCCTTGGGGATCAGCCCCGCGAACTCCGCGTACGAGAACGCCGCCGCCGCGCTCGCGATACCGGCCACGAGGAACGAGATCAGCACAGCCGGTCCGGCCGTCTTGTTCGCGACGGCGCCGGCGAGCGAGAAGATGCCCGCGCCGATGATGCCGCCGATGCCGATCGCGGTCAGCTGCCACAGGCCCAGTGTTCTGGTGAGCCCGTCGCCCTTGTCCTCCGCGATCTGGTCGATGGGCTTGCGCCTGAAGACGCCCTGCGTAGTCATGCCGTCATCTCCCTTGATGGTGGGTCCGGCTGAACCTATTCGCGTCAAATGTGACGCGCTTTGTCCGAACCCACCAATCAGGAGACCGCTTTTTGGCCTGTTGTGCTGTTTACGGTCGGGTGAAGACGATCTTGCCGGCGGTTTCGCCGTCGAGCATGGACTTCAGGCCCTGCTCGGCGTCCTCGAACTTCAGCTCCGCGCCGATCTGCGGCTTGAGGCCGTTGAGGGCGCAGAACTGGATGAGGTCGCCCAGCTCCTCGCGGGTGCCCATGGTCGAGCCGACCACGCGCAGCTGCAGGAAGAACAGCCGCTGCAGTTCGGCAGCGGTCGCGTCGCCGGACGTCGCGCCGGAGATCACCACGATGCCGCCGGGCTTGAGCGCCTTCATCGAGTGCGACCAGGTGGCCTTGCCGACGGTCTCGAACACCGCGTCGACCCGTTCGGGCAGCCTGGCGCCGGACTCGAACGTCGCGTGGGCACCCAGAGCGGTCGCCAGCGCGCGCTTCTCCTCGGTGCGGCCGGTGACCCAGACGCGGAACCCGGCGGCGCGGCCCAGCTGGATGAGCGCGGTCGACACGCCACCGGACGCGCCCTGCACGAGCATCGTCTGGCCGGGTCGCAGGCCGGACTTCACGAACAGCATCCGGTACGCCGTGAGCCACGCCGTGCCCATGCAGGCGGCCTCGGCGAACGACAGGTCAGCGGGCTTCGGCAGTGCGTTGCGGGCCGGGACCACGACGTAGTCCGCGAAGGTGCCCTGGTGCTTCTCGGTGAGCAGCGTGCGCTTCGGGTCGAGCGTCTCCTCGCCGGACCAGCTCGGGTCACCGATGACGGAGTGCAGCACCACCTCGGTGCCGTCGTCGAGGGTGCCGGCGCCGTCGCAGCCCAGGATCATCGGGAACTGCTCGGGCTTGATGCCGACGCCGCGCAACGTCCACAGGTCGTGCATGTTGAGGCTGGCAGCCTTGACCGCGACGCGCACCCACCCGTTCGGGATCTCGGGGTCGGGGCGCTCGCCGACGCGAAGCGAGGCCAGCGGGTTCTCAGGACTGGGTTCTGCTGCGTAAACGGCGAACATGGTTCGCAACATACCGAGCTTGGGGCTGGGCAAATGCCGTGACACCGGTCACGAGACTAGGCTCGCGGTCGTGGACTGGCTTTGGTCGTGGTGGGACGGCGTCGAGCTGTGGGTCGTGCAGCTGCCCGTCGCCGTGCAGTTCCCCGTCGTGATGATCGTGGTGTTGCCGCTCTGCCTGGGCGTGGCGCGGCTGATCGACCGCGTCGTCGACTGGCGGCCGAAGCGTTCGGCGCCGCAGCCTGACGTGGAGCCCGAGCCCGAACCGGAGCCCGAGTCGGAGAAGGTCGCCGCGTGAGCCCTGGTCGTCGCCTGACCGTCGCACTGGTCGGCCTGATCGCGCTGGTCGTGGTCGGGTGGTTCGTCAAGGACAACGTCTCCAACCCCGAGAAGCCGCCTCTCAACCTCCCGGCGTCGGCGTCTCAGCTCGCCGTGCCCGGTATCTCGTCGGGCCTGGACGTCCAGGCGTTGTCGAAGCTGCCGTCCGAGGCCGCGAAGACGTGGAAGCTGATCGAGTCGAAGGGCCCGTTCCCGTACCCGCGCAACGACGGCGTGACGTTCGAGAACCGCGAGAAGCGGCTGCCTCAGCAGAAGTCCGGGTACTACAAGGAGTACACGGTGCCGACGCCCGGTAGTCCGGACCGAGGGGCGCGGCGGATCGTGACGGGCAGTTCCAGCGAGGTCTTTTACACCGGCGACCACTATTCGACGTTCGTCGTCGTGGACGTGAGCAAATGAAACGGCACATTCTCGTTTCGGAAAAGAAGGCGGCGATCGCGGCCATTGCCGAGGCGTTGTCGTTTCCCTCGTGGTTCGGCCAGAACCTGGATGCCCTCTACGACAGCCTGACCGACCTGTCCTGGCTGCCTTCCGGTGAGTACGTGCTGGTCGTGCCTGCTGACCTGGACGCGTCCGTGCTGTCGGTGCTTCGTGACGCTGTGAAGCGGAACGCTGAATCAGGTGATCACGAACTGCGGGTCGTTCGCACAGAACGGTGACCCGCGCTGCGGAATTACTGTCCAGAGTGGACAGTGCAATTCCATGGGAACGCATTTCCGTCGCACGTGCTTTCTGCTCGTGCTCGCCGCGGCCGTCGCAGCCTGCGATTCGGACGCGGATCTGGGCCAGGTGTCCGCCGCCTCGATGACCGAGGTCTCCTCCAGCGCCGGTGACCCCGGTTGCGCGCAGGAGGAGCCGTTCACGCCGTTCGACACGATGGACGGCGACAACCCGATCGTCATGCAGAACGGCCGCGTGATCGAACTGCGCGCGTCGAACAAGTCCAAGTGCGCGTGGGGGCGCATCTCCGCCGGTCAGCCCGGCGAGGAGGTCTGGACGGAGCGGAAGGACCCCACGGCCAACGAGGCCGAGGGGCCCCTCGGTCACACGAAAATCGACTCGGGCACCGCGAAGTTCACCCAGCCGTTCAAGAACGACGGACGCGTCATGCGCGCCTGCGGGAAGGTGCAGGGTGTCGTCGAGTGCACCGGCTGGTTCTAGTCCTTCGGCACCCAGGACGGCTTGCGCTTCTCCTTGAACGCCGTGATGCCCTCCTGGCCCTCGGGCCCGCCGAAGTGCTGGGCTGAGAGCTCGAGCATGTCCGCGAAGACCTCGCCGAGGTTCGTGGACCGCTCCTGCTGCAGCATCTCCTTGGTGGCGGCGAGGGCGTTGGGCGCGCCCAGGGCGAGCATGTCGGTGTAGCGGCGGACCTCGGCGTCGACGTCGTCCGTCGCCGCGTTGAGCAGGCCGATCTCCTTGGCTCGCTGGGCGTCGAAGGCCTCGCCGGTGAGGAACAGCTCGTGGGCCTGGCGGGGGAGCAGGCGCGGCAGCACCGTCACCGAGATGACAGCCGGCACGACGCCGATCCGGACCTCGCTGAACGCGAACGTCGCCTCGTTGGCCGCGATCGCGATGTCGCACGCCGCGACGATGCCGACGCCACCCGCGCGGGCCGGGCCCTTGAGCGCGGCCACGACGGGTTTCGGACTGGTCCAAAGCTGCTCGAGGATCGCGGGGAACTCGTTGACGCCCTGGTCTCCCGCGCTCGCGCCGGCGGCCTCTTTGAGGTCCATGCCGGAGCAGAACACGGAACCCGTGTGGGCCAGCACGACCACGCGCACCTGGTCGTCCTTCGCGGCCGTGGTCAGGTGTTCCCTGAGCTCGCGGCGCAGCTGGGACGACAGCGCGTTGCGGTTGTGGGGAGAGTCCAGCGTGATCGTCGCGATGCCACGCTGCACCTCGTAGTGGACCAGCTCGTCTGCCATGTCGCTGACCTTAGCTTGGCGGCAGTTGACAGCATGCTGTCACTTATGACAGTCTACTGTCATGACAACGCAGACGGTGTTCGTGGCTCTGGTCGACGGTCTCTCGGACTGGGAGTACGGCCACGCGGCCGCTCAGATCAACATCCAGGCTTTCCAGCAGCAGCCCGGCCGCTACGAGATCAGGACGGTGGCCGCGTCGCTGGAGCCGGTGCGCACGATCGGCGGCGTGCGGATGCTGCCGGACGTGACGGTCGAGGACGTCGACGTCGAGGGGTCCGCGATGCTGCTTTTGATCGGCAGCGACTCGTGGGAGGCGGGGGCGAACGCGGCGCTGGGCCGGCTGGCGCGGCGGTTCCGCGAGGCGGGCAAGCCGGTGGCGGCGATCTGCGGTGCGACGATCGGGCTGGCGCGGGAAGGACTGCTGGACGACGTCAAGCACACGTCGAACTTCGCCGGCGAACTCGGTGAGTACGGCGGTTCCGCGCTGTATCAGGAGGTTCGTGCCGTGCGCGACCAGGGCGTGATCACGGCGGGCGGCGCTTCGGCGCTGGAGTGGACGCGCGAGATCCTGCTCGAACTGGAGACCCATCGGCCTGCGACCGTCGACGCCTGGTACGAGTTGTACCGCGACGACAGCATGGCGGCGTTCGAGAGGCTGATGGCGAGTGTCCAGGACTGAGTCAGGCGACGTCCTCACCGACGTCGTGATGCGGACTTTCCGTTTGTACGGCGCGTTTCTGGACGCGGCCGAGGTGATGACGAAGCCCGTCGGCCTGACCGCGGCGTGGTGGCAGGTGCTCGGTGCGGTGCTGCGAGAACCGTTGTCCGTCTCGGGCATCGCGCGGGAGATGGGGCTGGCGCGTCAGTCGGTGCAGCGGATCGCGGACCTGTTGGTGGACAAGGGTTTGGCGGAGTACCTGCCGAACCCTGCACACGCCCGCGCGAAGCTGGTGCGCCCTACTTCCGACGGTTTCGCCGCCATCGAACGGTTGCGCGACGCGCAGTACGAGTGGGCGAACCGCGTCAGTGCGCAGGTCTCGCTGGAAGACCTGCGCACGACGCTCGCGACGATGACCGCGTTGGTCGCGGCTACTTCCTGATGCCCGGCAGGGGGTTGGGCATCAGGTTCTAGCCGATGGTCGTGGTCGTCAGCACGGGGCTGGGGTCCGGGTAGCCCTTCGCGGCGGCGTTGACCGGGAAGCCGATGACCGTGACGACGGCGGTGAAGGTGAGGCCGGGGGCGTCGTAGCTGGTGCCGCCGAGCTTCGTCGTGATGGTGCCGGTGCCGCCGGCCTGCAGGTTGATCGTGACCGTGGGCAGCTCGAAGTCGGCCCCGCCCTTGATCGGGCCGGGCACGTTCAGCACGACGTCGTTGCCCTGCAAGGCAACCGTCGGCGTGCCACCCAGCCCGGAGCCGCCGGACAGCGACGCGGACTGGAACTTCGAGTTGCCCGGCACCGGCAGTTTGAGCGCGAGACCCTTGATCTCGCGCACCGTGCGCCCGCCGGCCTCGGACGGGATCTTGTTGGGCGCGGGGTCGATGGTGACCTTGACCGTGCCGTTGGGGGCGACGGTGGCCGGGGCGGACGCGTCGACACCCTGGTCGAGCGTGAAGTCCGACGACTGCCCGGCCGCACTCGCCCGGAGCTTGTAGGTGATGGTCTGCGGAGCTGCTGACGCGGTCGTGGCCGAGAACATCAGCATCGGTACCAGTAGCAGGGACGCGAATCCGGCTAGCTTCATGGCCTCTCCCCGTTGAGTGGACGAGGGACATCTCCAGCACGCGGCGTAATCACCTGACTACTCATGAGTAGGTTTCACGTCAACAGTTCACACTTCACATCGCCCAAACGGCGCTGCGCATTCGATCTTGTGGCGGCGGCCGGAAGTGTTGGTCTGCTCGGCTTTGCGGGGCAACAGCGGTTGGGCTCAAATGTGCTAGGATGGGTTCATCGCCTCTGCCGCTAGGTGGAGGAAGTGAGCCCAGGTGCGCGTCCGGACGGTCGCTGCCTGGGCTTCGCGCTTATCTGACCTCGCCCAGGTCGACCACGGTGTCGATGACTGACGTGACGCGTCGCTTCCAGTCACCTCCGGCGCCGTGGCACCACGCGATCGCGGAAATCGAGCACCAACCTGGTCACCCCGACGCCGATCGCGTCTTCGACGAGCAGGGGCAGGGGCGTCGACCGGACCCGCTCGCTGTGCCCGCGCGCGGTGTAGATGTTCACCGAGAACTCGCAGCACGCCAGCCTGTCCGCGATCAGCTTGCGGCTGGAGGGTTTCTCGGTCTTGAAGTGGACGCGTCGGGAGCCCGGGAGCAGCAGACCACGCATCATCGAGCGGGTGGAATGCAGCGAGCTCGGGGACAGCAGGACGGCAGCCATGAGGTAGCCGCCGCGCTCCGACTCGTCGACGAACATATGCATCCAAACAGGATCTCAGGCATGACCGACAAATCCCGTTCGGGTGATCACGTCAGCTGCGGCTGGCCGTCGCGAACATCGGGTAGGTCGGCCCGACGCCCAGCGAGGCGAGGACGAGCACGATGACGGCGATGAACGTGATCGCGACGCCGGCCCGCGAGACCACCTTCACCCACAACGGGGCGGTGGCCATGTGCGCGTCGAACGGATGGCGCAGTCTCATGAGGCTGGCTGTGTCAGCGCCGTCTCGAGGTGCTGTGGCCCAGTGCGCCGATCGCCGTCAGCACGAAGCCGGCGAAGAAGAGACCGAAGCCCAGCGGCAGGTTCGGGCCTCCGACACTCTGGGGCGTGAGGTGTCTCGGGGAGGGGAAGCCCGTCATGCCGGGCGACCCGAACTCCGGTGGCAGAGCGTCGGTCGGGAAGCCGGGCGGCAGATCTCCGGTCGGGAAGCCGGGTGGCAGGTTCGCCGTCGGGAAAGCGGGCGTCAGGGGAGTGCTGATCGGCTCAGGCGCGGGACTCAGGATGCCGAAGAAGATCACCCCGAATCCCGCTATCGCCAGGAGAGCGCCCACCCACACGAGCACCTTGACCCAGCCGGGTGCCCCGGACAGGTCCTGGTAGCCACGACGGGAACGGCGTCGCGAGCGCGGGAAGTCGTCATCGTCGGAGTCATCGTCGGAGTCGTCATCGTCGAAGAAATCCTCGATGTCGTCGGCACTGCCGTCGAAGAAGCCGTCGCGAACGCTGTGGTCGGACTGATACGAGTCGTCGTGCACGTCGCCCCCCGGTGCCGTTGCGCATTTGGTACCACGCCAAGGCCTCGCGTCGTGGCGGTTCGGCGGATCAGGTCAGCGGAGGCAGCCAGCCGCGGCTCAACGCCACTGTCACGGCGGCGGTCCGGTCGCTCACGTCCAGCTTGCTGAACACGTGCAGCAGATGGCTTTTGACGGTGGCTTCGCTGACGTTCAGCTCCTGGGAGATCGCGACGTTGGACAGCCCACGCGCCACGAGCGAAAGCACTTCGGCCTCTCGTGCGCTCAATCCCGGCCGCTGCACCGCGCTCACGAGCTTGGTCGCCACTGGGGAAGCCAGCACGGTTTGACCGCGCGCCGCGGCTCGCACTGCCTCGATCAACTCGAAGCTCGGCGCGTCCTTCAACAGGTACGCCGTCGCCCCGGCTTCGATCGCCCGCAGGATGTCGCCGTCGGTGTCGAACGTCGTCAACACGACGACTCGGCAAGAAGTCGACGCGACCACAGCGGCGGTGGCGGTCGCGCCGTCCATGCCCGGCATCTTGAGGTCCATCAGCACCACGTCCGGTGCGAGTTCCGAAGCCAGTTGGACGGCCTCCAAGCCAGAGCCGCACTCACCGATGACGGACAGATCTGGCTCGGCCTCGACGATCGTGCGCAGGCCGAAGCGGACGACGGGATGGTCGTCGACCAGCAGCACCCGGATCACGCGTCCTCCAAGACCACTCGCACCCGCACTCCCGAGCCCGGCGCGGAAAGGATCTCGAACGAGCCGCCCGCGTCCCGCACACGATCTCTCAAGCCGTCCAACCCGAACCCGCGCGGGGCCTCCGGACCGAAGCCACAACCGTCGTCGACGATCGACAACGAGACACCCGCCGAGTAGTCGAGCGAGACCGAGACGGAAGAAGCGCGAGCGTGCTTGCGGACGTTCGCCAGCGCTTCCTGCGTGACGCGGAGCAGCGTGACCTCGCTGTCAGGCGGCAGCGGACGGTACGAACCCGACACCGCCATCGACGCGGTGAGTCCCAGCTCGCGGCCCAGCCGGTCCGTCAGGCGTTCCAGTGCGGCGGGCAAGGAGGAACCGTCCAGCACTGCCGGAGTCAAAGCCGCCACCAGCGCGCGGATCTCGGCCAGGTTCTCGGCTGTGGTCTGTTCGGCCAACGCCAGATGTTGGTCGCGCACAACAGGATCAGTCGCGGATCGAGCCGCCCGGAGCAACAGCAGCACCGAGGTCGCGCCCTGAGCCAGCGTGTCGTGCAGGTCGCGGGCGAGCCGTTCGCGTTCGGTGAGCACGCCTGCCTCGTGGCTGACGTCGGCCAACTCCAAACGCTGTCGGCTCTGCTCGATGATCCGCGCGATCCACAGGCCCAGCATCACGGCCGGCAGCACGCTCAGGAAGATGATCACCGCCGCGCCCACCGAGTCCGAGCTGAAGCTGCCCGTCACCAGCACGACGGTGCCGATCGACATGGACGTCAGAGCGGTCGCCCAGATCGCGAGGCGTGGCGCCAGCAACGACCAGATGTGCGGATACAGCGTGAAGAACAGCACCGACAACGCCGGCACCAACGCGAACATCGCGACCACCAAAGGGATCGCGACGGCCAGATAGCGAACACCCCGCGCGTCACGGGCCAGAGGAGCCCCAACGCGCCAGTACCAGACGCACAACCCCGCCAGCAGCACCAGCGCGGCGTATGAGACGTGGTCCTCTGCGAGCACCAGCACCACGCCGACCAAGGCGAACACCGCGAAAGCCACGTGCCAGGCGACCTTGGTGCGGTCCCAGGCGTCATCGGAGGACACCGGGAAACTGTGCGTCCGCGCGCGCGAAAACACCAGTAGCCGGTCGACTGAGACCAAAACCCACCGGAACGTCGATGCCCGCGCAACCGCCGGACAGCAACCATTCCGAGCCATGACGAAGAGAAAGTCCGGCCTGGTCCTGCTCATCCTGTCGATGGTCTACGCGGCCGTCATCGCCCTGCTCGCGGTCAGCGGGTCGAGCGCCCTCACGGCCGTCGCGATCGCCGGAGGCGCGGTGCTCGGCATCGGCTGGGCGACGGTCGGGTACCTGTCGAACCAGAAGAGCTAAGCCGCGACGGTCTGGCGTGCCAGGGCGAAGTCGTAGCGGTCCAGCACCAGCTGGGCCACCTCGACGTCGTCACCCAGTGGGCGCGCCACCACGGCGTCGCCCGCCAGGGACGCGACCTTGTCCGGCAGCAGCCCCGGCGCGAGGAACCAGGACGCCACCGCGATCCGCGAAGCACCACGGGCCTTCAACCGCTCGATCGCCTCGGGCACCGTGGGCGAGGCGATCGACGCGAACGCCGCTTCCACCCCTGCCCATCCCGACTCGCGAGCCCACCGCCGGGCGACGCGCGCCACGGCCTCGTTGGCCGGACCGTGCGACGACCCGGCGCCCGCGAGCACCACGCCCAAAGACGGATCGTCAAAGGAGACCCCGGCCTCGGACAGCCGACGCAGAGCAGCCGACTCCAGCCGCGGATCCGGTCCCAGCACGTCCGTCACCACGGCGGGAACTCCCGACGAGGCGACCGCGGCCGGCACGTCGACCCGCGCGTGAAAAGCCTTGCCCAGCAACAAAGGCACGACTACGGACGCCTCGCGCAGGACGTCGTTCAACCGGGGCGCGCACAGGTCGAGGAAGCATCCGCGCACGTCCAACTCAGGACGCAACGACCGCACGACGTCCAACAGCGCGTGGATCGATGCGGCAGAACGAGGATCACGGCTGCCATGAGCGACAGCGATCAGCGGAGTCACAGGGCTCCCGTCAGTCCACGCGCACGCAGCACCGCGCGCTCCAACGGGCGGAACAGCAGCAGCTCGATCCCGATGCCCACCAACAGGATCAGGAAGATCGCCGCGATCACCATGTTGATGTCGTTCAACGACGACCCGTTGTGCAGGTACTGACCGAGCCCGGTGCCGAGCTGCGGCGAGGTCGCGATGATCTCCGCGGCCATCAGCGACCGCCACGAGAACGCCCAGCCTTGCTTCAACCCCGCCAGATATCCGGGCAGCGCGGCGGGCAACAGGATGTGCCGCGCGGAAGCCAGTCGTCCGGCACCCAACGCACGCCCGACCCGTGGCAGCAAAGGCGGAATCTGGTCGATCCCGGCCACCAACCCGTTGGCGATCGAGGGCACGGACCCCATCAGCACCACGAAGTAGATCGTCGCCGGCGTCGCCCCGAACCACAGGATCGCCGCCGGAACCCAAGCCACCGAAGGAAGTGACTGCAGGCCGGTCAGCAACGACCCGATCGCCGCGCGCACCACCCGCACCTTGGCGACCAGCAACCCCAGCGGTGTCGCGATCAGCACCGCCGCCACGAACCCGAACACCGCGCGGGACAACGAGGTCCACAGGACGCCGAACGCCTCACCGGTGCTGACCGAGCGCACGAGCTCGTTCCACACGTTGACCGGCGCGGGCAGGCGGAACTCCGGCAGGATCGCCGACGCCCACAACGCCTGCCACACACCGAGAAGCAGGGCGAACGCGATGATCGGTGGCACGCCGGTCTTCAGGAAACGGCGCCAGAACGGCGGCTTCTGCGCCTCTACTGGCACATCGAGCGCGTCGAGTCCGGCGCCGACCTTGTCGAGCGTGTCAGACGGCGTGGCCACTGATGACCTCTCGCAGGTGGGTGTTGATCTCGTCGAGAACCGTGTCGGAAGAGTCCGTGACATCCCACTCGCGCACCACACGGCCGGGGCGCGAGGAAAGCAGCACAACGCGCTGACCGAGGCGCACGGCCTCGCGAACGTCGTGCGTCACGAAGATGATCGCGGTGTTCGTGGTCTCCCACACGCGCAGCAGCTCGCTCTGCAGCACGTCACGCGTGATGGCGTCCAGCGCGGCGAACGGCTCGTCCATCAGCAGCAAAGCGGGACCGTCGGCGGACACCGTGGTGGACGCCAGCGCGCGAGCCAGAGCCACGCGCTGACGCATGCCACCGGACAGCTCGTGCGGACGCTTGTCCGCGACGTCACCGAGTCGCACCAGTTCCAGCAGCTCCAGCGCGCGACGCTTGCGCGCCAACCGGCCGACACCGGCGAAACGCAGCGCCAGCTCGACGTTGCGGGCAGCGGTGAGCCACGGCATCAAAGCGGGCTCCTGGAACATCACGGCCGGGCGCGACGTGTTGAGCTGGATCTCTCCAGCCGTCGCGCCGTCCAGACCGGCGACGATGTTCAGCAGCGTGCTCTTGCCGCAGCCCGACGCGCCGAGAAGGCACACGAACTCACCCGGCTTGACCTTGAGGTCGACGCCGTCGAGCGCCACCACGGCCGAACTGCCGTGGCCGAACACCTTGCGGACGCCGGCCAGTTCGACAGCGGTATCCACAGTGGACAGAACAGTGGTCTCGAGCGTGGCGGTCATGGTCGTGTGCCTTCCCCTCAACGTCTCGTGAACTACTTCTTGTCCAGGCCCGCTGCTTGGACCTGCGGCTTGCCCTGCGCCTGCAGGACCTTGTTCAGCAGCGTGAAGTCGGCGTACCCGGCGACGTTCGCGGCCTCCTTGGCCACGCCCGCGGTCACGGCGTCCTTCGCGAGCTGCGGGAAGTGCTTGGCCTGCGCGTCGGTCGTGAGCTCGATGTTCTTCCACGCGGAGTCGAGGATCTTGTCGCCCAGCTTCTTGGACGTGAGCTTCTCCAGCGCGGCGTTCACGGCCTTCTTCGCGTCCGCCTCGTTGGCCTTGGCCCAGTCGATGGCGGCGACGTGACCCTTCAGCACGGCCTCGACCGTCTCCGGGTGCTCCTGCAGGAACTTCGTCCGCACGATGACGACCGTGGTCGGGAACGCGCCGCCCTCCCACAGGGTCTTCTCGTCCAGCAGCACCTTCGCGCCCGCCTCGGCCACCAGGCGCGACGACCACGGCTCCGGCGCCCACGCGCCCTGGATGTCGCCCTTCTTGAACAGGTCGAGCGACTGCGCGTTCTCCACGTTCTGGACGGTGACCTGGCCGGTGAGGTTCTTCTCCGCCAGGTACTTCTTGAGCGCGACGTCCTGGGTGTTCGCGAGCTGCGGCGTCGCGACGGTCTTGCCCTTGAGGTCCTCGATCGAGTTGATCTCGGGCTTCACCACCAGCGCCGCGCCACCGGACGTGGCACCGGCGATGAGCTTCACGGCCTCGCCCTTGGACTTCGCGTAGGCGTTGATCGCCGGACCAGAGCCGATGTAGGCGATGTCGAGGGACTCACCGAGCAGCGCGTTGACCTCGTCGGGGCCGGCGTTGAAGGTCTGAGTCGTCAGCTTGGTGTTGCCGAGCTCCTTCTTGAAGAGCTCCTTCTCCACGCCGATCAACGCGGCGGCGTGGGTGACGTTCGGGAAGTACCCGAGGCGAACCTCGGTCGCGGCACCCTTGGACTGGGCTGCGGGTGCGTCTTCGGTGCCGCGGCGGCTGCAACCGGACAGTGCTGTCAGTGCGATGAGCGCGATGGCGACTGCGGGCTTGAGGTTCACGAGAAGGTGGCCTTTCAGGGACCGGGGGAGACGAGGGCGTGGTCGTCCTGGGCGGCGGTGCCGCCCTCGGTACAGCTCTCCACGCCGTCCTCGAGCAGCGGCAGCGGAGCCCCGACCAGTCCGGCGGCGAGCGTGGATCCGTCGCTCGCGTCGATCACCAGGAAGGACCCGGTGCGCCGGCTGAAGCTGTAGTCGTCCAGCGGTACTTCCTCCGCGAGGCGCAGTGCCACACGGCCGATCTCGTTGAGCTCCAACGAAGCCGGGCTGTCCACACTGGACAGCGTCTGCTCGTCGAAGCGGTCGCGCAGTTCGGTGACCATCGCCTGCACGGTGCGCGTGCCGTGCTTGACGAGGACGCGTGCACCGGCTCGCAGAGGCTTCTCCGCGAGCCAGCAGAGGGTGGCGTCCAGCTCGTCGGTGACCTTGGGCTCGTTGCCCGCCACGGAGATCAGGTCGCCGCGGGAGATGTCGATGTCGTCCGCCAGCAGCAACGTCACGGACTGGCCGGCCGCCGCCTCCGCCAGTTCGCCGTCCGCCGTGTCGATCTTCGTGACGGTCGAGCGCCGGCCGGAGGGCAGCACGACGATCTCGTCGCCCGGCTTGACCGTGCCCGCCGCGACCAGACCGGCGTACCCGCGGTAGTCGAGGTGCTCGGCCGTGCGCGGGCGGATCACGTACTGCACCGGGAAGCGGAACGGGGCGTCGTGCGGGTCGGCCTCGACCGGCACGGTCTCCAGGTGCTCCAGCAGGGTCGGGCCCTCATACCACGGCGTGTTCGCGGACTTCTCCACGACGTTGTCGCCGGCAAGTGCACTCACCGGGATCTCGACGACCGCGTCCTCGGTGTAGCCGAGCGCCGTCGCGTGGGCCGTGAACTCCTTGGCGATGCGGGAGAACGTCACCTCGTCGTAGTCCACGAGGTCGATCTTGTTGACCGCGAGGACGAGCCTCGGCACACCCAGCAGCGCGAGAACCGCGGCGTGGCGGCGGGTCTGCTCGATGACGCCCTTGCGCGCGTCGACCAGCAGGACCGCGAGCTGGGCCGTGGACGCACCGGTCACCGTGTTGCGGGTGTACTGCACGTGGCCGGGGGTGTCCGCGAGCACGAACGACCGCTTGGGCGTGGCGAAGTAGCGGTACGCCACGTCGATCGTGATGCCCTGCTCGCGTTCCGAGCGCAGGCCGTCGACCAGCAGCGAGAGATCCGGCGTCGTGAGACCGCGGTCGGCGCTCGCGCGGTGCACGGCGTCGAGCGTGTCCGCCAGCACGGACTTGGTGTCGTAGAGCAGCCTGCCGACGAGCGTGGACTTTCCGTCGTCCACGCTGCCTGCGGTAGCCAGCCTCAACAGGTCGCTCATTTAGAAGTAACCCTCCCGCTTGCGGTCTTCCATGGCGGCCTCGGACAGCCGGTCGTCGGCACGCGTGGCGCCGCGCTCGGTCAGCCGTGACGCGGCGACCTCGGCGATCACCGCGTGGATGTCGGCGGCGTCGGACTCGACGGCACCGGTGCAGGAGCCGTCGCCGACCGTGCGGTAGCGAACCACCTTGCGCTGCAACGTCTCGCCCTCGCGCGCGGTGCCCCACGGGCCTTCGGCGAGCCACATGCCGTCGCGCAGGAACACCTCGCGTTCGTGCGAGTAGTAGATGTCCGGCAGCTCGATGCCCTCGCGCTCGATGTAGTTCCACACGTCGAGCTCGGTCCAGTTCGACAGCGGGAACACGCGGACGTGCTCACCGGCGCGGTGCCGGCCGTTGTAGAGGTTCCACAGCTCCGGGCGCTGACGCTTCGGGTCCCACTGGCCGAACGCCGTGCGCAGGCTGAAGATCCGCTCCTTGGCGCGGGCGCGTTCCTCGTCCCGGCGGCCACCGCCGAACACCGCGTCGAACTTGTGCTGCGTGATGGAGTCCAGCAACGGCACCGTCTGCAACGGGTTGCGCGTGCCGTCCGGGCGCTCCTCGAGGCGGCCGTCGTCGATCCAGTCCTGGACCTTGGCGACTTCGAGGCGCAGACCGTGTTGCGCGACAACGCGGTCGCGGAACTCGATCACCTCGTCGAAGTTGTGCCCGGTGTCGACGTGCAGCAGCGGGAACGGCACGGGCGCCGGGTAGAACGCCTTGATCGCGAGGTGCAGCAGCAGCGTCGAGTCCTTGCCGCCGGAGAAGAGGATCACCGGCCGGTCGAACTCGCCCGCGACCTCGCGGAAGATGTGAATGGCCTCGGATTCGAGGCGCCCCAACGTGTCCAGCGCGAGTGTCATCCGTGCAACCCACATTCCGTCTTCGACTGGCCGGCCCAACGCCCACTGCGCGCGTCCTGGCCGGGCAGCGGCTTGGAGGTGCAGGGAAGACAGCCGATGGAGGGATATCCCTCCTGCACCAACAGGTTTTCGAGGATGCCCTTCTCGCGGATGTAGGCGTTGAACTCGTCGTCGGACCACGGCGCGATCGGGTTGATCTTCACCAGGCCGTTGCGCTCGTCCCACTGCACGATCGGCGTGTTCGCGCGCGTCGGTGCGTCCACGCGGCGCACACCGGTGACCCACGCGTCGTACTTCGCGAGCTCGCGGCGCAGCGGGACGACCTTGCGCAGGTCGCAGCACCTCGCCGGATCCGACTGGTACAGCAGGCCGAACTCGGCCTCCTGGTCCGCGACGGACTGCTTCGCCTCGGCGTTCACGATCCGCACGTCCGGGTAGACGACGCCGACCGCGTCGCGCACGCCGATGGTCTCCGGGAAGTGGTAGCCCGTCTGCAGGAACAGCACGTCGAAGTCCGGCTTCACCTTCGCGGCGAGGTCGATCAGCACGGCGTCCTGCATGTTGGAGGCGACGATGTAGCTGTCGCCGAACGTCCGCGCGGTCCACTCCAGCGCCTCGACGGCGGAAGCGTTGGCCAGCTCCTCTTGCGCGGCCTCGGCGACGATCCTCAGGTCTTCCTTGAGATCGCTCACTTCTTCACCTCCTGCGGCAGGTTGAGCCCGACGAAACTGACCTTGAAGACACGACGGCATCCGCTGCACAGCCACGCGTAAGCGGGTTCCTCCTGCGGACGGAGGTCCTCGTCACCGCAGTAGGGGCAGTAGAACGGCGTCGCGCGTTCGCTCACTTCAGGTCACCCTCTTCCGCACGGGCGACCCACTGGGCGAAGCGCTCGTCGTTCTCGCGCTGGGCAACGAAGTTCCGCACGACCCGCTCGACGTACTCGGGCAGCTCGGCCGAGGTGACCTTGTGGCCGCGCAGCTTCCGGCCGAACCCGGCGTCGAGGCCGAGCCCGCCGCCGAGGTGCACCTGGAAGCCCTCGACCTGGTTGCCGTTCTCGTCCGTGACGATCTGGCCCTTGAGCCCGATGTCCGCGGTCTGGATGCGGGCGCAGGAGTTGGGGCAGCCGTTGATGTGCACCGTGATCGGCTCGGTGACGCCGTCGACGATGTCCTTGAGGTTGGCTTCGAGCTGCACGACCAGGTCGTTGGCGCGGGCCTTCGTCTCGACGATCGCGAGCTTGCAGAACTCGATGCCGGTGCAGGCCATGATCCCGCGCCGCCACGGCGACGGGTCGACCTGCAGGCCGAGCTTCGCGAGGTTGCTCTTGAGCGTGGAGACCTCGGCCTCGGGCACGTCCAGCACGATGATCTTCTGCTGCGGCGTGAACCGGACGCGCTGCGAGCCGGCCTGCTCGGCGATCTTCGCGACCTCGACCAGGATCGAGCCGGAGACACGACCGGCGACCGGCGCGGCACCGACGTAGAACAGGCCGTCCTTCTGCTTGTTCACGCCGATGTGGTCGAGCTGCTGCTTCAGGGTTTCCGGCGCGGGGCCGTCGATCATCTTGCGCTTGAGGTACTCGTCCTCGACGACCTGGCGGAACTTCTCCGGACCCCAGTCGGCGACGAGGAACTTGATGCGCGCGCGGTGGCGCAGACGCCGGTAGCCGTAGTCGCGGAAGACGCTGATGACGGCTTCCCACACGTCCGGGACCTCGTCGAGCGGCACCCAGGCGCCAAGACGCTTGCCCAGCATGGGGTTCGTGGAGAGGCCGCCGCCGACCCAGAGGTCGAAGCCGGGGCCGTGCTCGGGGTGGTTCACGCCGACGAACGCGATGTCGTGGATCTCGTGGGCGACGTCCTGCAGGCCGGAGATGGCGGTCTTGAACTTGCGCGGCAGGTTGGAGAACCGCGGGTCGCCGATGTAGCGCTCGAGGATGGTGTCGATCGCCGGCTGGCCGTTGATGATCTCGTCCTCGGAGATCCCCGCGACCGGCGAGCCGAGGATGACGCGCGGGCTGTCGCCACACGCCTCCATCGTGGTGAGGCCGACCTCTTCGAGCTTCTGCCAGATCGTGGGAACGTCCTCGATCGCGATCCAGTGGTACTGGATGTTCTGGCGGTCGGTGATGTCCGCGGTGTCGCGCGCGTACGTCTGCGAGATCTCACCCAGCACCTTGAGCTGCTGCGTGGAGAGCGCACCGCCGTCGCTGCGGACGCGCATCATGAAGAACTCGTCGTCCAGCTCCTCCGGTTCGAGCGTGGCCGTGCGGCCGCCGTCGATTCCCGGCTTGCGCTGGGTGTAAAGGCCGTACCAGCGGAACCGTCCGCGCAGGTCGGCCGGGTCGATCGAGTCGAAACCGCGGTGGGCGTAGATGTTCTCGATGCGGGTGCGGACGTTGAGCGGGTTGTCGTCCTTCTTGCTCCGCTCGTTGGGGTTCAGCGGCTCTCGGTAACCGAGCGCCCACTGCCCCTCGCCGCGACGCTGCTTGGCGCGCGGTGACGTCTGCGGCGGGACCATCGCCATCCTCCGGGGTTTCGAGGCGCTTGCGGCGCATGCGAGCCCAGAGGTGCTTGTGGTGGGGGCCTCGTCAGCGCACCAAGCGCCGACGGGAACAAATCAGCGCGCGGTTATGCCGAACGACGGCACATCGCGCTGGAGACACGACGGAAGTCGACGTGGCGGCGGGCCACGAGGCGGACTCCAGTCGAATGCATGACCTCAGTGTGCCTGGCGTCCAGAGCATGGTCCACCGCCAACCGAATGCTGGGATTGACGAGGGAAAGTTGACATCCTAGGCTGGTTTCACTCCGTAGTATCTCTGTCACAGACAGACACATCCCCTGGCTGTGCACCGCCGTTCGGGGCGCGTGGGGGACACTGGGTGTCATGCCCTCCGCTTTGCCCGAAGGCGAGCCCGCGCCCGCCGACGGTTCGCTCCCCGCTTCTTCGTTGTCCGGTTTCGGCTCGCGTCCGTTCGGCATCTACGTGCACGTGCCGTTCTGCGCCACCCGCTGCGGCTACTGCGACTTCAACACCTACACGCCGGGCGAGCTCGGTTCGTCCGCGTCGCCCGAGTCGTGGCTGGAGGGTCTGCGCCGCGAGCTCGACCTGGCCGCGTCCGTGCTCGGTTCTCCGGTGCCCGCCTCGACCATCTTCGTCGGCGGAGGCACCCCGTCGCTGCTCGGTGCCTCCGGCCTGACCGATGTGTTGGACGCCGTGCGCCAGTCGTTCGGCCTGGCTCCCGGCGCCGAGGTGACGACCGAGTCGAACCCGGAGTCGACGTCGTCGTCGTTCTTCGAGGGCATCCGGTCTGCTGGGTACACGCGTGTGTCGCTGGGAATGCAGTCCGCGGCCCGGCACGTGCTGGCCGTTCTGGATCGCAAGCACACGCCAGGTCGCGCGGTCGACGCCGCGCGCGAGGCGTTGGCCGCGGGTTTCGAGCACGTGAACCTGGACCTGATCTACGGCACGCCGGGGGAGCGGCCCTCAGATCTGTCGGCTTCGCTGGACGCTGTGTTGTCGGCCGGCGTCGACCACGTGTCCGCGTACGCGTTGATCGTCGAGGACGGCACCGGTCTCGCGCGCCGCATCCGTCGTGGCGACCTGCCGATGCCGGACGACGACGTGCTCGCGTCGTCCTACGAGATGGTCGACTCGGTATTGGGTGGTGCGGGCTTCTCCTGGTACGAGGTGTCGAACTGGGCGACTTCGGTCGAGGCTCAGTGTCAGCACAACGTCCTGTACTGGAAGGGCGCCGACTGGTGGGGCTTCGGTCCCGGCGCGCACAGCCACATCGGCGGTGTCCGGTTCTGGAACGTGAAGCACCCGGCGCGCTACTCGTCCCTGCTGGCGGAGGGTCTGTCGCCCGCGGCTGGGCGTGAGGTGCTGTCTTCCGAGGACCAGCGCGTGGAACGTGTGCTGCTGGAACTGCGCCTGGCTTCCGGCCTGCCGTTCGACGTGCTGGACGACGCGGGTCGCGCGGAGGCTCGTTCGGCGATCGCGGACGGCCTGCTGGAG
This sequence comes from Lentzea sp. NPDC051838, assembly GCF_040681245.1. Taxonomy (NCBI): domain Bacteria; kingdom Bacillati; phylum Actinomycetota; class Actinomycetes; order Pseudonocardiales; family Pseudonocardiaceae; genus Lentzea; species Lentzea sp. NPDC051838. The sequence goes on from NZ_JBFAYI010000018.1 coordinate 51,119, forward strand.
CCGTCGGACGACCTCTGCGTGCTGACCGACCGCGGCCGCCTGCTGGCCGATGCGGTGGTCCGGCGCCTCCTGCCCTGACGCGCCCGCCTCCTGGCCGATGCCGTGGTCAGGAACCCGTTGACTCAGCGCGCCCGGATGTCGTGCTGGCTGTGGACCTCGGTGACGTGCCGCCCGTGCTTGTCGTACGTGACCGTCGCCCACCACAGCCCGTCCTTGCGCCTGGTCTTCTCCCAGACGAGCGTGCCGCGCCACCACTCGTCCTCGCTCATGACGAGGCACGGCTTCTCGGTGGCCTTGGGCCTGCCGTGCCGCTCCAGCCACGCGGGCGCGCAGCAGTGGTCGCACGGCTGCAGCTGGCCGACGACATCCGCCCACCGGACCTCGACGACCTCGTGCGTGTCCTTGCCGATCAGCCGCAGCCGGTTCTCCCCTTTGTGCAACCACTCGCAGCTCGGGTCGTTGTGGAAGGTCCGGCCGCCCTTCGTCCGCCAGCCCTGCTCGCTCTCCACGTCCCCACCCCTGTCTCGGATGGTTTGGACCCTAGCGAGCACCACCGACAAAAACAGGGCCGTTCGAGTTCACTGCTGGTCAGGTGGCTGCCGACGCAGCAGGGCGGGCAGCTTGCCGAGTGCTGTGATCATCAGGCGCAGGAAGCCGCGTTCGCTGAGCTTGTCGTCGTGCCGCAGCTGCAACGCGCCGACGACCGCGACCGCGAGCAGACCGCCCACGACGACGATGGGCAGCACCCACGCGGACGCCACCTTGCCGACGACGAGCAGCGCGGCGATCACGATGACGAACAGGACCAGGTAGAACGATCCCGTCAGCCACGGTGACCGCCGCTCCGCCTCGCGGCGCTGAACCTCCTGGTAGACGCGCAGGACGTCGTCCGGCCTGCCCGCGATCCTGCTGACCCGCCCCCGCGCGAAGTCGACGCCGCAGCTGTCGCAGAACCGCTCGTTGTTGACCTGGCCGCAACTGGAGCACGTCCACGGTTCGATGTTCGCCTCGTCTGCCACGCCCCTACGTTAGGGGCGCGGGACCTTCACGTTGCCGTACACGTCCCATCCCTCGGAGATCCGTTTGTAGTAGGTGTCGGCCCGTCCGGCGTCGCTCACCCAGTCGAACTCACCCTTGCCCGGCGGCGTCGGATAGGTGCGGATCGCGTCGGCCATCAGCTTCGACTCGTCGAGCCCCGCCCAGATCGTGCGCGCCAGCTCGGCCGACGGCGTGCGCAGGTAGAGCCGATACCCGAAGTAGGACTTGGCGATCGAGCGGTGCAGCCGTGCCGAGATGACCGTGCGTTCGAAGTAGGCCTTGAGCTGTGCGTAGTCCGCGGGCTTGAGGATGCGCCGGACGGACTCGACGTCGGCCAGAGATCGTTGGGCCAGCCGGACTCCGTGGTCCTTCTCCGTCACGACATCGTCCGCATAGGACTGAACCATGAGGTTGCCCGGCGTCACCCAGCCCCGGTCCAGCACGTAAGGCGTCTCGTTGCGCAGGATCGGGTCGAGCTTGCAGTGAGGCGGGGCGAGGGTGTTCACGACGTCGATCCAGTAGTGGAACTTCTTGTTGACGCCGTGCCGGACGAACGTGACCGGTGGGTCGATCCACTTGCCCGAGACGCTGCGGTGGTAGCCGGGGCAGTACGGGTCGTAGTTCAGGCGCGAGTGGTCGCCGCTGTTGTTGCCGAGCGTGTAGAGGACCGACTCGACGATCTCCTGCGAACGTGCCAACGCCTGCGCCACACGTGGTGCGGCCAAAGGGCCATAGCGACGGCGCGCGAACTCCTGGTAGATCTGGGAGTTCGTCAACGATCCCGCTCTGTGCAGCGCCCAGAGGTTCACTTCTGTCGGCGTGCCGACGATGTGCGAGTCCTGGAAGCGGTCGGTGCGGGCCACGTAGCCGATCACGTTGGGGAGCTTGCGGTAGTGCCTGAGCCGATCCGCGTGGTCGGCCACGAAGGCGCCGGCCATCTTGCCCTGGCCGTTGTACTCGCCGGTGGCGTCGTACTCGATGAGCACCGGGCGTTTGATCTTCGGGACGGTGACGTCGATCGGGTGCGTCAGGAAGAAGTCGTGCGGCTGCGCCTTGGCCATCACCCGGACGTGCTGGTTTTGGACGAGGTCCAAGGCGCGCAGGACGTTGTTCATCTCCTCCGGGAAGTACGCGAAGGTGCGCAGGTAGAGGAGTTTGCCGCGCTCGTCGGTGACCGAGGCGATCTGGTCGATGAGGTAGGCGAGCTTCTCCTCGGCGGTCTTCATGCGCGTGGAGTGCTGGCGTTCCACGCGGGCGCCGGTTTCGATGAACGTGAGGATCACCGAGTCGATGTTCGGCAGCAGGTCGAGCATCGCCCGGTAGTCGGCCTTGAACCAGTCCCAGAACGCCGGGTTGTCGAGGTCGATCGTGCCGTTGGGGCCGGTGCGGAACTCGGCGGGGTAGTAGGTGAGGGAGTAGAGGGCGTGGTCCCAGACCGCGACCTCCTCGATGCCCGCGGCGTGGGCCTGGTCGGTGAGCCGCACGGCACGTTGACGGCGGTCGTCGGACTCCTTGAGCTGGCGCAGGTGGTGGATCACGTCGTGCGACAGCTGCAGGTGGTTGATCCGGTAGTCGCGGGCGGCGGCGATGGTCTGCTCGTTGCCGGCGTCGTTGTTGGACAACAACGTCCAGCCGCGGATGTCGGGAGAGTCGGCGTGAGCCGCTGCCGGCGACAACAGAGTCATCGCCAGCAGCGCGGAGATCAGTTTTCTCACGGGCGCGGCACCTTGATGTTGGAGTAGCGGTCCCAGCCTTCGGAGATCCGCTTGGCGTACAGGTCGGCCTGGGCTGCGTCGATCACCCAGTTCCACTCCCCGGTCGGCGGTGCCGGGTACGCGCGCACTTGGGCGGCAACGGAGGTGGCCTCGTCGAGACCGTCCCAAATGGAGCGTGCGAGTGCGGTGGACGGTTGCTGGACGTAGATCCGGTAGCCGAAGTACGCCTTGGCGACCGCCCTGTGCAGCTTGGCGGTGAGCACGGTCCGTTCGAAATAGGACTTCAGTTGCGAATAGTCGTTGGGACGCAGCAACTTTCGGACATGTTCGACGTCTCGCAACGACGCCTCGGCCAGCTGAACGCCGTAGTTCTTCTCGACGTTGAGGTGGTCGAGGTACTCCTGCGTCATCAGGTTGCCGGGCGTCACCCAGCCGCGGTCGAGCACGTACCCGGCCTCGCGACGCAGGATTCCGTCGGTCTTGCAGTGCGGCGGCGCCAGGTGGTTCGCGACGTCGATCCAGTAGTGGAACTGCTTGTTCACGCCGTGCCGCACGAACGTCGTGGGCGGGTCGACCCACTTGCCGGAGACGCTGCGGTGGTAGCTGGAGCAGTACGGGTCGTAGTCGAGGCGCGAGTGGTTCGCGGTGTTGCTGCCCAACGTGTACAGCGTCGAGGTGATGATCTCCGGCGACCGGGCCAGTGCCCGTGCGACGTGCGGCGCCGCGAGCAGGCCGTACTTGCGAGCGGCGAACTCCAGGTAGATCTGCGAGTTCGAGGCGCCTTCGCTCGCCCGCTTCAACGCGAACAGGTTGATCTCGGTCGGCGTCCCCACGATGCGTGACTCGTCGTAGCGGTCGGTGCGGGCGACGTAGCCGATGACGTTGGGCAGCTTGCGGTAGTGCCGCAACCGGTCGGCGTGCTCGGCGACGAGCGCGTTCGCGATCTTGCCCTGGCCGTTGTACTCGCCGGTGGTGTCGTACTCGATCAGCACCGGGCGTTTGATCTTCGGGACGGTGACGTCGATCGGGTGCGTCAGGAAGAAGTCGTGCGGCTGCGCCTTGGCCATCACGCGGACGCGCTTGTTCTGCACGCGGTCGATCGCGCCGATCGTGCGGTCCATCTCGGCTGGGTAGTAGCCGAACGTGCGCAGGTACAACAGCATGCCGCGCTCGTCGATCACCGACGCGATCTGGTCGACGAGGTAGGCGAGCTTCTCCTCGGCGGTCTTGAGCTTGGCCGAGTACTGGTTCTCGACGCGCGCGCCGGTCTCGATGAACGTCAGGATGATCGAGTCGACGTCCGGCACCAGGTCGAGCATCTGCCGGTAGTCACCGCGGAACCAGTCCCAGAACGCCGGGTTGTCGAGATCGATCGTGCCGTTCGGGCCGGTGCGGAACTCGGCGGGGTAGTAGGTGAGGTTGTAGAGCGCGTGGTCCCAGGCGGCGACCTCTTTGACGCCGGAGGAGTGGGCCAGCGAGGTGAGCCGGTTCACCTGCGCCTGTCTGCGCGGGTCACGAACCTCCTGCAGGTCGTGGACGACCTCGTGGGACAGCTGCAGGTGGTTGACCTTGTACTTCCTGGCCGACGCGATCACCTCGTCGGCGCCCGCGTCGCTGTCGGAGAGGATCGTCCAGCCCCGGATCGAGTTGCGGATCGAGTCGTGCGCCGCCGCCACTCCGGGTGGCACGAGCAGGATCACTCCCAGGAGCAGACACCAGAGCTTGCGCATGCGCACCCCTCAGTGGACCGGGGCGGCGGCGCCTCCAACCCAACGGTTCGGCTGACTCGTCAGTCAAGGGAACCGGCGAGTTCTGCGGTGTTTACATCGCCCCGTGTTTCCAGTGCTAACGTCGATCGTGTTAGCACTGGAAACGGAGTGGACATGCGCATCGTTGGTCTTGAAGAGCACGTGGTTCTGCCCGTCGTGCGGGAGGCGTGGGCGAAAGTGGGTGCCCGGCAGCCGTACCCCGACGACCACCCGGTGATGCGGCGGTTGCGCGACGTCGGCGAGGGGCGCCTGGCCGACATGGACGAGCAGGGCATCGACGTCGCGGTGCTGTCACTGGCGACTCCTGGCGTGCAGAACCTCCCGCCGGCCGATGCCGTCCACGTCGCACGCGAGGCCAATGACGCGCTGGCGGAGATCGTCGCGGCGCACCCGCACCGGTTCCAGGCCTTCGCCGTCCTTCCCACGGCGTCACCGGACGACGCTGCCGCGGAACTGGAGCGCGCGGTGGCGGAGCTCGGCTTTCCCGGAGCGATGCTGTACGGCCGGACCGGCGACAAACTGGCGGACGCGCCCGAGTTCGACGACCTCTACGCCACCGCTGAACGGCTCCGCGTCCCGCTGCACTTCCACCCGCAGGCGCCGGTGCAGGCAGTTCAGGACGCGTACTACTCCGGACTGCCGAACGGGCTCGGGCCGATGCTCGCGACCGCCGGAATCGGCTGGTACTACGACCTCGGCGTGCAGTACCTGCGGATGATCTTCTCCGGCGTGTTCGACCGCCACCCCGAGCTGCAGGTGATCGCCGGGCACTGGGGCGAGGTCGTCCTCTTCTACCTCGACCACGTCGGCGTTCTCGGCGAGGCGGCGAAGCTCGACCGGCCGCTGGCCGACTACTTCCGCGAGAACTTCTGGGTGGCGGGCAGCGGCACCGTCAGCGAGCGCTACCTGAGGTGGACCGCCGAGGTCGTGGGCACGGACCGGATGCTCTACTCGACCGACTACCCGTACACGTTCGGCACGAGGCCAGGCGGCTTCCCGTATCTCGACACCAGCGGTGGCGTCGCGCGGTCGTTCCTCGAGAACGCGCCGTTCACCGACGAGGAGAAGATCGCCATCGGTTCGGGCAACTGGGAACGGCTGACGAGCCGCTCGCGTCACGCCGGAGCGGGCACCAGGCAGTAAATCGCCTGGGTAAACTCGGAGTGAGTGGACACGGAGGTGAACAGCGGTGAATGCCGATGAGCGTCGGTTCGAGGTGCTGCGCGCCATCGTCGCCGACTACGTGTCCAACCAGGAGCCCGTCGGGTCGAAAGCCCTGGTCGAACGGCACAACCTGGGTGTGTCGAGCGCGACCGTGCGCAACGACATGGCCGCGCTGGAGGACGAGGGCTACATCGCCCAGCCGCACACCAGCGCCGGCCGCGTGCCGACGGACAAGGGCTACCGGCTCTTCGTCGACAAGCTCAGCGAGATCAAGCCGCTCTCGCAGGCCGAGAAGCGGGCGATTCGCAGTTTCCTCGACGGGGCGCTCGACCTCGACGACGTGATGCGCCGCAGCGTCCGGTTGCTCGCGCAGCTGACGAGACAGGTCGCGGTGATCCAGGTCCCGACGCTGTCCCGCGCGGCCGTGCGGCATCTCGAGGTGCTGCCGATCACGCCGTCGCGGCTGATGCTCGTGCTGATCACCGACACCGGCCGCGTCGACCAGCGCATCGTCGAGCTCGGTGACGTGATCAGCGAGGAGGACACCGCGCACCTGCGGGCCATGCTGAACCAGGCCATGGCGGGCCAGCGGCTGTCCGACGCGTCGGTGCGGGTCGCCGAGCTGCCGGACGAGGTGCGGCAGGACCTGCGCGACCCGATGCTGCGGGTCGCGACGGTGCTGATCGAGACGCTCGTCGAGCACCCCGAGGAACGGCTCGTGCTCGGCGGCACCGCGAACCTCACCCGCAACGTCGCCGACTTCCCCGGCTCTCTCCGGCAGGTGCTGGAGGCGCTGGAGGAACAGGTGATCGTGCTCAAGCTCCTCGCCGCCTCCCGCGACCCCGGTCGCGTGCTGGTGCGCATCGGCGAGGAGAACGAAGCCGCTGAGATGCGCAGCACTTCCGTGGTGTCCATCGGCTACGGCAGCCGCGACAACCCGCTGGGCGGCCTCGGTGTCGTCGGACCCACGCGCATGGACTACCCAGGAACAATGGCGGCCGTCCGCGCGGTTGCCAACTACGTCGGTGAGATTCTCACCGGCCGCTGAGACTTGTCTTGCACTGAAAGATGAACACGAAAGCGAACAAGGTGGCCAGGGATTACTACGGCATCCTCGGTGTCTCGCAGAACGCGACACAGGATGAGATCAAGCGCGCCTACCGCAAGCTCGCCAGGCAGCTGCACCCGGACGTCAATCCCAACGAGGAGGCCCGCTTCAAGGAGGTGACGGCCGCCTACGAGGTGTTGTCGAACCCCGAGAAGCGCCGCGTCGTCGACCTGGGCGGCGACCCGCTCGACTCGGCCGGTGGCGGACGCGCGGGCGGTGACCCGTTCGCGGGCTTCGGCCTCGGCGACATCATGGACGCCTTCTTCGGCGCCTCGACCGGTGGCGGACGCGGTCCGCGCAGTCGTGTGCAGCCGGGCTCCGACGCGTTGATCCGGCTCGACATGACGCTGGAGGAGTGCGCGGCGGGCGCGACGCGGGAGCTGACCGTCGACACCGCGATCCTCTGCGACCGCTGCCACGGCGCCGGCACCAACAGCAACTCCAAGCCCGTCCAGTGCGACACGTGCAACGGCCGCGGCGAGGTCCAGTCCGTGCAGCGCTCGTTCCTGGGCCAGGTCGTGACGTCCCGCCCGTGCCCGGTGTGCCGCGGCTTCGGCGAGGTCATCCCCGACCCGTGCCAGCAGTGCGCGGGCGACGGCCGCGTCCGCTCGCGCCGCACGATCTCCGTGAACATCCCCGCCGGTGTCGCCGAAGGCATGCGGGTGAGGTTGGCCGGCCAGGGCGAGGTCGGCCCCGGCGGTGGCCCGGCCGGTGACCTCTACGTCGAGGTCGAGGAGCACCCGCACGAGATCTTCGAACGCGACGGCGCCGACCTGCACTGCGTGGTCCAGATCCCGATGACCACGGCCGCTCTCGGTGCGACTTTGCCGTTGAAGACCCTGGACGGCGAGGAAGAGCTGGAGATCGACCCCGGCACGCAGCCCAACACGCAGCTCGTTCTGACGGGCCGCGGCATGCCGAAGCTGCGTTCCACCGGCCGCGTCGACGGCCGCGGCGACCTGCACGTGCACCTCGAGGTCGTCGTGCCCACGAAACTCGACGCGGCGCAGACCTCTCTGCTGCGCGACCTCGCCGAGATGCGCGGGGAGAGCGAGCCTTCGTTGTCCCACAACGGCAAGGGCGGCGGCGGCCTGTTCTCCCGCCTGCGTGCCTCGCGCGGTCACCGGTGACGCTGCCGGTCTTTCTCGTTGACGCGCTGCCGTCGGGCTCGGAGTTCGTGCTCGACGGCCCCGAGGGGCGCCACGCGGCGACCGTTCGCCGGTTGCGCGTGGGCGAGGAACTCGTGCTGTCCGACGGTTCCGGGACGCTCGTGCGCTGCTCGATCGTCGCGGTTGAGCGGGATGCGTTGTCGCTCAAGGTTCTTGAGCGCACTGTCGAGCCTCCTGCTTCTCCGCGCGTGGTGCTCGCGCAGGCGTTGGTGAAGGGCGACCGCGGTGAGCTCGCCGTCGAACTGGCCACCGAAGCCGGCGTCGACGGCGTGGTGCCGTGGCGCGCCGCCCGCTGCATCACCAAGTGGGAAGACGGCCCGCGCGGCGCGAAAGCGTTGGGGCGCTGGCGTTCCACGGTTCGTGAGGCGGCGAAGCAGGCCCGCCGTTCACGGGTGCCTTTCGTCGACGAACCCGTGAGCACGACCCAGCTTTCTCATCGCGTGTCGTCGTCTGCTTTGACCCTCGTGTTGCACGAGAGCGCGACCGACCGGCTCGCGGATGTTCCGTTGCCCTCCGATGGAGACGTGCTGCTCGTGGTCGGTCCCGAGGGTGGAATCACGCCGGAGGAACTCGAAGCACTGCGATCTTCGGGTGCCCGCGTAGTCCGATTGGGCCCAACTGTTCTGCGTGCTTCTACCGCTGCGGCGGTTGCTCTTGGTGCCATTGGGGTGAGGACGTCCCGCTGGTGACCCAGTTCACTCCGAAGGTGAACATCGGATGGATTGGCTTGACGGAAGTTGTAGCGAATCGCAGGCCGATGGGGTTACCCTAGTTCGCAGAGGGGTTGATTGGTCTATCCGGAAACGGAGTAGACGATTAGGCCCTTCTGACCAAAAGACTCGCCGGACACCTCCCCCCTCGGTCCGGCGTCGGCGCCTCGCGGCGAAGCGACCCCCAGGCTTCGGACCGCGAGGCGCCTCCAAATCTCTCTCGCCCTGGCTGCTCGGCGCCTGCGGCGCCTCGCCGCCGGGCGAGATTTGCGTGTTTTTTGGGGGCCGAGCCCCCAAACCCCAGCCGGGCGGCTTCGCCCCCGGACCCCCGGCCGCCTCGCCTTCGGCGTTGGCGGCCCTCCTGACCGGCGCGTCTGTGCGGCTTCCGGTGTGCTATTTCCCTGTGGGCGCCAACATTCTCCTGACATCCCAGGGCACACCTGGCATCCTCCGGGCGCGCACCTGACATCCCCCATGGCGCGCCCTGACAACCTCTCTTGGATTCCCCTTGGGGTGCGGTGGCTTTCTTCTTGTTCGCGTACGTTCTGCGTGTGCAGCGAATTGCTTACGGTGACCATCCCAGTCAGTTTGGCGAGCTTTACCTTCCTGACGGTGTTGCTGAGGGTGCTGTTGTCGTCATCCACGGTGGTTTTTGGCATCAGCGCTACGGCCTGGAACTCGGACGGCCCCTCGCGGATGTGCTCGTCCGTGACGGAATTGCCGTCTGGAACATCGAATATCGGCGCGTTGGTGGTGACGGTGGGTGGCCTGTTACCGGACAGGACGTGTTGGCCGCGATTGACGCCGTCGACATCGGGCCCGTGGTGACGCTCGGACACAGTGCCGGCGGGCATCTCGCTGTGTGGGCGGCCAAGCACAGCGAGCGAGTGGTCGGAGCTGTGGCCCAGGCGGCGGTGCTCGACTTCACGAAACACATCACGCATCGGGCATTGGAGCTGTGCACCGAGGAGCAGTTCGCGGAGGCCTCGCCGACGGCGTTGGTGCCCATCGGCAAGCCCGTGATCTGCGTGCACGGTGATCGCGACGAGGACGTGCCGGTCGAGCAGAGCATCGACTTCTGCGCGGTGGAGCCGCAGGCGGAGCTCGTCGTGGTGCAGGGTGCAGGGCACATGGACGTGATCACGCCGGGCACCGAGTCGTGGGAGCTGTGCCGCGCGGCTGTCGGGCGGCTTGCACGCGGCTGCTAAAAAGAGCCGGTGCCGAAGGTTGTCGACCACGAGGAACGCCGCCGCGAACTCGCCGAGGCCGTGTGGCGAATCGTGCAACGGGACGGGATCGACCACGCGTCCGTGCGCGCCGTCGCGGCCGAGTCGGGGTGGTCCAGCGGATCGTTGCGTCATTACTTCCCCACGCAGGATTCCTTGCTGGGCTTCGCGATGGAGCTCGCGTACCGGCGGTTCATCGCGCGGCTGGAACAGATCGACACCTCGGTCGGGCACCGGGAGCTGTTGAAGGCCTTCGCGCACGAGATGCTGGCGTTGGACGAGGAACGGCGCGTTGAGGCCGCGGTGTTGTTGTCGTTCCTGCCGCGGGCGATGGTGGAGCCGTCGTTGCGCGAGCTGGAGCGCTACGGCACCCGTGAGCTCTACGGCGAGATCGCGCGCGTTCTGACGGCTGCCCAGGAGGCGGGGGAACTGCGGGACGGCGTGGTGCCGATCAAGGCGGCCCGGCGGTTCATCGTGCTGATCGACGGGCTCAACATCCACCACGGGCTCGGGCCGGACGAGCTGACGGCCGACGACATGATCGAGGCCGTCGACGAGCAGCTGGACCGGTTCTTCGCCTAGCGTCTTGAGGCATGGCCTGTTTGTTCTGCCGCATCGTCGACGGTGAGATTCCCGCGACGGTCGTGCACGAGACCAAGACGACGCTGGCGTTCCGCGACATCCACCCCAAGGCGCCGGTGCACGTGCTGATCATCCCGCGCGAGCACGTGCCGAACGCCGTCGACCTGAACGGCGAGCAGCTCGGCGACCTCTTCGCCGCCGCGCGGGAGGTCGCCGAATCCGAAGGCGTCACGGAGAGCGGCTACCGGCTGCTGTTCAACACCGGGCCGGACAGCGGGCAGGAGGTCTTCCACGCCCACCTGCACCTGCTGGGCGGTCGGAAGCTCTAGCCCAGCGCCTGCAGGAACGGGGCGCGGAAGCGGGAACGGTCACCCGGCAGCCGGTCCGCGTTCCTGATCATCACGGCGCACTCGCCGTACGACTCCAAGCCGTGCTCGCGGACGAACGCGATCACCTCCGGGTCGTGCACGTCCAAGCGCACCCGGCCGTTGCCGGCGGCGGCGTCGGCGATGAGCGCGCACGCGTCGGCGGGGGAGTCCGCGATGATCGGGCCGATCACCAAGGTGTCCGGCCGGATGCGCCACGCGCCCGCGACACCATGCGATGAGACATGCACCGATCCCACGGCGAGCAACGTCTCCCACAGGAACGGGCGCGTGACACCGGAGACCTTGGTGTCCAGTGCGACGAGGTCGTCGAGGTCGGATGGCCCGGCGATATGCGATGTATTGGATATCGGTCCCGTGTACACGCCGGCGTGGATGTCGGTGAAGCCGACGGCGCGAAAGCCCAGCTGTTCGTAGAGCGGTTGCCCCATCTTCGTTGCATACAAAGTGGAGACGCCCGTATCCAGTACATGGGATACCAACCGGCGGGCGTGACCCTGGCGCGCGCGGCGTTCGGCGACGAGCACCATGCTGACCGCGGTCTGCTCCGGGTAGTGCGTCGCGATCGTCGTGCCGACCAGGCCCTCGTCGTCGAACAGGCCCCAGCCCTCGCCGTGCGTGAGCAGGAGCTTCCACTTGTTCTCGTCCCGCGGCCACGACCGGCTTTCAGACAGGTCGGCGCACGCGGGAATGTCGTCGAACGTCAGTCGTCGCAGTTCCACAGATCCCCCCAAAGATCAGCCGAGCGCGTGGGAGGCGGGTGCGAAGTAGCGCGACCGGTTGCCCGGCACGTGCGCGGCGCCGCGCACCATCAGCGAGCAGCCCCCGGTGCGCTTCTCGAGGCCCCGCTCCACCAGGAACGCGCCCACGTCGGCGTTGTCGGTGTCCACCCGAACCTGACCGGCCCTGAACTGACCAGAACAGGCGGCCACGTCCGCGATCATGTCGCACGCTACCGAGGCGGAGGGCGCGATGATCGGTCCGATGGTGAAGCCCACAGGGTTCGGGCGGGTGGCGATCACGCCGACATCCGACATCCGCACCGTGTACGGCGTCGCCGGGTCGAGGACCGACTCCCAGAACTGAGGCCGTGTGTAGCCGCTCACCACGTGGTCGAGCGCGACCAACGCCGATATGTCGGATATCGCGGCCGGGCGCGTCACGCCGACGGCAGGGCCGGTGTACTGGCCACTGTATTCAGCCGTCGCCCCGACCGGGTGAAAGCCGAGCCTCGCATACAGCGGCTCGCCCATGCTGGTCGCATACAACACGGATACCGGCGTCGGACTGATATCCAATATATTGGACATCAGCGCGGTGCCGACGCCACGGCGTTCTGCCCAGGTACCGACCAGCACGCCGCTGATCGCCTGCGCCTCCGGATACGGGGTCGACAACGCCGTCCCCAAGATCTGGCCCCCGTCGAACGCGCCCAGACCGGGACCCAGCGTGAGCATCAGCTCCCACTGCTCCGGAGTCCACGTCCAACCCCGGTCCGTGATCAGCTTCATGCACTCGGGTATGTCGTCGACACCAAGCCTGCGGATCTCCACGACGGTGAGCACACACGGTGAGCAATCCGGTAGCCACCCATTTTCGGCCGGACTAGCATCGACGCATCAGATCCGAGCGACAGGAAGCAGGCCGGGGCCACGTGGCCGAAGAAACACAGCAGAGCGCCAAGGAAGGTCAGTCCCGGTTCGCCGTGCCGGAAGGTGCGGTGCTCACGCTGCTCGGGTCGCGCGACGAGAACCTCCGGCTCGCGGAGGACCTGCTCGACGCCGACGTGCACGTGCGCGGGAACGAGATCACCTTGTCCGGCGACCCCGCCGACGTGGCCTTCGCGGAACGGGTGTTCTCCGAACTCGTCACCCTCGCGAGCCGCGGCCAGGCCATCGACCAGAACACGGTCCGCCGCACCATCGCGATGCTGAACTCGAACGAGGCCGAGTCACCCGCCGAAGTGCTGAGCCTGGACATCATCAGCCGCCGCGGCCGCACGATCCGGCCGAAGACGCTGAACCAGAAGCACTACGTCGACGCGATCGACAAGAACACCATCGTGTTCGGCATCGGCCCCGCCGGCACCGGCAAGACGTACCTCGCCATGGCCAAGGCCGTGCAGGCGCTGCAGGCCAAGCAGGTCAACCGGATCATCCTCACCCGCCCGGCCGTCGAGGCGGGCGAGCGGCTCGGCTACCTGCCCGGCACGCTCTACGAGAAGATCGACCCGTACCTGCGCCCGCTCTACGACGCGCTGCACGACATGGTCGACCCGGAGTCGATCCCGCGCCTCACGCAGGCGGGCACGATCGAGGTCGCACCCCTGGCCTACATGCGCGGCCGTGCCCAGCCGATCTTCACGCCTGTCCTGACGCCGGACGGCTTCCGGCCGATCGGTTCGTTGCGGGTCGGTGACCTCGTCATCGGCTCGAACGGCGAGCCGACCCCCGTGCTGGGCGTGTATCCCCAGGGTGAGAAGGACATCTACCGGGTCACCGCGCAGGACGGTTCGTCCACGCTGGCCTGCGGTGAGCACCTCTGGACGGTGCGGACGGCGGCGGACCGGCGCCGGAACAAGCCGTGGCGGGTGCTGGAGACGCAGGAGATGGTCGGCAATCTCCGCGCGGCACACGCGCGACGCTACGAGTTGCCGATGCTGAGCGCGCCGGTGTGCCTGCCGGAACGCGAAGTGCCGATGGATCCGTACGCGCTGGGCATGCTGCTCGGTGACGGCTGCCTCACGGGCGCGACGACGCCGTCGTTCTCGACGGCCGACCCTGGTCTCGCCGTCGCGCTCCAGGTGGCCTTGGAGCCGCAGATCGCGGTGGTCCAGAAGAACCGGGTCGACTACACGTTGAAGCGCGTCAGGGCGCCGGGTGAGGTCATCACGCTGGCGAACCCGGTGACCGCCGTCATGCGTGAACTAGGGCTGAACGGCTCGCGGTCGCACACCAAGTTCGTGCCCGAGGTCTACCTCCACAACAGCGCGGACGTGCGCTTGGCCGTTCTCCAAGGCCTGCTGGACACGGACGGTGGCCCGGTCACCCAGACCGCCAGGACCTGCCGCATCCAGTACACGACGACGTCGGAGCGGTTGCGGGACGACGTGGTCGCTCTCGTCCGTTCGCTCGGCGGTGTCGCTTACTGGCGGTGCCGTCCGGCCGCAGGGCGCAAGCCGGGGATGGCGAAGGGCCGTGAGGTCGGTTACGTCCACGACGCCTACATCCTCGACATCCGGCTGCCCGAGGGCGTCGAACCGTTCCGGCTCGAGCGCAAGCGGCAGAAGTACCGTGCGTCCGGCGGTGGGCGTCCGATGCGGTTCATCGACAGCATCGAGCCCGCGGGCCGCACGGAGACGGTGTGCATCCAGGTGGCGGCGCAGGACTCGCTGTACGTCACCGAGGACTACCTGCTGACCCACAACACGCTCAATGACGCGTTCATCATTCTCGACGAGGCGCAGAACACGACTCCCGAGCAGATGAAGATGTTCCTCACCCGCCTCGGCTTCGGCTCCAAGGTCGTCGTGACGGGTGACATCACCCAGGTCGACCTGCCCGGCGGCCAGCGCAGCGGTCTGAAGGTCGTCAAGGACATCCTCGAAGGTGTCGACGACGTGCACTTCTCCGTGCTGACCAGCCAGGACGTGGTGCGGCACCGGCTGGTGGGCGACATCGTGGACGCGTACGAGAAGTGGCAGGTCCAGCAGGACCTCGTCGACCAGAACGGGCAACACCACGGACCCGGTGCACGCCGGGGGAACCAGCGCCGGGGACGATAGGCGCGTGAGCATCGAGATCGCCAACGAGTCGGGTGTCGGAGTCGACGAGGGTTCCATCGTCTCCGCCGCCCGCTTCGCGCTGGACCGCATGGGTGTGAGCCCGCTGGCCGAGCTGTCCGTCCTGCTGGTGGAGCTGGACGTGATGGCCGACCTGCACGAGCGCTGGATGGACCTGCCCGGCCCCACTGACGTCATGGCCTTCCCCATGGACGAGCTGGACTCCGCGCGCCGGCCCGACGCGGCGGGGCTCGGGCCCGCGCTGCTCGGCGACATCGTGCTGTGCCCGGCGTTCGCCAAGGACCAGGCCAAGAAGGCCGGCCACGGACTGCTGGACGAGCTGCACCTGCTGACCGTGCACGGTGTGCTGCACCTGCTCGGCTACGACCACGCGGAGCCTGCCGAGGAACGCGAGATGTTCACGCTGCAGAACCGCATCCTCGCGGACTTCCGCACCGCGCGTGACGAGGCCGAGCGGGCCGCCCACCAGCGCAGCAGCGACGACAAGGTGCTCGGCGCGGTGGGGCTGGACGAGCACAAACCTGTCCAGCATCCCGAAGAAGACTGACGCGCCATGAGCGGCAACCCAGCCAGTGTGATCGTGCTGGCCGTCTTGCTCGTGCTCGCCGCCGGTGTCTTCGCGTGTGTGGACGCAGCGCTCGGCACCGTGTCGCGCGCACGCGTCGAGGCGCTGCAACGGCAGGGGCGCTGGGGCACGGGGCAGTTGCTGCAGGTCCTCAACGACCGGCCGCGGCACGTCAACCTGTTGCTGCTGCTGCGCCTGTTCTGCGAGATGTCAGCGGCCGTGCTGGTCACGACGGTGTTCCTGCGCTACGAGGACTCGGACTGGCTCGCCGTCCTGTACTCGTGCCTGAGCATGCTCGTCGTGTCGTACGTGCTCGTCGGCGTCGGACCGCGCACCATCGGCCGTCAGCACCCGTACGGCGTGAGCCTGCTGGCCGCGGGCATCGTCCGGCAGCTCGGCCGGGTGCTCGGGCCGCTGTCCAAGCTGCTGATCCTCGTCGGTAACGCGATCACGCCCGGCAAGGGCTTCCGCGAGGGCCCGTTCAGCTCCGAGGTCGAGCTGCGCGAGCTCGTCGACATGGCGCAGGAACGCGGCGTCGTCGACGAGGGCGAGCGCGAGATGATCCACTCGGTGTTCGAGCTGGGTGACACCATCGCGCGCGAGGTCATGGTGCCGCGCACCGAGATCGTGTGGATCGAGCAGTCGAAGTCGCTGCGGCAGGCGCTCGCGCTGTCGTTGCGCACCGGCTACACCCGCGTCCCGGTGATCGGCGAGAGCGTCGACGACGTGCTCGGCGTGGTGAACCTCAAGGACCTGATGCGGGCGACGCTCGCCGAGGACGAGGACCCGAAGAGCGTCTCCGAGCTGATGCGCCCGATGAGCTTCATCCCGGACTCGAAGCCCATCGCGGACCTGCTGCGCGAGATGCAGGTGTCGCGCCGGCACATGGCGATCGTGGTCGACGAGTACGGCGGCACCGCGGGCCTGCTGACCATCGAGGACATCCTCGAGGAGATCGTCGGCGAGATCACCGACGAGTCCGACACCGACGACCGCCCGCCGGTCGAGCACCTCGACGACGGCGCGGTGCGGGTCAGCGCGCGCCTGCCGGTCGACGACCTGGACGCGTTGTTCGGCACGGAGCTCGACGACCACGAGGTCGAGACCGTCGGCGGCCTGCTCGCCCAACGGCTCGGGCGCGTGCCCCTGCCCGGTACGGAGGCCGAGATCGCGGGCCTGCGCATGCGGGCGGAGGGCGGCAAGGACGAACGCGGCCGCATCCGCGTCACCACTGTGCTCGTGCGCCCTGTGCAGAAGGAGACCCAGGAAGATGACTGACCTCGACCCCGACACGCTCGACGCCGAGGACGCCAAGCTCGTGACGCTCGCGCGGTCCGTGCGCGCGCGCAACGGTGCCGCGGAGGGTGCGGCCGTGCGTGATCTCGACGGCCGCACCTACAACGCTTCCACTGTCGCGTTGCCGTCCCTGAAGCTCTCCGCGCTGCAGGCCGCCATCGCCGCTGCCGTGTCGAGCGGCGCCGAGGGCATCGAGGCCGCGGCCGTCGTGACCGGGGAGTCCGCTGTGGACGCGGCTTCGCTGGCGGCGGTGCGCGATCTCAGCCCGTCGGCGCCGGTGTTGCTGGCGGACGCCTCAGGGGAGTTCCGCAAGCGGGTCTAGGCCGGCATCAAGCCCAGTTGCATCATCATCCCGGCCGCGTCCGGGTGGGTGTGGAACTCGGTGATCCTGCCGTTCTCGGCCTTCATGAAGTAGGTCCCGCGGCTGGTGATGGCCTTGCCGGTCGGCGGGATCTCCATGCCGCCCATCGCGAGCGTGCCGGTGTTGGTGCCGGTGAACTCCAGCTCGCAGGCCATCTGGTCGTCCGTGCAGACCTGGTTGGTCGTGCGGATGTGCATGTCCGGGAACGCGGTGAACCAGGCCTGGGTGTAGGCGCGGGCCGCGTCCCGCGTGCGCATCGGCTCCGGCGTGGTGTCGTCGATCCAGACGAAGTCGTCGGCCAGCAGCTTCACGAAGCCATCGGGGTCGTGACGGTCCCACGCGCCGATGCCCTCGTCGTTCAAACGCTCGAGGTCTTCTCTCGACATGTCGCACTCTCCTTGTGCGCGAGGTACGAAGGGAATCGCGGGGGACGCGGTCGTCAGGGTGCGCCCCGTCACCCGTGCGGACCAGTGCCGGAAGGCCCCGCGAACGGCCACAACACGGGGGAGGGACAATGGTGAGATGGATGGTTACCGCTCCGGGTTCGCGTGCTTCGTCGGCCGCCCGAACGCAGGGAAGTCGACGCTGACGAACGCACTGGTGGGCACGAAGGTCGCCATCACGTCGAGCAAGCCGCAGACCACCCGCCACACGATCCGCGGCATCGTGCACCGCGAGGACGGCCAGCTCGTGCTCGTCGACACGCCCGGTCTGCACCGCCCGCGCACGTTGCTCGGCCAGCGGCTCAACGACCTGGTGCGCGAGACGTGGTCCGAGGTCGACGTCGTCGGCTTCTGCGTGCCCGCGGACCAGAAGGTCGGCCCCGGTGACAAGTTCATCGCCGCCGAGCTCGAGAAGGTCGCGAAGCGCACGCCCGTGATCGGCATCGTCACGAAGACCGACCTGGTGTCGCAGCAGCAGGTGATGGAGCAGCTGCTCGCCCTGCAGAAGGTGATGGAGTTCGCCGAGATCATCCCGGTGTCCGCGGTCGACGGCTTCCAGGTCGACAAGCTGAGCGACCTGCTGCTGCAGAAGCTGCCGGAGGGTCCGCAGCTGTTCCCGGACGGCGACCTGACCGACGAGCCCGAGCAGACCCTCGTCGCGGAGCTGATCCGCGAGGCCGCGCTGGAGGGCGTGCGCGACGAGCTGCCGCACTCCATCGCCGTGGTGGTGGAGGAGATGCTCCCGCGTGAGGGTCGTGACGACCTGATGGACATCCACGCGTTCGTGTTCGTGGAGCGGCCGTCGCAGAAGGCGATCATCCTGGGGCACCGGGGTGAGCGGCTCAAGCAGGTCGGCATGACCGCGCGCAAGCAGATCGAGGCGCTGCTGGGCACGCGGGTGTACCTGGACCTCCACATCAAGATTGCCAAGGACTGGCAGCGAGACCCGAAACAGCTGCGCCGCCTGGGGTTCTAGATGGCGAACCTGTACCGCGACACCGGGATCGTGCTTCGGGTGCAGAAGCTCGGTGAAGCGGACCGGATCATCACGTTCCTGACGCAACGGCACGGGAAGTTGAGAGCCGTGGCGAAGGGCGTGCGCAAGACGTCGTCGAAGTTCGGCGCGCGGCTGGAGCCGTTCTGCCACGTCGACGCGCAGTTCCACCCCGGCCGGTCGCTCGACATCATCACGCAGGTGCAGACGCTGGACGCGTTCGGCGTGGGGATCGTCAACGACTACCAGCGCTACACGGCCGCGTGCGCGATCGTCGAGACCGCTGACCGCCTCACCGCCGAAGAGGGCGAACCGGTCCTGCGGCTCTATCTGCTCGTTGTCGGCGCACTGCGCGCGTTGTCCGCGGCGGAACGTGATCCGTCGTTGCTGCTGGACGCGTTCCTGATGCGTGCGATGGCGTTCGCCGGATGGGCGCCCGCGGTGAACGAATGCGCCAAGTGCGGTGATCCCGGACCGCACCGGGCGTTCAGCGTGCAGGCCGGTGGCTCCTGCTGCCCGAACTGTCGTCCGGCGGGGTCCGCGTCGCCGTCGCAGGACACGCTGACGCTGCTCTCGGCGTTGCTGCACGGGCAGTGGGGTGTGGTCGACGAGATCCCGCACATCGCCCGCCGTGACGCGAGTGGCCTGGTCGCGGCCCATCTCCAGTGGCACCTCGAAAGGCAGCTGCGGTCGTTGCCCTTGGTCGAACGCAAGGCGCAGCCGGCCGACGGCTAGTGTGGCGCCTACCGACAATCGCCAAAAATCAAACACAGTCGCCACCGTCCCGAAGGGATGATCGGTTTCATGCTGCGTCGCCGCCGCTCTGAGCGTGAGAAGCGCGTCCCGCGCCCGCCGGAGCCGCATCCGTCCGGCGCGGTGCCCCCGCAGATCCCGGCCGAGTTCGTGCCGAAGCACATCGCGATCGTGATGGACGGCAACGGCCGCTGGGCCAACCAGCGCGGGCTGTCGCGGGTCGAGGGCCACAAGCGGGGCGAGCAGGTCGTCGTCGAGGTCGCCAAGGGCGCCATTGAGATGGGCGTGAAGTGGCTGTCGCTGTACGCCTTCTCCACGGAGAACTGGCGCCGCAGCCCCGAAGAGGTCCGGTTCCTGATGGGCTTCTCGCGCGACGTCATCCACCACCGCACCGACGAGCTCGACGAGCTGGGCGTCCGGGTGCGCTGGTCCGGCCGCCGGCCGCGGTTGTGGCGCAGCGTGATCAAGGAGCTGGAGGTCGCGGAGGAGCGCACCCGCGAGAACGACCAGCTCAACCTCGCCATGTGCATCAACTACGGCGGTCGCGCGGAGATCGGTGACGCCGCCCGCGAGATCGCGCGACTGGCCGCGGCCGGGCAGATCAACCCGGACAAGGTCGACGAGAAGACCATCGCGCGCTACCTCTACCAGCCCGAGATGCCGGACGTGGACCTGTTCATCCGGCCGTCGGGCGAGCAGCGCACGTCGAACTTCATGCTCTGGCAGTCCGCGTACGCCGAGCTGGTGTTCCAGGACATCCTGTGGCCCGACTTCGACCGCCGTGACCTGTGGCGGGCCGTCGAGAAGTTCGCCGAGCGCGACCGCCGCTTCGGTGGTGCGATCGACAAGCCCGATTCGGAGGTGTCGTGAACGCGAGCGGTGAGGCTCTCGAGGCCGCGCGCAAGGCGCTCGAGCTGTTCCACGACGTCTCCGTGGACGACGACGGCGCGTTGAGCTTCCGGCACGGCGACGTGCCGTGTGCCGTGCAGGGCATGGAACTGGCAGAAGGCCTGACCGTGCTCTCGTTGACGGTCGTCGTCGCGTGGGACCTGGTCGGCGACGTGGCCGTCTGGGTTGCCGAACGCGCTGGTCAGGGCCTTTTCGGCACACTCGGCGTCATTCAGTCCGAACGTGGCACCGACGTGATGCTGCGGTATGCGTTCCCGGCGGACGGTCTCAAGCCGGAACCGCTGAGCACGCTGCTCATGCTGGTCGTGTCGACCGCGTCGCAGGTGCGCGGCGAGCTCCTCTCCCGCTTTTCTTGAGAAAGGACCCTTCCATGGGTGGCGTGATCATTTACGAGCCGGAAGAGGACTCGGACGTCAACGAGTTCCCGTGGACCGTCACGTTCGAGCCGTCGGGCGGCGACGACTGGGACTCGTTCATCTGCGGCCCGTACGAGCGCGACCACGCCGTCGCGCTGGCCGAGGCGGTGGCGCTGGACGACGCCGAGGGTGGCGTGCTGGCGATCGTGAAGCCGATGCTGCCGGCGTTGAGCGCCGAGGACGTCTCCGCGACGATCGAGGAGCTGCGTGAGGCGGCCCTCGAAGAGGAAGAGGACGACGAGGAGACCGTCAACGGCACTCCGGTCGACTTCGACGACGACGATCTCGAAGAGGAAGAGGCCGAGTTCGCCGAGCCGCCCTCGCCCGAGGAGATCCGCGAAGGAATGGCCCGCACCTACCGCCGTCTGCTCGACTTGGATGCGGACGCGGAATGACGATCACCGGCGAGATCCGCTCGTCGAAGCGGCGCTCCGGCCCGCCTCGGCTGAAGATCACGTCGTTGGAGGTGCTGTGCGGGATCCTCGTTCTCGCACTGCTCTTCCAGTCCCGGCTCGTCGACCTGCTGGACGTGCCGAAGCTGCGCACCGCGTCGACCGTGTTCGTGGCGATCTGCGTGCAGGCCATGCCGTTCCTGGTCCTGGGCGTGCTGATCTCCGGCGCGATCGCGGCGTTCGTGCCGGCTTCGGCGCTGCGCCGCCTGCTGCCGTCGAAGACCGCGCTGGCCGTGCCCGTGGCGGGTGTCGCGGGCGTGGCCCTGCCGGGGTGTGAGTGCGCTTCGGTGCCCGTGGCGCGGCGGTTGATGCAGCAGGGCGTCGCACCGGCTGTCGCGTTGACGTTCCTGCTCGCCGCCCCCGCGGTGAACCCGATCGTGTTGGTGGCGACGGCGGTGGCGTTCAACGACACCCCGATGATGGTCGTCGCGCGGTTCGTCGGGTCGCTGCTGACCGCGATGGTCATGGGCTGGCTGTGGGTCCGCTTCGGGAAGATGGAGTGGATCGCCGAGCGTGCGCTGGCGCGCCTCGGAGATCACTCCGGTACTTCGAAGTGGGCGGTGTTCGCCGAGAGCGCGCGCCACGACCTCGTGGACGCCGGTGGGTTCCTGGTGCTGGGCGGGTTGTTCGCGGCCGCGTTCAAGACGTTCGTGCCGGTCGCGTGGATGCAGACGCTGGGCGGTCAGCTCGTGCTGGGCGTGATCGTCATGGCGTTCCTGGCCGTGATCCTGGCACTGTGCTCGGAGGCCGACGCTTTCGTGGCCGTCGCCTTCTCCGCGCTGCCGTTGTTGCCGCGCCTGGTGTTCCTGGTGGTCGGCCCGGCGGTCGACGTCAAGCTGATCGCGCTGCAGGCCGGTGCTTTCGGTCGGGCGTTCGCTTTCCGCTTCGCACCCGCTACCTTCGTGGTGGCGATCTTGTGCGCAGTCGTGACAGGGGTGGTGCTGCTGTGAGGCGGGAAACCCAGAACATCCTGCTGGTCCTGCTCGGCGGCGCGCTGCTGAAGATCAGCTTCTCGGGGCTTTATCTGCGCTACGTCCAGAAGGGCCTGCTGCCACTGCTGATCGCGGCCGGGACCATCATGATCGGCCTGGCGGTGTTCGCGATCATCCAGGACATCCGGCGCGGCAAGGCTGCTTCGGAGGACGATCACGGCCATTCGCACTCGTCGCGCTCGACCTGGCTGATGCTGCTGCCGGTGCTGGCGGTATTCCTGATCTCGCCCCCGGCACTCGGCGGCGACGTCGTGAGCTCGGCCGCCGACACGAACCAGACGCAGCGCTCCCGCAACCTGCTGGGCGACCTGCCGTCCGGAGACGTCATCCCGCTGTCCATGACGGAGTTCGTGACGCGCACGGCGTGGGACGACTCCGGCACGCTGGACAACCGGCGGGTGAAGCTGACCGGCTTCCTGACGCGCGCGGACGGCAACACGTTCGCGGCGCGCCTCGCGATCTCGTGCTGTGCGGCGGACGCGCGGCCGTTGAAGGTGAAGCTGATCGGGGACGTGCCGTCACTGCCGGACGAGCAGTGGGTCGAGATCACCGGCAAGGTCGTGCCGAAGTCGGCCGACGAGAAGAACTCGTGGGTGCCGAGCTTCACGGTGGAGTCCAGCACTTCGGTGGCCCAGCCGGTCGAGCCCTACGAGTCCTGAGGCTTCCGCACCTTCCTGGGCACCAGGAGGTGCGGCTCGCCGGGTTCGTCGCGGTCCCGCTCAGTCCGCCACCCGGGCGGCCAGGAGTGGTTCTGGCGCGGGTCGGCCACGCGGGCGTTCTCCAAGCGGAGCGGGCCGTCGAACCTCGCGGCGGGAAGATGGTCGACGGGGGAGATCACCGTCACCCAATGAGCGGCTTCGAAGGCGGCTGCCGGGTCGACGCCCGCGCCCCTCGTGTTGGGCGCCTCACCGAACCACGTCTGGCCGGCGAAAGCCGCCCACTCGAACGAGGTGTCGCCGCCGAAGACCACTCCGGCGAACTCGGCGCCTTCGGCGAACTTGGTGTGGTGGAACGAGGCCTTGCCGCCGAACGCCGCCATCTCGAAGTGGCCGCGTTCGGCCAGTTCCGCACTGCCGAAGAAGGCGTCCCCGGTGAAGGTCGCCCCGGTGAAAGCGGCATGGCCGGAGAAGGTGGCCCGCAGGAATCCCGCCTGGTCGAGGGTCGTCCCGCTGAAGTTGGCCATGTCGGCGAACGTGGTCTCGACGAAGTTGGCGACCTGGGTGACCGTTGACCCGGTGAAGTCGGCGTACCCGAGGAACTTCGCCCTCATGAAGAGCGCGTTCGCGAGAGTCGCCTGCTGCACTGAGGTGGCACCGTGCAGCCTCGCGTTGACGAAGTCGGCGTCTCCCACCTGGCAGTGGTCGAGGTTGAGGTCGACGAGGACGGCATCCCGCAGGTCGAGGTTGATGTCCTTCCAGAAGGTCTCCGGCATCGCGGGCCGCAGGTGGCGGGCGAGGATGCGCTGGGCGGTCCGGCGAACGTCGAGCTCCAGCCGGCGGGCGACGTGGTCGTCACCGGACGGGGTGTTCTCCGGTGGGTCGAACGGGGCGCGGAGGTAGGCGCACAGGCGGTCGACGACGGTCTGCCGCAACTCGGAGTGGGACTGGGCGAGCCGTTCCAGATCGGTCAGCCCGCCGATGCGGACCGCGGCCTTGTCGCTGCCCAGCTGTTCGCTGGCTTTGGCGGACAGGTCGGTGATCTGCCGCGCGATGAGGTCCTGCTGGGTGAGGTGGGCGACGACGAGCTGCCGGTGGTGCTCGCGCTGGCTGGTGCGGAGCCGGTCCACCGCGATGAAGGTGGCGAGCACCCCGAGCACGGCGGCGGAGCTCTTCCAGCCGATGTCGAACGCGTCCCGGTGCTCAGCGGTGGTCGAACCCCACAGCAGGTATCCGACGACCACCCCGGTGAGGCAGGCGAGCACGATCGTCAGCCACACCCACCGCCTGCGGAACACCAGCTGCCTGGGTTCGGGAAGCGTCGCGCTGTCCATGGTTCATTTCATCGCGAACCACGGTGACGATGCGACGGGTTCAGGCCTACTTCAGGCCTTTGGCCGTGCACTCGGCGCAGGTGCCGAAGATCTCGACGGTGTGGCTGACCTCGGAGAAGCCGTTCTCGGCCGCCACCCGGTCCGCCCACTTCTCGACGGCGGGGCCCTCCACCTCCACCGTGCGGCCGCAGTGGCGGCACACGAGGTGATGGTGGTGGTGGGCCGAGCAACGGCGGTAGATGGCCTCGCCCGAGTCGGTGCGCAGGACGTCGACCTGTCCGGCGTCCGCTAGGGACTGCAGGGTGCGGTAGACCGTGGTCAGGCCGATGCCCTCGCCGCGGCGGCGCAGTTCCTCGTGCAGTTCTTGGGCGCTGCGGAAGTCGTCGAGCTGGTCGAGCAGGTTCGAGACGGCCGTGCGCTGTTTGGTGGACCTCAGTCCGGTCACAACTTCTCCTCGACGTGCGTCACAGCGTCCACCACGATGTGCGCCAGGTGTTCGTCTACCAGTCGGTACACGACCTCTCGGCCGTGTCGTTCGCCGTGCACCACGCCCGCCGACTTGAGCACGCGCAGGTGCTGGCTGATCAGCGGCTGCGCCACGCCCAGTGCCTCGACGAGCTCGTGCACGCAGCGGTCGTGTTCCCGCAGTTGCAGCACGATGGCGATGCGGACGGGCGCGGCCAGTGCGCGCAGCAGGTCACCCGCCTCGGCGAGGGTGTGGGCGGCTCTGGGGGGCGCCGGTGCCGGGGCCTCGCGTTCGGGGGAGTGCTCGCCGTGCAGCTGGACGGTCATGGCGGCACACCTCACCTGGTAGGGATTTTCACAACCAATTCTACGGTGATGACAACCAGCACCAGCAGGACCACCACGCGCAATGTGCGGTGAGCTGGGGAAAGCACCTTCCAGGTGGCCGCCAGCAGGACGACGGCGCCCGCTACGAGCACGCCCAGCAGCACCGCGCCGAGTGTTCCGCCGACCCAGACGCCGGTGATGAACAGGCCGAGCACGACCACGAACGCCACCGCCGGGCGCACGCGCGCCAGCGGGCCGTCGCCGGGCAGGAGAGGGCGCTTGTTGGTCACCGTGCCATCCTTGCATCGTGCTGTTGGTGTGCCGTTTTCGCGTATCCGACCCAGAGACGTTTACTGAACGGGTCAAGCGGGCGTTAGAGCTTCTCACTGCTCAAAAGGGGTGTCACAAGGGCACCCTGGCGAGGTCGACCGACGAGGACGACCGGTGGGTGCTGACGGTCGAGTTCGAGTCCGTCGTGGCCTATCGGCGCGCGATGTCGCCGTTCCCCGTGCGCGAACACGTGATCCCGCTGCTGTCCGAGGCGCTGACCGACGAGCCCGCGATGTACGAGCCGACGTTGACCAGCGCCGGTGGCGAGGTCGAGGAGCACACGAGCGTGCTCGCCGAGGACGCGTTCACGGTGCGGCTCGGCGAGGCGGCGGGGCCTACGAACCCCCGGCGATAGCTTCCATCTCCTTGACCCACTCGTCGTGCGAGTCGTGGGGGAGGAGCTCCAGCGCCTTGCGGGCGGCCAGCGAGGCCTCGTCGGCACGGCCCAGCGCGTGCAGCGTCTTGGCCTTGCCGCTCTCCGCGTACGCCTCCGGGGTCTTCTCGAAGGCGTCCAGCGCCTCGTCGAAGCGCCCGTTCTCGAAGTAGTACCAGCCGAGGTTGTTGTGCAGCGGGCCGAGCCAGCGCACCAGCTCCGGGTTCGCCACGACGATCTCGAGACCCTGCTTGGTCCACTTCTCCGGGTCGTCCACCAGCGACGCCATGTGCGCTGCGTCGACCGCCAGCGACAGGTCACCCCGCGTCTTGGCCAGGATGAACGCCGCCACGAACAGCGGCTGCGCGGCCTCCGGATCCCCTCCGGAGCGGTGCAGCCTGCCGCGTTCGAGCAGCACGCGCACGCGGCCCGTCGAGTCCGGGGCGATGAGCGCCTCCGCCTCGTCCACGAGAGCGTGACCTGCGGCGAAGTCGTCCCGCAGGCCTTCGACGCGGGCGAGCTGGGTCAGCACCTCCGCGCGCTCGTCGTCAGTCTCGACGTTGCCCAGGAACGCGCGGAACCTCGCCTCGGTGCCGTCGAGGTCGGCGAAGTCCCACAGCTCACGCAGCCGGTCTTCCATTCGTGCAGCGTAAGGCTCCGGTCGCCCGTTCGGGGCGCAACGTGACGGGCTAGGCTTGGGCCCCCGATTCTCATTCCCCCGATGGAGTTCCCGTTGGCCGCCGATCGCATCGAGACCGTTGTCAGCCTCTGCAAGCGCAGAGGGTTCGTCTACCCGTGCGGGGAGATCTACGGCGGTACCCGCTCGGCGTGGGACTACGGACCCCTGGGCGTCGAGCTCAAGGACAACATCAAGCGCCAGTGGTGGAACTTCATGGTCCGCGGCCGCGAGGACGTCGTCGGCCTGGACTCGTCGGTGATCCTGCCCCGTGACGTGTGGGTGGCCTCCGGTCACGTCGAGGCGTTCGTCGACCCGCTGGTCGAGTGCGAGTCGTGCCACAAGCGGTTCCGCGCGGACACGCTGTCCGAGGAGTACGCCGAGCGCACCGGCAAGGAGATCGCCGAGGGCGACGTGTCGGACGTGCCGTGCCCCAACTGCGGCGTGCGCGGCCAGTACACCGAGCCGAAGATGTTCAACGGCCTGCTCAAGACGCACCTCGGTCCGGTCGAGACCGAGGAGGGCCTGCACTACCTGCGCCCCGAGACCGCGCAGGGCATCTTCACGAACTTCCTCAACGTGCAGACGACGTCGCGCAAGAAGCCGCCGTTCGGCATCGGCCAGATCGGCAAGTCGTTCCGCAACGAGATCACGCCCGGTAACTTCATCTTCCGCACCCGCGAGTTCGAGCAGATGGAGATGGAGTTCTTCGTCGAGCCCGGGACGGACGAGGAGTGGCACCAGTACTGGATCGACGAGCGCACCCGCTGGTACACGGACCTCGGCGTGTCGAAGGAGAACCTCCGGCACTACGAGCACCCGAAGGAGAAGCTCTCCCACTACTCGAAGCGCACCGTCGACATCGAGTACCGCTTCCAGTTCGGCGGCCAGGAGTGGGGTGAGCTCGAGGGCATCGCGAACCGCACCGACTTCGACCTCACGACGCACTCGAACCAGTCCGGTGTCGACCTGTCGTACTTCGACCAGGCCACGAACTCGCGCTACAAGCCGTTCGTGATCGAGCCGGCCGCCGGTGTCGGCCGCCCGATGATGGCGTTCCTGCTGGAGGCCTACGTCGAGGACGAGGCGCCGAACGCCAAGGGCGGCGTGGACAAGCGCGTCGTGCTGAAGCTCGACCGCCGTCTCGCGCCGGTGAAGGTCGCCGTGCTGCCGTTGTCGCGCAACGCGGAGCTCTCGCCGAAGGCCCGCGACCTCGCGACGGCCCTGCGCCGCAACTGGAACGTCGACTTCGACGACGCCGGCGCGATCGGTCGTCGCTACCGCCGCCAGGACGAGATCGGCACGCCGTTCTGCGTGACGGTCGACTTCGACACGCTGACCGACCTCGCCGTGACGGTGCGGGAGCGCGACACGATGTCGCAGGAGCGGGTGGCGATGGACCAGCTCGAGGCGTACCTCGCGGCGCGTCTGATCGGCTGCTGAGCGCTCGCAGGACAACGATGGGAGCCTTGGCCGATGATCATCGGCCAAGGCTCCCCGCCGTTGTGGGTCCCGGTTCCCGCCGCGCGGGTCGAGCGGATCAGGGTGCGGCTGGCGGTCACGGGGCTACTCGTGCTCGGCGGAGCGGTGCTGATGGGCGCCGCGCTCGTCGTGGTCGGGCTGAACCTCCCGTCCGCCGACAACCCGATCAACGTCATCGGCGTGATGACGGCCGGGATCGGCGCGTTCTGGGGCGTGCTGTCCGGGCTGAGCCTCGCCACGGCGCGTTCCTGTGCGCGTGACGGGTTCGTCGACGTCAACGGTGCTCGTCTGGTTCGCCGACTGCTCGGGGTGTGGTGGGGCGGCACGATCTTCTGCGCGCTGTTCGCCGGTTTCGCCGAGGTCATGACGGCGGGGTCGGCGGTGTACCTCGCGGTGCTGGTGCTGCTCGTGGCGCTGGGAGGCTTCGCGTTCTTCACGGCTCGCAGCGCGTTTCGCCTGGGCTGAGGCAACATCCGAGGCTGGTCGCGCGTGTAAGACGCATGACGGGGGAGCAGCTCGGGAAGCGTGGCCTCGCGCTGGCCGCGGTGGGGGTCGTGCTGGCCGCGTGGGTGGTGGTGTTCGCGGTGACCACGAAGGTCGGCAATCCGCCCGCGTTGCTGGCGGCGGCGGTCAGTGCCGGGCTGGCGTGCGCGTGCCTGGTGGCGGCCGGGGTGCTGGCGGCGCGGCTTCGCGAGGCGGACGCGGCCGCGCGGTGGCGGCACGTGTTCGTGGTGCTCGAATGCGTCGTGGTGGCCGTCTTCTACACGTTCTTGTGGGCCACGTACACCGTTGAGCCGGTGGGGGAGCCGGACGGGTGGTCGCCGGCGGTCCTGCTGCTGCTCGGGGCGCCGACGGTGACGGCGATGCTGGTGGTCGGCCACCTCAGCAAGGTGATGTACCGGTTCGTCGTCGAGGCGAACGGGCCGGTGGTGCAGGACGACGCCGCGTCGGTGCAGCGGATCCGGGTGGTCGGGTCGGTGCTGGTCGCGGTGGGGATCATGCTGTCGGTGGCTGTGGTGGCGGTGTCGGCGACGGACGAGAACCAGGCGTGGTACCTGATCACCGGCCTGCTCGGGACGCTGGTGCCGGTGGTGCTCGGGCTGAAGTTCGTGCGGGTGTACGACGTCTACTCGGCCCGGCGGGTGAAGGCTGCCCTCTACCTCGCGCTCACCTTCGCGTTCGTGTTTCCGCTGTCCGGGATCGGGTCCGTGTCGGCATCGCCGGTCACGACGCTGCTCGGCACCGTGAGGCTCGGTGTGGTGGTGCTGGTCGTGAGCGCGGTGCTGATCATGCGCGAGTACACCGGGGAGTGGGGCCGGTCGTGGCGCGCTAGCCGTTGACGCCGAGCTTCACCAGGAGGGCCTTCGACACCGCGTTGACGGCTGTGCGGGCGGTGGTCCAGCTGCCCGTGGGGCTCGTGGTGAGGACGGCGACGGCGTAGCGGTCGTCGAGGACGCCCGCGCTGTGCAGGTAGACGTCGCTCGGCAGGTAGAACATCCAGCCCTGCTTGGCGTAGGCGCCGGTGACGCCGAGCAGGCCGAACTCCTGGTCGAAGCCGTCGGCCGCGGTGGCGGTGGCGGACTGCAGGTCGGCGACGATGGTGTCGCGGACCGGAGAGCCGAGGATGTAGTGGTAGAGCCGGAGCATGTCGTTCGCGGTGATGACGACCTCTCCCCACTGTGAGGGGTCGTCAGGCGCGTGAGTGCCTGTCAGGCCTGCTTCGGCGGCTACGCGACCGATGGCGTCCATGCCGTCGAAACGCGTCCACAGCACGTCCATGGCCTCGTCGTCGCTGGCACTGAGCGCGCGGTGGATGAGGTCCTGGTCGTCGTCGGACAACGGCTGTTGCAACGCGTCGACGGCGAGGATCAGCTTCGACAGCGACGCAGAGTAGAACGGCTTGTCGCCTTCCTGCGACATCGTCTGGCCCGTCTGCAGGTCCATCACCGCGACGCCGACGTCGGACTTGCCACCCGCGGCGGCGATCTCCACCATGTCCGTCGTCGATATATTGGATACCGCAGATTGTCTACCGGCATCGGTCGTGTCGGGCATCGTGTGCGATATATCGCTGTCGGATGCTGTATCCGATGTACTGGAGTCGGTATCCAGTACGTCGGGACCGCGCGACACATCAGCCGACTGTTTCGCGTGCGCAAGGCACGGCGAGGCGTCAGGGATGGCGAAAACGCCCGCCGTCAGAAGGATGATCAGTACCCAGCGCACACTTCCAAGGTCCGTGTCACAGGAGCCTGGTGTCGAGCTTTTCCTCCTGAGCAGTTGCTGAAGACTCTTCCCTGACCACCACGTATGCGCCGGATCCCGGCCGTTCGGTCACCGCTTCGACGAGCTCGGTGCCGCGGTAGAGCAGGCCCGCGCCGTCGTCGGTGCAGTAGGTCGTCGGCAGCACGCCGGACGCCACCGCCTCGTGGATCTTCGGGCGGCGCTGCTCCTCGGAGTCGTAGTGGACGCCGTTGCCGTAGGGCAGGAAACCGAGGCCGTTCGTCACGATCCGCAGGTCCGGGCCGAACGAGTCCGTCGCCCCGCCCGTGTGCCAGCAGATCGAGCCCGCGGACACCCCGGCGAGCACGACGCCCGCCTCCCACGCCTTGCGGAAGACCGCGCCGAGGCCGTGCACCTCCCACACCGCGAGCAGGTTCGCGACCGAGCCGCCGCCCACCCACACGACGTCGTGGGACAGCACGTAGCTCTCCAGGTCGTCGGTCGGCGGCATCGTGAAGAGGTTCAGCACCGAGACGTCGACGCCGGCGACGCGGCCCGCCTCGGCCATGTTCGCGTTCATGGCCCGCTGGTCGCCGCCCGCTGTGCCGACGTGGCACAAGCGCGGTTTGCCCTCGACACCGGACAGGTCCAGTGCGAAGTGGATCAGCTTGCCGAATTCGATGAACGTGCGGTCTCCGGCCCGCAGGCCTCCGGACGTGGCGAGGATCGTGGGCTGCTCAGCAGGCATGACCATGATCCTCGCAGTGACGTCAATGAAGGGGCGTCAACGCATCACCGCTCAGGTTCTGGAACCATGCATGGGGTGCGGACCCCACCCCTCAAACCTCTGGCCCGGATTCGTCGCATCGTGCTGCGCCTCCTCTTCGGCGCGCTGATCGTGGGCACCCTGGTGGTGGGCGGCACGGCGTTCCGCGTGTGGCAGGTCGCGCGCGTGGACGACTGGACGAAGGCCGACATGGCCATCGTGCTGGGTGCCGCGCAGTACAACGGCGTCCCGTCCGACGTGCTCGAAGCCCGCCTGGAGCACGCGCTCGGCCTCTACAAGGAAGGCGTGGTCGGCTACATCGCGACGACCGGCGGCCGTCAGCCCGGCGACAACTTCACCGAAGGCCAGGTCGGCAAGCTGTGGCTGGTCAAGCGCGGTGTCCCGGAAGACAGGGTGCTGCAGGTCGGCGAGGGCGCGGACACGCTCGGCTCGTTGCGGGCCGTCGCCTCGGTCGCGAAGGAACGCGGCCTGAAGACCGCCGTGATCGTCAGCGACCCGTGGCACTCGCTGCGCGCCCGCACGATGGCCGAGGACGCCGGTCTGCACACCTGGACGTCGCCGACGCGCTCCGGCCCGAACGTGCAGACCCGCGAGACGCAGTGGTTCTACATCAAGCGCGAGACCGGAGCGTTGCTGTACTACCGCCTGATGAAGGCGCACGCCGGCGTGTTCGACGAGCTCAAGCTCCCTAAAATCGGCTGATGGGATACACCGGCCACGACGCGGAGCGACTGCTCGCAGAAGAACCGAAGAGCGCCGTGCTGCCGGGCGCCCGCACCGACACGCGCACGCCGTTCTCCCGCGACCGCGCCCGCGTGCTGCACTCCGCGGCGCTGCGCCGGCTCGCGGGCAAGACCCAGGTCGTCGGCCCCGGTGAGGGTTCCGAGGTCACCGGTGTCCCGCGCACCCGCCTGACGCACTCGCTGGAGGTCGCGCAGATCGGCCGCGGCATCGGTGAGGAACTGGGCTGCGACCCGGACATCGTCGACACGGCCGGTCTCGCGCACGACATCGGCCATCCGCCGTTCGGCCATAACGGCGAGAGGGCGCTGAACGAGCTCGCGGGCCCGTGCGGCGGCTTCGAGGGCAACGCGCAGACGTTCCGCATCCTCGCGCGCCTCGAACCCAAGTCCGCGCACGGCCTGAACCTCACGCGCGCGGTGCTCGACGCGTCCACCAAGTACCCGTGGACGCGTACGCCCGGCATGGTGAAGTTCGGCGTGTACGACGACGACCTCGAAGTGTTCGACTGGATGCGCCAGGGTGCGCCGGAACGAGAGAGGTGCATCGAGGCGCAGGTGATGGACTGGTCGGACGACGTGGCGTACTCGGTGCACGACGTCGAGGACGGCGTCCTGGCGCACCGCATCAGCCTCGGCGCGCTGGCCCGGCCCGACGAACGCGCCGCCATCGCCTCGCTCGCGGCCAAGACGTTCTCCGACGAGTCCGTGAGCGTTCTCGAAGCCACCGCCGAGCACCTGATCGAGCTGCCGGTGATCGGCTACTGGACCGAGCACGAGTACGACGGCTCGCTCGGCGCCCAGGTGGCGTTGAAGAACCTCACCAGCGAACTGGTCGGCAGGTTCGCGTCCGCCGCGGTCACCGCGACCCGCGAGGTCCACGGCGACGGCGCGTTGACGAGGTACAACGCGTCGCTGGAGATTCCGCGTCAGGTGGCGGCGGAAGTGGCTCTGCTCAAGGCGATGGCCGTCCGGTACGTGATGAGCGACCCTGCCCGCCTCGCCATGCAGGCCACCCAGCGCGAGCTCATCGCCGACCTCGTCACCCGCCTGATGGAACGCCCGACACTGCTCGACCCCGCGTTCCGCCCGGTGTTCGCGGCCGCTTCCTCTTACGCCGCACGGCTTCGCGTCGTCGTCGACCAGGTCGCGCTGCTCACCGACGCGCAGGCCGTGGCCTGGCACCGCGCATCGGCGTAGCTTCGAGAGGTATGGCGGACGAATCCAGACCGCCGGGCCGACGGTGGCCGTGGCGGAGACCGAGCAGGGAAGCCGTGCCTTCGGGTTTCCCTCAGCAGGACGAGGGGGACGACGGGTCGGCCGGTGTGCGCGAACCCCGGCTTCCCAAGCCACTCGGGCCGATGGGAGGTGCGGGAGAGCGGCCCGTTCCGGACGATCCGATCTTCGTCCCACTGCCAGATCCACGCCAGTAGAGGAGCTTCGACGTGACTGATCAGGCCGACTTCGCCCTTGCCGTGCACCGCGTCGCCGTCCCTGATCCGTCCTCCAACGCGTGCTGGTCGCCCTTCTCGGTGGCCAGTGCGCTCGCGTTGGCCCGCGAGGCCGCGCGGGGCGAGACCCGCGCCGAGCTCGATGCGTTGCTGACGGACTTCGACGCCTCGGACTCCCTCGACGTCCCCGAACTGGCCGTCGCGAACACGCTGTGGGCGGACGACTACCTGACGCTGAACCCGGACTTCTCGCTCGCGAAGTCGGTGCGCCGCACGGCGTTCTCCGACCCGCAGACGGTCCGCAAGCTCGTCAACACCGACGTCGCCGAGACCACCCGAGGCCTCATCCCCGAGCTGCTGACGTCGCCGCCCCCTCCGGACGCCGCGGCGATCATCG
Source organism: Lentzea sp. NPDC051838 (assembly GCF_040681245.1). NCBI lineage: Bacteria > Bacillati > Actinomycetota > Actinomycetes > Pseudonocardiales > Pseudonocardiaceae > Lentzea > Lentzea sp. NPDC051838. The sequence continues at coordinate 84,210 of NZ_JBFAYI010000018.1, forward strand.
TCAACGCCCTGTACCTCAAGGTCGGCTGGCTGAACCCGTTCGCCGCGTGGGAGACCGCGGCCAGGCCCTTCCACGCACCCGGCGGCGACGTCGACGTGCCGACGATGAAGGTGACCGAGAAGTTCCGCTACGCCCACCACAACGGCTGGCAGACCGTCGTGCTCCCGGCCGCGTCCGGCGTGGAGGCCGTGATCCTGCTGCCGGACACGTCACTGGACCAGCCGCTCGACGCGTCGGCGTTCGAGGCGGCCAACCGGGTGAACCTCGAGCTCTCACTGCCCAAAGTGGACGTTCGGGAGAAGTTCCAGCTCAAGAACGTGTTGGCACGCCTCGGGGTCGAGCGCATGTTCACGCGCGCCGCCGACTTCAGCGGCCTCTCCCCGGACCAGCGGATGTTCGTCGACGAGGTGATCCACGAGGCCGTGCTGCGGGTCGACGAGGAAGGTCTCGAAGGCGCGGCGGCCACCGCCGTCACGTTCCGGACCGTGTCGATCGAGATCCCGACCGAGCCGATCGTGGTCACCGTCGACCGGCCGTTCCTGCTCGCCGTCCGGCACGCCCGCTCGAAGGCGATCTACTTCCTGGCGCAGGTCGCCCGTCCGTAGCCAATCCCTCAGACGGGCGAGTGTTTCGCCCGGCGAGATCATGATCATGGCTTTACCGTTCCAGCCATGACCCAGCACGGTGCCGGCGAGCAGCTCGTCGTGCTCGCCGCGGCCGGCGCCACGCAAATCACCTGCTTCAGCGGCGTCACCGTTCCCGTCCTGCTCAGGACGGAGGGCTACACGAAGGCGCTGGCCGACGCGCTGGGTCTGAGCCCGGCGCCGGAGCTGCAGCGCGACGGCGTGCTGCCGCCGTGCGTGTTCTTCATCCACGAGTACGCGTTGAAGACCGTCGTCGGGAACAACCGGCTGATGGAGGACCAGGTGCTGCACCTGCTGTTCCACGCGCCGTCGATCCGGGTTGTACCGGCCAGCGCGGGCGGGGCGGCGGCGGTCGGGCTGGACTACGCGCTGATCCAGTACGAGCACGAGCCGCCGCTGGTCTACCTCGCGAACTGGGCGCTCGCCAGCGACGCGGCCACCGTCGAACGGGCCGTGCTGATCTTCCAGCGCATGCACGCCGTCGCTCTGGACAACGAGCGGTCGCGTGACCTGCTGATGGATTACGTGGCCGTGTACGACCGCTAACTGGGCGTGTTGCGGCGCAGGAAGAGGCGCATGCCGTCCTCGCCGGGCAGCGCGCACAGCAGCAGCCGGACGTTCTGGTGCCGCACCGGGACCGCGCACGAGTCGCCCGCCAGCAATGTCCCCGCCAGCAGACCGGCCGACTCGTGATCGATGTCCAGCACGAAGTCGTTGCTCATGCGTGGACCCTATGAGCTGCCAGCCTCGCAACCCAGTCACCCAAAGGTGTCACGTTCTCGGCCGCCACCTCGTCCACCACACATGACGAGGATCAAGGGAGTCACCAAGAAGCACGCCGGACTGCTCACCAAGGCCGTCTACTGGTTCGCACGCAGGGAGTTCGGGGCGGTGCCGGAGCCGGTCACCGTGATGGCGCACCACCCGAAGCTGCTGATCGCGAGCGGCCGGCACGAGCTTGCCGTCAAGAAGGCGGCACACGGACCGCTCCAGGAGCTGTGCGTCTACCGGACTGCCGTGAAGCTCGGCTGCTCGTGGTGCGTGGACTTCGGCGCGATGCTCATGAAGCACGAAGGCCTGGACATCGAACGGTTGAAGCACATCGACTCGTACGCGACGTCTGAACTGTTCACCGACATCGAACGCAAGGCGCTCGCGTATGCCGACGCGATCACGGACACGCCCGTCAGCGTCACGGACGCGCAGGTCGCCGAGCTGGAGAGGCTGCTGGGGCGCAAGGAGCTCGTCGCGCTGACCTACCAGATCGCGCTGGAGAACCAGCGGGCGCGGTTCAACAGCGCGTTCGGCATCAAGGATCAGGGGTTCACCAGCGGCGACGCGTGCCGGGTTCCGGCACACTAGGTGAAGTGGAGAAGATCACCCTGACGGGTGCCCAGGAGACCATGCTCGCCACGCTCTACGGCCGTGCGGTGGACAGCGAACGGCCCCTCTCCGTGCTGCACGACGACGAGGCGAAGCGCGCTGTCGACCGCATCGACTACGACTTCGCGAAGACCGGCATGAACCTGACGAGCGCGGTCGGGGTCGCGATCCGTGCGCGCGTGCTCGACGACTGGACGCGCGAGTTCCTCAAGAACAACCCGTCCTGCACGGTGCTGCATCTCGCGTGTGGGCTGGACACGCGCGCGCACCGCGTCGAACGGCCGGACACCGTGCGGTGGGTCGACGTCGACATGCCGGACGTCGTTGCGTTGCGGCACAAGCTCTTGCCGCAACCGAAGGGCGACTACGAGCTCGTGGCGTCGTCGGTGACCGAGGACGCCTGGCTGGACGCCATTCCCGCTGACCGGCCGACTGTCGCGGTGTTCGAGGGCTTGTCGATGTACCTCACGCGCGAAGAAGGCCACCGCCTCATCAGCAGGATCACCAACAGGTTCAAGACCGGTGAGCTGCTGTTCGACGTCTACGGCTCGTGGGGGATCAAGCTGCAGAAGCTCGTTCCTGCCGTGCGCAACGCCGGCGCGACGCTGCACTGGGGCGTCGACGACCCGAGCGAGATCGAGGCACTGCGTCCCGGACTGACCACAGTGGACGCATGGCGCAGCGTGGACCTGCCGCACCTGGACGCGTTGCCCAGGTCCGGCAGGATCCAGATGAAGGTCGTCAGCGCGATCCCGAAGCTCCGCGACGTCGGGAAGCTGCTGCGACTGCGGTGGTAGCTACTCGATGACGAAGTCGAACTTGGCCGTGTAGCGGTTGCCGACCAACGGGCCGAGCGCTACCTCGCACTCGCGGTCGAGGTAGCGGTCGCGCCGGTTCAGCGCGGGCACGTTCATGCCGTACGCCCGCAGGGTGTCGGGGAAGAACAGCTGCGTGGTGAGGATCGGGCCGCCCCGCGCCTGCACCTTGACGTGGATGTGCGGGGTGCGTCCGGGGTAGTCCTTCGGCACGATCGTCTCCAGCACGTACGCGCCGGAGGCGTTGGTGAACTGGTGCCCGCGCATCTTGAACGCGGACGAGGTGTTGTCGTACGCGCCCCGGTCGTCGGCCTGCCAGAAGTCCAGCAGGGCGTTGGCGATCGGCGCGCACTTCATCGTGTAGACGAACCCGGTGAGGCTGAGCACGACCCCGGTGACGCCGGCCGTGCGCAGGTTCGTGCGTTGCGGGGAGTTCCGCTTGAAGTAGGGACCTTCGATGTTCGACGGGGTGTCGTCGTCATCGACGCAGGTCGGCGTGAGGGGAAGAGGAGCGCTACGCGCCGTGGTGGTGCCGGCGGCGGTGAGCGCGACCACGGTGGCCGCACCCGTCGCCAGGAACGCCCGGCGTGACGGACTGTCTTGTTCGGGCATGCTCGTACTCCGGTGGTTGCAACCCGCGGCAGGGGGCTTGGGCTGGGACCAACGGGAGAACGTTAGCGTCTAAACGATCCCGGACCTAGTTACGGTCTAGACCAAAATCGACGTGGCCGAGCTTGTCCGGGTTCGCGATGTCGTAGACCGCGCCGACCCTGCCGTCGTGCACGGTGAACGTGAGGACGCGCTCCGCCGCACCGTTGGTGGCCGGGATGACCAGGCCGAGGTCGCCGTTGACCAGCACGGGCCGCATCTCGGGGAAATCGTCCTCGAACCCGTACTTGCGGATGAGCCCGAAGAAGAAGCGGGCGATCTTCTCGGCTCCGGTGACCGTGTGGACCGCCGTGCGCACCTTGCCGCCGCCGTCGCCGACCATCACCGCGTCCGGGTGCAACAGGCCCATGACGGCCTCGATGTCGCCGCTCGACATGGCCTGGAGGAACTTCTCCAGGACCTCCTGCTGCTCGGCCAGCGCCGCGCGGGGCGGCGGTTCAGCACCTGCGACGGCCTTGCGCGCTCGGGACGCGTGCTGCCGCGCGGAGGCCTCCGAGACGCCCAGAGCGTCCGCGATCTCGTTGAACGGCAACGAGAAAGCGTCGTGCAGCACGAACGCCACGCGCTGCTCGGGGGTGAGCTTGTCCAGCACGACCAGCGCCGCCATGCGCACGCCGTCCGACTGCACCACGGACGCCAACGGGTCGTCGGCCTCGGTGGTGGTGAGCAGCGGTTCCGGCAGCCACGAGCCCACGTAGGTCTCCCGGCGCACGGCCGCCGAACGCAGCCGGTCGAGGCAGATGCGGCTGACCACCGTCGTGAGCCAGGCGCGGTCCTCCTTGATGCCCTCCGCGGTCGAGTAGCGCAGCCACGCCTCCTGCACGGCGTCCTCGGCGTCGGCAACGCTGCCGGTCAGCCGGTACGCGACGCCGATCAGGTGACTGCGGTGGTCCTCGAAGCTCACCCTCGCAGTCTGACAGGAAGCACCGACAGTCCCCTGACAGGCTCCGGCGCCTGCCACACCGGGTCGCCCGCGAGCTCCAGACCGGGAAAACGCCGGTGCAGCAGCGGCAGGAACGTCGTGAGCTCCATCCTGGACATGTTCGCGCCCAGGCACAGGTGGATCCCGTGCCCGAACGCGAGCGAGTCCCGCAGGTCCCGCGACGGGTCGAAGACGTGCGGATCGCGGAACGTCGAGCCGTCGCGGTTCGCCGAGGTCAGCATGGACCGGACCAGCGCGCCCCCGGGGATCACCGTTCCGTCGACCTCGACGTCCCTCAGCGCGATCTTGGGCACACCGCCGACGAACGACGGCGACTCGTACCGCAGCACCTCCTCCGCGTACGCCTTCGGATCGCGGTCGAGCCAGCGGGCCGCGCCCGGCTCTCGCAGCAGCACGAGAACGCCGCTGCCGAGCGCCGCGATCGAGGTGCCGAGCCCGCCCGCGATCAGGCCCCACAGCATGCTCAGCAGGACGTCGGACGTCAGCTTCTCCTCCGCGGCGACCCAGGCCGAGGTGGCGTCGTCGGCGGGGTTCGCGCGCCGTTTCGCCATCAGCGCGCGGAAGTACGCCTCCGCCTTGACGCTGGCCTCGTCGCCCCTGGCCAGCGCGTCCTCGCCGGCGTTGGCCGAGATCGCGGCGAGGAGGGTGACCAGGTCGGCGAAGACCTCCTCGCGGTCCTCCTCCGGCACACCGAGGTGCTCCGCGATGACGTGCGTCGGGATCGGCCGGATCAACGCCATGACGTCGACGGTCTCGCCGTCGCGCAGAGGTTCCTCCACCCCGTCGAGCAGCTGTTCGCAGAACGCGGCGGTGGCGGGCTGGACGTCGTTGATGCGGCGCATCGTGAAGTCGCGGCTGAAGACCTTGCGCAGGCGCGTGTGCTCCGGCGGGTTCTTGGCGCTGATCACGTCGCTCATCAGCTCCCGCGTGCGTGAGCGTCCGCTGCCGGGGAAGCTCAGCCTGCCGAGCGCGCCGAACGACTCGGGGTCGTACAGCGCGCGGCATCCGGCGTGGGTGGTGAGGACGTACTCGCCGGTCGGCGTGCGCAGCACCGGCAGGTTCGTGCGCACCCACTCCAGCCGGGGATGCGGGTCGGAGCGGTGCTCGGGGCCGTGCAGCGCGGCGAACTCCGCCACCTCTGGGGTCACGCCGCTGTTCCTAGGCCATCCGAGTGGCCGGGACAACGTCATCGGGCCGGGAGTGGACGAACGGCCAGGTTTCGTTTGCGCATAGACTCGGATGCGTGGCAGGACGCATCAGGGAAAGCGACATCGCGTTGGTGCGTGAGCGCAGCCGCATCGACGAGGTCGTCGGCGACCAGGTGTCGCTGAAACGGGCCGGTGGCGGGGCGCTCAAGGGGCTCTGTCCCTTCCACGACGAGAAGACGCCGTCGTTCAACGTCCGCCCCTCGCACGGCACGTTCCACTGCTTCGGCTGCGGCGAGGGCGGCGACGTGATCGCCTTCGTGATGAAGGTCGAGCACCTGTCGTTCGTGGAGGCCGTCGAGCGGCTCGCGGACCGGGCGGGCATCCAGCTCACCTACGAGGGCGGCGGCGTCACGATCCAGCGCGATCGCGGCACCCGCAGCAGGCTCATCGAGGCGCACAAGGCGGCGGCCGAGTACTACCAGGAGCAGCTCGCGACGCCCGAGGCGCAGGCCGCGCGCGAGTTCCTGGCCGAGCGCGGGTTCGACGAGGCGGCGGCGCGCCAGTTCGGCTGCGGCTTCGCGCCCGGCGGCTGGGACAAGCTCACCAAGCACCTGCTGGGGCGCGGGTTCGAGCTCACCGAGCTGATCAAGTCCCAGCTCACCAAGGAAGGCCGCCAGGGGCCGATCGACAGGTTCCACCGCAGGCTGCTGTGGCCGATCAAGGACATCGGCGGCGAGACCGTCGGGTTCGGCGCGCGGAGGATCTTCGACGACGACCCGATCCAGGCGAAGTACCTGAACACCAGCGAGTCGATGATCTACAAGAAGTCGCAGGTGCTGTTCGGGCTCGACCAGGCCAAGCGGGAGATCGCCAAGCGCAAGCAGGCGGTCATCGTCGAGGGCTACACCGACGTGATGGCGATGCACCTGGCCGGTGTGCCGACGGCCGTCGCCTCGTGCGGCACGGCGTTCGGCACCGACCACATGAACGTGCTGCGCAGGCTGCTGATCGACGACGACGTGAACGGCGAGGTCATCTTCACCTTCGACGGCGACGAGGCGGGCCAGAAGGCCGCGCTGAAGGCGTTCGAGGGGGAGCAGCAGTTCTCCGCGCAGACCTACATCGCGGTCGCGCCGGACGGCATGGACCCGTGCGAGCTGCGGCAGGCCAAGGGCGACGTGGCAGTGCGCGACCTCGTGGCGCGGCGGACGCCGTTGATCGAGTTCGCGATCAAGGCGCAGCTCACGGCGTACGACCTCGACTCCGTGGACGGGCGCGTCGAGGCGTTGAAGAAGATGGTGCCGTTCGTCGCGCAGATCAAGGACCGCGCCAAGCGCGACGGTTACGCGACCCGGCTCGCCTGGTGGGTGGGCTGGGACGACGAGGCCATGGTCGTGCGGCGGGTGCGTCAGGTCGCCGGCGGCAAGGGACCCGTCGTGTCCGCTCAGCGGGTCGACCCGAACCAGATGGCGCTGGGTGTCGAGGTCGACGGACCGCCGCGGCCGAACCCGCGCGACATCTCGCTGTCGCCGGAACGCGAGGTGCTCAAGGTGGCGCTGCGGCTGCCCGAGTACGCCGGTCCGCTGTACGACTCGCTGCCGGAGGAAGCCTTCACGCACCCCGCGTACATGGCGCTGCACCGGGCGATCCGCGACGCTGGTGGCGCGTCGTCGGGACTGGCGGGGACGGCGTACCTGGACGCGATCTCGCAGGCCTGCTCGCACGCGTCGGTGCGGTCGGTGCTGACCGAGCTCGCGGTGGAACCGTTGACGGTGAAGCAGGACGACGAGTTCCGCTACGCGTCGATGGTGATCGCGCGCCTGCAGGCGGTGCAGGTCGGCAAGCAGATCGAGGACGTGAAGTCGCGGCTGCGCAGGCTGTCGCCGATCAAGGACGCCGACGAGTACCGGGCGCTGTGGGGCGACCTGGCCGCGCTGGAGGAGTACCGCAAGGGACTGCTGCAGCAGAGCGCTGGAGTGCTGTAGTGGGGCTGTTCAGCCGTTTGTTCGGCTCCGGTGCGCCGGACGGGTTCACCGGGTCGCTGGAGCCGGACGAGACGGTGATCGCCCACACGCCTGTCGACGGCGGGCACCTGGTGGTCACGTCGCTCGGGCTGTGGGTGCCGGGGCCGCGGCGCATCGGGTGGCACCTGATCAGCAAGGTGAAGTGGGAAGGCGCGCTGCGCGTCGTCGAGGCGCAGGAGGCCGGTCTCGAGGGGCCTGTCGTGCTGCTCGAAGACCTTCCCGCGCAACGGATCTCGGTGGAGCGGCCTGATCGCGTGCTGCGGCCGATCAGCCAGCGCGTGGAGGGGTCGATCCGGCACCGCGAGCGCATCGAGTCGCCCGGTGTGTGGGTGCTGCAGCGCAAGATCCCCGGCCGTGACGGGTTCGTGTGGCAGGCCCGTGGTGACGCCGGCGTGTCTCTGGACGCCGTGCGGGAGGCTGTTTCCGCGATTGCTTCGAAGCTTGCGGGCTAGCAGTACGCGTGTACTGTTAGTTGTATGTGGGATCCGGCGCAGTACCTGGCCTTCGCCGATCACCGGGCGCGGCCGTTCTACGAGTTGGTGGCACGCGTGGGGGCTACCGAGCCCCGTCGCGTGGTGGATGTGGGCTGTGGCCCCGGAAATCTGACCGCGTCGCTGTCCTCGCGGTGGCCTTCCGCTGTGGTGGAGGCGTTCGACTCGTCCGCCGAGATGGTCGAGGCCGCTCGTGCCGCGGGTGTGGACGCGCGCGTGGACGACGTGACGTCGTGGGAACCGTTGCCGGACACCGATGTCGTGGTGTCGAACGCGGTCCTGCAGTGGGTCGCGTCGCATCCCTCGATCGTGGAGAAGTGGGCTGCCGCGCTGCCTTCTGGTGCGTGGCTGGCGTTCCAGGTGCCGGGCAACTACGGCGATTCGTCGCACCGGCTGATCCGCGAGGTCGCCGGGCCGTCGCTGGAGCACGTCTTCCGCGCCGAGAAGCCCGTGCTCGACCCGGTGGAGTACGCCGAGCTGCTGGCCGGCTGCTCCTCTGTGGACGTTTGGGAGACCACGTACGTGCAGCGGCTCGCCGGGCCCGACCCGGTGCTGGAATGGGTCTCTGGCACCGCTTTGCGGCCGGTGCGCGCGGCACTGTCCTCAACGGACTGGGACGCGTACGTCGCCGAGCTCGCGCCGCGGCTGCGCGAGGCCTACCCGCGGCGAGCCGACGGCACGACGTGGTTCCCGTTCAGGAGGATCTTCGCGGTCGCGCAGGTGTGAACCGCGTCACCTCACGGGCTGGCCGTTGGATTCCTGCGGTTGCCGCCACGGAGCCTTCTCGGCGGCCAAATGCGCAGCTCCGACGGCCTTGTCCTTCGCCTGGTGGGCCGCATTGCGCACCGTCGGGCTCTCGACGAAACGGTGCCAGATCCGCACGATCTGGTCGTAGCGCTCACGTCCGGCCTTCGCTCCGAGCACGTAGCCGACCGCCATGCCGACCAAGATGGCCTTCATGTGGGGGTCTCCTCTCCCATCGTGGCTGGTCAGGGGTCATCTTGCCGCAAAACGGGGGGTGGGTGAGGAACTCGTTTTGAGGCTCATGTAGAGTTACCCACTGTCAGGAGGAACCAAGCCTGACAAGCAAGACACAACAGAACATTCCCCCATAGCTCAATTGGCAGAGCATGCGACTGTTAATCGCAGGGTTACTGGTTCGAGTCCAGTTGGGGGAGCGTAACAGCAGGTGAGGCCCTATCCGGTTGCGGATGGGGCCTTTCTCGTGGTGGAGCTGCCTCGTGCGCACGATCTCGGTGATCACCGCCGTCTACGACCCGGATCCCGGCTATCTGCTGGAGGCGTACCGGTCGCTGGCGTCCCAGGAGCTGCCGGACGGGTGGGCGTGGGAGTGGCTGGTGCAGGAGGACGGTCGCACCGGGATCGCCGTGGACGTGCTGCCTGCCGACGACCGGGTGCTGCACGGTTCCGGGCGGCACGGCGGGGTGGCGATCACACGGAACCTGGCGCTGTCCCGTGCGCGCGGTGAGCTGGTGAAGAACCTGGACCAGGACGACGTGCTGACTCCCGGCGTGCTGGCTCGCGACATCGCCGCCGTTCGCGGTGAGGTGCGGTGGACGACCTCCCGGGCGCTCGACCTGATGCCGGACGGGTCGTTGGTGGCCTTCGACGGGGATCCTCCCGGTGGCCCGCTTCCGCCCGGGGTGGTGCTCGATCTGTGGCGGCGGAACGACTTCCGGCTGCCGGTGCACCCGACGACGCTGTGCCTGCGGCGGGATCTCGCGGTGCTGCTGGGTGGGTGGATGGCGGTGCCGGGCAGTGACGACACCGGGTTGCTGATCGCGGCTTCGGTGCTGTCCGTCGGTTTCTTCGAGCCCGTGGTCGGCCTGCACTACCGGAAGTGGCCGGGGCAGGGGTCGGTCGAGGGCAGCGCGCACTACGAGACGGTCGAGTGGAACGCGCGGATGAAGCTCATCAACGAGCGGGCCGAGGCGCTCCAGTCCATGCGTGCGGCGGTCAGGTAGCCGGCTTCGACGCATTTCGTTCGGAGTTCGTCGTCTTCGAGCATTCTCGTGACGGCTTGGGCGAGTCCCGCGCTGTCGGTGCTGTCGCAGAGAAGCCCGTTCTCGTTGTGGGTGCAGAAGTCCTCGACGCCGCCGTTGCGGGTGCTGACGACCGCCGTGCCGCACGCCATCGCCTCGGCGGCGGGCAGGCCCCAGCCCTCGGTGGAGGAACTGCACAGGAAGACCGCGCTGCGGTGGTAGACGTTCTCGACGAGGGTCTTCCCTTCGAGGCCGTGGTGGTAGGTCATCCACTCGGGCAGGTCGCCGGGCCTCGGCCGGACGCCGAACGCGTTGACCCGGAGGCCCGGGATCTTGTTCCTGACCTGTTCGAGGGCCTTCATGCCCGTCGCGAACCCTTTGGACGGGTGTTTGCTGATGAGCATCGCCACGGTGTCGCCACGCGGAAGGTCTGTTGTGGGCGGCTGGAACGTGTCGTGGTCCAGGCCGTTCGGGATGACGGTGACGGTGGTGTTGCCGAGATCTTCGAGCGTCCTCGCGAGGAAGCCGGAGACGGCGATCTTGGGGACGTCCATCTTCAGCACTTCGTGTAGTTCTTCGACGCCGTCCCACGTGTCGTAGTTCTGGACGAGGTGGAACGGCGTGCTCTTCACGTGGGGGAGCAGGCGGGCGGTCGGCCAGTGCGTGGCGATGGTGACGTCGGCCGGTGGCAGGTTCTCCGGCTTGAGCTCGGGCACGATCATCAGCCGCACCCGCGGGTCGATCTCGAACCAGGTGACGGCGGCCCGCAGCCGGGGCTGGCTGCGGCCGTGCCAGAGATCGCGCATGGCCTCGCGGACGTCACCCCGCCACCGCTCGTGGACGACGGTGACCTCGCATCCCGTTGCCGCCAACCGGTTCGCGTACTCGTAGACCACGCGGAAGCCGCCGATGGGCCCGCGCGGAAAGAGGTGCAGGACGAAGGTGATGCGCAACGGTCGATCCTTGTCATCCGACTGGGGCCTGGTGCTTTGGTGGCGCGTGGGTCAGCTTGGGTGGATGGGCCGCTTCGCGAATCTACGCCGCATCACGTCGCTGGATCCCGTCGCCGACCACGAGGAGATCATGCGGATCTCCGCGGGCCTCGAGTTCCCCTGGGACTACCAGAAATCGCTGGAGCTGGCGCTGTTTCGCACGTACTGCGTCCCGTCGATCTCGGGCCTGCTGGAACGCACCGGCGAGTTCGAACGCCGGCCGCAGAAGCGCTACGACGACACCGCGGTGCTGATGGCCGAGCTCGTCGAACACGGCTACGACTCCGCTCGAGGGCGTGAGGCTCTGCGGGTGGTGAACCGGCAGCACGGCCGTTACCCGATCTCCAACGACGACATGTTGTACGTGCTGTCGACGTTCATCTACGACCCGATCGACTGGCTTCTCCGGTACGGCTGGCGGCCGCTGACGGTTGCCGAGCAGCTGGCGGCGTTCCACTTCTACCGCGCGGTCGGCGGCAGGATGGGGATCCGCTCGATTCCGTCCGACTTCGGCGAGTTCCGTGCCTTCAAGACGGCGTACGAGCAGGAGCACTTCGTGTTCGCTCCCTCGAACCGCCGCATCGGGCAGTACACGCTCGACCTGTTCTGCTCGTGGTACCCGTCGGTGCTCTCGCCGGTCGTGTCGCGAGCCGTGGTCGGCCTGCTGGACCCGTTGATGGTGCGAGCGTTCGGCTTCACCGCTCCGCCTGCCTTCGTAGGCGTGCTGGGCCGCCTGGCGTTGCGACTGCGCGCTCTCGTGGTGCGCCGCATGCCCGTGCGACGTTCGTTGAAGCTGACGCGCGCACGCAACCGCACCTACCCCGGCTACCCGGACGGCTACCGCCCGTCGGACCTCGGCGCGACCTCCAGCACCGCGCGCTGACCGTTGAGCGCGAAGCCCATGGCCCTGAGGAACTCCCTGCCGGGCTGGAACTCGTCGAGCTTCACGTGGAAGTGGGTGATGTCCCGGTAGCGCTCCGTGACGGCCCGCACCATCTCGCTGCCGATGCCCCACCGCCGCAGATCCTTGGGCACCAGGAAGAACCCGATGCTCGCGTGGTTCGGCGCGGGATGGTCGAGGACGAGGTCGACGAACCCGATCATGCCCTGGGCCTCGGCCACGAGCAGGTGCTTCTGCTCGTCACTGGTGCCCTCCGGCAACGCGTAGAAGAGGCTCTGCACGTCACCGGGCCCGGACGGATGCCCGGTGGCAGCCTGGAACCAGTCGTCGCAGTCGGCGAACAGCCGCAGCACCTCGGGCTCGTCCGCCGGGGTGAAGTCGCGGAGGGTCAAACGCACGCGTGCAGCCTATGTGTCGCTCGCCACGGGGGCGCGCAAGGCCCGTTCGGCGTGATCGGTATCCTCCACCACGCAGCGTGAGCCAGGGAGAGGGCCGCCGCTGCGAGGGGGCAGTAGCTCAACCGGTCAGAGCAGCAGACTCATAATCTGTCAGGTTGTCGGTTCGAATCCGACCTGCCCCACGTCCTGGGTGACGTGTGTCCGCAGAGAGCGCGGACCTGTCACGTCCGTGGCCTTGTCTTCTGGGGGACGACCCCCAGACCCCCGAGGCTCAGGCACTGGCGCGCCTTCGCGAGATTCGTGCGGTGTCCATGGCGTGGTCCTGGACGAGGGCCGGTACCTCAGGGACATGGGCGAGGGACTCGGGAGGTGTGGTCGACGCCCTGGCCGAACTGTCGAAGTTCGTCCGCATGGCCACCGCGAAGCGCGCGGATTTCGACATCATCCACGAGAAGCGCCAGCAGGCAGGACGCTCTGGTCGTCGAGGATTCGGCCAGAGGGCTGCGTTCGGCGGTGGCGGCCGGTGTCGACTGTGCCGTCGTCCACAACGAATTCACCCAAGGCCAGGATTTCTCCGGAGCCCGCTATCGGATTCAGACCCTGGCGGAACTGAAGGACATCGTTCTGAGCTCGGAATGACGGTTCAGGGTGCGCGCAGTCCTTCGACGTAGATCGCCAGGAAGCGCCGCCACTCTGCGGGCGAGTCGCGGATGACCTGGGCCATCGCCCTGGTCAGCGTGGCCATGTCCGTGATCGAGTAGTCGCCGCGCAGCACGCCGGCGTCGATGGCGCGCGTGATCAGGATTTCCGCGTGGCCCACGCCTCGGTGGCAGGCCGACACCACTTCCGGGGCGTCCGGCAGGTCGCGGGCCAGGATGTCGTTCAGGCCCAGGTCCTCGGCTTGCAGGGCGTAGAGGTCGTCCAGGTAGACGGTGAACGCGTGCCACGGGTCCGGGTCGGCCAGGGCCTTCTCGCCGATGACGTCCAGGGCGGCCAGGCGTTCGGGGAAGATCGCCGCCATCAGGTTCTCGCGGGTCGGGAAGTGCTTGTAGAGCGTGCCGATGCTGACCTCGGCCCGGCGGGCGATGTGTTCCATCGGTACGTCGACGCCGCGTTCCGCGAAGAGTGCCGCGGCCGCTGCCAGCAGTTTCGACCGGTTGCGTGCCGCGTCCGCACGCAGGGGCCTCGACGCGGTGACCATCCCCGGATCCTACTCGGCGGTTAAGTCGAGGGTGCCCTCGAATTCTGTGGTAGCGTCGGCGACGGCAAGTCGAGGCGACCCTCGAATTAGGCGAAGGAAGGGTGAAACCCATGTCTCCCAACGCTGTTGTGCTCGGAGTCGGGCCAGGGCTGGGCATGTCGATCGCGCACCGGTTCGGGCGCGAGGGGTACGACGTGACCCTCGTGTCGCGGAGCAGCAAGAGACACGAGGGCTATCTGGCCGAGCTCGCGGAAGCCGGGGTGAAGGCCAGGGCGTTCGCGGTCGACGTGCGGGACAAGCGGAAGCTGCTGTCCACATTGGACGAGATCGGGCCGGTCGACGTCGTGTACTACGGGCCCGGCGCGAGCGACTTCGACCAGATGCCGGGTGAGATCACGTCGACGACGTCGGACGAGGCCGCGGAAGCCATGGCTTGGCTCTACCCGGCTATCGACGTCGTCCAGCACGTGCTGCCGAGCGTCGTCGAGCGTGGTGGCGGCCTGTTGTTCGCGGGCGGGTTGAGCTCGGTGGTGCCGCTGCCGGTGCTCGGGGCGATCGCGCTGTCGTCGGCCGCGATCAGGAACTACGCCGTGACGCTCAACGCGGCGTTGGCGGACAAGGGTGTGTACGCGGGCACGCTCACGATCGGTGGTGTCATCGAGAGGGGCGACATCCACACGATGGTGGAGAGGAAGCCCGAGCAGTTCGGGAACCTCGCCGGGCACACGTTGAACCCCGACGAGATCGCCGAGACCGCGTGGCAGATGTTCGTCAAGCGCGACCGGGCCGAGGAGGTGTTCAACGTCCTCTAGAGGTACGAGCCGGGGGTGTGGCCGAGCGAGCGGCGGAACACGTCAATGAACGCGCTCGCGGTGGCGAACCCGCAGCGGTGGGCCACCGAGGTGACCGGGACGCCCTCGGCCAGCAGGCGAAGTGCCTGGTAGAGGCGCAGTTGCGTGCGCCACTGGGGGAACGTCATGCCCAGGTCGTCGCGGAACAGGCGGGTCAGCGTCCGGCCACTCGCGCCGACTGCTCGTCCGAGGGCTGCGAGGCTGCGGGAGTCCGAGGGGTCGGCTTCGAGGAGTGCGCAGACCGCCGCGAGCCTGGGGTCACGGGCAGCGGGGACGCGCACCGGTTGTTCGGACGCGGTGGCGAGCTGGTCGAGCAGAACCAGACGCATTCGTTTGGCGGCAGGGGTTTCTCGGTCGGTGAGCGACGTGTAGGCGATCAGCAGTTCGCGCAGCAGAGGGGACACCGCAAGTGCGGAAGGCGACTGCAGCCTCAACGGGTTCTGTGCGAGGCCTAGGAAGTGCAGCCGTGTGACGCCGTACGCGCGGTGGGAATGCACTGTGCCGGAAGGGATCCACAGCGCGCGGTGGGCGGGCGCGATCCAGCGCGACGTCTCGGTGTGCACGGCCACGACACCGCGGCTGGCGTAGACGATCTGGTTCTCGTCGTGCCAGTGCGGCGTGACCGTGGCGGCGGCGGCCAGGTCGCGGCTCGTGGTCGGGGCCGCCGGCTCGTGGCGTGAATTCGACATACACAGGCAGAATATCGGAATCGCGAACGCCTTCCGGGCAGCACGATCGGACGGGTGAACCACTCGAAATGGCGAATGTCGGTCCTGGTCGCCGGGCACGCGGTCGACGATCTCTACCAGGGCGCCGTCCCCGCCATCGTTCCGTTCCTCGTCGCCGAACGGTCCTACGGCTACGTCGCGGCGGCCGGCATCACGGTCGCCGCGACGCTGCTGTCGTCGGTCGTGCAACCGTTGTTCGGTGTCCTGACTGACAGGCGTGCCATGCCGTGGTTGGTGCCCGTGGGCATGACGGTCGCGGGTGTGGGCATCGGACTGTGTGGGCTCGGCGACTCGTACCTGTTCACGTGGCTCGCGATTGCGTTGTCAGGCCTCGGAGTCGCCGCGTACCACCCCGAAGCGGCCCGGCTCGCCCGCCGCGTGTCGAGCGACGGCCACCTCGGCATGAGCTGGTTCGCGCTCGGCGGCAACGCGGGTTTCGCGCTCGGGCCGGTGCTCGTGACGCCGGTGCTGGTGTTCGGCGGCCTGCAAGCGAGCCCGTTGCTGATGATCCCCGCGCTGGTCGGCGGTGTGTTGACGGCCATGGCGCTGAAGGGAGTCCACGGCGCCACCACACACCACACCGCTCACGCCGGACGCGACGACTGGGGTCAGTTCGGCCGGCTGACCGTCGTGGTCATCGCACGCTCGATGGTGACGTTCGGGCTCAGCACGTTCCTGGCGATCTGGGTGGCGCAACGGGTCGGCGGCCTCGTCGCGGGGTCGGTCGCGCTGGTGCTGCTGTTCGGGGTCGGGGCGCTGGGCACGTTGCTGGGCGGCGTGCTGGCCGGACGGTGGGGCCGCATCAGGACCGTGCGCGTGTCCTATGCCGTTGCGGTGCCTGCGGTCGCGGGCGTCGCACTCGTACCGGGACCCGCCGTCTACCTGATGATCGCGCTCGCCGCCGTGGCGCTCTACGTGCCGTTCTCGTTGCACACCACGCTCGGCCAGGACTACCTGCCGAACCGGCTCGGCACCGCGAGCGGCGTCACGCTCGGCCTCGCGGTGAGCGTCGGGGGAGTGGCCGCGCCGGCGATCGGGGCGATCGCGAGCGCGACGACGCTCCAGTGGGCGCTGCTGTCGCTCACCGTGCTGCCGGTGATCGCCTGGATCGCGGCACGGGGCCTGAAGCAGCCGAGTCCTGTGTGGACATGAAGAAGGGCCTCCCGTCAGTGAACGGGAGGCCCTTCTTTCACTACTCGCCTTGCTCTTTCAGCTCAACGCTGCGTTTCATGCGAGCGATGAACCGCTCGACGACGTCCTCGGCGATGGGCTCGGCGTCGTCGTCGCTGCGGCCCGCGCGGATGGCGGTCAGCACCGACGTCGCCTCCCAGCGGAGGTCGCGGGTGTACGTCTCGGCCCAGGGCAACCCGTCCGAGTGCCACTCGCGTGCCACCGCGAACGGGCGATCTGCCGTCCACCCGCTGCGGATGATCGCGTAGTACGTGTACTCCGTGCTCAACGGCACCTCCTTCACCACGGCCGAACCTACCTGAACATGTCGATCGTGATCTGCGTGGCGTTCTTCGGGAACGCCACCTGAGCGAAGATCAACGCGGACTTGGCTTCGAGTTGGTCGTACTCCGCCTTGCGCTGCGCCTTCTGCTCCGGGTGGGCGTCGAGCACGCGCTTCTGGTCGTAGACCTTGTGCTCCCACTCCTTCGCCATGAGGCTGTGCGGCGTGTGGAACTGGACCTCGAACAGCTGTCCGGTCGCCGGGTCCTCCCACGTCGTGTTGATGCCGCGGTACTTGTCCTTGGTCTCCCAGTCCGCCCACCGGTTCTTGAAGTTCTTCGGATCCGGGTGGAGCTTCAGGCCACTCGCCTGCAGCGTCTTGATACCCGCCGTGACGCCGTTGTAGTACGAGAGACCGTTCTCCGGCAGGACCATCGTGTAGCGGACCACGTCGTTGAGCGAGTTCAGGACGGGGTCGACCGGGCCGTCGTGGTTCTTCAGCGCACCAGCGGCCTTGCGCCGCAACGAGTCGATCCCCTTCAGACGCTGGGGCAGACCCGCGTGCGTGGCGTCCGGGATGAGCTGGATCATGTCCTTGAACTTGCCGGTGATCGCCGGCTCGTTCCTCGTCGCCCGCTGGTGGAGCGCGCCGACCTTCTCCCACGCCTCCTTGGCGAGGTACATGGCGACGCCTTCCTCGACCGCCTTGTACTTGTCGGTCTTGGAGTCGAAGTGCCAGTCCTCGTCCGGGTCGAGGCCGTCGAGCGGCTTGCCCTCGCCCCACTTGAACTCGAGCTGGTCGATCTTGGCAACGCCGTTGTCGAGCCGGAGCACGCCGCCCTTGAGCTCGGCGGTGGCCCCTTCGAGCTTGGACACGTCACCCTTGACGTCCAGCTCCAGGTCGGCGACGTGGTGCACCGAGCCGTTGATGTCGGTGTAGCCGCCTTCGAGCTTCGCGACGAGCTTTTCCTTGCCGTCGACGACGCGCTTCTCGACCTTGAGCAGCAGACCGGACACGTCCGCGAGGCCGTTCGGGACCTTCTCCACGAGCTCGCCGACGACCTTGATCAGGACCTTGTCGAACTTGCCCGCGCCCTTGGTGATCTTGGTCGTGGCCTTCAGCAGTGCCGCGCTGACGCCGCTGAGCATCTTCGACAGACCGCCGCCCGCGCCGCCGAGCGGGGCGGTGGCCGCGGCCGCCGTCACGTCGAACAGCGTCATGCCGAGCGCCTTGGCCGGGTCCTCGTGCCAGGTGTCGAGGTGGATCAGCTTGTACGGGTTGTTCCAGGTGTCCTTGATGCCCGCCCAGATGTCCTGGCAGTAGGAGTAACCGGGGTGCGCGCCCACGACCTGGAACCCGCAGCCGTAGAGGCCCTTGACGCCCTCGAGGAAGCCCTTCAGACCCTCCTTGTAGCCCGCGATGATGCCGTCACGGGCCTTCGCGAGGGCGCGCTGGGAGGCTTCCTGGCGCTTGCAGGCCTCCTGGTCGCCGCCGGAGCACTCGTAGGAGTCCTTGGCGAAGCTCGCCCAGAACTCCGCGCTCTTGCCCATGTTGTCGAGGACCCGGCCGGCGAAGTTGCGGCAGGTCTCGCCGGGGTACCAGAGGGCGCAGTTGAGGACGTCGTTGGCGTAGCCCCAGAACTCCTTGTTCAGCGCGTCCTGCTTGCGCTGTGCCTCTTCCTTGGCGAGGCGCTGCGCCTCGGCCCAGCGCGCCTTGGCGTCCGGGATCGAGTCGAGCACGTTGTTGATGCCCGTGATCATGTCCTTGATCGCGTTGCTGGCGTTGACCGCCCACGCCTGGATGCGTTCGGCCGACGCCGCCGCCTGGCCCGCGGTCGCCGCCGAGCTCGCGGCCCACGACGCGGCTTCACTGGCTGTCGCGGCCTCGCTGCTCGCGACCGCCGCGGAACGGGCGGTCTGGTTCGCCGCCGCGTGCGCACCGGCCGCGTGCTCGGCTGCCGCGTTCGCCGCGTCGTTGGCTGAGACGACGTACTTCGCCGCCTGCTCCGCCGACTGCGCTGCGCGCTGGGCCGCCTCGAAGGCGATCTTCGCGTCACCGATGGCGCGTTCGGCCGCCTCGCGGGCGCGGTTGGCCGCCTGCTCCGCTTCCGTTGCCTTCTCCCTGGCGGAACGGGCCTGTTCCTCACCGACGATCGTCGCCTTGGCCGCCGCTTCCAGAGCACGGCGCGCGTCGGCGTTGATGCCGGCGAACGCGCGGGCGATGTCCTCGACCCGTGCCGCCGGTTCGATGATCATCGTCGCGGACGCGGCCGCCGCGGAGGCCGCCCGGTCCGTGATGACCGCCTGGAACTGGGCCTGGTTGCTCTCCAGCACCGACGCCTCGGCCTCGGTGCGGGTCTCGTCGGCAGCGGCCTTCGAGGCAGCCGCCGCGGACGACGCCTCGATCGCGAGCTTGCGGGCCTCGTCGACGGCCCGGCGTGCGGTGACCGCCTCCTTGTCCGCGTTGAGTGCCGCGGAGCGAGCGCGCTGAGCCTCGGCCGCCGCGAGACGTGCCTCGTTGGCCGCCGCGGCGGCTGCCCTGCCCGCCTCGTCCGCGTAACCCTGCGACGCGTTGGCCTCGTTGCGGGCCGCGGTGGCCTGCGCCGAGATCTCCCTGGTCGCCTCGTCGACGTTGCGGCCTTCCGCGATCGCCTTGTCGCGGACCTCCTTCAGGTGCTTCTCCAGCTGGTTCGCGTACCGGACGTGCATCGAGGTGAGCTTGATCGCCGCGCGGTGCCGTTCCTCCGTGCGGGTCACGGCGTCCACCGCCGCCTGCGCCTTGCCCGCCGCCTCCACGGCGTTGCCCTGCGCCTCGACCGCCGCCTGGCTGCGGGCGAAGGCGTTGGCGGCCGCGTTCTGGGCGTTCACCCGGTACGAACGGGCGTTCGCCGCGTGCGACGCAGCCTTGCGGGCCGCGTCCTCGGCGACGGCCTTCTGCGCGGCCGCGCGGTCGCGGGCCGCGACCGCGATGTCGAGCTGGTGCTTCGCTGCCTCGGCGAGCTCCTTCGCCTTCTGCTCCTGGCGTTGCGCCTCCTCGCGCCACTTGCGCGCGTTGTCGGCGTGCTCCTGGGCGTTCGCGTCGGCGTCGAGCGCGCGGCTGTCGGCCAGTGTCGCGGTAACGGCGTGACCCGCGGTCTCGGTGGCCAGTGCGACCGCCTCGGTGGCGTGGCCGACCGCGATGGTGACCTTGGCCCAGTCGAGGCCGTGCGCCATGCCGGAGTTGATCAGCTCGACCGCGGCGTTCGTCGCGGAGGCCACGGTGCCGCGGGCGTCCTCGGCCGCACGCGCTGCACGTTCCGCGTGGCGGCCTGCTTCTGCTTGCAGCGCAACGAGATCCGCGTCGCGACCGCGCTGGCCGTTCTTGCGGCCCGGCTTGTCCTCCTGCAGGATCTGGTCCGCCCGGCGGGCTGCCTTGGCGGCGAGCTGCATGGCCGTGACGGCGTCGTCGAGCGCCTGGACCGCACGGATGTTGGCGCGCATGATGCTCGCCCGAGCGGTCGCCGCCTTCTCGGCGCGGCGGGCCGTCTCGGTGAGGTCGGTGATGGCCTTGTTGCGTTCCGCCAACGCCTTCTCGATCGCGGCCTGCAGCTCGTGGTCGCGACGGTTCGCCTCGGCGTACCCGGTGAGGTAGAACTCCTCGATCCGCGCGAAGTCACCGCCGGCGAGGATCGGCTCACCCTCGAGCTTCACCTGGGGGCCGCCCGCCGCGATCATGTCGCGCACGCGGTCGGTGATCCGCTTCCGCTTGGCGGCCTCGTCCTCGGCGTCCTTGCGGTCCTGCTGCTCGGCGATTTCCTTGCCGTAGGCCACGAAGTCCGCGATGCGCCGGTCGTCGTTCGAGTCGAGCGCGGCCTGCGCACCCGCCTTCACGTGCGGCGTGCCGGAGCGGGCCCACTCGGTGACGAGCTCGCGGTTGCGGGCGGCCTCGGCGCGCTTGCGTTCCGCCGCCTTGGCCTTCGCCTCTGTGTAGCCGTGGTCGAGGAACCACAGGACGCGTGCCGGGTCGTTGGTGTCCAGCGCGGCCTGGGCGGCTTCGCGAACCTCGGGATCCGGGTCGGTGCGTGCGATCTCCTGGACGAGCTCGCGGTTGAACGCGTCCTCCTCAGGATCGGACGCGGTCGCGGTGACCGGCTGTTGTGCTTGCTGTGCAACGGGTTGTGGTGGCGCGGCGAAGGCGGTGTTGATGTTGCCGCCCAGCAACGTCAGCACGACCGCGAAGATCACGGTCAGGACGGAACGGCGCCGCAGTGCCGCGGCGCTCGATGGTGCGATTCTCATGTGTTACCGATCCCCCAGGTCTCGGTTCTCCGCCGCCTCGGCGCTTTCCCGTGCTCGTTCGGCGATGCTCTTCCAGGCACTGGCCTGCGCAACGGCCCAGTCGGCGTGGTCGGACCACGCCTTGCCCGCGTCGGTGCCCCGCGTGATGACGCTCGCCCAGTCCTGGCCGGTCGCCGCCGCACGGGCGTGCGCGACGATCGCGGCCCACGACGTGGCCTGGGCGTCCGCGTTGTCGCGTTCGCCCTCCCAGTTGACCGAGGAACCGTTCGACTCGGTCTGGATGGTGCGCCAGTGGCCGATCGCCTCCAGCCGCGCCTTGCGGGCGAACTCTCCGCTGGACTCGCGCTCGGCCTTCTCCGCCGCCTGCGCCGCCTCGATCAGGACGTTGATCCGGACCAGCCAGATCGCGTCCTGGTCCGCGACGAACCGGCGGAACGCCTCCTGGTCGAGCGCGGCCGCACTTGCCCAGTGGTACTTGAAGAAGAGGCCGATGTCGTAGTCGGTGCCCGCGGCCACCGCGCGGGACGCCGCGTCACGCACCTGCGGGCCGGGGTCGTGCGCTGCGAGCTGCGTCACGTAGTCGCGGTCGGCCTGTGCCTGCTCGGCGAACTTCTCCTGGTCGCGGTTGTTGTTGACGCGGTCGAGCTCCTGCGCCTCCGCGAGTCCTGTTTGGACGTACTTCACGCGCTGCTCGTCCGTGGTGGACGCGTCGAGCATGCGGGACGAGGAGTTGGCGACCGCGCTGTTCGGCACCGCACTGCGGTTCACGCGGATGATGTAGTCCTTGTTGCGCCTGGCGTTGTCGACGGCCTTCTGTCTGGCCGCGTAGACGCCGGTCGTCAGGAACTCTTTGACCGCAACGGTTCCGCGGCTGCTCGTGAGCGCGGCCCACGCGGCGCTGCGCACCTCGGGCCGGGAGTCGATGGTGCCGATCCGCAGCACCCTGTCTCTGTATACTTTGGACTGTTCGTCGGAGTCCGTTGCTGCACTGGCAGTACCGGCGAGCGCGAACGCCGCGGCCGCTGCGACCGTTGTGACGAAGGCGCGCATGAGCGCGTTGCGCCCCATGTATCCCCCCAGAATGATGTGGCAGGGCACGTTTGCCCGGCAGCTTCTTAGCACGACGCGGCGCGCGACGGCGGCCAACTGCGGCTTGCGCACTTGGCCGTCCTCATGCGATGGTCCCGCCCGGCACGCGACTGCCTGGGGGCGTTCGCATTTCGATCCGTGCCGCACAACTGTCCTGGGGGTAAGCAAAACCGTGTCCAGATCCAGTCTGGTCAGCCGCTGCGTGCGCGGAATCGCCGCGCTCGGTGTGGTGACCGTGTTCGCCGGAGTGGTCAACTCCGGCCCCGCCCTCGCCGCCCCGGAACCGGCGCCGCCCACCGGAACGTCCGCTCAGGCACCGGCCGCCGCGCCGCCGCAGACGAGCGAAGAGGCGAAGATCAACGCCGCCCGCGTGATCGGCATCGTCGCGACCCCCGAGATGCTGGAGATGACCGACAAGGTCTTCGTCCAGATGCTGTGGAGTCGCTCGCCGGAGGGTGAGATCAAGGACGCGGCGCTCACGGCGTACTTCGCGCCGGAAGAGCTGGCGTGCAAGCAGTTCATCGAGACCGGCATCTTCGAGGCGCGCGACCGCCAGATGCTGGAGGAGATGAAGAAGGCGCAGCGGATCAAGGAGCGCAAGCGCGCCGCCGCCGAGATCAACTGGATCGACGTGCCGCAGGCCCTGCTCGAGGGTTCGGTGCAGAACTTCGTGATCGGCATCTGGGAGCGCGCCAAGGAAGGCAGCGACGTCAAGAAGGCCGCCGCCGCGGTGATCAAGACAACGGCCACCGACGAGCAGCGCCAGACGTTCGTGATCAGCGGCATCTTCACCGCCTCCGCCGCGGACAAGCAGCGTGAGCTCGAGGAGAAGGAACGCGAGGAGCGCGAGCGCATCGAGCGCGAGCAGAACAAGCTGGCGCGCGAGAAGGCCTGGGAGGCCGTCGCGAACGCGGTCGCCACGCCGGACCTGATCGTCATGAACGACCGCGACTTCATCTACGAGATCATCAAGCGCGCGACGGCCCTGCCGAAGACGAAGGCCGCCGCGCAGGCCGCGTTCGACTCGCGGGACGCCGCGACGTACAAGACGTTCATCTTCACCGGCGTCCACACCGCGCGTCAGGCCGACCGCGACGAGCAGGACCGCCTCGACGCGATCGAGACCAAGCGCCAGGTCAAGGAGATCCTCGACCGGGCCCTGCGCGACGGCTACCTGCCGAACCTCGCCGCCGCCGCGCAGAGGGCGTACGACGGCACCACCGCGCAGCAGAACGCGTTCCTGCTCACCGGCCAGCACGAGGCCGCGAAGCTCGACCTGATCAAGCCCGCCGACAAGCGCGTGATCGAGCTCCAGGGCAGCGCGTCCGGCCGGTGCCTGCAGGTCGCGGGCCTGTGGGACACCCCCAACCAGGGCGCGAACGCCGACGGCGCCGCCACCGAGCTGTGGGACTGCCTGCGCGGCCCGAAGCAGGTGTGGGAGCTCGTCAAGCGCGGCGACAAGTACATGATGTTCAACCTGGGCTCCAAGAAGTGCATGGACGTGAGCGGCAACCTGGTCGTGCAGAACTCCTGCAACGAGGGTTCGCCCACGCAGTACTGGGAGTTCCTGGAGAACGCCAACGGCACGTTCCAGCTGCGCAACGTGCACACCGGCATGTTCGCCTCCGCCGCGGACAACGGCCGTGCGAACGCGACGCTCGTCGTGCAGTACACCAACACGAACTCGATCGACCAGCAGTGGCGCATCATCGACCCGAGCCACGTCTCGTGGACCGTGGAGATGACGCCGGGCATCGTCGAGATCAAGGGCGTGCAGTCGCAGCGCTGCCTGCAGGTCGCGGGCCTGTGGGACGTTCCCGGCCAGGGTGCTCTCGCGGACGGGGCCGGCACTGAGATCTGGGACTGCGTGCGAGGGCCGAAGCTGTTGTGGGAGCTGATCCCGTTGGGTGACAAGAAGTACGCCCTGAAGAACCGGATGTCCGGCAAGTGCCTCGACCTCCAGGGCGGCTCGGTCGAGCAGGTCGCCTCGCTGATCCAGTACACGTGTCACCTCAGCGGCAACCAGCAGTTCGCGTTCTCGCTCGGCGACAACGGCACGGTCGGGATGTTCAGCGTGCTGACGCAGAACTTCGTCGACGTCTACCTCGGAAGGACCGAGAACGGCTCGGTCACCGTGGTGCACCCCGGCAACGGTGGCTCCAACCAGCGCTGGACCGTCAACCTGGTCGGCTGAGTTCTCTCTGGTGACGCCTCCCGCCCTCTGCGGCGGGAGGCGTTTCTCTGTTCGATGCGCGCTTGAGCGTCGTTGACTACGGTTGACGGCGTGCGAGTGGCGACGTGGAACGTGAATTCGGTCAAGCAGCGCGTGCCCCGGCTCCTGCCCTGGCTGGACCAGCGGCTGCCGGACGTGGTGTGCCTGCAGGAGACCAAGCTGGCCGACGACGCCTTCACCGCGCTGCTCGGCTCCGAACTGTCTTCCCGCGGCTACGAGGTCGCCCTGTTCGGCGAGCCGCAGTGGAACGGCGTGGCGCTGCTGTCCCGCGTGGGCTTGGTGGACGTCGAGGTCGGAGTGGCCGGCGCCCCTGGCTTCCCGCACATCGAGGCACGCGCCGTCGCTGCCACGTGTGGTGGTGTGCGCGTGCACTCGCTGTACGTCCCCAACGGCCGTGAACCCGAGTCGGACCACTACAAGTACAAGCTGGAATGGCTCGCGGCCCTGCGCGACGTCCTGGCGGCCGGGCCCGAGGACGCCCTGGTGTGCGGCGACATCAACATCGCACCCACCGACGCCGACGTCTTCGATCCCGAGGCCTACATCGGGCAGACGCACGTGACCGAGCCGGAACGCGCCGCTCTCCAAGCGATCCAGGCGCTCGGGTTCCACGACGTGGTGCGGGACCGGTGGCCCACCGAGCGCGTCTTCAGCTACTGGGACTACCGGGCCGGCATGTTCCACCGCGATCTGGGCATGCGCATCGACCTCGTCCTGGCCTCGTCGTCCGTCGCGCCTCGGGTTGCCGCGGCTTGGGTGGACCGGCACGCGCGCAAGGGGACCGGGCCGAGCGACCACGCGCCGGTGATCGTGGACCTGGACGTGGCGCCGGACGGGGACATCGGGCCCGTGGTGCCGCCGCCGTCGTCGCCCGGCGCGAAGAAGAAGGTCAAGCTGCCTCAGTCCAAGTGAGTGATCGCTAGATTGGCCGGATGGACCCCGGAGTACCCGACGTCGCCTTCGACCGCTGGTGGCACGCGATGCGCGACGTCGCGGCGACCAAGGCGACGTCGCTCGCGTGGCGGGAGCACCGGTACAAGTTCGCGCATCTGCTCGCGGGCAAGCTCGTCGAGGGCCTGAGAGGTCCTGCGGTCTACGGGGTTTGGCTGCAGTGGGGACTGCTGTACGTCGGCCAGACGCTGGAGGCCGAGCGCAGGCTCAAGGACCTGGTGATCGGCGAGAGCCACCACCTCGCGAACACCTATCCGCCCGAGATCTGGCACCACGTCGTCGTGGTGTCGTGGTCGGAGCTTCCCGAAGCTGCCGATGTCGTCGATGCCTTCGGCCACAAGGCGGTCGGGGAAGGGCTCGAGCACCGGCTGCAGGAAGCGCTGGAGCCGTTGGCCAATGCCTCGCGCCGGACGTCGTACGGCACGTGGCGGGACGTCAACTGGAGGACGAGCCGCTCGCTGGGTGCACGAACGGGTGTGCACCTCGACGACCTCTACGGAGCGGTCCTGGACGTCTGGAACAGAGCCGCGGCTGCGCAGGACGGTGAGAAGGTGCCGTCATCCAGCCGGATTGTCCATCCGTCGAAGTTGCTGGGTGGCGTCTGACGCCTGCGGGAACGTGACGGTGAAAGCCGCCCCACCCTCAGGCGCCGGACCAGCCGTGATCGTGCCGCCCATCCGCGTCACCAGCCCGTGCACCAGCGCGAGCCCCACACCAGTGCCGACCGGCCGCGACTCCTGATACCGCGCGTGCAGCACACCGCGGTCGAACGCCACGGCGTAGTCCTCGGGTGCCAGCCCAGGCCCACCGTCGCGCACCTCCAGCACGGAGGACAGGGCGAGCACCACGGGGCGGCCGGCCGGGGTGACGCGCAGGGCGTTCTCCAGCAGGCCGTCGATGACCTGGCGCAGGCGGCGGGCGTCCGACCAGACCACCGGGGACTCGGTGACGGACAACGAGAAAGTCACCCCGCGGGCGTTGCAGCGCGCGTGCCAAACCTCGGCGGCCGAGCGGACCACCGGTTCCAGGGCCACGGAGGCCAGGTCCAGGCGGAAGTCGTCGGCGCCCAGGCGGGCCAGGTCCAGCAGGTCGGTGACGAGGCGGTCCAGCCTTCGTGCCTCGTCGAGGATCACCGTGCCCACCGGCGCCACCTGCGAGCCCGTCACCACGCCGTCTGCCAGGGATTCCGCGAAACCCGTCACGGCGGTCAACGGCGTGCGGAGCTCGTGCGAGACGGAGAGCAGGAAGTCGCGTTGCCGGGATTCGCTGTGCTGCAAGGCATCCGCCAACGCATTCACCGACGTGGCCACCTCGGCCAGCTCCACGGTGCCGACGACCGGGACGCGGAGATCACGACGGCCCGTGCTCATCGAGTGGGCCACGGAGGCGACGCGTTTCAGCGGGCGGGCCAGGAACGAGCCGACGGCCAGGCCCGCCAGGCAGGCCACGGCCAGGCCGATGCCCAGGGCGAACAGGATGTTGCGGACCAGTTTGCGGTACGTACCGGTGGCGGAGGTCTCCTGCACGAGCGCGAAGCCGCCGGCGCCGGACGCGCGCGCCTCCACGTTCAGACGGCCGCTCACGCCCGACACCGATGGGCCGCTCAGCACGTTCTCGACGTGCACCTCGCGGGCCGCGCGGACGGCTGCCTTGTCGGAGCCGTTCACCTCGCCGGCGGGAGTGATGCGGACGATCGCGATGCCCTGGCCCTCCAGCAGTTGCTCGATGCGGTTGTTCGAGACCTGGCCGGACACCACGTCGGCCTGGGACCGCAGGAAGTCCCGGCTCACCTGCTGCGAGGTCGACAGCACGAGCCGGATCGACACGATGCCCGCGATCAGCACCGCGACGAACGCGACTCCCAGACACACCAACGCGATGCGGGCACCGAGGTTCATGACGCGTCCGCCGAGTAGCCGACGCCGCGTACTGTCCTAATAGGACTCGACGAACCGAACTTCGCGCGCAGCTGGGCGATGTGGACGTCGACCGTGCGAGTGCCGGCGACGGACGCGTACCCCCACACCGCGCTCAGCAGCTGCTCGCGCGAGAACACCTGACGCGGGTTCTTCATCAGGTACGCGAGCAACCCGAACTCCGTCGAAGTCAAGGAGACCTCGTCGGAACCCGCGAACGCACGCCGTTCGCCGATGTCCAGACGCACTGACCCCACCTGCAGAACGTCGGACACGCCACCGGAAGTGCGCCGCAGCACCGTGCGCACCCGTAGTGCCAGCTCGCGCGGACTGAACGGCTTGGTGATGTAGTCGTCGGCGCCGAGCTCCAGGCCCAGCAACCGGTCCACCTCGTCGTCGCGCGCGGTCACGAACAGCACAGGGGTCCAGTCGCCCGCGGCACGCATCTCGCGGCAGACCTCGATGCCGTTCTTGCCCGGCAGCCCGACGTCCAGCACGACGGCGACGGGCGACAACGAACGGACCGCGGCCAGTGCCGCGTCCCCCGAGGACTCGACCCGCACGCCGAACCCGTCGCGCCTCAGGTAGAGCGCGACTAGCTCGGCGATCGCCGGTTCGTCCTCCACGACGAGCACCAGGCCACGTTCCACGCGTTCACCCCGGCTGGTTGATGTCCGACTCGATGCTGTTCAGCGTTGATTCCACATCATCGAGGTCCGACACCGGCGCCTCACCCCGGCACGCCGTCAGCGAGAGCAGCAAAGCCAGGACCGCTACCCACCTCACTTGGACCCGCAATGCTCGGACTTGAACTTGGCGATGCGCTCGCCCGCCTTCGACAACTTCACCAACTGCGCGTCCCGCAGCTTCAGACGAGCGTCGAGGACGTCCGCGCGGGCCGTGTTGCCGGCCTTGCGCGCGTCCGCGGCCTTCTGCTCGATCCACTTCTTCGAGCCCAGTGTTTCCGGCGTGCCGTTGATGCGGTCGGTCAGCGCCTTCACCCGGGACTCGACCCGCGGGACCCGGTTCGAGCAGATCTGCTGCACCTTCTCGGGGCTGATCGTGATCGGTTCCTGCGCGGACGCGGTCCCAGCGCCCAACAGCAGCATCCCCGCCACGAGCCCACCGATTCGCGAAATGTTCATGGCACAGAACGATGACCGAGCACCATCAGAAGACAGTCCGCCGAATGTTCGGGTTGTGCAAAGACTCCCCGGGATCGCTACCGCAGCGAGACCCCGCGTGACGCCGCGGCCTGCACCATCGGCCGCATCCGGTCCCACACCCGCTCGGACCGCAACCCCTCCGCCGCGCTCACGGCCTGCATCCCGATGGTCTGCCCCTGGTCGTCGTCCCCGTCGAGGAAGTGGCACGACGCCAGCGCGATCAGGCAGAACGTCCAGCTGCGCGCCATCGCCGGCCCGAACCGCTCGATCGCCTCCGACAACGCCGGAATCGCGTGCCGGGTGTCCCCGAGCTCGGCGTAGATGGTGCCGATCATCGCCGTCAGGTCGGTCTCGTCGTGGAACCGGGCCCAGTCCGGCACGTGGGCGTGGTCCGCGCGCGCGAACGCGTCCTTCGCCTTGCCCAGTGCACGCAACGCTTCCGCCGAACGGGCCTGACGCGCGTATGCCCACGCCTCGTTCGAGTGCATGATGCTCGCCGCCAACGGCGCGAACGCACCCCTCTGGAAGTAAGCGAGCGCATCGCCCGGTGCGCCGTGATGCAGATGCACGCGCCCACGCCGGTACACGATGTTGGTGGTCAGCTCTTCGTCGTGACGCGCGAAGTCCAGCGCACGATCGAAGTGGTGGTACGCGGCTCCGACCTGCCCGCTGTCGAACGACGTCCACCCGGCGAGGTTGTGCAGATCGGCGACTGCAGACAGTAGACGATTGCGCACGACCTCCGACGCGGAAGCCGCGAGCAGCTGCTGTGCCCAGTAGATCCGCACGACGACGGCGTCGCGGCACGATCCACCGCCGTACTGGTAGTCGACCGAACGAAGCGAATGCGTCTGCGACTCCAGCTGTTCCACATCGCTCATGCTGATGCGGGCGGAGTGCGGGGGAGGGAAGTACGCAGGATCTGCCATGTGGAATACCTCTGCGCCGCGCGGTCCGAACCTGAGCGTAGGGCGCTCACGGACGGGTGAGAAGAGGGTTCTACGCCGTATGGAATTCGGCGCAAGCGGCGATTAAACAGGTATTAATGCGGGTATACCTGATTCCGCCGACAGAGCAAGGTTGTCCCCATGAGGCGACGCGCCCACCTGCGGCTGGTGACCTCCTTCGAAGCCGAGGACTCGACTCTCAGCGCGGTCCTCAGCGCGGAGGACCTGGCCGAGGAGCTCGGTCTCGATCCCCACGCCCGAGTGACGTGCGGCCTGCATCGTTGCTGGTTGCACCAGTGCGTCGCATCGCCGGACCACGTCATCCCCGTCACCGGCCATCGCTGGTGCCGCCCGTGCGGCAGACCTCTCGACGTCGTCGTCGACGAGACGACCGCACGCCTTTTCTGTCCGACGTGCGGAACGGGCACCCCGGACACCGCAGCGAACCGTCAGGTCGTGAGGGCTTGCCGCACGAGCATTGCGGCGGCACACGCCCTGTAGGACGACCCGGAAGCGTTAAGCCTGGTGGGTGAAGACGGCGGCCTCCGGGAGGTAGCTCGGGGGCCGTTGGCTGTCCTCCGGCACGTCGAGCAACGCCCAGATGACGTGCCGCCCACCACCGGCCGGCGTCTCGCCCATGCTGAAGTTGCAGACGGCGATGGACGCGACGTTGCGCCGCATGATGTTCCACTGCCTGAGGTCCAGCCGTGAGGTCGTGCGCACGGCAACGGACATCTTGTCGCCACGCATCCGCAGCAGCAGCGCCAACGGGCTGTCGTCGTCCTCGATGTGCGAGACGAGCTCCACGGCCACCTGCGGCGCGACGTCGAGCAACGACTGCACACCCCACCGTTCGCAGGCGCGCTCGGTGATCCGCTCCGCCACGTGCGGCAGGCATCGGCACGTGGGCAGCGCCGCGTCCACCCGGTCCTCGTGCCGTTGCCGCACCACCGCGGCGAGTGCGGCCTGAGTCGTCGAGTGCAGGGGGATGTGCCGGGGCAGACCGCGCGCGCCCAGCGTGGCCAGCAGCTGGTGATCACTGACGACGAGGCTCAGCGAGATGCCCGGCCAGCGCGCCGCGGACAGCCACACCACGTCGAACACCACGAGCAGCGCGGGCGACTCGGCGACCAGGCCGTCGAGCTCCACCACCACGCCGACGAGCTCCTTCGTGGCGCAGTCGAGCAGCACGTCCTGCACCCGCATGTACGTGGACCAGTCGAGGCGGCCGCTGAACCGGACGACGAGCACGCCGTTCTGCTCGCGGATGTCCACCTCGAGGTTGTCACCGGCCATGATCCGTCCCCTCCCGCAGGCGTCACCCAGCTTCCAACCCTGGCCGCGTCACAACAGGAGCCCTAGGGGGTAACTACCCGTGTTTCGGCGTTGGTGCCTACGGGGGACCGCGTTGCAGCAGGAGATCGCACCGACCTAGGGTGCCGCTGTGGGCGGTTCGCTTTCCCCAGGTCGCAAAGGCAATTTGCCTGCTGACACAACTAGTTTCGTCGGCCGCAGGACCGACGTGACCGAGGTGAGAAGACTTCTGGCCGAGTCCCGGCTCGTCACCCTTACGGGTGTCGGTGGTGTCGGCAAGACCCGGCTGGCGCTGCGGGCCGCCACCGAGACGTCCAGGGCCTTCCGCGATGGTGTGTGGTTCGTCGAACTGGGTGGGGTCACCGACCCGGAACTGGTCGTGCACACGGTCCTGGAGCAGCTGGGCATCCACGACGACACGGTCCGCCAGCACCGCACGGTTCTGGTGGAGCACCTGCGCGACCGGCAGGTGCTCATGGTGCTGGACAACTGCGAGCACGTCGTCGAGGCCACCGCCGCTCTCGTGGACGCGTTGCTGCGCGGCGTGCCCGGCCTGCGCGTGCTGATCACCAGCCGCGAACGGCTCGGCGTCGACGGCGAACACCTCTGGCAGGTCGCACCGCTGCCGCAGGATCCCGCGCTGGCGTTGTTCGCGGAACGGGCTGCCGCCGTCGAGCCGGGGTTCGTGATCGGATCGCACAACCACGACAAGGTCACCCAGATCTGCACGCTGCTGGGCGGCATCCCGCTGGCGATCGAGCTGGCCGCGGTGCGCCTGCGGGTGCTCTCGCTCGACCACCTGCTGTCCAGATTGGACGACACGTTCCGGGTGCTCGCGGACGGCAAGCGCGGCGGCGACCCGCGCCACCAGACGTTGCTCGCCGCGGTGGACTGGAGCTTCCACCTGTGCACGCGCTCCGAGCAGATCCTGTGGGCACGCGCGTCGGTCTTCTCCGGCACGTTCGACCTGGACGCCGCCGAACGGGTCTGCTCCGGCGACAGCGTGGCGGTGGAAGACGTCATGCACTCGCTCACCGGCTTGGTGGACAAGTCGGTCGTGATCGCCGAGCAGCACCCGGCCGGCCTGCGCTTCCGGTTGCTGGAACCGTTGCGCCAGTACGGCCTGGAGAAACTGCGCGGCGCGGGCAGGGAACAGGTGCTGCGGGAACGGCACCGCGACCACTTCATCGAGTGGGCGGAGCGCCGGGAGAAGGAGTGGTTCGGCCCTGCCCAGCCGCAGATCTTCTCGCGCACCCGCCTGGAACACGCGAATCTCCGGTCAGCGCTGGACTTCTCGTTCGACGAGGAGGGCGACCACTGCGTGCACCTCGCGAGCACGTTGTGGTTCTACTGGGCCTGCTGCGGCATGCTCGGCGAGGGCCGCCACTGGCTCGACCGCGCCCTCGCCCGCCCGATAGAGGGTGCATTGCGTGCGAAAGCACTGTGGGTCAACGGCTACGTGGCGACCCTGCAGGGGGACATCCCGGCCTCCACCCGGATGCTCGAGGAGTGCCGCAAGTACGCGGTCGAGTCGGGCGACGGGCCCGCGCTCGCGTACTCGACGCACCGCCTCGCCTGCACGCACCTGATCGGCGACGACCTCGACCTCGCCGACGCGCTGTTCGAGGAGGCCATGAACCTCTACCGCGACCAGGGCACGGTCAACAGCCACACCATGCTCGCCGGCATCGAGCTCGCGATCTCCGCGACGTTCCGGCACGACTTCGCCGCCGCCGAACGGCTCTGCGTCGAGGCGAAGACCGTCGGCGAGAAGCACGGCGAGCTGTGGGCGCAGGCGTACGCGATCTACGTGCTGGCGTTGTGCGCGTGGGTCAGCGGCGACTACGCGCGGGCGGACCAGCTCGGGCGCGAGTGCCTGCGGATCAAGCGCACGTTCCACGACCTGCTCGGCATCGTGCTCGCGATCGAGGTGCTCGCGTGGATCGCGGCCTCGCAGGGCAACGCGGCGCGCGCGGCGACGTTGCTGGGCGCCACCAACGAGATCTGGCAGTCGGTCGGCTACCCCATGTTCGGGTCTCGCTACTTCGGCGCCCCGCACGGCGAATGCGAGTCCGCGACCATCGCCGCGCTGGGTGAGCAGGAGTTCCGCGCGATGTTCCGCAAGGGCCTCGACCTCGAGCTCGACGACGCCATCTCGTTCGCGATCGGAGAAGAGCAGCAGCCGGAGCCGGTGACCGTCACGGCCACGCCGCTGACCAAGCGCGAGGCGCAGGTGGCAGACCTGATCGCCGGGGGCATGACGAACAAGGAGATCGCCGCGCGGCTGGTGATCGCGCGGCGCACCGCCGAGGGACACGTGGAGCGGATCCTGCAGAAGCTCGGCTTCACCTCACGCGCGCAGATCGCCACCTGGGTCACCGAGCGCCGCAACTAGTCGATGCACGGGATGCCGTCGTTGGATGGAGGAGGCGGCGGCTCCTTCGCCAGCTCGGTGACCTTCTTGCGCACCTTCTCCGGGTCGACCTTGTTCACGTCGAGGCCGTCGACCCTCGCGCCACCTTCGACCGGCAGCGTCTCGAACCGCACCTCGGTCGGCACGTTGCGGGCGAAGTCGGCGAGGTCGAACCGGGAGTCCAGCACGACGTCCTGCTTCGCCATGTCGATCATCGCCTGCATCGCCGAGACGTCCGCGCCCTTCAACCGGCGCGCGACGGCGCTCAGGAACGCCTGTTGCCGCTTCGTGCGGTCGAGGTCGCCGTTGGGCAGGCCGTGCCGCTGCCGCACGAACGAGAGCGACTGACCGGCGTCGAGGTGCTGCCTGCCGGCCGGGAAGTCCGCGCCGGACAACGGATCCTTCGTCGCGTTCTTCAGGCACACGTCCACGCCGCCGAGGCCCTCGGCGATGTGGAAGAAGCCGATCAACGAGATCTCGACGAGGTGGTCGATCGGCTGGTTCAGGAACGTCGCCACCGTCTGCACCTGCGCGCGGCGGCCCGCTTCCCGCCCGGCGCGTTCGAGCGTCCGCTTGTCGTGCTGCCCGGCCGCCTGCAGCCGTTCCTCCTCGGCGACCTTGGCCCGGCCGTAGGCTTCTTTGATCTTGCCCTCGCCGCCGGACGACAGCGGCACGAGGTTGTCGCGCGGCACGGACAT
Source organism: Lentzea sp. NPDC051838 (assembly GCF_040681245.1). Lineage (NCBI taxonomy): Bacteria > Bacillati > Actinomycetota > Actinomycetes > Pseudonocardiales > Pseudonocardiaceae > Lentzea > Lentzea sp. NPDC051838. Next base: position 117,858 of record NZ_JBFAYI010000018.1, read on the forward strand.
CGCGATCGCCGGCCCGGAAGCCGGGATGTGCAACAGGATCAGCGTGTTCGCGTTGTAGCCGCCGCGGTCGCTCTCGCCCGCCTGCATGCGCCGCAGCACGTCGTCCGGCAGCGGTTCGCCGTGCAGGTCGAGCCTCGTGGTGAGGCCCATGATCAGGATGTTGCGGCCGGACGACGAGCGCGGCGCGTCCTCCGGGATCGCGAACGAGCGCTCGACGCCGTTGGAGATCGTGGACACCGTGGACCACGCGATGCCGGACACGACGAGAACGGCGGCGCACACGGCGATCCACACCGTGCGCACGAGTACGAGCAGGACCGTGCGGTGATAGCGGCCACGTGATTGCATGAAAAAGACACCCCCGCCGCTATTCTAGGTGGTCATGGGGGTAAAGCTGCCGAGTCTGGCGGCGCTCGCGGTGCTGGCGGTCTTCACGCAGGCCGGAATCTGGGTGGACGGGGACAACCTCGGCTGGCCCTTCGGCGTCTGGTTGGTGACGGGTGCTGTGCTCGCTTCGGCACTCGTGCGCCGCGTGGGGTTGTGGACGGTGGCACCGGCGCCACCTCTGATGTTCCTGGTCCTCGCGGTGGGCAACGCGGCCTGGCGGCGTCAGACGCAGGTGCGGTCTTTTTGGGGGAGCGGCAAGGAGTTCGCCGCGGACGCGGTCCCGTGGTTCGTCAACGGGTTCCCGTGGCTCGCGGCGTCGGTCGGCGCGGCCTTGGTGGTCGTGGTCGTCCGCTTGGTACTGGGGGGAAGAAGGAATGCAGATCTTCGTCGACGCGCGCGGCAGTAGACGTGTGCTGGCGCGGCTGGTCAGCCTGACCGTCGCGAGTGGACTGATCGTGTTCGCCGCTGTGATCGGCGGCACGCTACTGGAAATGTGGTGAGGCGGCCACCACGGCTGCACTGGATCTCGATCCTGCTCGGGCTGCTCGTGCTGATGAGCGTGGTGTCCTTCCACGCGTACACGGCGATCAAGCCCGAGCCGGTGCAGCACGCCCGTGAACACCGGGAGCTGCCGGAACGCACGCTCGCGCTGGCGTTCCACGGCGGCCCGGATCCGAAGTGGACACCGCGCCTGCTGACGGCGTTGCGGGAGTCCGGCGTCAAGGCGACGTTCTACGTCACCGGCACGCAGGTCACCCGCAACCCCGACGTGACGAGGCGCATCGCCGACGAGGGTCACCAGATCGGCCTGGACGGCTTCCGCGTCGAGGGCGACCTGGACAACCCGCTGAACCTCGCGTTCGCGCAGGCCGCGCTGGCGGACGTGCTCGGCACGCACACGCGGCTCGTCGGCGCGCCCGTCGAGGTCGACAGCGGTGACCGCGACTACCAGGACATCGGCACGCTGGTGCGGATGTCGCTGAAGGACGGCAGGGGAGTCGTCCGGCTGCACGACGACGGCAGCATCGGCGCCGACATCACCCGTGAGCTGGTGCGCACGCCCGGCTACCGGTTCGTGACGGTCACCGACGACCGCCCGGTCGAGGCCACCGCGCCCGAACGCTTCACCGGCGCGGTCACCTCGTGGTCGCAGCGCAACGGCGGCGTCGTGCTGTGGCTGGTCGGCACGGCGATCGCGGTCGCCGCGCTGCTGGGTCTGCTGCGCACGTTGATGCAGCTCGGCCTCGCGCACACGGACCGTCGTCTGCGTCGTGAGGGCTCGTTGGAGCCGCCGCCGTGGTTCGCGCCGCCGGTCTCGGTGGTCATCCCGGCGTACAACGAGGCCGTGAACATCGCGGCGACGGTGCGGTCCATCGCCGCCAACAACCACTGCGCCGACGTCGAGGTGATCGTGGTCGACGACGGCTCGACCGACGGCACCGCGGACCGCGCGGAGGAGCTCGGCCTGCCCGGCGTCACGGTGATCCGGCAGGCGAACCAGGGCAAACCGGCCGCGCTGAACACCGGAGTCCGCGCGGCCAAGTACGACGTCCTGGTGCTGCTCGACGGCGACACGATCTTCGAGCCGGACACGATCGGCGAGCTCGTGCAGCCGTTCGCGGACGCCGGTGTCGGCGCGGTGTCGGGCAACGCCAAGGTCGGCAACCGGCGCGGCCTGCTCGGGCGCTGGCAGCACCTGGAGTACTGCGCCGGGTCGAACCTGGACCGGCAGATCCTGCACGCGCTGCGCTGCATCCCGACGGTGCCGGGCGCGGTCGGGGCGTTCCGCAAGGCCGCGCTGACCGACGTCGGCGGCGTCAGCGACGACACGCTCGCCGAGGACACCGACCTCACGATGGCGGTCACGCGCGCCGGATGGCGCGTTGCATACAGACAGCAGGCGAAGGCGTGGACCGAGGCGCCGAGCACGGTTCGCGGGCTGTTCCGGCAGCGTTACCGCTGGTCGTACGGCACTTTCCAAGCCATGTGGAAACACCGTGGCGCACTGCTGGAGAACGGGCCGATGGGGCGGTTCGGGATCCTCTACCTGCTGGCGTTCCACCTGCTGCTGCCGGTGCTCGCACCGGTCATGGATCTGTATGTTGTATACGGTTTTCTGGTGGCAGACGCGCCGCTCGCGCTGATCGTGTGGACGGTATTCCTTCTACTGCAGACAGTCAGTGCCGGATATGCGCTTCGGTTGGACGGCGAGTCGCTCAAGCCGTTGTGGGCATACCCCTTGCAGCAGATTGTCTACAGGCAGCTGATGTACGCCGTGGTGATCCAGTCGCTGATCACGGCGGCGCACGGCACGCAGCTGCGGTGGATGTCGGTGCGGCGGACGGGTCTGCTCACCGATGCGCCCGGCGGTACGGTGCACGTCACCTGAGCCACAGCACGTGAAGGAGCACGGTGGGTCGCACCCCCTTGGACACGCCTGCGCGTCAGCAGGAGGTCTTCGCCGCCGTGCTCCACGTGCTGGCCGAGGTCGGCTACGCGAGGTTCAACATGGACCTCGTCGCGGCCAGGGCGAGAGCGAGCAAAGCCAGCCTCTACCAGCGCTGGCCGTCCAAGGCGCGGCTGATCACCGACGCGTTGAAAGCCAACCTGCCCGAGCTTCCGCAACCGGACGAGGGCACGTTCGCCGAAGACGTCCGGGTGATCATGCGGGCGTGGAGTGAGCCGTCGCCGTTCGACACGGCGGGGATCTTCCTCGGACTGATCGAGGGCAGCCGGGTGGACGCCGACCTCGCCTGCCTGCGTGAGGAGCACATCGACCGCGCCTACACCGAGCACCTGCGCACCGCGGTCGACAGGGCCAAGAAGCGCGGCGAGCTGCCGGACGAGCTGAACGCCGACGTCCTCATCACCGCGCTGATCTCGACTTTCGTCCTTCGATCGGACGAGCAGGGCGTCATCGACAGCATCGTCGACGGGGTGTTGAGACCGCTGATCGGGACCTTTCGGACCAAATAACTCGTCAGATCGTAGTTTCTTCGCTACGTTCGGTCATGGTTTCAAAAGAACAGTTTTGTTCTATTGAGGAGTGCTCCCGTGACTGAAGCTGCCGTCTGCCCGGTGCCCCACGAGAACCGCACACATCCGCTCGGTGCGCCCGCCGGGTTCGAGGAGGCCATCAGCGATGGCCCGGTGAAGATGATCTGGCCCAACGGCGTCGAGGGCTGGGTGATCAGCAGCTACGCCGGCGTGCGTCAGGTGCTGTCGGACAAGAGGTTCAGCGCGAGCCGCGACGGCGCCCCCACGATGCGCACCGAGGGCGAGACGGTCATCGACGACTCGGTGCCCGGCAACATGAACGCGATGGACGGCGAGGAGCACCTGCGCCTGCGCCGCCCGCTGTCGCGCGGCTTCATGGTCAAGCGCATGGCCGAGATGCGGCCGCTCATCCAGAAGATCGTCGACGAGCACCTCGACGAGATGGAGCGCAAGGGAGCGCCCGCCGACCTGGTGTCGTCGGTGTGCCTGCCGGTGCCGTCGCTGGTGATCGCCGAGCTGCTGGGCGTGCCGCACGAGTACCAGGCGCTGTTCCAGGCCACCGCCAAGGAGCTGCTCGGCAAGAACGGCTCCAAGGACGAGTACGAGGCGAAGGCCGCCGAGCTCGGCGCGGTGATCGGCAAGGTCGTCGCGGAGAAGAAGGCGTCCGGCGACACCGGCGACATGATCGGCCTGATGGTCAACGAGACCGACTTCGACATGGACGAGCTGATGATGCTCGCCATCGGCCTGCTCGTGGCCGGCCACGAGACGACGTCGAACTTCTTCGGCCTCTTCACGCTCACCCTGTTCGAGCGTCCGGACCAGCTGGAGATCCTGAAGCGCGACCCGAGCCGCGCCGACGTGATCGTCGAGGAGCTGATGCGGTACACGATCGGACGGCTCAGCGGCGCCGGGATCCAGCGCAAGGCGATCGAGGACGTCGAGGTCGACGGCGTGACGATCAAGGCGGGCGAGTGGGCCGTGATCTCGCTGCACGCCAACCTGGACGAGGAACTGTGCCCGCGGGCCGGTGAGCTCGACCTCGAGCGCAAGGCCGTGTCGCACCTCGGTTTCGGCTTCGGCCCGCACCAGTGCCTCGGCGCGAACCTGGCGCGCGCGGAGCTGCAGATCCTGTTGCAGTCGCTGTTCCGCAGGTTCCCGAACATCCGGCCCGCTGTTCCAGTCACGGAGATGTCGTTCCGCGAGGACATGATCACCTACGGCGCGTCGGCGATTCCGGTGGTGTGGTGAACCTATGACGGTCCGGATAGACCAGACGCGGTGCATCGGATCGGGCCAGTGCGTGCTCGCCGCACCGGACGTGTTCGACCAGTCCGACGACGACGGGCTGGGTTTCGTCGTGATCGCGGAACCGCCCGCTGACCTGCTGCCGGGGGTTCGTGACGCGGTCGACAGGTGTCCCGCTCAGGTGGTGAGCCTGGAAGAGTGACTTGATCGGCCGTTCCGGTGAGGAGTCATCACTGGAAATTGATTCAGTTCCTCTGCGCTGACACCTCGATGGCCCCTTTCCGATCACGCTGTTCGTCCAGAATCGTAAGCGCGACCACCACGGCGTTGTGGTGGGCGCGCCTACGTGCCCCGGGAGAGTCCAAAGACCCTTCCCGACCAGGCCGAACAGCGGGATGGTGACGGCGGCGCGGTGAGTACCGGCGGTGTGTAACGGGTACCCCGTACAGCGGGTGTCCGGCGCACGTCAGGAGGACCGACAAATGTTCAACGGCGATGCATTTCCAGCTCGCGTGGACAAAACAGACGTGCGGCACGTGGAAACGCTGACGAGCGCTCTCCGGGCGCTCGATTCCGAATACGGCGGAGGCGCCTGCCGGGACGCCTGCGTCGCGTTGTTGAACTGGGCGAACCCCCTGCTCGACGCCGGCTCGTCGGGACGCGTCCTGCAACGGCTTCAGGTGGCCATCGCGGACCTGCACAACCTGGCCGGTTGGGCGTCGTTCGACATGGGACTGCTGGAGTCGGCGCACCTGCACTTCGGCCGTGCGATGGACCTCGCGCGTGCGTCGGGCAACAGTGCGTTGGAGGCCAACATCCACTACCGGATGGGCCGCGTGCATCTGCACTACGAGCTCGCCGAGGACGCGTTGGCGTCGTTCCAGCGCGGACTCCCCATCGCGCAGGCCAGTGGCTCCACATTGGCCGTGTCGATCCTGCACGCCAACGAGGCGTGGGCGTTCGCGAAGATGGGCGCCGAGAAGCAGGCGTTGCGCCAGTTCGCGCGGGCGGAGGAGGAGTTCGAACGCGCCGAGAGCGAGGACGCACCGCCGTGGGCGCGCTTCTTCGACCTGGCCGACCTGGTGTCGATCGGCGGCATGGTCCACACCGAACTCGCCCGGACGTGCGACGTGAAGTACGCGCGGACCGCGATCCCGTTGCTGACCAGGGCGATCTCGTCCGGCGGCGACGAGGCGTCGCGCAGCCAGTCGTTCCGGCTCGCGGCGCTGGCGGTGAACTACCTGGTGCAGAACGAGGCCGAACACGCGCGAGATGTCGGGGAACAAGCCATCGCGGTGTCCGGCCCCATTCGCTCGGCCCGCACCCGCGACCGCATGCGGCCCTTGAAGCAGGAGGCGGAACGCTTGCGCGGCAACGAGGCCGCGGACGAGCTGTCGTCCCGGCTGGGGGAGTTCATGACGTCGTCGCAGGGTGCCGCGTAGATCTCGTGGAAGGCGCCACCGGGACCCGAGGAGAGGTTTGGGCTTCGGGTCCCGGCGGCACCATGGGGGCCGAACAGCGCCCAGCTGGGGGGCCTTGGCGCCGCTCGGGGTCTTCGGGGACTCAGCAGCGGATGTCGGTTTCCGCCCGGTAGATCGCCGCGCCGGAGTTCCACTCGGCGTAGGCGTTCGTGCAGGTGTCGAGCGTGTTGGTGCCGGACGACCACAGCTCCTGCTGCCGGTAGCGGCCGTCCTTGCGGCCCTCGTGGCCGTAGGGCTCACGCGACCACTCGTTGCCCCACTTCGCGATGATCACGAACTCGGGGGTGTACGGGGCGCCACCACCGTGCACGCTGTCCCACGTGTAGATGTAGGCCCAGTTCTTGCCGCAGCCCTTGAACTGCTTGACCGACGCCCACTTCTGGCTGCTGGAGCCGATGTAGGCGGTCTTGCCGATCTGCGTCACCGGTCCGCAACCGGGAGCGCTCTCCGCCTGCGCCTGACCGGACGTCGCCACTCCCAGGAGCAACGCGGCGGCGGCGATGAAGGTTGTCCGCTTCATGGGCGAGAAGCATCACGCGACCCGCTGACATTTCGCTGACACCCGGGGTTACCGGCTGGTTAGGATCGGCACATGCAACGGCGGTGGGGGTTCAAGGTTCTCGGATCGTTGCAGGTCATCGACTCGGGCCGGGTCGTGGAGCTGCGGTCGGCCAAACAGCGTGTCCTGCTCGCCGCGTTGCTGATGAAGGCCAACGCGCCGGTCTCGTCGTACGAGCTGATGGAGCACCTCTGGGGCGAGGAACCCTCCGGTGCGGCGCGCGCGACTCTGCAGACGTACGTGATGCGGTTGCGACAGTCCCTCGACGACCTCGCGGACCGCGCGCTCGTCCGCACCTGGCCGACCGGGTACTCGATCCACGTCGACGACGACCAGCTCGACCTGCTGACGTTCCAGCGGTTGCGCGCCGAAGCCCGCCGCGCGCCCGACCTGGAGACCGAGGCGCGGTTGCTGGGCGAGGCCGCGGCGTTGTGGCGCGGGCCCGCTTTGGACCAAGTGTCTTCATTGCGGATGGAACAAACCGACGTGCAGCGCCTCAACGAGCAGCGCTGGGAGGTGCTGGAGCGGCGCAACGACGCCGAGCTGCAGCTCGGTCGCCACGACCAGATCGTCGACGAGCTCCGGTCGCTGGTCGCCGAGCATCCTCTGCGCGAACGGTTCTGGTACCAGCTGATGCTGGCGCTGCACCGGACCGGGCAGCAGGCGCAGGCGTTGGACGTCTACCGGCGGGCCAGCGAGGTGCTGGCCGACGAGCTCGGCATCGACCCCAACGCCGAGCTGCGTGCTCTGCACATGGAAGTTCTGGCCGGGTCTTCCGCGCCCGTCGCCGTTCAGGCGGGGCCTTCCTGGCTGCCGCCCGCGGTCGGCGACTTCTCCGGACGGGCCGACGAGGTCGTGCGGCTCACGGCCGGCTTGCGGGCCGGCGGGACGTGGACGATCACCGGACCCGGTGGTGTGGGCAAGACTTCGCTCGCCGTGCACTGCGCGCACGTCGTGCGGGACGCGTTTCCGGGCGGGCAGCTCTACCTGAACCTGCGGGGTGGCGAGCAGAAACCCGTCGAGCCCGCCGCCGCTCTGGACAGGTTGTTGCGCGGGCTAGGGGTTTCCGGTGGCGCGATTCCGTCCTCTGTGGACGACCGGGTGGATCTCTACCGCGATCTGTTGTCGGACCGGCGGATTCTCGTCGTGCTGGACAACGCGATCAACGAGGCCCAGGTGCGGCCGTTGCTGCCGGGGACGACCTCCGGCGCGGCTCTGGTGACTTCCCGTGCGGCGCTGGCCGGTCTTGAGGCCGCTCACGTCGTGCCGCTGGACGTGCTGCCCGCCACGGATGCGCTGACCTTGCTGCGGGCCGCTGTCGGCGAGGCGCGGGTCGCGGCCGAACCTGTTGCGGCACAGGCGATCGTGACCTACTGCGGACAGCTTCCGCTGGCCCTGCGAGTGGCGGCGGCCCGGTTGGTGGCGCGCCCGCACTGGCAGCTCGAGAAGCTCGCCGGGCGGTTGTCGGACGAGCGTCGCCGGTTCGACGAGCTGTCGTTGGGCGATCTCGACGTCCGTGCCTCGCTGGCCCTGTCCTACGACGGTCTGGACGAGTCGCACCGCACGGCGTTCCGGTTGCTGTCGCTGGTCGACACGCCCGACTTCCCGGCGTGGATGGCGTCCCCGTTGCTGGGCCTTCCCCTCGACGACGCGGAGGACCACGTCGAGGCGCTGGTCGACGCCCGCCTGGTCGACTACGCGGGCCGGGACGCGCTGGGCCAGGTGCGCTACCGCCTGCACGACCTGCTGCGCGCCTTCGGTCGTGAAGCTGCGTCCGAAGACCCCGCGGTGGCCTTGAAGGCGTTGTTCGAGCAGTGGCTGGACCTGACCACGAGGGCGGACGTCGAGCTGCCGCACCAGGCGATCCGGCTGGAACCCGTCGCGCTGGAACCGTTCGACCTCGGCGACGCGGCGTCGTGGTTCGACGCCGAGTGGCAGAACGTCCACGCCGTCATCACCCAGGCCGCCGCGCTGGGCCTGTGCTCCGTCGCCGCCGAGCTGGTGATCCGGTCGACGGCGTTCTGCGACCTGCGAGCCCGTTTCGACGACTGGGCGCAGATCAACGAGCTCGGCCTCTCCTGCGCACCGCCCGAGCGCAAGCCGATCCTGTTGCAGCAGCGCGGAATCCTTCGCGCGCGCATGCACAGGTACACGGAGGCGTCCGCCGACTTCGCCGCCGCGCAGGAGGGTTTCGCTCTTGCCGGAGACGTGTGGGGTGAGGCGTACGCCTGGTACGGCATGGGGTGGATCCACGAGTTCAGCGGCCGGTCGGCGGAAGCCCGTTCGGCGCATCGTGAGGCCATGGCGCGGTTCGTGACCTCGGGGAACCCACACGGCGAGGTCGAGGTGCTGTGTTCGCTCGGCGCCATCGAACGGCGCGCGGGTGGGCTGGCCGCGGCCCAGGAGTACCTGGAGCGAGCGCGGCGGGTCGCGGGCCAGTTGGGCGACGAGCAGAGCGAACTGGCCGCGACGCTGGAACTGGGGCGGCTGCACCAGTTCACCGGGCAGCTGGAGCTGTCCGCGACTTTCCTGCGGTCGTCGCTGGCCGCAGCGCAGAAGCTCGGGGACCCGGACTTCGCGGCGCACATGCGGTTGTTCCTCGCCGACACGCTGATCCGGTCGGGGCAGGTCGCTCTGGCCGAGGAGCAGCTGCGGCTGGCCTGGGAGTTCTTCGAGGAGCACGACGACCGGCACGGGCGGATCTGGGTGTGGCGCTTGAGATCCGCGCTTGCTTCGACGCCCGAAGAGGCGTTGCGGCTGGCTGAGCTCGCTCTGGAGCAGTCGCGGGAGATGGACTCGCCGCCGGAGCTGGGGCGGTCTTTGCGGGTGCTCGGGAACGCCCTGGAGCGCGCGGGGCGGGTGGACGAGGCTCGGGAGCAGTGGCGGCAGGCCGAGGAAACCCTGACGGCGGCCGGGTTCCAGGCGGAGGTCGACGAGCTCCGCCTGGCTACGTCGTAGCGGCCTGCGGGTCGGCTTGCGTGGGCGTGTCGCGTTCCAGCGGGGCGGGCGTTCTCTCACCTTGCGCAGGTGGGCGCGCGGGTCCTCACGAGCTTGGGCTTCGTCATCGCCGCTTCGCGACGATGTGGGCACGTTGGGTTGTTGGGCTGCGGTCATCACCGGTTTCCCGCGTTGTGCGAGCTCTCGTTCGGCTCGGCTTCGCCATCGCCGCTTGCCTTCGGCTTCGCGGGGTCCTTCGCCTAGCCCTGGTTCTGGCTCAGCACCGTGTCGACGGTTACACCTGACGCCACGATCATGCTCAGCAACGGGTCCGGCACCTGGCGGTGGAACTGCACGACGTAGTTGTCAGCCGTCGAGAACATCGCCTTCGCCATGCCCTGCCACGTTTTGGTGATGCGCGCGACCTCGGTGTCGGTGTGGTCGCGCAACGAGAAGTTCCACGCGCGGAAGTTCTCCGCGTAGATGCCGCCGACCTTCATCCCGTTGCACACGTAGGCGAACCGGACCTTGCCGAACACGTTCTCCTGGACGATCTCGCCGATCGGCATGCCGTCACCGCGCTCGACGAGCACCTTGGACTTCCACATCGTCGCCGGCCGAACGAGCCGCAGCAACGGATGGCCCTGCACGTCCCGGATCTCCAGGCGGACGTCCAGCATCGAGTCGAGCTTCGTGAAGGCGCGCAACGCTTTGGCCGCGCCGGACTGGCCGACCTGTTCGACCGTGCCGATGTGGCGGGCGTGCTGGTCGTAGATGACGTAGGAGTTCGACATCTCGATGAGCTTCGCCTTCTGGTTCACCACCAGGACGGGCTCGGTGAACAGGGTGCCGCCGCCCTGGCCCGCGCCGGTAGCGCCCGCTCGGGCGACCTGCTGTGCCACGCGCTCCTGGCCCGTGCCGCCCATCTGCATTTCCATGTGGTGGGCGTCGGTCTGCTGCTGACGCGGCTGGGTGTGCGGGGTCCACTGGGCGCCGTCCCACCACCGCACGAAGCGGGGGTCGGCGTTGTCGGGGTACCAGCCCGGGGCGAGGTTCACGCGGAAGAGCGTAGTGCGGAAACGTCTTCCACGCGGGGAGATGCGCACTCGTCCCGTTTGCCCGGAACAGGCGTTGGTGCCAGGCGACGGGGCACGGATGTCGCCTGGCTGCTCTCCAACGGCTACCTGGTCAGCTGACCGTGATCGCGCTCGCCGGGCACAGGCTCGCCGCTTCCTTCGCGGTGGCCTCGTGCGCGGCGTCCGGGTGTTCCACCAACAACACGACCGTGCCGTCTTCTTCGCTCTGGTCGAAGAGGTCCGGGTCCGTCAGGACGCACATCCCGGAGCCGCAGCACTTCGACTGGTCGACGGAAATCTTCATGCCGACCACGCTACTGGCAGCGAGTGGACTCCGTAGATCCCCATGTCCGTGCGCAGCGGCACCTCCTCGGGGGCGATGTCCAGCCGCAGGTCCGGGAACTCCTGGAACAGCTTGGCGAACGCGATCCTCATCTCGATGCGGGCGAGCTGCTGGCCCAGGCACTGGTGGATGCCGTGGCCGAACGCGACGTGGCCCTGAGCGGGACGGCGCAGGTCGAGCTCGTCGGGGTTGCCGGGGAACTTCTCCGGGTCCCTGTTCGCGACCGGGATGTGCATCATCACGGTGTCGCCGGCCTTGATCAGGTGCCCCTCGATCTCCACGTCCTCCAGCGCGGTGCGCAACGGTCCGAAGTGGATGATCGACAGGTACCGCATGAGCTCCTCGACGGCGTTGTCGACCGCCTCGGGCTCGTCGCGCAGGATCTTGGCCTGGTCCGGGTGCTGCAGGAGCGTGAACGTGCCGATGCCCAGCATGTTCGCCGTGGTCTCGTGCCCGGCGAGCAGGAGCAGCATCGCCATGTTCGACGCTTCCTCGTCCGTCGGCTCACCGGTGGCCAGCAGGTCGCTGATCATGTCGTCGCCACCGGGGCTGGCCTTCTTGCGGACGATCAGCTCGCGCATGAACACCTGGATGCGTTCGAAGGCGGCCATGGCCTCCTTGAACGGGGTGTCCAGGCTCAGCATCTTCGCCGTGTCCTCCTGGAACCTGTGCTTCTCGTCGTAGTCGACGCCGAGCAGCGCGCAGATCACCAGTGACGGCACCGGAAGCGCGAACTCCTTGACGAGGTCCGCGTGGCCGTCGAACGTCCGCAGGTGCTTGAGCTGGTCGTCGACGATCGTGCCGATCCACTCCGACAGCTGGTTCATCCGCCGGACCGTGAACTGGCCCTGCAGCATCTTGCGCAGCCGGGTGTGGTCCGGCGGGTCCTGGCTGAGGAACATGCCCGGCTCGACCTTGCGCTTCGTGCCGCCCTCCTCCGCCTGCCGCCGCTTGTCGGGCAGGTGGTGGAGCTCGGGGTTGTTGCTGAACTTGGGACTCCCCAGGATCTCCCGCACCTGGTGGTGCCCGGTGACCAGCCAGCCGAGGTGGCCGTCGGCGAACTCCAGCCTGCTGATCGGGGCCTTGTCGCGGATCGCGGTGACCTCGGTCGGCGGGTCGAACGGGTTCGGCCGCGTGGTGGGCAGCTCTTCGGAGATCAGTTCGGTCATCTCGCACACCTCCCAGTGCTCGGTAGAGGACCTGTTTTCGAAGCTACAGAACTTTCACCAATCTGTGAAGTGTCACGCACCGCCACGAACCGAAATCTGTCCGCATCTGCCGGTCGTGGGTCGCGACGGCCACAGCGGCCTTGGTGTGCTGCAGCGCCTCCGTCAGTTCGTCGACCAAAGCGATCGACAGGTGGTTCGTCGGTTCGTCCAGTAGCAGCACATGCGGGTCGCTGCTCAGCAGGATCGCCAGCTCCAGTCGCCTCCTCTGTCCAGTGGACAGGCGGGACACCGGCCGCGCGAGGTCTTTTCCTCTCAGCAGACCGAGTTCCTCCACGCGTGAACAGAGCTGCGCCGCGGTGGCGTCCTCGTTCTCGAACGACGACTCCTGGGCGAGCAACTTGACCTTGCCGACGTGATGCACCGTGCCGTGAACAGGCGTGATGCGACCCGCGAGGACGTTCAACAGCGTCGACTTCCCGGCCCCGTTCGGCCCGGTGATCAGCAGCTTCTCGCCCGCCGACAACGAGATCGGCTCGGTGAGATTCAGCCTTCCGGGTACTTCCAACGGCGTCGCGTGCAGCAGGTCGCCGTCGGCCGTGAGATTCGGCGGAGCGAAGCGCATCGGCGGCGGGGGAGCGTCGACCCGCTGGTCGTCCAGCTCTTCCAACCGGCGGGCGACGTTGCGCATCTTGTTCGCCGCGCGCGTGCTGCGTTTGTGCTTGAACGCGCCTTTGGGTGGGCGCCACGCGTCGTGCAACCGCGACTGGGCGCGTTCGACCTTCTCCGCCAACGAGTCGTGCTCGGCTTCCTCCTGCGCGAAACGCTGTTCCCACCGCTGACGTTCGGCCCGCTTGGCCTCCTTGAACGCCCGGTAGCCGCCGCCGTGCAGGTGCACCTCGCCGTCCGGCGTCGGGTCGAGGTCGAGCAGCTGCGTGCAGACCTCGTCCAGCAACGTGCGGTCGTGGCTCACCAGCACCACCACACCGTGATGCTGCTTCAGGCGTTCGGTCAGGAAGTCGAGCGCGGACGAGTCCAGGTGGTTCGTCGGTTCGTCGAGCAGCAGGACGTCGGCGCGTTCGGCCAGCAGGCACGCCAGCCGGACGCGGTAGCGCTGGCCCACGCTGAGTTCGTTGAGCCGCTTGGACTTCGGATGATCGGCGTCGAGAGCCTTCAGCGCGATGTCGGCGCGGCGTTCGGCGTCCCACGCCTCGATCGCCTCGGCGTGGGTCAGTGCCCGTTCGTAGCGCTGCTCGTCGAACGGCTCCGCTGCACTGTCCAGTTCGGACAGTGCCTGACGGCTTTCGCGCAGCGCTTCGGACAGCAGGTCCCCCACCGTTTCGCTGTCGTGGAACGGCATTTCCTGTCGCACCAGGCTCAACGAACCGTGCCGGGTGACAGTTCCCTGGTCTGGCGGGAGATCACCGGCGAGCAACCGGAGCAGCGTGGTCTTGCCGCGGCCGTTCTCGCCGATGACGCCGAGACGGTGGCCCGCGGAGACGGTGAGCGAGATGCCGTCGACGACGGGCCCGGCCTCATAGCCCTTGGTGAGATCTTGGGTCGTCAAATGGACATGCGTGCGCATGCGGGATCCTCTTCTGGGTACGCGAAATCAGGACGTGGCGTGGTGGCGCGCGTCCTGAATCAGAGGTAGAAGACCCCGTACCCGAATCCCATGAAACCCACGGTACCTACGGTCGCAACGCCTTTTCGATCGCGTTCTTCAGGTCCCGCACGCTTTCCTCGGTCCCGGGCTTCGGTCCGACCGTGCTGCCGCCGCCGACGAGCCGGTAGAACAGCAGGCCTTCCAGGAACGCCGTGAAGTGCGCGCCGGCTCGTTCCGGGTCCTCGTGGCCCAACGCTGTCGCGAGCGCTGTGGCCTGGTCGCGCGGTGAGTGGACCATGATCGTCTGCAGCTCGGGGTGGTGCGTGGCCTCCAGCATCGCCGCGTACCGGGCGAGCGTGCGGTCGCGTTCCACGAGCCAGCTATCGAGCGTGCGGGCGAGGCTGCCCGCGACGTCGGACGGATCCGGCGGGACGTCCAGCCGCTCGAGCTCCGCGAGCCGTGCCACGAACCCCTCGACCAACGCCTTGCGCGTGCGGAAGTACGCGCTGGTCGACCCCTCTGGCAACCCTGCCTTGCGGTCGACCGCGCGGTGGGTGAGCCCGCGCATGCCCTGTTCGGCCACGAGCTGGATCGCGGCGTCGGTGATGACGTTCTTGCGCACCTGTGGTTCCCGTCTCTCTACAGATGTAGTCTACAGGTGTAGTGTCTTCTACACCTGTAGAGGAGGCGCGGGATGAAGGCGATCGTGGTGGGCGGCGGCATCGGCGGGCTGGCGGCGGCCGTGTCGTTGCGGCGCGTGGGCTGGGAGGTCCAGGTGCTGGAGCGGGCCGCGGAGTTCGGCGAGGTCGGGGCGGGGATCGGCGTGATGCCGAACGCGCTGCGGGCGCTGGAGTGGATGGGCGTCGCCGACGAGGCGCGGAAACTGGGCACCCCACGTGTTTCGGGCGGTATCAGGGCGTCCGACGGGCGCTGGCTGGCGCACTTACCGGATGTCGGCCAGGAGAAGATCGTCGCGATGCACCGGGCCGACCTGCACGGCGTCCTGCTGCGCGCGCTTCCGTCCGAGATCCTTTTCAACAACGTCGAAGTCACGAGCGTTGAAGAGCTGGACGCAGACCTCGTGGTGGCGGCGGACGGGATCAACAGCCGCCTGCGCGGGGAGCTGCTGCCCGACGCGCCGGGACCGGTGTACGCGGGGGCCACGGCGTGGCGAGGGGTGGCGCCGGGTCCTTTCGATCTCCCGATCTCGCAGACACTCGGTCCCGGCGGCGAGGCGGGCATCCTGCCGCTCGGCGACGGGCGGGTGTGCTGGTACGTCTCGACGATGGCGCCCGCCAACGCCGATCTGGACCCGCACGAGCTGTTCGCGGACTGGCACGACCCGATTCCGGAGTTCCTGGCGACGTCGCCGGAGATCCTGCGGCACGACATCTACGAGCTGCCGTTGCTGCCGACGTTCGTGTCCGGGCGGGTGGCGCTGCTCGGCGACGCGGCGCACGCGATGGTGCCGTACCTGGGGCAGGGGGCGTGCATGGCGCTGGAGGACGCTGTCACTCTCGCGTCGGTCGACGGCGATCTGGTGCGGTACGACGCGTTGCGCAGGCCGCGCGCGCAGACGTTGTGGAAGGCCTCCAAACTGGCCGGGAAGTTCGGGATCGAGGTGCGGTCGCCGGTCGCGCTGGCGTTGCGGAACTTCGCCTACCGCGCGCTGCCGGGTTCGGTCGCTGTGCGTGGAATGACCCGTTTCTCCTCCTGGCAGGTGCCCGCGATGCCACGATGACCTTCGTGGACCTCGTGATGTTCCGCCGCGTCAGCACGGCGGTGATGGTGCTGCTGATGACGGCGTTCCTGGTGTCGGCCGTGGCCGGCGCGCTGCGGAACGCGCACCCGACCGGGCTGACGCAGTCGCTGGCCGGCGTCGCGATCCTGCTGGGCCTGGTGTTCGCGACGATGCGCACGATGCGGTTCGCGGCGGCCAAGGGCATCGACACGCGCGGTCCGTTGCCGGTGTTCCTGTTCGTCCTGTTCTTCGGGTTCATCGGCGGGATCGGGCTGCAGCAGACCGTTCTCGCTCTTCAGCCCACGGTGTCCGTGACCGCCGAGGTGATCGGGTGCGGGTCGAGCGGGCGCACGGTGAAGTGCGCCGGCGAGTACACAGTGGACGGTGTCGAGTTCGCGAGCGAGATGCCGGTGCGTTCGGTGCCGTCCGATCGCAAGGTAGTGATCGAGGTGCTCGCGTCCGACCACTCGGTCGTGGTTTCCAAGTCCCTGATGGATGTTCTGTTCTTCCGCGGCGGCGGGATCGTGCTCGCCGTGCTCGCTGTCGGGTACGGCGTGCGGTGGAATCGCGTGGCCCGTGCGGCAACCGCCGAACTTCGGAATCGGTTCCCCGCTGAAGTTCACTCGAACGGGTCGAATCCGCCGGTGAACTAGATCACCGGTCAATGTTTGGTATCGGCCAGGTAACAGTCGAAAACCACCCTTTGTCGCACCGTTTGTCACCCGGTTGCGGTATCAAGTACTTGCTGAGCGTGTCGGACGCGCTCAAGTGATCCAGATGGCGTAGCGCTAGAGGCGGTTTCGGCCACACGAAAGCGCAACTACGGTGCCTCAACCATGACCCCCGTCCCGACTGATGTGATGCCCCGTTCCCTCACGGCGCTTCCCCCGGCGCAGGTCGAGAACACCGGCGAGATCGACATCGCTGAGGCAGAGGACTTCGTCCGGCAACACCACGCCGAACATCCCGACCTCGGTCCTGTCGAGGCCAGGCTCGCCGAGGTGCACGCGGAGATCGCCGCGACCGGCACCTACCGTCATTCGACCGCCGAGCTGACCTTCGGCGCCCGCGTGGCGTGGCGCAACAGCTCCCGCTGCATCGGCCGCCTGTACTGGCGCAGCTTGAAAGTGCGCGACCTGAGGGAGACCTCCACCCCCGCCGACGTGGCCGCGGAGTGCGTCGAACACCTCCGCGTGGCGACGAACAAGGGCAAGATCCGGCCCGTCATCACGATCTTCGCCCCCGCCGAGCCCGGCATGGACGCGCCGTCGATCCTCAACGAGCAGATCGTCCGCTACGCCGCCTACCGCGGCACGGACGGCGGCGTGCTGGGCGACGCCCGCAACCTCGCGCTGACCGAGGTCGCGTTGAAGCGCGGCTGGCAGCCGCCGGCGTCGCGCGGCCCGTTCGACGTGCTGCCGTTGATGGTGTCCTGCAAGGGCCACGAGACCGCGCTGGTGGAGATTCCCTCCGACGCCGTGCTGGAGGTGCCGCTCTCACACCCGGACCTGCCGTGGCTCGCGACGCTCGGCGTGAAGTGGCACGCCGTTCCCGCGATCAGCAACATGCGGCTGCGCATCGGCGGCATCGACTACCCGTCGGCGCCGTTCAACGGCTGGTACATGGGCACCGAGATCGGCGCCCGCAACCTCGCCGACCACGATCGGTACGACCTGCTGCCGTACATCGCCAAGCGGATGGGCCTGGACATGTCGTCGGAGGCGACGTTGTGGCGCGACAGGGCTTTGATCGAGCTCAACCGCGCCGTCCTGCACTCGTTCGGCGAGGCCGGGGTCACGATCACCGATCACCACACGGAGTCGCAGAGGTTCCTGACCCACCTGGAGAAGGAGGAAGCCGCCGGCCGGTCCTGCCCCGCGGACTGGTCGTGGATCGTGCCACCCGTGTCGGGCGGGCTCACGCCGGTCTACCACCGCTACTACGACACAGGGGACCTGCTGCCGAACTTCTTCCCGGCAGGCAAGCCCTCGGGTTGCCCGGTGGCGCACTGACCCGTTAGCTGGCCGGGTGCATCTGGACGCGGAGAGCTGCGCGCGGGCTGTCCGTGCCAAGGACGCCCGGTTCGACGGCTGGTTCTTCGCGGCGGTGACCACCACCGGCGTCTACTGCCGCCCGAGCTGTCCGGCGATGCCGCCCAAGCCCGAGAACATGCGGTTCTTCCCCACCGCGGCCGCTGCCCAGGCAGCGGGGTTCCGGGCGTGCCGGCGGTGTCGGCCGGACGCGAGCCCCGGCTCACCGGAGTGGAACGCCCGCGCCGACCTCACCGCCCGCGCGCTGAGGTTGATCGCGGACGGCGTGGTCGACCGCTTCGGTGTGCCGGGCCTGGCTTCGCGGCTCGGGTACAGCGTTCGTCAGGTGCAGCGCGAGCTGCTGGCTTCTCTCGGCGCGGGCCCGGTCGCTCTGGCTCGGGCTCAGCGGGCCCAGACCGCGCGACTGCTGATCGAGAATTCGTCGGTGCCGTTGACGGATGTTGCTTTCGCGGCGGGGTTTTCGAGCGTGCGGTCGTTCAACGACACCGTTCGCGCGGTTTACGGCCGGACGCCTTCATCGCTGCGCTCCGCTTCCTCTTCCGCTTCGTTGGTGGTGCGGCTGGCCTTTCGTCGTCCGTTCTCGTTGTCGGTGTTCTCACAGCTGGCGTCTGAGGCTTTGCCAGGTGTGGAGGAGTGGCGTGACGGCGCTTTCCGCCGGACGCTGCGGTTGCCTCGTGGGCACGGCATCGTGTCGTTGCGTCCTCTCGCGGACCACGTCTCGTGCTCGTTGACGCTCTCGGACCTGCGTGATCTCTCGGTGGCGATCGCGCGGTGCCGGTGGCTGCTGGATCTGGACGCCGATCCCGTGGCGGTGGACGGGCTGCTGAGCGCCGACCCGGTGCTGGAACCGCTGGTGAAGCGGGACCCTGGCCGTCGGGTGCCGCGCACCGTCGACCCGGAGGAGTTCGCGGTGCGGACCGTGTGCCCTGGCCCGAACCGTCTCGTCGCCGCACACGGCACACCGATCGAGGATCCCGGTGGCGGCCTCACGCACCTCTTTCCCGATGCGGTCACGTTGGCGAAGTACGACATCGGCGGCGACCTGGTGCGTGCGTTGGCCGACCGCGCGCTCGACCTCGGGATCGGCAGCGACTGGGACAGGGCCCGCTCGGAGCTTCGTGCCCTGGGACTCGACACCACCACCGTGGAGACGATCGCGGGCCGGGCGCTCGGCGATCCCGACGCCTCGGTGGACGGTCCGGCGCGGTGGCGGCCGTGGCGTGCCTACGCCGAGGCCTACCTGCGCGAAACCTGACGTCGCATTTCTGCCAGCAGTCGCGGTGCGGCCGGGGCGATTCTCGAAGGGTGACACGACAGTTCCACCTCGAGGTGAGCGACGACCAGCTCACCGACCTCCACTCCCGCCTGGCTCTCACCAGGCTCGCGCCCGCACTGTCCGGAGAGGACTGGACGCACGGCACCCCGCCCGGCTACCTCGCCGAGCTCGTCGACCACTGGCGCACGAAGTTCGACTGGCGGCGAGCCGAGGCCGGTCTCAACGCCATGCCGCAGTTCCTGACCGAAGTGGACGGTCACACACTGCACTTCGTGCACGCGCAAGGGGTTGGGCCCGCTCCACTGCCGTTGCTGTTCTCGCACGGCTGGCCCGGCTCGTTCTGGGAGGTGCACAAGATCCTCGGCCCGCTGACCGATCCGGCCGCGCACGGGGGAGACCCGGCGGACGCGTTCACGGTCGTCGCGCCGAGCCTGCCCGGCTTCGGCTTCTCACCGCACCCCGGGACGTCCGGCGTCAACCCGACGGTGATCGCGGCCCTGTTCGACCAGCTCATGTCCTCGGTGCTGGGCTACGAGCGCTACGGCGCCCAGGGCGGTGACTTCGGCGCCCAGGTCACGAGCCGGCTGGGCCGCGACCACGGTGATCACGTCGTCGGCATCCACCTGAACCTGATGGGCGCGACGCCGTCCAACCGGGACTCGCTGACCGCCGACGAGCAGGCGTTCCTGGCCCAGGCCGACCACTTCTTCACGGCCGAGGGCGCCTATGCCCAGCTCCAGGGAACCAAGCCCGCCACGCTCGCCGCCGGTCTGTCCGATTCTCCGGCAGGGCTCGCCGCCTGGTTCGTGGAGAAGTTCCGCGCGTGGAGCGACTGCGGCGGTGACGTCGAGTCGGTGTTCACGAAGGACGAGTTGCTCACCGACATCACGCTGTACTGGCTGACGAACACCATCGCGTCGTCAGCGCGCCTCTACTACGAGACCATGCACACCGAGGGCATGCTCGGCCGCAACACGCCCGGCTACGTCGCCACGCCCACCGGATTCGCGTCGTTCGCGCACGACAACTTCACGCCGCCCGAATCGTGGGTGGCGCGCGCGTACAACCTGCGGCGCTTCACGTCGTTCGAGCACGGTGGCCATTTCGCGGCGTTGGAGCGGCCTGAGGACCTGGTTCACGAGATCCGCGAGTTCTTCCGCCCGCTGAGGTGAGGTTGGATGGGCACGTGCAGCTCACCAGGAGCTTGAACCTGACCGACGCCGTGTTCGTCGGCCTCGGCTCGATGATCGGCGCGGGCGTGTTCGCGGTGTTCGCGCCCGCCTCGGCCGCGGCGGGATCGGCCTTGCTGGTCAGCCTCGTCATCGCGGGCGTGATCGCTCTGTGCAACGCGTTGTCGAGCGCGTGGCTCGCAGCGGAGTACCCGCAGTCCGGCGGCACGTACGTCTACGGGCGCGAACGTCTCGGACGCGTCTGGGGCGACCTGGCCGGATGGGCGTTCGTGCTGGGCAAGACGTCGTCGTGTGCGGCCATGGCGTTGACGGTCGGTACCTACGTAGGTGTGCCGAAACCGGTGGCGGTGGCCGCGATCGTGGTGCTGACGGTGTTGAACCTGACGGGCGTCCAGAAGTCCGCGATGGTCACCAGGATCATCGTGATCGCGGTGCTGTGCGCGCTGGCGGCCATGGCGGTCACCGCGCAGGAAGTGCCGACCACGGCTGAGTTCAAGGCGGCGGGCATCCTCCCCGCCGCCGCGCTGCTCTTCTTCGCGTTCGCGGGCTACGCGCGCATCGCCACCCTCGGCGAAGAGGTCAAAGAACCGCGCAAAACGATCCCTCGTGCCGTGATCATCGCGCTCGCCATCACGTTGGTCGTCTACACGACGGTCGCGCTGGTCGCGTTGAGCGCCCTGGGCAGCGACCTGGCCACGAAGACGCTCGCCGACGTGTCCCCGACGCTGGCGCCCGTCATCCGGATCGCCGCGTGCCTGGCCGCTCTGGGGTCGTTGCTCTCGCTGCAGCTGGGGGTGAGCCGGACCGCGCTGGCCATGGCGCGCGACCGCCGGCTGCCGGGGTTCATGGCGGACCTGCGCTGGGCCGAGATCGTCACGGGGCTGGCGGCGATCGCGCTGGTGCTCGCCGTCGACGTGACCCGGGCGATCGTGTTCAGCTCGTTCTGCGTGCTGCTCTACTACGCGATCGCCAACGCCAGCGCGTGGACGCTCGGTAAGCGGTTCGTACCCGCGATTGGGCTGGCAGGGTGCCTGACGCTCGCCGGTGCGGTGCTCTGGCAATTTTGAATGCTCCCTGCCCTGCACGGGCGGTGGGATCTTCGGCTCAGGCTGCCTGCTCGTCCGGCGGACGAGCAGGTCTTGTGCCGTCGTCACCGGCCGGGTTCAAACCTGCCCGGACCAGCATCACCGCCGCGGAGTTCTTGTCCCTGGAGGACACCGCTCCGCACGGCGTGCAGGTGTAGACGCGTTCGGACAGCGGCAACGCGTGCTTGGTTCTCGCACCGCAGGCAGCGCAGTCCATCGTCGTGTGTCTCGGGTCGACCAGCCGCAGGTCACGGCCATGTTTGCGGGCCATCGCGATCAGCTCACGCTTGGTGGCGCCAATCGCGGCGTCCGCGGCTTTGCGGGCCATCGTGGATTTGGCCAGGAACTTCGGCCTGAAGTCTTCCACCGCGAGCACGTCATGGTCGCGCACAACCCGCTTGGCCCACTTGCGGGCGGTGTCCTGCCGCTGCCGGGCGACCTTCTTCTGGATCCTCGCCGCCTGCCGCCTGGCTTTCCGGTAGCCCTTCGAACCGGGCCGGCCTTTGGCCGGTCGGCGACGGGCCATCATCCGCTGATATCGCGCCAGGCCCTTCGCGGCAGTCTTGCCGTGCTCAGGGTGCGGCAGGTCGTGCGCGTCGCTGGTGGTGGTGGCGAGTTCCTTGACACCCCAGTCGATGCCGATCACCCGGCCGGTCACGGGCAGGGTCTGGACTTGCGTCTGGACGACGAAGGAGCAGTACCAGTGGCCGAGGCTGTCGAGGTAGACGCGCACCGACGACGGCACGGCGGGCAACTCCCGCGACCACACAGGCCGCACCACGATCCCGCCCGCCAGCCGCAGCACGCCGTCACGCAACCGGAACCCGCACCGGGTGTAGTTGAGTGTCGGCTCGGCCAGCGACCGCTTCCTGAACCGCGGCATCCCGGCACGCCGTGGCTGCGGTACCCGCTCCCGCACATCCTTGAGCGCCTTGGTACGCGCCACACCGAAGTCCCGGACAACCTGCTGCTGCGCCACCGATGACCCGGCCCGCAACCACTCATACCTGGCGCGCCAGCTCGTCAGCAGTTTGTCCAACTGCGCCGGACCGCACGTGCGCGGGTCGCCAGGATTCGCACGGTTGTGCCGAGAGGTCTCACGCGACTGCGCGACACACTGGTTCCACACCCACCGGCAGCGATCCCACTCCACCAGCAACGCGCGATGAGCGGACGACGACAAGCGCAGCCGGTAGGTGTACCGGGCCACGTTCACCGAATCCGCCATGCCAACGACCTTGCCGAACAGATGTTCGACACGATCGGGCGATGGCGCGTATCGCGCCACCAGCCGGTCGCGTTGATTGTGGCAACTGTGATGTGGCCCGGGTCACCTTTGATCGCGTAACGTGCGTACGGTGAAAGTGGGAACACCCGCAGAGTCGCGGCCCGCCGAGCGCCGTGTCGCCTGCGTACCGGAAACGGTGTCGCCGTTGGTCGACGCCGGATTGACCGTGCACGTACAGGAAGGCGCCGGGCGTCACGCCCACGCCCTCGACGCCGCCTACCGCGCGGCCGGGGCGACGGTGACGCCCGAGGATCCGACGGCGTCGTGCGACGTCGTTGTGTCCGTGCAGCCGCTGACCACCGACCAGGCCGCGTTGCTCAAACCCGGCGCCATCACGATCAGCTTCCTGCAGCCCGCTCTGGAACGTGAGCTGCTGGAGGTCTACCGAGACCGTCGCGTCACGTCGTTCAGCTTCGACCTGCTGCCACGGGTGACGCGTGCCCAGAGCGCGGACGCCCTGTCCTCGCAGGCACTCGTCGCGGGCTACCGGGCGGTCCTGGTCGCCGCCGAACGACTACCGCGCTTCCTGCCCATGTTCACCACGGCCGCCGGCACCGTGCCGCCGGCCAAGGTCCTCGTCCTGGGCGCGGGAGTCGCGGGCCTGCAGGCCATCGCGACCGCACGACGCCTCGGCGCGGTCGTCGAGGCCTACGACGTGCGCAAGGCCGCGGGCGAGGAGGTGCGCAGCCTCGGCGCCAAGTTCCTGGAGCTCGACCTGGAGACGCAGTCCGGCGTCTACGCGTCGGTGCAGTCCGAGGAGTTCCTGGAACGCCAACGAGAACTCATCGGTGACCACGTCGCTCAGTCCGACGTCGTGATCACGACGGCCGCGATCCCCGGCCGCAAGGCGCCCGTGCTGGTCACCACCGACATGCTCAAGGCGATGGCGCCGGGCAGCGTCGTCGTCGACCTGGCAGCGGAGTCCGGCGGCAACTACGCGGGATCCGTTGCAGGACAGGAGACCTGGGTCGGCGAGGTGCTCGTGCACGGCGCGCTGAACCTGCCGTCGTCGATGCCCGTGCACGCGAGCCGCCTCTACTCGCGCAACGTGCTGAACCTGCTCAAGCTGATGATCGTGGACGGCGGCGTGCGGCCGGACCTCGCGGACGAGGTGCTCGACGGCTGCTGCATCACCCACGACGGCCGAATCCGCAAGGAGCTGCCGTGATCGACCTGCTGACGATCTTCGTGCTGGCCGTGTTCGTGGGCTTCGAGGTGGTCTCGAAGGTGTCCACGATCCTGCACACGCCGTTGATGTCCGGTGCGAACGCCATCCACGGCGTGATCCTGGTCGGCGCGATCCTGATCACGGGGTCGGCCGAGAGCACGCTGGAGCTCGTGCTGGGGCTGCTGGCGGTCTTCCTGGCCACTGTCAACGTGGTCGGCGGTTTCGTGGTGACGGACCGGATGTTGGAGATGTTCAAGAAGTGACAGTCCAGCTGATGTACCTCGTCGCGGCGCTGTGCTTCATCCTGGCGCTGAAAGGCCTGAGCTCGCCCAAATACGCGCGCTACGGCAACTTCATCGGCGCGTTCGGCATGCTCATCGCCGTCGTCACCGCGTACCTGCACGGCGCCGTCCACAACGGACTGTGGATCCTCATCGCGGTCGCACTCGGCATCATCGTCGGCATTCCGGCCGCCCGGAACGTGAAGATGACCGCCATCCCGCAGATGGTGGCCCTGTTCAACGGAGTCGGTGGCGCCGCCGCAGCACTCGTCGCCCTCGCCGAGTTCTTCGCGGTCCGCGATCCGGGCTTCCTGTTCCTGCTCGCCAGCGTGCTCACGGTGCTGATCGGCTCGGTCAGCTTCTCCGGTTCGGTGGTCACGTTCCTGAAGCTGCAGGAGCTGATGACCACTCGGCCGGTGCTGCTGCCGGCGGGGCAACAGCTCGCGATCGCGGCCGGTGTGTCGTCGGTTGCCTTGTGCGCCTTGACGATCGCGACGCCGAACGGCTTCCTGCTGTGGTTGCTGGCGGCGGTCGGGCTCGCGCTCGGTGTGCTGTTCGTGCTGCCGGTGGGTGGCGCGGACGTGCCGATCGCGATCTCGTTGCTGAACGCGTTCACGGGTCTCGCGGTGGCGGCGTCCGGCTACGTGCTGGCGAACACGCTGCTGATCGTCGCGGGCACGCTCGTCGGTGCGTCCGGCACCATCCTGACCCGCTTGATGGCGCAGGCGATGGGACGCTCGCTGGCGAACATCCTGTTCGGCGCGTTCAAGGCCCCCGCCATCACGGCGCAGGGTGAGGAGCAGCGGTCGGTCAAGTCGGGCACAGTCGAGGACGTCGCGATTCTGTTGGGGTACGCGAACAACGTCGTCGTCGTGCCCGGTTACGGGCTGGCCGTCGCGCAGGCGCAGCACGCGGTGCGGGAGCTCGTGGCGCAGTTGGAGAAGCGCGGAGTGACTGTGTCGTACGGGATTCATCCCGTCGCGGGCCGGATGCCGGGGCACATGAACGTGCTGCTGGCCGAGGCGGACGTGCCGTACGAGCAGCTCAAGGAGCTCGACGACGTCAACCCCGGCATCACGTCGGTCGACGTCGCGGTCGTGGTCGGGGCGAACGACGTGGTGAATCCGGGGGCGCGCGACGAGCCGTCCAGCCCGATCTACGGCATGCCGATCTTCGACGTCGACCGCGCGAAGTCCGTGGTGTTCATGAAGCGGTCGATGCGGCCGGGCTTCGCGGGCGTGGACAACGAGCTGCTCTACAACCCCAAGACGACGCTGTTGTTCGGGGATGCCAAGGACTCGCTCACGAAGCTTCTGGCGGCGGTGAAGCAGCTCTGAGCAGGTTCGTGACCTCGTTCGCGGACAGAGACGGCAGGAGGCCGATCACGGCGTCCGCGCCGATCGAACGCCAGTGGCCGGCGTCCTCGAGGGTGTGCACCTCGTCGACGCCGAACCGCACGCCGAAGCTGTGCACGGTGGCGATGAGGTCGCGCATCGCCTGGTGCAGCGGGGAATCCGGGCTCGGCGCGGGTGCGCGGGTGATCACCGCGCGGACCTCGATCTCGGTCAGCACGGCCAGTTCGTCGTGCCCGCCGTGGAAGCCGTCCAGCGCCGTCACGATGCCGCTGTCGTGCAGCACCACGGCGTTGTCGTCGCCGGCGAGCACCGAGGAGATGTCGAGGGCGATCCGCAGCCGTTCGGGTGGCAGGCCGGTCTCGTCCAACGCCCGCTTCACGTCCGCGACCAGATCCTCGTCGCGCGACTGCAAAGCGCCCAACGCGATGTGCAGCGTGGGCGCCCTGTCGCCGAACTCCTCGACCCATCTCGCGGCTTGAGCGCACGCCTCGCGCAGCAACCACCTGCCGATCGGCAGCGACAGGCCCGTCGAGTCCGCCAGCGCCATGGTGTCGTTGTGGCTCAGGTCGTCCCAGTGCAGGCGGGCGACGGCGCCGAGCACCTCGCGCGTCTCCAGGTCGTGCACCGGCGAGTAGACGATCTCCAGCTCGCCGTGCTCCCACGCGCCCGGCATCGACGCGGCCAGCGCGTACTTGCCGCGGCGGCGGGCGTCGTCGTGCGGGTCGTGCAACGCCCACTGGCGCTTGCCGCGCGCTTTCGCCTGGCGCAGCGCGGCATTGGCACACCGCATCAGCTCGTTGGCCGTCGCGAACGCCGGAGGCCGGTCCACCACGCCGATGCTGGCCGACACCGCGATGCCGTGATCGTCCACGAAGGTCGGTTCGGCGAGCGCCTCCTGGATCTCCTCGATGGTCGCGGTGACGTTGTCGGAGAACGTCATCAGCGCGAACTCGTCGCCGCCGATCCGGGCCAGCACGGACTTCTTCTCACCGGCCAGCTTGCCGAGCCGCGACGCGACGATCTTGAGCAGCTTGTCGCCCGTGTCGTGGCCCAGGCCGTTGTTGACGACCGAGAACGCGTCCAAACCCAAGTGGTACAACGTGATCGGGGCGTCCGTGACGCGTCGTTCGACCTGCGTGACGAAGTGCTGGCGGTTCGACAGGCCGGTGAGCGAGTCGTGCAGCAGCTGGTGGTCGAGGCTGCGCTGCAACAGGTGCAGCTCGCTGATGTCCTCGACCATGGTGACGTGGTGCGTCGGCTTGCCGTCCGCGTCGCGCAGCAACGACACCGCGAGGTACACCCACACCGGCTCGCCGTCCGCGCGGATCAGTTTGCGCTGGTCGCGGAACCGGTCGAGGTGGCCCTCGCGCACCTTCCGGTACGAAGCGCCCAGCGCCGCCACGTCGTCGGGGTGGTAGAAGTCGGTGAGGTCGCGGTCCTTCAGGTCCTCACCGGTCCGCAGCCCGACGATCTCGGCGAGCGCGTCGTTCGCCTGGACGCACCGGCCGTCGAGGTCGGTGATCACGATGCCCAGCGCGGCGGAGTCGAAGACCTCCTGGAACCGCGCCTGGCTGACCATCAGCGTGCGTTCGACCCGCTGTTTGGCCCGGACGATCGCGACCTTGATCTGCTCCTGCTGGTCGAACGCGTCCATCCGCATGGCCTGTGCGTACGCGGAGCTCAACCGGGCCAGCAAGGACAACGCGAACGAGGGCCAGAGCACTTCGATCGTGGCACGCAACGAGTCCGGGCCGGTTGCGTGGAGTGACACCAATCGATTTGCTACCGATTCAGGTGACTCCGGGAGCTCCTCCAGCGCGTCGAGCAGAGCCTGCTCGATCTCGGCGTGGGACAGCGGGATGTACGCGGTCGCGGTCAACGCGTTCATCCAGCGGGCGGCGAGCTCCGGAAGTTCCATTCTGTGTACAGAGCGTACGGACTTGGTGCCCCCTGGCCAACATCAGCAACGCGGCTAGACCTTACGGCCTACAGCGGAGTAGATGCCTGCCTTGTCCGGATCGTCGGTGTTCGCGCCCTCGGGTCGCCACAGCGGCGTCGGCACGATGCCGGGCTCGACGAGCTCGAACCCGCCGAAGAACCCTTCGATCTCGGTTTTCGTGCGAGGGAACATCGGGTTCTGGCTCTTCTTCATGACCTCGACGATCCCGGCCATCTCCTCGGGCTGCAGGTCCTGGGTGAACTGCGAGAAGGCGAGGTAGCTGCCCGCGGGCACGGCGTCGCGGTACGCGGCCACGATCGCGCGCGGGTCGGCCTCCGGCGGCACGAAGTGGAAGACGCCCACGGTCAGCACGCCGATGGGCTGCGTGAAGTCCAGGAGACCGCTCTCCTCAGCGGCTTTGAGCACCGCGACGGGCTTGGTCATGTCCTCCTGGATGATCGTCGCGCGCGGGTCCTCCTCCAGGATGAGCTGGCTGTGCGCGACCGCGACCTCCTCGAAGTCCACGTACACGACGTGGGCCTCGGGGTCGGCTTTTTGGGCGATCTCGTGCACGTTGCCGACCGTCGGGATACCGCTGCCGAGGTCGAGGAACTGCCGGATCCCGTTGTCCATCATGAACAGCACGGCCCGGCGCAGGAACGCCCTGTTCAGCCGCGCGATCGTGCGCGCGTTCGGCTGCGCCTGCAGGAACTTCTCCGCCAACGCCCGGTCCGCGGCGAAGTTGTGCCCGCCGCCGAGCAGGTAGTCGTAGAGGCGAGCAGCACTCGGCTTCCCCGTGTCGACGCCTTCAGGAACCCAGCTCACCCGTTCAGACATGCGCCCAGGCTACTGAGACGCGACACGCGTGCGGCAGGGGTGGAGCCCTTTTGGCCTAGCAGAACCCGCTGCTGTCACTGAAAAGTGTGAATCAGCATGGTCGCTGCAGCCACGCCCAGTGCCGTCCCGAGTCCTCGTGCGACGTTGACCAGTCCGCTCCCGACACCCGCCGAAGCCTCGGGCAACGCGCCCATGACCCGTTTCGTGCAGGCCGGTGCGATGATCCCGAGCCCGATCCCCGCGATCGCGAGCTGAAGTACTTGCGGCACAGGCATGATCAGCGCGGTCGCGGTGATCAGCGCCCCTGTCCTGATGCCCGGTTTGTGCAGTGTCGTCGCGGCGATCGCGAACCCGAGCGGCAATGCGGCCGTCGTGAGTCCTATATGTGCCAACGGCTGTTGCATGGTGAACGGCAGCAACGTCATCGGCGCGAACAACGCGGCGTACGTGAGCAGCACACCTACGAGCCCGGGGAGAACCTTCCAGTTCGGCTTTGCCTTCTCCGGCTTGGTCTTCGTGCGGGGCAGCAGGTAGTGGCCCGCGACCATCGCGACGATCCCGATGGGAACGTTGATCGCGAACACCGACTGCCACCCGTACTGCTCTGTCAGATACCCACCGAGCAACGGCCCCGCCGCGAGCCCCGTCGCCTGCGCCGCGGCCTGAATGCCGAGCGCCTTGCGCCGTTGCTCAGGCGCGACCGCGCAGGTGACCAGCGCGACGCTGTTGGCCTGCAACATCGCCGCCCCCACCGCCTGCGCCACGCGGGCAGCGATGAGCGAGTCGAAACCAGGCGCGTACACACACGCGATGGACGCGCCCGTGAACACCGCGAAGCCGTAGATGTAGACGATCTTGCGCCCCAGCCGGTCCGCGATCCTGCCCATTGGGACGAGCAGCGCCACGAGCGTGATCAGGTAGCTGAGCGAGATCCACTCGGGATCGGCGTTGAAATGCCGGCTCATCGCGGGGAACGCGAGCGTGACGATCGAGGCGTCCAACTGCCCCATGAACGCCCCGAAGCACACCGTCGCGATGACCAGCCACGGCGCATACGACCGGCGCGTGACCCACGCCGGCCTGGGGGACTCCGTGACGAACCAGTTCATCGTACCCAGATTATATCTGACCCAGAGCTATTAGCGTTCGTTCAGTATCATTTCCGCATGTCAGACGAAGCCCGCACGCTCACCGACGTCGTCACTCGCCTGCGCCGGGCGCTGCGGACGAGCATCCGGGCGGACTGGCCCTGGGAATCCCTGCCGATGGCGCAGGTAGAGCTCCTGCAGACCCTCGCAGAACGCCCGCCGATGAAGGTCGGCGATCTCGCCTCGGCGTTGCGACTAGCCCCCAACACCGTCTCCGGCCTGGTGTCCCAGCTGATCGACTCGGGCCTCGTCGTGCGCGGCGGAGACCCCAAG
Organism: Lentzea sp. NPDC051838; assembly: GCF_040681245.1. Taxonomy (NCBI): domain Bacteria; kingdom Bacillati; phylum Actinomycetota; class Actinomycetes; order Pseudonocardiales; family Pseudonocardiaceae; genus Lentzea; species Lentzea sp. NPDC051838. The sequence continues at coordinate 147,290 of NZ_JBFAYI010000018.1, forward strand.
GACAGGCGGGTAGCACGACTATCCGTCTCACCCCGTGGACACGAACAGCTGCTCGTCTGGCAGCGCGAACACGAGAAGAGAATCGGCTCCGCCCTGTCGAAGCTGGAGCCTTCCGAGCGCGAGGACGTCGTGCGCGCCCTGAAGGCCCTCGACCACCTGGTTGAGCACCTTGCCGAACCCACCTGAGCCGGTCGACCCGGACGTCGACCTGCACGTCCCGGCCCAACGCACTGAGCTTCACCTGCCGTTCGTCGGCTTGGTGTCGCTAGGTGGCGGTCTTGGGGGCGTCGCGCGCTACGGGCTGTCGTTGGCGGTGCCAGGCGCATGGGGGCTGTTCGTCATCAACGTGCTGGGGTCGTTCCTCATCGGCGTTCTGATGGGGTTGGTGCCTCGTCCGCTGGTGCGCGCCTTCTTCGGTGTTGGGATTCTGGGCGGGTTCACGACTTTCTCGTCGTACGCCGCGTCTTGGTCGTGGGCGCTGCTGGCCACTCCGGTTTTCGCTGTGCTGGCAGCGTTTCTCGGGCTGCGGGTGACGCGATGACGGTTCTCGCGGTGTTCCTCGGTGCGGCTTTGGGTGCGCCTTGTCGGTACCTGATCGACCGGTTCGTGCAGTCGAAGCACGAGTCCGATTTCCCTTGGGGCACTTTGACGGTCAACGTCGTGGGCTGCTTCCTCATCGGGCTCGTCGTCGGCACGGACTGGATGCCGTTGCTGGGAACGGGTTTCTGCGGCGGGCTGACGACGTACTCGACGTTCAGCTACGAGACGGTGAAGCTGCTGGAGGCGGGCAAGTACCGCCCAGCTCTGCTCAACGTTCTGGTCAGCGTCGCCCTCGGCGTCAGCGCGGCCGCTGCGGGCGTGGCGCTATCAGGGTGATCTCGCCCTGCTCCCACAGTTCCAGGAACTCGCGCACCTCGGCTGTGAGTCCTTTCCACGCGAGCCAGGCGGGTGGCAGAGTCCTGCGCTCCAGCCGTTCGAGCACCGGCAGTGTCATCATCATGCCGAGAGCTCCACGTGGATCGTCGTACTCGTCGATCCACCGCAGGGTGAGCTCGTCGTGCTCGAACCAGGGCTGGGGTGTCTCGATCATCGCGGTCGCCACGAGGTCCGCGTCCGGCACCTCGGCACCGACCGTTACGACAACGCTGTTGTACCTCGCGTTGGAGACGAGACAGTCCGCGTACAGGGGACGCACCCCGGACCGGCGCACCACCTCGGCCAGGATCCCTGGTGTCTCCATCGCGAACGGACTGCCCGCCCAAGGCGAGTCCTTCCACAGCTCGGTGAGCTGGTCGTGGTGCCGCTCGGTCAGGTCCTTCGCGATCGCCGGCCACCGGGTCTCCCGGTCGGCGGCCGGCACCAGCAGGGTGCCCAGCACCAGTGCCGCCCCGACCTCGCCGCGGTCGACCAGCTCGCTCAGCCGGCCCTCGACCTCCTGCTCGACGGCACGCCGGTTCGCCGCCGAGGAACCGAAGAGGCAGTCGAGAACGGGACTGTCGCTGATGCCCCGGGTCGTGTCGAGGCGGGTCGTGATCGGCTGGAAGACCGACCAGTCCACGGCGGCGCGGGCGATCGCGCGGACCGTGCGCGTGGCGGGGTCGACATGGTGCAGTGATCGCGCGGCGAAGCCCAGGCCTCCGTCGCGGATCGCCTCGCTGAGCAGCTCGTCCGCACCTCCTTCGACGTTGCGGTCGTAGAGCTGCAACACGATCTGCGCGACGACGTCCCACTGGGAGATGTCCCGGTGCATCGCGGCCCACAGCTGATCCGCTGTCCGATGGGTGCGCACGAGGTGCTCGGCCGCGAAGTACTCGAGGAACGTCCGGTGGGTGAAGCCGAACCGGGGCTCGGTCGCGGTCGCGCCGACATCGGTGAGGATCCACGCCCGGCCGGTGCAGAAGTCGAGGAACTCCAGTGCGGTCGCGGACGCCTCGTCGTGGTCGTCGAGCTTGCCTTCGAGGTACGTGGTGAGGATCCGCACGATCCTGCCGCGCCCTTCGGCTTTGCCGGACTCGGCGGCGGTGAACATGGTCCAGGCGAGGTGCTGCACCGCGCCGCGCAACCGGCCGTGGAACTTGAGCGGCAACGGGATCCCGCGCCTGGAGTCCCACTGCTCGAACAGCATCAGCGCACACCGCTCGTAGGCCTGGGCGAGGTTGCGGGGCAGGTACCGGTCGCTGGAGTACATGGCGCACAACAGAGTCAGCAGCAACGGGTTGCTGCGCAGCTCCGGGATCTGCTCGCTGTCCTCCATGAACGACCGCGTCAGCTGCTCGTACTCGGCGGGAGAGGTGGCCTCGTCCAACCTGAACCACTGCCGGACGTACTGATCGGTCTGGTGCTGGTCGAACTCCGCGATGAGCCGCTTGACGAACAGGTCGTCGCTGAGCGGCGCGTCCTCGTAACCGATCTTCCTCGCCGTGACGAGGAGCGGCACCAGGGGATACAGGTGCGCGAACCCCTCCACGAGCGACACGACCCGTCGACGTAACTCGGTCTGCACCAGCTCGTCCAGGCCGTCGAGGACGACCACCGCGCGCCCGGTCCGCAGCAGGTACTCGACGCCGTCCCGCGGAGGCTTGAGGTTGTACGGGGCCTGACACAGCTTTTCCAGGTAGTGCAGGAGATCGTGGCCGCCCTCGTCGAACGAGGTGGCGAACTCCCGCAGCACCAGCAGGAACGGCACGCGGCCCGTTCCGTCGACCGCGATGTCGTGAGCGAACTTCGCCGCCAGAGTCGACTTTCCGGCACCGGGATCGCCCAATATCAGGACGCGCACACCGGGAGCGCCGAGCGTGACGTCGGGGGAGCTGAGGGTGGGCCGCACGTAGAGCTGGTCGTAGCGCACGGACCTGCTGACGCCGGCGTGCGGAAGCCGGATCCTGCTGTGCAGTGCGACGACCTGGTCGCGCAGGCGGGTGGCGAACGTGTGGATGCGGGTGGCGGACTTGAGTCCTTTGAGCAGGCGGCTGTTGCTCGCGGCAGCGGCGTAGAGGTCACTCCCGTTGACCTTGGCGATGGTCCGGCCGAACTGCGGAGCCACCTCCTGGCAGGCCGCGACCATCACGTCGTGCACCACCTCGGCTGTCCGGGTCAGCAGCCCGTCGGACAGCCCGGCCAGCCGAAGCCCTTGGTACAGCTGGTCTTTCGCGGCCTTGCCTCCGGTGTTGCCGACGCGGTGCTGGGCGACGACGGTGGCGAAGTCCGGCGAGTCGAGGTAGTGCTCCAGCGCTTCCGCGTCACGGCGGCGAAGTTCCCGCAGGAGCGCCTCGGTCGCCGCGGTTCCCGCCTGCCGAATCTCCGCCTGACTCGTCATCCGGGGAGCGAGCTGTTCGCTCACGGTGGCGACGACCCGGATGACAGCTGACTCGATGCTCGCCATCCGGGTCTCCCGTTCGCTACGAAACGTCTTTCAGACGGGATAGCACATCGGGCAGCGCGCCGGTGTGGACGACGCCGAGCCGTTGCGTGGCACGGGTCAGCGCGACGTACAGATCCGACGCGCCACGAGGGGATTCCTCAAGGATTCCAACCGGATCGACAACGACGACCGAGTCGAACTCCAGGCCCTTCGCGTCGGTCACCCCGAGCACCACGACCTGGGCGTCTTCCAGGTCGTTGCCCATGGACGAGCCCGGCACCGCCGCGACGAGTGCGGAGCCGACGGACTGCAACAGAGCGCCGGGGACGATCACGGCCACCTTGCCGTCGCCCACCGCGGCGATCTCGTCCGAGATCAGCGAAGGGATCGACGACTCGATCGACGGGACGGCGGAAACCCAGGGCGGCACACCGGTTTCGCGGACGGAGGTCGGTGGCACCAGGGCTGAGTCCACCGAGGCGAGGACGTCGGCGGCGACTTCCATGATCTCGGCCGGGGTGCGGTAGTTCACCGACAACTCCGTGAGACGCCAGCGGTTCTGCACGTACGGGGACAGCACGGTGTCCCAGGAGGTGGCGCCGCCGATGTCGCCGGTCTGGGCGATGTCGCCGACCACCGTCATGGACTTCGACGGGCAGCGGCGCATCAGGGTTCGCCAGGCCATGGCCGAGAGTTCCTGGGCCTCGTCCACGATGATGTGGCCGAAGGTCCAGGTGCGGTCGGCGGCGGCGCGTTCGGCCGCGGTTTCGTAGCGGTCGACGCCGTGGCGTTCGGCCAGGCGGTAGGCGTCCATCAGGTCCGTGGCCATCAGGATGTCCGGGTCGGCGTCGTCTTCCAGGTCGAGGATGTCGAGGACGCCCTGGGCGTACTCGATCGCCTGGCGGCGCTGGCGTTCGGCTCGGGCCTTGGCCTCGGTGTCGTCCTCGCCGAGCAGTTCGGCGGCCTCGTCCAGCAGCGGGACGTCGGCCGGGGTCCAGTCGTCACCAACGCGCTGCAGCAGGTCGCGTTCCTCGCGCGTGAACTTGGACATCGCGCGGTTGCGGCGCTTCGGGTTCGCGTAGAGCTCGGAGAGCAGCGAGAACGGGGTGAGGACCGGCCACAGCGAAGAAATGGCGGCTTGGACCTCTGAGGACTCGCGGAGCTCGCGGCGGATGTCGTCCATGTCCGCCTTGTCGAGGAGATGGCCACCGAGACGCGACGACACCATCGACGCCAGGGTGGAGATGATCTCGCGGGCGAACGTGCGGCGGGCCTCGTTGTGCGCGCGGCGGGTGCGGCGGGCTCGGCCTCGGGCGTCGGAGATCGCGCGGCGGTCGAGGCGCAGGGTGTCGTTGTCGAAGCGGATGTCGACGAACGCCGGGGCCTCCTGGCGGTCGCGCACGGCGGCGGCGATCACGTCGGCCATCTGGATGCGGCCCTTCACCGCCGCTGCCTCCGCCGACTCGCGGCCGACGGCCGTGAGGCCGGGATACAGCTCGCCGACGGTGGACAGCAGGACGCCGGTCTCGCCCAGGGACGGGAGGACCTGGCTGATGTAGCGCAGGAACGTCGTGTTCGGGCCGACCACGAGAACGCCGCGTTTTGCCAGCTGTCGACGGTGTGTATACAAGAGGTATGCGGCGCGGTGCAGGGCCACGGCGGTCTTGCCGGTGCCCGGGCCGCCCTGCACGACGACGACGCCGTTGAGCTCCGAGCGGATGATGATGTCCTGCTCGGCCTGGATCGTCGCGACGATGTCGCTCATCTGGCCGGTGCGCGACTCGTTCAGCGCCGCGAGCAGGGTCGCCTCGCCGGTCAGGCCCTCGTTGCGGGACGGCTCGACCGAGTTGATGTCGAGCACCTCGTCGTCGAGGCCGATGACCTTGCGCGAGCGGGTGCGCAGGTGCCGGCGGCGGCGCACCCCGTCGGGGGAGGCGGCGGTCGCGAGGTAGAACGGCCTGGCGGCGGGAGCGCGCCAGTCCATCAGCAGCGGCTCGTATTCCTTGTCCTCGTCGAACAGACCGATTCGGCCGATGTAGAAGCGGTCTTCGTTGTGGAAATCGAGCCGGCCGAACGCCAGTCCGTTCTCCACCGCGCTGTACTGAGCCAATTGATCTGTGTACATCGCGACCGAGGTGTCGCGCTCTGACCGCATCTGGTGTGTGCCGCCAGTTTGTCGCAACGATTGTGCGAGTCGTTTCGACGTCTGTTCACGGAGGTCGTCGAGCCGGCCGTACAACATGGCCACGTATTCCTGCTCCGGCTCCATTTCGGCGAGCCGGAGGTCATCGGAGGGGCTTGACAACTTGCCTCATTTCTCGATACAATGCGGCGTCGGGTTTTAATCCCGTTCCACATCTCCCTGCCCGCACTCCCGTTCGTGTGAGCGCAGACTGTCTAATCTACACGCAAATCAGCGTGATGCAGGTACGCCTTCCGCAGCAGTGTGGTGAGTTCAACGCGCTCAGAGGCGGTCAACGGCGCCAACAGCTCCTCTTCGTGCGCACGAGCCGTCTCCAGCCGCTCGCCCAACGCCTGCCTGCCCGCGTCCGTGATCGACACGGTGAAGCGGCGACGGTCCCTCTCATCCCGTTTGCGCTGGGCGAACCCGCGCCGCTCAAGATCATCGAGCACGGAGACCAGGTCACTGGCGTCCATCCGCACGCCGTCGCTGATCCGCTTCTGCGCCACGGCGTCCTGCGAGGTCAGGAACGCCAGCACGGTGACGTGCGGCGGACGCAGGTCGCCCCGCGCCAGCCTGCGGGCTTCCCTGACCAGCTGGAGCATCAGGTAGCTGGGCAGACGCAGAAGCTGATCAATGCTCATGTACTCAGCATAGAAAAGATCTGTCCCCCGATCGTGGATTGCGCAGCGTGATCAACCCACCCAGGGCGGGGCCAGCAGGGTGAGCGTTGGGGTGACGTTTCTCCGCAAACCACCTGGAAACGGCATGGTGGGGGTATGACGCGTGCGGAGATCGTCCGGCTCGCCCGGTGCGTGGTGCGCAGGCCGCGGTGGCAGCTCGCCCTCGCCGTCCTGCTCTCCGCGTGGACGCTCGCCTGGGTGCTCGGCCAACTCGCCGAAACACCCCTGACCCCGCTCGGCGTACTCGGCTGGACCGGTATTCCCCTCGACGCGGCATCCGACTGGGTGCAGGAGCGTGAGAGCGTTCTCGCGTGGCTCGCGACCCTCGGCGGGCTGAGCTGGGCGGCGACCACCGAGCAGGGTCAGCTGCCCGCCCTCGCCGGCTGGTTCGCGGTCCTCGTGGCAGGAGAAGCAGCCGGGTACGAGCACGCGGTCCAGCGGGCGATGCTCAGCATGGTCGTGTTCTTGATCATCCTGGCGGCCGTGTCCCTCACCGGACGGCGGGCGTTCGTCGTCGACAGGATCGCCGTCATGCCCAGGGACGTGATGCGAGCCGGCATCACAGCCGCCGTGCTGACCGCCGTCGTCCCCCTCATCGCTCCTGGTCTGGCCCTGACCCGTCTCGTTAGGCCCTATGTGACGAAACCTCCGAGGCCGCTCAGGAGGGTTGAAGCTCCACTCCTGAGGGAAACTGGGTGATGTGAGCGACTACCTGCCACCCCCGGCACCCCCGCGGAGTGCTCTGACGCTGCGGTTGTGGCTCGCCGGGTTTGGCCTGGTCTTCAACTCGGTGGCCGGGTGGCTGGCGCTCAGAGCTGACCTCGTCTGGCTCGGGATCGCACTTTTACTACTCGCCGTTGTCTGCCTTGTCGACTTCGGTTGGGTAGTTCATCGCAAACGGCGTGGAGATCCCGGCTGAAACCTGTCGGGAACCTGTGCTTGGGCTTAGCGGGTCGTATGGATAAAGATGTTCGCGTGCATGAAGACCCGGCCAAAGGCAGGTTAGCCAGGGTGATGCGTCGACAGCCGGTGCAACAGCGTGGCGCGGCTACTGTCTCCGCGATCCTGGACGCTTGTGCGAGCCTGCTGAACGAATACGACTACGACGACATCACCACGGCGCGCATCGTCGATGTGGCCGGTGTGCCCATTGGTTCCTTCTATCAGTACTTCCCGGACAAACGATCTGTTGTCCACGCTCTGGCACTTCGCGGGATGGAGACCTATCTCCGCGAGGTCGAGGAGCTGTTCGCCGCGGACCTGGTCGCGGACACGTGGCGCGAGGCCATGACCCAGATCGTCACGGTCTACATGAGGATGCTGACGGAGGTGCCCGGCTTCGGCAGGGTGCGGTTCAGCGACATGCTCGACAGCCACCGGCTCGACTCCAGCGTCGACCAGTACGAGCTGATGGCCGAACGGCTCGCGGAGATGTTCGTCAACCGGTTCGGCGCGCACGGCGACGCCCCGGTGATGCTCACCTTCCGCATCGCCGTGCAGACCGCGGACGCGCTGTTCAAGCTCGCCGAACGCGTCGACGCCGACGATCGCGCGTACGTGGTCGGCACGGCGAACGAGCTGCTCACCGGCATGCTGGGGTCGGTGCTGGAAGCCCCGTCAGAGGCCGTACGCCTCGAGCAGCCGTAGCCAGACCTCGCTGATCGTCGGGTACGAGGGAACCGCGTGCCACAACCGGTCCACGGTGACTTCCCCGACGATCGCGACGGTCGCCGAGTGCAGCAGCTCGGCGACGTCCTGGCCGACGAACGTGACGCCGACCAGCGTCCGCGTGCGCTCGTCCACGACCATCCGCGTCCTGCCCTTGTACCCGTCGGCGTGCAGTGACGAGCCGGCCACCGCGATGTCGAGGTCGACGACCTTCACCTCACGGCCCTGAGCACGTGCTTCCGCGGCGGTGTGCCCGACGAACGCCACCTCGGGGTCGGTGAACACGACCTGCGGCACCGCCACGTGGTCCGCCCAGGCCTGCCCCGCCGACAACGGCTGCGGCTCGAACCCGCGCGACCGCTCCAAGATCGCCGTGCCGACCGCACGTCCCTGGTACTTGCCCTGGTGCGTCAGCAACGCACGCCCGGTGACGTCACCGCACGCGTAGAGCCAGCGTCCGTCCACACCGGACACCAGCCCGGAGTCGTCGATGGTCAGCGGCTTGCCGTCCTTGGTCGCCGGCACCCGCCCCGTCGCCACCAGGATCTCCGAGCCCTTCACGACCCGGCCGTCCTGCAACGTCAGCGCACCCGGCGCGATCGCCGACGCACGCGCGTTCAGCAGCACCTCGACGCCATCTTCCTGCAGGCCTTCGACGACGAGCGGCCCGACGAACTCCTCCAGCCGCGGCAACGGCCGGTCACCGGACACCACCAGCGTCACCTTCGACCCGAGCCGCGCCCACGCCTGCGCCATCTCGACGCCGACGACGCCACCACCCAGCACCACCAGCGAATCCGGCACCGAACGCGATGACGTGGCATCGCGCGACGTCCACACGGGAGTGTCGGCGATGCCTTCCAGCGGCGGCATCTTCGGCACACTGCCGGTCGCGACCACCACGGCCTGGCGCGCCCGATACACGTCCGAACCGACCGTGACCTCGCGCTCGCCGGTGACCGCACCGTCGCCGCGGATGACCGTGATGTTCTCCGACTCGGCCCACTTGACCTGGCCCGAGTCGTCCCAGTTGGACGTGAAGCTCGTCCGCCGCGCGAGCACCTCCTCCGGGTTCAGCGACCCGGCGTCGACACCCTGCACGCGCCGGGCGGCCGCGAGCGCGTGACCAGGCCGGAGCAATGCCTTCGACGGCATGCACGCCCAGTACGAGCACTCGCCGCCGACCAGCTCCTTCTCGATCATGGCGGTGGACAGGCCTCCCGCGGCCGTCCGCCACGCCACGTTCTCACCTACGGGCCCACCACCGATGACGATGACGTCGAAGTCCATGCGCCCAACACTAGGCCTCGATCATGAAAGCCACACGAGGCAGAAGGGGTGCCCGACGGGGTCCAGGTAGACCCGGAACGTGTCGTCGTTGTCCGTGTCTTGAGGCAGCGACCTCGCGCCGATCTCCAGCGCACGAGGTTCGGCCTCCTCGATGTCCTCGACCAGCACGTCGAGGTGGAACTGCTGCGAGCCGTGCGGATCGGGGAAGACGGGCGGCTGGTACTCGGGCGCGAGCTGGAACGCGATCCGCGTGCCGGAAGCGACGATCACCACCCACGTGTCGTCACCACCGGCCAACCGCGAGGCACCCAGGAGCTTCTCGTAGAAGGACGCCAGTTCGGAGGGGTTCGGGCAGTCGAGCACGACAGAACGAAGTTGTCCGACCATGCCCTCAACCCTCTACCGGGTGGTGGGCAGCCGCAACGCCTGCCTGGTGACCGGGTCCAGCGTCTGGTCGCCGCCGCCACCGGACCACACCACGAACGCGAGCTGCACGCGCGTGCCCTTGATCCCGCACGCGAACGCCGCGTTCTGCAGCGGTTTCCCGTCCAGCCCGTTCACCCCGCCGGAACCGGGCGTGTTCACGATGTTGTAGAACGCGTTCGCGCTCGGTGCGTCCAGCAGGTCGAGATCGGCCACCAGCACCGTGACCTGCTTGCCGTTCACCGTCGTCTCGTACGTGGCACGTTGCAGCGCGCCGCACTCGTTCGCGATGAGCCACGCCTTCGCGTCACCGAACGCCTGCGCCTGGCAGTCCTTGTCCCTCTTGTTGTCCTTGGGCACGAACGTCGTGCCGTCCACGACCACCGTCGTCGGCTGCGTGGCCGACGGCGCGGGCGTCGCGTCGGACGGCTTGTCGTCGCCGGGCAACGCCACCAGCAGCCACACGAGCAGCACCAGAGCGACGAGTCCGCCCAGCCCCAGGTAGACCAGCTTGGTGGGCAAGCGTTTGCGCGTCAGCGGGATCCGCGCCTGGACCTTGGGGATCAGCATCGTGCTCGCGGCCGCGAGATCGGGGGAGACCGCGTCGCTGAACCCCTCGGCGAGCAACGCCCGCGCGTCCGGCGGAGTTCCGGTCGTCTGCAGGATCGCGAGCAGCTTCACCGCGTGATCCGCCGTGCACAGCACCGAAGACGTGGCGAGCTCACGCGCGGCGGAGAGCAAAGTGGACGGTTTGGGGTGCAGCACGCGCACACCGCGGTTCAGGTCCGACGTCGGCTGCACGACCTGGCTCACGAACGGGCCGACCGCCACGACCGTGCTGACCGGCAACGGTTCCGCGCGCATCGCCTGGATCCGCTGTGCCACCGCGGTCGCCGCCGCCACGGCCTCGGTCGCCGGGTTCGCCGCGCCGTCCTGGCTGACGAGCGGCCAGCCGTCGATCTTCCACTGGCCACCGAGCGGCGCCTCGAGCTTCACCGCCGGGTCGGGCAGGTCGACGCCGACGATCACCAGAACTCCCTTGGGGAGCACGACGATCGCGTCCAGCGGCACGGGGCAGTCGGGTGGCTGGACGCCGGTCAGCGCGACGCCTCCGAGGACTTCGGTACCAGCGCCGACCGCCGTCAGGGCGGCACGGACGTCCGCCCCAATGGCCGAGGGTTCAGCGCCCAGACGGATCAACCGCACGAGTCCCCACCTTTCCGCACGGGTGGACACGGTAGCGGTCCGGGGTCGCTCAAACGCAGCCAGTCGAGACGTTGCGTGATACCCGTCACCGGTTTGTGGATCACTCGTTAGATGGATTGCCTGCCTATGTTCACGGAGGGTCCATGTTCAAACGCGCCGCACTGCTCGCCGTAGTGCTCGTGGCTGCCTCTACCCCTGTCGGGGCCGCCCAGACGACTTCGACGGTCTACGTCCACGGCACTGATCTCGCCTCCGCCGAACAAGCGGTGGCAGCTGCCGGTCTGCAGAAGCTAACGAGCTTCCGCAAGATCGGCGTGGTCGCCGCTCGCGGCACCACGACGCAGATCTCCTCCGCCCGCGCCCAGCAGGGCGTCCGCACCGTCGAGGTGGCGAAGCCGGCGAGGTTCCTGGGCTCGTCGGGCACCGCCGCCACCCGCAGCAGGGAGGCACAGCAGAGCTCCGGGCTGACCGGCGCCGGCGTCTCGGTCGCGGTGATCGACTCCGGTGTCGACCCGACGCACCCGGCGTTCGCGGGCGGCAAGATCGTCCGCAGCCTGAAGAGCCTGTGCGTCGCCGACAACTCCACCGACACCAGCTGCATCGTGCCGGTGCCGAACATCATCGACACGGACACGACGTCGCTGGGTGGTCACGGCACGCACGTCACCGGCATCGCGATCGGCACGCCGTACCAGCTCGCGGACGGCACGGTGGTCGGCGGTTCCGCGCCCGGTGCCAAGGGCGTCGTGATCTCGACCGGTGCGGCGATCCTCATCCTCGGTGCGGACGCGGCCCTGAACTGGGTGCTGGAGAACCACAAGGCGCCGTGCGGTGCCGGTGTGCCGGCGTCGACGTGCCCGCCGATCAAGGTGATCAACAACTCGTACGGTCCTTCCGGCGGCGGCGCGTTCGACCCGAACTCGGTGACGGTCAAGCTGCAGCGCCAGCTCGTGGCCGAAGGAGTCGTGGTCGTGTGGGCCAACGGCAACGACGGTGGCGACGGCTCGGCGAACCTGTCGAACCCGCCCGGCATCGACCCGACGCCCGGCGTGATCTCGGCCGCCTCCTACAACGACCAGGGCACGGGCACCCGTGACGGCACGGTGTCCGACTTCTCGTCGCGCGGCCTGAAGACGGATTCCTCGACGTGGCCGGACATCTCGGCTCCCGGTGAGAACATCGTGTCGGCTTGCCGCCTGTACCTGCCGATCTGCTCGACCGGCCTGGCCCCGCAGAACGGTCCGGGACTGCTCGACCTCGGCACGTACAACACGATCAGCGGCACGTCGATGGCGGCGCCGCAGATCGCCGGCATCGTCGCACAGCTGTTCCAGGCCAAGCCTTCCGCGACTCCCGCCGACATCGAGCGGGCGCTGAAGTCCACGGCCCACAAGTACGGCACCGGTTACACGCAGGTGGGGCCGTACACGACGTCGTTCGACAAGGGCACGGGCCTAGTCGACGTGGTCGCCGCGGTAAACGCTCTCTAGATCACGATCGCGCATCACTCGGCCGGGGAGATCGGGACTTAAGGCCTGTATCTGCCCCGGTCGGGTGATGATCGAGCTGGTTCTTATGGCGGACACGGCTCAAGTCAAGGCAGAATGCAGCGAACGGGGTTTCACCGTGATCACCGGGCTCGACAAAGGCGTAGGGGAAGACGTCCCTCGTCGAGTAGCGGAGGTCAGCAGTGAGCACCCGTGGCAGCACCAGTGGCGTGGTCTACGTCCACTCGTCGCCGTCTGCGGTCTGTCCGCACGTCGAGTGGGCGATTTCGGGCACCCTAGGCGTCCGAGTGGACCTCAGGTGGGCAGCGCAACCCGCGGCACCAGGCCAGTTGCGCGCTGAATGCGCATGGACCGGAGACGCCGGTACCGGCGCGAAACTCGTGGCTGCGCTGCGCGCGTGGCCAATGCTTCGCTTCGAGGTGACCGAGGAACCCTCCTCCGGTCAGGACGGCGAGCGCTTCTGCTTCGCGCCCGTTTTGGGGCTGTGGCACGCCAGGACCTCGGCAAACGGCGACATCGTCGTGAACGAGGACCAGCTGCGCGCGCTGGCCGTGCGGGCTCGTGGCGGTGAGTCCTTCGCACACGGCGTCGACGAACTTCTCGGCGCGGCGTGGGACGACGCGCTGGAACCGTTCCGCCGCGCGGGAGACGGCGCGCCGGTGACCTGGCTGCACCGTGTCGGTTAGTCCTGAGTGGACCCCGCTCACCGTTTGGGTAGCGGGGTTTCCTCGTGGTGCAGGGGATCCCAGGCCAGCATGAGCCGGCCGTAGAGGGCTGACGTCTTCAGCAGGTGCTGGTGGGTGCCGAGCAGCGGCGTGCCGCCGTCCATGACCAGCACGCGGTTCGCCCGCAGTGCCGAGCTCAGCCGGTGCGCGATCACCACGAGAATGCCGTCCCTCTGGGCGAAAGCACGTTCGACCCTGGCTTCCGCCGCCGGGTCGAGGTGTGAGGTCGCCTCGTCGAGGATCACGACGCTCGCGGACGTGACGTAGACCCGCGCGAGTGCCAGAAGTTGCGCCTCACCGGCGGAAAGCCCTTCGCCCGCGTGGCCGAGCGGCGCGTCCAGCCCGCCGAGTGAGTCCAGAAGTGGTTTGGCGCCAACCTTTTTCACCGCGTCGACGAGATCGGAGTCCGTCGACCACGGCGCGAGCAGCGCGAGATTCTCCCGCACAGTGCCCGTGAACAGGTACGTCTCCTGCGGAATCAGCGCGATGGCGTGGTGCCGTACCGCGGGAACCACCAGGTCGACGGGGGCGCCGCCGAACAGGACGGTGCCGAAGTCCGGTGGCATCAGGCCGGTCAGCAGACTGGCCATTGTGGACTTGCCGATGCCGGACGGTCCGACCACGGCCAGGTGGTCGCCGGGCTTGAGAGCGAGCGACAGGCCGCGCACCACGGGTTCCGCGTCCGAGCTCCAGCCGAACGTGACGTCCTTCAGGACGAATTCGCCGTTCGACGGGGTTTCCCGGCCTGGCTCCCCGGCCTGTCGCGGTGCTGCTTCCTGAAGTCGTTTGAGCGCAACCATCAACCGCATCACGACAGTGCTGGTCGTGCGGGCGAGGCCGTGCAGCGCGGGGTTCACGCTGTTGGTGAGGTAGACGACCGCGGCGAGCACGGCGCCCGTCGTGAGCTCGCCGGACGCGACCAGCGGGGGAGCGAACGCGACCAGCAGCACGACCGGGGTGAAGCCGCCGATCGCGATCACCGTGGCGCGCAACGAGTTCGCCCAGGCCACGTTGATCGTGGCCCTGGCCTGCTGGTTGATCTGCGTGGCGATGTCTTTGTACGCCTCGTTCGACGCGTGGCAGGCGGCGACGTCGCGCAGCCCGGTGAGCACCGCGCCGGACGCTTCCGCCGTGCGTTCGTCGGCCATCACGGCGTCGCGCTGGCGTTTGGCCAGCGACGGGAGCATGAGTCCGAACAGCACGAGCGCGCTGACGATCGGCAGGACCACCAGCCAGATCAACGCGGCCGCGGTCGTGGCGAGACCGATCAGCGCGGCGATCGTCGTGACGAGAAGTGCGCGCGCCTGCACCAGAACACCCGCGGTCGCGTCGCGCACGACCTCGACGTGGCGCGTGATCATGGCTACGGCACTGGCATCCGGCGTTCGGCGGTGCGTCGGGTCGTTCAGCACACCCTTCACGACCTGCGTGACCAGGGCGTCGCGCATGGGTTCGACGACGGCGCCGAGCCGGGCGAAGACCTGGCGCTGGCCCAGTGCTCCCGCCACCGCGAGTGCCGCGAAGGCGAGCAGCCACAGCACGCCGGACAGCGGTTCTCCTCGGGCGAAACCCTGGTCGACCGCGGTGCCGACGAGCTTGCCGCCGAAGAACGCCGGCACACCTTCGAGAGTGGACCAGCCGAGCAGGATCAGGACACCTCGGCGGTGTCCTGCCAGCGTGGAGAGGTAGAAACGCATCACTCGCCCCCGGTGAACACAGCGCGGTAGTCCTCGTCGTCCCACAGCTCCTGGTGGGTGCCGGTCCCTCTGACCCGGCCCTTCTCCAGCCACACCACGACGTCCGCACGCGCTGCCGTTGCCGGTCGATGTGTCACGACGACGCGAGTCCGGCCTGGTAGAGCCGTTGTCAGTGCTGCGTCCACTTTGGCCTCGGTGACGGTGTCGAGGCTGGCGGTGGCGTCGTCGAGCACCAACACCTCGGGATCGCGGACGATCGCGCGCGCGAGGCCGATCCGCTGGGCCTCGCCGCCGGACAGAGGTGCGTCGGCGACAGGGGTTTCGTAACCCTGCGGCAAGCGAATCAGCACGTCGTGCACTTGGGCGGCGACTGCTGCGTCACGAACCTGGACCTCGTCGGCGTCGGTTCCATAGCCGATCGAACGGCCGATCGTCGTGCCGAGCAACGCCGGACGTTCGAACGCATAGCCGACAGCGCCTTCTCTCGCGACGGTGCCGTTGTCCACTGCGGACAGTCCACCGAGCACCGCGGCGAGCGTCGACTTGCCCGCACCGGAGCTGCCCACGATCGCGGCGAACGCGCCGGTGGGAATCGTGAGGCTCACGTCGTGCAGGGCGCCGTCGACGGAGACGTTCCTCAGCTCGATTCCGTCGCTGGTCAGGAGTGCGGGGCGCTTCGGTGGCGGGGTGTCGAGGACCTCGGCGATGCGAGTGGCCGACGCGCGAGTGCGTTCCAGCACCGTGAGCTGCGGCATCTGGCCGACGATGCCCATGCCGAGTGCGGTGTAGCCGAGGGCGGCGAGCACGTCACCGGCGCTCAGCCTGCCTTCGAGAATGCCGAAACCGGCGGCGACGAGCACGGCGAGCTCCACGGCCGGCAGCAGCAGCCCGGCACGCCACATCATCGTCGCTTGAGTGCGCCACATGCCCGCGCCGGCCGCGGCGAGCCGGGGGAGTGGCCGCAGCACGCGGTCCGACTCGCGGTCGGTGATGCCCGCGGCGGCGATGGTGCGCCTGCCGCCCACCGCGTCGAGCAGGCGAGCCGAGATCTCACCGGAAACCTGCTGGTAGGCGAGCACGTCATCGGCGGTGAGCTGCATGTGCGAGCGCACCAGGAACATCGCCAGCGGCACGCTCACCGCGAACACCGCCGCGAGCCGCCAGTCCAGCAACGCCAGCGCCACGACCGCACCGACCGAGGACACGGCGGTCACCGTCAGGGCCAGCAGCGTGACCACGACCCCGCCGGCGTTGCCGCAGTCACCGGTCAACCGGCTCACCGCGTCACCCGCGGCGAACCGGGACGGGTGACCGAGCGCGAGCAGGTGGCGGGAGAGCCGTTTGCGCAGCCATGCGGTGGCACGGGCGGTGATGCTCGCGGCGAGCACGACGCCGATCGCGTCGCCGATGATCTCCGTCGCCGCGAGCAGAAGCAGCCACAGCACCGTGACCAGCACGAACTTGCCGCTCAACGCCATGTCGACGGCGCCCGCGAGTGCGGTGGGCAGCAGCAGACCGCCGGTGGTCGCCACGGCGGCGTTGAGGAGCAACAGCCACGGGCGGAAGTCGCGTTTCACGGTGGAGAACAGCAGGGCGTCACCGGGTTTGGCCATCGCTGTTCCTCCGGGCGTCGTGAGGGCGCATCATGAGCCAGGGCCCGACAGCTGGCCGGCTGCCGGGCCCTGCAGTTGGCGGGTGAGCGGCATACTTCGCCTATGCCGCTCACCGGCCGCGGTGGAACCGTTGTGGAGAAGCTCAGCAGGCCAGCAGGCTGACGGTGCTGTGCGAGCAGGGCAGCAGGAGCGAGGCGTTCGACGCGGTCGTGGAACCGCCGCCGCCACCGCCGCCGTGGCCCGACGCCATCGCGTTGCTCGGGGCCTCGGGGGTCTCCAGGTCCTGCATGTCAAGGATGAAACCCATGACAGTTCTCCTTATATCGAGGGATCGGTTACTGCTACCGGTCAACGGTGACCGGCGTTCGTGAGCCCAGGAAGGGCAATGGCGGTGCTCCGTCCACTGTGGACGCGATCGCGAGCAGGACGCCCGCACCGCCGGTGTTGAGGTCCATCGAGAGCCGGCGCAGCTGCACGCCGGGGAACGCGAGCCCGCCGCCGTAGCGCACGGCGTGCCAGCCGAGTGCCTTGAGGTGCCTCGCGACGGCGCGTTCGAGGTGGTCGTCGGGCTGGTGCCGGGTCGCGTGGGCCAGCGTGGCCATCAGTCCGGCCCTGCCCAGCGTGAAGGCGGGCTGGATGACGAACTCGCCGGTGCAGCCGCTCAGCAGCTCGGGAAGCCTTGCCGCACAGGGTCGTTCGGGCGCCAGTTTCGCGAATTCCGTGAGCACCAACGCGATGCCCGCGCCGCCGATGCCGACGTACGGCAGCGACCGGAACGTGCCGTCGCGCACCTGCAGCGACCCGTCCAGCGCGATCATCGTCTCGGCCAGGTCGCGTTCCAGCGCCTGCTCGGACCGCCTGAGCCAGCGTCGTTCCGCGGTGTGCTCGAACAGGCGCAGGAAGAACAGCGCCGGCCCCGACCAGCCGTGCAGCAGGCCGGCCCTCGCCTTGCCACCGGGTTCCGGCGCGTCGGCCAGCTGCTGCGCGAGCCGTTCGGCCAGTTCCTCCGCCTGCGCGGCGAAACCGTCGTCCTCGCGGGTGGCCGCGAAGTGCAGCAGGTTGAGCCCGATGCCGGACAGGCCGGCGCTCAGCCCGTGGTCCTTGGTGGTGCGGACGAGCGGCGTGTAGCTCTCGACGATCTCCGCCGCGACGTCGTGGTGGCCGAAGTTCTCCAGCACGTGCGCGATTCCGTGTGCGCCGACGAAGAAACCGGGCTGCTTGGGAGGATCGTTGCTGACGGCGTTGATCAGCCAGTCCTCGTGCTCGGGGTATCGGCCCTCGCCTGCTTCCGCGAGCGCGTGCAGCACTCCCGCCGCGCCGTGACCGAATCCCGTGCCGCCGGTCTCGAACTGCTCGATGTCGCCGGGGAACAGCCGGTCCGTCCGCTCGGGCGTCGCGCTGTGCAGGATCGCGGTGGCGATCTCCTTGCGCACGACCGTCCAGTCCGGACTCTCGTCGTCGAACGCGGTGAACGCCGGGTCCGCGGGCGGGTCGACGCGCGGCGTGAGCACGTCGAGGATCTGCTTCTGGTAGACCTCTTCGAGCCCGAAGCGTTCGGAGATCACGTGCACGTGCTGGCGGAGCTTGGCGGGGGCCAGCTCCAGCACCGCGTTGAGCGGCAGGAAGATCCACAGCTTGAGCGCGGCCAGCGGGTAGGCGTCGATGTCGAAGCCCTCGCGGTCGTTCGGCGCCTGGAAGCCCGGTGCGCCGAGCGTCGGCCGGTGCACGTCCTCGATCGCGGACGACAGCTCGAAGTCGATCAGTGAGACCTCGTCGTCCTCGTCGACCAGGATGTTCATCGTGTGCAGGTCACCGAACACGACGCCGCGTTCGTGCACCCGCGTCATCAGGTCCTCGACCTTGGCGATGAGTTTCTCCGCCCTGACGCGGTAGTCGCTGAGGAGCTCGTCGGTGGTGTCCTTGTGCGTCAACGGGTAGTTGTGGCCGAGCCACTGCCCGAGCGAGCGGCCCGGCATGAACTCCATGGCCACGAACAGGTGCTCCCACTCGGTGAAGCGGTCGTACACCTGCGGCACACCCTTGACACCGTTCAGTTTCGTGAGGATCTCGTGCTCGAGTTCCAGCCGTGCCACGGCGTCCCGGCCCTCGCGGTCGAGTCCGGCGTGCGGCCGTGCCTCCTTGAGCACGACCTCCTTGCCGTCGCTCTTGCGCGTGGCCAGGTAGACACCGCCGCCGTTGGAGAAGTGCAGCGAGCTCTTGATCTGGTACGGGAACCGCTGCGGGTCGCCGGCGTTGCGTTCTGCCAGGTGCGGTTCGAGGAACTTCGGCAGCTCGATCCACTCGGGCACGCTGAACACGGGCTTGCGCTTGTCCGCGATGAGCTCGCCATCGGCGTTCTCGATCGCGAGCACCTGCTGCCCGTCGACCTCGAGCCACTGCTCGGCGAACCCGCCGTAGCGCACGTACAGCGGGCCCTTGCCGAAGCGCAGGTCGCTGAGGATGTAGGCGCCGTGCTCGCCTTGGAGCTGCTCGGAGAGCTCGGTGCAGATCGTCTCGAGCTGCTGGACGCTCGTGGGGTAGATCGCGATCAGCTTGCCGCTGCCCTCGCGGGGCGCGTACTTCGAGTTGCGGGCCAGCACGATCGACATCGTCCGCAGGTACTTGAAGCTGATACGTCGCTCGACGCAGTAGTCGAAAGTCGCCTTCAATACCCTGCCGGCGTTGTCGAGTCCAGCGGAAACGTGGATTTTCCACCCTTGGTTGGGCAGCTGCACACCTTGGGGGTGCTGGTGCCGCCACACGTTGCGCTCAACCATCGTCCAGTCGACCGGGAGCTGCGGCAACTCGGTGGAAAAGTCGTCCTTCGGAGTGGTTTCGGTGCTGCTCTGCAGATCGTAGAACTGCCGATCGGCGAAGCAGTACGCCTCGTATCTGAGGTCCACCGAATTCCCCTCCTTGGTTGTTGTGCCGGTGTTCTGCGTTTTGTTTACGCGGCATATTTCCGCACAATCTCGCGGCTATGGCCAATCCGCCATTCGTGGCATATGGGTAGCCCGTTCGTGGTCAAATCATGGGTGGTTACCGGCGCGTATGTGACCGGACGTGATCAGGTTTGGGTCCATCTCACCCGGTTGCAAGGTTTGCTGACTGATGCGTTTGCAGGATTGTCGCAGGTGCCCGCTAAACGGTACTGGATCGTTTCTGATCCTGCGGCTTTCTGAGCTGCGGTATTCCACGTCGATCACGACGTATAGTTGGGTAGAGTTAAACGTCGTGCACGCGCTGTGTTCTCTACTCTTTCCGGGTGAAGCTCGGATTGGCTGCTATTGCGTGTTTAGTACGGCTGATCGGCGGTACGGGATGCCCCGAAAGAACCCATTCGATGGATGAGATTGGGCATGCGTTATTTATGTAGCAATCGTTGTCTTGCTACATGCAACTTGCATCCGTGGAAAATGTAGTCTTTTGGGTGAAAGTCGTGTTTTGATGTAACGGAACAGGTTTTGTGAGTGGCCCTCTGCTGTCCTCGGGGCGGTGCGGCGGCTGTGTCACGGGGCCGACGGCTAGGCTGCAGAGGTGGGGAGCGTGGCTAGCCGTTGGTTGGTGCCGGCAGTGGTGGTGATCACCGGTGCCGCGGTGGCCGCCGGGATGGTGGGGCGGACGCTGTACTCGCGTCCCGCCGAGGTTCAGGGTGATCCCGTCGTGCCGGCTTCCACGTCGGTGTCCGGGGAGGCGTTGTCCGGCGTCGGTCAGGTTCGGTTGAGCAACGACTCGTTCACGCATCCTGATCGGACTGCGGTGCAGTCTGTGCTGCAGAAGTTCTTCGACTCGATCAACGCTGGGGACTTTGCCGCTTGGCGGACTGTGGTGTCTGCTCGGCGGGTTTCGCAGGCTGTTGAGTCGACTTGGGCTGCTGCGTATGAGACCACCCGGGATGGCGGGATGGTGGTGCAGCGGATCGAGTCCGATGTGGTCGGGCGGCGGCTGCGGGTGCTGATCTCGTTCGTGTCCACTCAGGACGTTGCCAAGGCGCCGGTTGCGCTGCCGGAGCCCTGTATTCGGTGGCGGGTTGTTTACGTGATGGTGTGGGAGGGGCGGGAGTTGAAGGTGGATGAGGCTCCTGAGAACCGGACTCCTCAGATGGAGAAGTGCTGAGCGCGCCGGTTCCGTAGGTCGTCCCCCTGCTGCGTTGGCGGCTGGCGGTTTCGTGTCCGTAGGTGGTGCTGTTGCGTGCTTCCGTTCCGGTTGCGTTCTGGGAGCTCTGCCCCAGACCCCGCCAATCTGATCAAAGACCCACCAGCGCCATACGCGGGTTGATGGCACGCCTGTTGCTTTGGGCGGCTGC
>NZ_JBFAYI010000019.1:0-162118 GCF_040681245.1 Lentzea sp. NPDC051838
AGTCGACGAAAAGCGTGTCGACTTGACCCAACCCCTCTGGCGCGGCCAACGATCAGCCACGACTCGTGACGGGACCCACCCCACCTGTTCGTTGTGAGGCAAGGGCAGCTCGGCTTCGCCGTCGCCAAAGCACCTCGGCTTCGCCTTCGGCACTGCTCGCCTTCGGCATCGCCAAACCGCCTTGCCCTCGCCCTCGGTACTTCTCGTCCTCGGCATCGCCAAACCGGCTCACCTTCGCCTTCGCCCTCGGGTGCTTCTCGCTCCTCGGCATCGCTTGCGGTTGCCTTGGGCATTGCGACTGCCCGGCACTGTCAGACCCGCTCTGTACGTTGGGTCGCGGGGGACTCGAAATCCAAGGGGACCTTTGCGCGAGCCTGCCCGGCGTGGCGAAGGCCTCGGCGGGCTACTGGCCGTCTTCCAGGTTTTTGCAGGTGGGTGGGGGCAGCGGGTTCAGGGGGCTGCACGGCCATCCCGACGTCTGCGGCGGGGTGGTGGTGGCCGCTGGTGGGGGCGGCGGGGCCGGGTTCGTCACGGCCGGGGGTGGGGTTGTGGTCTTCTTCGTCGGTTGTTGCGTGTCTGAGGTCGAGGGCGGGCTCGACTCCGTGGTGTTCGACTGGGTGGGGTTTTCTGTGGAGCTCGGCGAGGTTCTCGGGGTGGAGGTGGTCCAGCTCGAGGACGGGGTTCTGTTCGGCGGGGCTTCTTCTGCCACGCCGTGGATCGCCATTCCGACCAGGACACCTAGCAACGCGGAACCGAGCACGGCGGAGCCACCTGCGGCCCACAGTGCGCGCACAGCAGTCCTCCTTGAAATGCTCACGGGTTGTGGTCGGGTGATCACGCCCTCGGCACAGTACCGGGTAGGCCGGTTGCAGGAGAACGCTCACCTGCTTGCCTTATCGGCTCCTTGATGGCCCCGGTTGAGTGATCGCCGTCACTGATCTGTTATCCGGGCGAGTACCAAACTGGCCCCGGAAAGGCCTGCCACCAGCACGGTTCCGGTCAGGTGCCACGTTGGAGCGTCACCCGTGCAGGTGAACACCTCGGTGAAGCGTTCCGAGGAGCAGGTGACGAACGGGACTGAGCAGAGGGCGATCGAGGCTGCTGCTACGCCGCCCAGGAGGGCGGAGCCGAAGGTGCGCATGAGCGGGAAGGCGGCGTTGGCCGTGCCCACGGCGGCTATGGCGAAGAGCAGGGGGACGGGTTTCGGGAAGAGGCCCGTCAGGGCGCAGCCGACCATCAGGACACCGAGCACGGCCTGGCCGATCCTCGCCTGCGTCGCCACGGGGAGGACCCTAACAACTCCGTAAGCTCTTTTTGGCCCGGTTTGGGCCAGTATTTTCGGTATGCCGCATCGTCGAATTCTGATACCCGTCGCCGTCGTGCTGGTGGTCGCGCTGGGCGTCGGGTTGTACCTGTTCCAGCCGTGGCGACTGCTCACGGTTCGGGAAACGCACGAAGCGCTGCTGGTGCCTGCCTCGACGCCTGCGCAGACGCAGACTCAGGCGGCGACTGAGACGGCGGTGAAGGCGCCGGAATCGCCCAAGGAGGTTGCGACGGGTGAGTGGCGCTCGCTTGAGCACGCGACCACCGGTAAGGCGAGCCTCATCAAACTGCCGAACGGTGCGCATTCCGTCCAGTTCGCCTCGTTGGACACGAGTGATGGCCCTGACCTGTACGTTTACCTGTCGCCGCACGCGTCGAGCTCGTCGGAGAAAACGTTTGGTCAGGGATTCACGAGTCTCGGCAAGTTGAAGGGAAATCGTGGCGATCAGGTGTACGAAATCCCGGCCGGTGTGGACGTCTCCACCATTCGGAGTGTCGTGATCTGGTGTCAGCGGTTCTCGGCGGGGTTCGCGGTGGCGCCGCTGGAACAAGCCTGAAACCTGCAAACGGACTTGGGCTGTTCACACTATTGACTTTCCTGGTCTAGACCACATAGCGTTAACAGCAGGACACAACATCGTCCCTTGCCGATGGGCGTGCGGAAGCCCCGTTGGCGAGGAGTACGGCTCACTGGGTGGGCCCTCGCCGGCGGTGACGCGACTCCAACTCTCCCCGGAGCCGCGCCACCGCCGGTGGCGTTTACTGTGGTTCGTGCACACCCGGACCGTGGCGATCCACTACGTGCGCGCGGCACTGCGCGCGTGTCCGTCGCCGTCCGAGGTCATGGCGGGAGCAGGTATTCCGCCGAGCCTTCTCGCGGACGACAGGGCCCGCGTCACGCCCGCTCAGTACACGAAGCTGATCCAGACGTTGTGGGAAGTCCTCGACGACGAGTTCATGGGCTTCGGACCGCGTCCGTCGAAGCGCGGCACGTTCGCGATGATGTGCTTGCTGGCGGTGCATTGCCCGGATCTGGAGTCGGCGCTGAGACGCGGCTTGGCGTTCTACGCGTTGTTCGACGAGCCGTTGGACCTGTCGCTCAACGCGGGACGGTTCGAGCTGCACGTCCCCGGCGACCCGGATCACTTTCTGACGGAGTCGCTGCTGGTGCTGTGGCACCGCTTCTCGTCGTGGCTGATCGGCCGCCGCATTCCGTTGCAGGAGGCCGGGTTCGCCTACCCGGAACCGGTCCACGCCGCCGAGTACCACCTGATTTTCGGGTGCCCGCTGACGTTCGACGCGCCCGCCACCGCGATCGCGTTCGACCCGAAGTTCCTGCGCATGCCGGTGGTGCAGGAGGAAGCGGCCCTGCGCAGGTTTCTGCGGCACTCGCCGGCGGAGCTGTTGTCCCGCCGGGACCACGGGGCCGACACGGCGGGGCACGTGCGGCGGTTGCTCGGGCGCGGGATGACCGGGCTGGAGGCCGTGGCGGCGCAGCTCGGGGTGTCGGCGCCGACGTTGCGACGACGGCTGGCCGCGGAGGGGACGTCGTTCCGCGAGGTGCGCGAGCAGTTGCTGCGCGACCAGGCGGTGGCCTCGCTGGTGCGGGGCGGTGAGTCGGTGGAGGAGTTGGCGCTGCGCCTCGGGTTCTCCGAGGCGAGCGCCTTCCACCGGGCTTTCAAGCGGTGGACCGGGTCGTCGCCCGGTTCCTACCGCGCCTGACTCACCAGTCCCAGGAGTCGGCGGCCACCGTGTCGGTGCTCGGCAGCAGGGTGTCGATCGACGCGGGTCCGGCCAGCGCCAGCATCGCGGCGGCGGCGGACACGAGTGCGGTGAACATCTTCTTCATGGCGACGAGCTTGCGGTCGTCCATCGACGACCGCAAGCACATCAAAACGTCGCAAAACCTCAGAAACTGTCGCGCTCCCGCAGCGAGGTCGGCGGACGGAACCGCTCCCCGTAGGTGTCCGCGAGGTAGTCCGCGCGCTCCACGAACGCTTGCACGCCATAGGAGTTGATGAACTGCAACGTGCCACCGCTCCACGGCGCGAACCCGAACCCGAAGATCGAGCCGATGTTCGCGTCGGCCACGGACGTCAGCACGCCCTCGTCCAGGCACCGCACGGTTTCCAGCGACTGCACGAACAGCAGCCGGTCCCGCACGTCCTGCTCGGACACACCCGCGTCGGTCTTCACGAACCGGGTCGTGAGCTCGGGCCACAGGAACTTCTTCGAGCCGTCGGACGGGTACTCGTAGAAGCCCGCGCCGGTGGACTTCCCGGCGCGTCCCAGCCCGACCATCTCGCGGATGAGGTCGTACGCCGCGCTGTCCGCCACCAGCGACGGGTCGTCGGCCAGCGTCTGGTCGTGGATCTTCAGCTGCAACGACAGCGTCACCTCGTCCGAGACCGCCAGCGGGCCGACCGCCATGCCGGCCTTCTTCGCCACGTTCTCGATCAACGCCGGCGCGACGCCCTCGGCCAGCATCGAGATCGCCTCGATGACGTACGTGCCGAACGTGCGCGAGGTGTAGAAGCCGCGCGAGTCGTTGACCACGATGGGCGTCTTGCCGATCTGCCGCACGTAGTCCAGCGCCCGCTGCAACGTCTCCGCCGACGTCTGCTCACCGCGGATGATCTCGACGAGCCGCATCTTCGGCACCGGCGAGAAGAAGTGCAGGCCGATGAACCTCTCGGCGTCCGGCACGGCGGTGGCGAGCCCGGTGATCGGCAGCGTCGAGGTGTTCGACGCGATCACGGCGTCGGGCAGGGCGGCGGACTCGGCGGCACCCAGAACCTTGTTCTTCAGCTCGCGGTTCTCGAACACCGCCTCGATGATCAGGTCGCAGCCCGCGAGGTCCTCGTCGGAGTCGGTCGGCTTGATGCCTTCCAGGCCCCCAGCGCCCTTCTCGGCGGCTTCGAGGGTCACGTCCTTCAGGACGACCTCGATACCGGCCTTGGCGGACACCTCGGCGATTCCAGCGCCCATCATGCCCGCGCCGAGCACCCCCAACTTGGCCACGCGCTTGCCGGACGACGACGCGCGGCCGTTGACCTCGTTGAGGTTGAACCAGAACGCCGTGATCATGTTCTTGGAAACCTGACCGGAGGCCAGTTCCACGAAGTAGCGGCCCTCGATCTTCAACGCCGTGTCGAAGTCGACGTAGGCACCCTCGACCGCCGCAGCCATGATCTTCTCCGGCGCCGGGTACGCACCGTGGGACTTCTTGCGCAGCACGGCGGGCGCCGCGCCCAGCAGGCCGTAGCTGTTGGGGTCGCCGAACTTCAGGTCCGGCACACCGGCACCCTGCACGTCCCACGGCTGCACCGGAGCGGGGTTCGCGAGCACCCAGGCACGTGCCTCCGCAAGGAGTTCCTCGCGCGACGACACCAGCTGGTGCACGATTCCGGCCTGCAGCGCGCGTTCCGGGCGAAGCTGCTTGCCCTCCATGAGCAACGGCAACGCCTTCTGCACGCCGAGCAGCCGCACCATGCGCGTCACGCCACCGCCGCCGGGCAGCAGGCCCAGAGTGGCTTCGGGCAGACCGATCCGGATGCTGTCGTCGTTCAGCACGATCCGGTGGTGCGAGGCCAGCGCGATCTCGAACCCGCCACCCAGCGCGGAACCGTTGATCGCGGCGACGACCGGCTTGCCGAGCTTTTCCAGGCGCCGCAACTGGGACTTGAGCTCCTCGACGCCTTCCAGCGCCTGAGCCGCGTTCTCCGGCGTGATCGCGATCAGCACGTTCAGGTCGCCGCCGGCGAAGAACGTCTTCTTGGCGGAAGTGATGATCACACCGGTGATGTCGTCGCCCTCAAGACGAGACACGGCCTCGCCCATCAGCTCGCCGTACTCGGTGTTCATCACGTTGGCGGAGCCGGACATGTCCATCGTCAGCGTGACGATGCCGTCGGAGTCCTTGTCGTAGTGGAACGGCATGTCAGACCCTCTCGATGATCGTCGCGATACCCATGCCGCCACCGACGCACAGCGTGGCGAGGCCGCGGCGCAGGTCGCGGCGCTCCAGCTCGTCCAGCAACGTCGAGAGGATCATGCAGCCGGTCGCGCCCAGCGGGTGGCCCAGCGCGATCGCGCCGCCGTTGACGTTGACCTTGTCCTCGGCGATGCCCATGTCCCGCACGAACTTCAGCACCACGGACGAGAACGCCTCGTTGACCTCGAACAGGTCGATGTCCTCCACCGAGAGCCCGGCCTTGTCCAACGCCTTGCGCGCGGACGGCGCCGGTCCGGTGAGCATGATCGTCGGCTCGGTGCCCACCACGGCAACGGAAACGATGCGGGCACGCGGCGTGAGACCCAACGCCTTTCCGGCCGCGGCAGAGCCGATCAGCATGGCCGCGGCGCCGTCGACGATCTGCGACGAGTTGCCCGGCGTGTGCACGTGGTTGATGCGCTCGACGGTGGGGTAGCGGTCGATCGCCACCGTGTCGTAGCCGAGGTCGCCGTGGAACTGGAAGCTGGGCTTGAGACGACCCAGAGACTCCACAGTGGACTCGGGCCGGATGGTCTCGTCCTCCTTCAGCACGACCGTGCCGTTCTGGTCGACGACCGGCACGACCGAGCGCTCGAAGAAGCCGTTCTTCTGCGCCGCGAAGGCGAGTTCGTGCGAACGGGCCGCCCACGCGTCGACGTCCGTGCGCGAGAAGCCTTCCAGCGTCGCGATCAGGTCGGCCGACACGCCCTGCGGCACGAAGGAGAGGTCGAAGTTGGTGCCGGGGTCGATCGCCCACGCGCCGCCGTCGGACCCCATCGGCACGCGCGACATCGACTCGACGCCACCCGCCACCACGAGGTCCTCGAACCCGGAGGCGACCTTCGCGGCCGCGAGGTTCACCGACTCCAGGCCGGACGCGCAGAAGCGGTTGAGCTGCACACCCGCCGGGCGCTGGTCCCAGCCCGCGGCCAGCACCGCCGTGCGGGCGATGTCACCGCCCTGCTCGCCGAGCGGTGACACCACGCCGAACACGACGTCGTCCACCGCGGAGGTGTCGAGGGAGTTGCGTTCGGACAGCGCGCGCAGCACACCGGCGGCCAGCGCGACGGGCTTGACGCTGTGCAGCGACCCGCGCTTCCCCTTGCCGCGCGGCGTGCGCACCGCGTCGAAGATCAAGGCTTCGCTCATGGACCTCACGCTAGGCCCGCTCAGTGGAGCTGGCCATGACCGTGAAGGGTGACCGATTAGCTCACCACCAACTCCATGTGCTCGGGCTCCTCGGCGTCCACGAACCCCAGCCGCTTGTAGAGGCGCCGAGCAGGCAGGTTGTCGTCGTACACGCGCAGCCGCACGACCTTCCAGCCCTGCTCCGCCGCCCACGTCAGCACGCCGTTGACCAGTGCTTCCCCGACCCCGCGGCCCCGGTGGGACCTGCGCACCCACATCGAGTACAGGTGCAGGCCGGTGGGCTGGGACGCGGCACCGACGAGTCCGACCGGTTCCGGGGTCAGCGCGACGAGCTTCAGCCCCCGTTCGACGGAGTCCCGCCAGTCGTCCTCGGTGTAGGCCTGCTCGCGGGCCAGCGTCGATCCGAACCCGTCCGGATCCGAGGCCAGCGCCTCCAGGCGGACGTCCCGCCAGAGCTCCCAGTCGTCCGGCGTGACCTGGTGGATCTGCATACAGGGCAGTCTGAACGACCGGGGTGGGAATTTCGCTCACTTTTTCGGGCGACGGCCTGGCGCGCCGGTCATGGCGTGGATCACGGGCCGGTGGTTTCGTTGAAGGCATGGCAGAGCGTCGATCGCGGTGGATGGACAGCGACCTGGACCAGTTGCGCCAGCTCGCCCGCACGTTCATGGAGAAGGAGGTCGCGCCGCACCAGGAACGCTTCGCCGAGCAGAAGCAGGTCGACCGCGACCTGTGGCGCAAGGCCGGTGACCTGGGGCTGCTGTGCCTGAGCATCCCCGAGGAGTACGGGGGCGGCGGCGGCACGTTCGCCCACGAGGCCGTGCTGCTGGAGGAGCAGGCACGCGCCGGCGACAGCGCCTGGGGCAACAGCGTGCACAGCGGGATCGTCGCGCACTACCTCAACTCCTACGGGTCCCACGAACAGAAGCAGCGCTGGCTGCCCAAGCTCGCGTCCGGCGAGTACGTCGGCGCGATCGCCATGACCGAACCCGGTGCCGGCTCCGATCTGCAGGGCATCCGCACGAAGGCCGTGCGCGAGGGCGACGAGTACGTCATCAACGGCTCGAAGACGTTCATCACGAACGGCGTGCACGCCGACCTGGTGATCGTGGTGGCCAAGACCGACCCGGCCCAGGGCGCTCAGGGCATCTCGCTGATCGTGGTGGAGAACGACATCCGGCGCGGCCGCGTGCTCGACAAGGTCGGCATGAAGGGGCAGGACACCGCCGAGCTGTTCTTCGACGACGTCCGCGTGCCGGCCGCCAACCTGCTGGGTGACGCCGAAGGTCTGGGGTTCATCCAGCTCATGCAGCAGCTGCCGCAGGAACGCCTGATCATCGGCGTCTGCTCGGTCGCGGGCATCGAGGCGGCCGTCGACGTGACGCTGAAGTACGTGAAGGAGCGCACGGCGTTCGGCAAGGAGCTGATGAAGTTCCAGAACACCCGGTTCAAGCTCGCCGAGTGCGCCACCGAAGCGGCCGTGACCAGGGCGTTCATCGACGAGTGCATCGAGAAGCACCTTCGCGGCGAACTGGACGTGCCGACCGCGGCGATGGCGAAGTGGTGGGCCAGCGACCGGCTCGGTGTCGTCGTCGACGAGTGCGTGCAGCTCTTCGGCGGCTACGGCTACATGAACGAGTACCCGATCGCGCGTGCCTGGTCCGACGCCCGCGTCCAGCGGATTTTCGGCGGCACGAACGAGATCATGAAGGAAATCATCGCGAGGTCCCTGTGACGGGCCCGCTGGCAGGACTGCGCGTCATCGAGCTCGCGGGTCTCGCGCCCGCGCCGTTCGGCTGCATGGTGCTCGCCGACCTGGGCGCGGACGTGATCCAGGTGGCCAAGCCGGGGAGTCACTCGACCGTTCCCGGCGACTTCCTCGGCCGCAACCGGCGCTCGGTCGCGATCGACACCCGCAAACCAGAGGGCGCTGAGCTGGTCTTGAGGCTCGTCGAGCAGTCGGATGTGCTGGTAGAGGGCTTCCGGCCGGGCGTGACCGAGCGGTTGGGCATCGGTCCGGCGCAGTGCCTCGCCCGCAACCCGCGCCTTATATATGGACGCATGACCGGCTGGGGTCAGGACGGGCCGCTGTCCGACCGCGCCGGGCACGACATCAACTACATCGCCATCGCGGGTGCGCTGGAGCCGCTGGGGCGTGCCGGCGGGCCGCCGTCGTTCCCGATCAACCTGCTCGGCGACTTCGGCGGCGGAGGGATGCTGCTGGCCCTCGGCGTGCTCGCCGCACTGTACGAACGCGAGCGCTCCGGGCGCGGCCAGGTCGTGGATGCCGCGATGGTCGACGGGGCGGCGTTGCTGACGACGTTCCTGCACGGGATGCGCGGCGCGGGCATGTGGAAGGGCGGGCGCGGCGAGAACATGCTCGACGGCGGCATCCCGTTCTACGACGTCTACGAGGCCGCGGACGGCAAGTACGTGGCCGTCGGCGCGCTGGAGGAGAAGTTCTACGCCGACCTGGTCCGCGTGCTCGGGCTGGAGGACGCGCCGACGCGCAACGACCCGGCGAACTGGCCTGAGCTGCGGGAACGCATCGCGGCGGCGGTGAAGACCCGGCCGCGGGACGAGTGGGCCGACCTGGCGCGGGACACCGACGCGTGCCTGGCGCCGGTGCTGACGCCCGCCGAGGCGGCACGGCATCCGTACAACGAGGCGCGGGCGACTTTCGTGGACGTCTCGGGCTCTCTGCACCCGGCGCCGGCTCCTCGCTTCGACCGGACTCCGACGTCGGTTCCGACGCCTCCGGTTTCGACCGGGGTGAACACCGCGGAAGTGCTTGCCGACATGGGTGTGGCGGACGCCCAAATTATGGAACTGCGTCGGTCAGGAGTTATTGGATGAATGCTCGCGTGCGCATTAATAAGGACACGAAGGGGTGACAGAGCGTGATGCCGACCGGTCGGCATCCGGGTGAGTCCGGGTGAGGCTCAGCTCAACTGGGTCTGGTCCAAGCTGTGGGATGCGAGGGAGTCCGTGTTCACCTCGTGCCCAGGACATCGGCGCAGTTGAGGCCCCTCTTTAGCCGCCATTCGGGTGACATTCCCCGTCGCGCAGGCGTGCGTCGCTGGTAGATCCTTGCATCGGTTTGGCGTGGTCGTTGTTCATCGGCCGGGTGAATGAGGGACCATGTCGGGTGACACGGGCGGTCTGCCGCCTCACCTGTGAGCGAGATGGACGGAGAGGTACCTGTGAACCTCAAGAAGGTGCTAGTGCTGGCGGGCGTCGCGCTGGTGCTGTTCCTCCTGATCACCCAGCCCGAGCAGTCCGCTGCCGCGGTCCAGCAGGTGCTCGGCTGGCTGCGTCAGGGCGCGGAGTCGATCATCACCTTCATCAGGAGCCTCTTCGGGACGGCGACCCCCGTCGCCTAGTGACTCTGGGTGAGGAACGACCGTTCGCGTTGAGCCGGACGGGTGGAATGCGGCCAATCACGCACTGGTAACGGGTGTTCTGGGGATTCAGGGTCTGGCGATTGTCAGACCTACCGAATACCTTCCGCTGCAATGGCCGATCCCCGACCGACGAGGAGGCACATATGGTCGAGGACTCCGGGGTCCACGAGCTGTTGCAGCAGTGGGCGGCTGAACGGTCTGATGACGCAGAGATGCAGGAGGTGAACCGGATCAAGAACGCGTGGCTCGCTGAGGCACCCCCCTCGGCGCCAGGCATCCCCGTGCAGCGGGGAGGCAGGGGCGGGTCGTCGCGTGGCTTGGTCAAGGTCGACTCGGCGGATCCGGCCTACGTGGCCGCGATGCGCAAGCGGGCGCCGGAGGCACCCGAGGCTTTGCTCGCTGCCGCGGCGAGCTACTGGCAGTTGGTGGGCGACGTCGCAGAGGCCGAGCAGTGGTGGGACGCGGGCATCAGCCCGTTGGACCAGCGCGCGCTCGACTACCGCGCGGCGGGCCTGACCCCTGCCGACCTCGGACGGCGCTTGGGTCCGATGACGGTTCTCCAGCACCTTCGCCGCGGTTCCGCCGCAGCCTGGTGCGTCGCACGTCTGCAGAGGCAGCGCCGGGACGGCGTGGCGTAGGAAAGGTGGACGGGCTGTCTTCACGGGGCAGCCCCGTACCCAAGTAGTCTGGAGGTCGTGCGCGGCCTCCTTACTCCCCAGCGAGTGTTGATCGGACTTGGCTGTCTGGTCGCACTGATCGCTTGTTGCGGGCTCGCGTACTGGCAGTGGCAGCGCTTCGAGTCCGCCAGCGGCACGTTCCAGAACCTGGGTTACGTGCTCCAGTGGCCGCTGTTCGGCCTCTTCCCGGCCTTCATGGTGTGGCGCTTTCGCCGTCTGGCGCGCCAGCGTCGTGACGAGCCTCTCCCCACGCCGGAGCCGGTTGCACCCGCCGCGAAGCCGGTGACTACCGTTGACGCCGTCAAACCCGCGCCTGTCGAGCACTTCGACGATCCTGAAGACGCGGAGCTCGCGGCCTACAACCGCATGCTCGCGGACCTCAACGCGCGGGACGGTCGTTGAGCGAAGGCGGGCAGATGAAGGGTGCGTTGACCCGGTTCCGGGTCATGGCTTACGTGGTCGGTGTCTTCCTGCTGCTCCTGGTCGTGGCGATGGTGCTCAAGTACGCCGCGGACATGGGTGGCGCGATGAAGGTCGTCGGCCCGGTCCACGGCTTCCTCTACGCCATCTACCTGGTGATTTCGGTCGACCTGGCACTCAAGCTGCGCTGGTCGATCAAGGGCACCGCCCTCGTGCTGCTCGCCGGGACGATCCCGTTCCTGTCGTTCTGGGCTGAGCGCAAGGTGGTCGAGAAGACTGCGCAGGGCGTGCCGCTGTGACGTTTGGCCTGCTAGCGTCTGGGGCTACCAACTGAACACGGCCGTCGATGTCGCGCGGAAGAGACCCCTCTCGCGGGGGCGCCGAAGGAGCAATCCCTCCCCGGAATCTCTCAGGCACAGATACCGCACGACGAAGGCAACTCTGGAAAGCAGGCCCATCGGCCTCGCCCACGGTGCAAGTCGCGTCCCGCGCGGCGAAGCTCTCAGGCTCATGACAGAGGGGGAGGCTCGCTCTAGTGAGGAGTCTCCGATGGACCGTGTCATTCTTTCGTTGCCTCAGCCGGCCTGGTCCGGCTCTTCGGCGCACCCAGGAGGAGCGTTCTGATGTCCCGCCTCACGCCTCTGAACGCCGAGCACGAGCAGCTCGGCGCGATGTTCACCGACTTCGCGGGCTGGCGGATGCCGCTGCGCTACTCGTCCGAGCTGGCTGAGCACCACGCGGTGCGCACCACCGCGGGCCTCTTCGACCTCACGCACATGGGTGAGATCGTGCTGACCGGGCCGCAGGCGGGCGAGGCGCTCGACTTCGCGCTCGTCGGCCACATCTCGGCGCTCGCGGTCGGCAAGGCCCGCTACACGATGATCACCCAGGCCGACGGCGGCGTGATCGATGACCTGATCGTGTACAGGTTGGGCGACGAGGAGTTCATGGTCGTCGCGAACGCCTCCAACGCTCTCGTCGTCGCCGAGGCCCTCGTCGAGCGCGCCGCCGGGTTCGACACGGTCGTCACGGACAAGTCGACCGAGTACGCGTTGATCGCGATCCAGGGCCCGAAGTCGGTCGAGATCCTCTCCGGGCTGACCGACACCGACCTGTCGACGGTGAAGTACTACGCGTCGTACCCGTCCACCGTGGCCGGTGTCGACGCGCTGCTCGCGCGCACCGGGTACACGGGCGAGGAGGGCTTCGAGCTGTTCCTCGCACCGGCCGACGCTCCGGCCGTGTGGGCCGCGCTGCTGGAGGCGGGTTCGTCGCACGAGCTGAAGCCGTGCGGTCTGGGCTGCCGCGACACGTTGCGTCTCGAAGCCGGAATGCCCTTGTACGGCAACGAACTGACCACGTCGCTGACGCCGTACCACGCGAACCTCGGCCGCGTCGTGAAGCTCGACAAGCCGGGTGACTTCGTGGGCCGCGACGCGTTGACGAAGGTGTCGGAGTCCGGTGTGGACTCGGTCCTGGTCGGACTGAAGACCCCCGAGCGCCGCGCCCCGCGGCACGGTTACGCGGTGCTGAACGGCGACGAGGTCGTGGGCGAGGTGACGTCGGGCGCGCTGTCCCCGACCCTCGGCTACTCCGTCGCCATGGCCTACGTGACGAAGGCGAGTGCCGAGCCCGGCACCCAACTGCTGGTGGACGTCCGCGGCAAGAAGCAGCCGGTCGAGGTCGTCGCACTTCCGTTCTACAAGCGCGCCAAGTAGGGAGATCTTCCAGATGTCCGACCAGTTCAACGCCTCCCTCGCGGAGTACGACCCCGAGGTCGCCGAGGCCGTCGCGGCCGAGCTGGCGCGCCAGCAGGGCACTCTCGAGATGATCGCCTCGGAGAACTTCACGCCCGTCTCGGTGCTGCAGGCGCAGGGTTCGGTGCTCACCAACAAGTACGCCGAGGGCTACCCCGGCCGTCGCTACTACGGCGGCTGCGAGCACGTCGACGTCGTGGAGCGCCTCGCCATCGAGCGCATCAAGTCGTTGTTCGGCGCCGGTTTCGCCAACGTCCAGCCGCACTCGGGCGCCCAGGCCAACGCCGCCGCGATGTTCGCGCTGTTGCAGCCCGGCGACACGATCCTCGGCCTGGACCTCGCGCACGGCGGCCACCTGACGCACGGCATGCGCATCAACTTCTCGGGCAAGCTCTACAACGTCGTGCCGTACCACGTCTCGGACGGCGACGGCCGGGTCGACATGGCCGAGGTCGAGCGCCTGGCTGTCGAGCACAAGCCGAAGCTGATCGTCGCGGGCTGGTCCGCCTACCCGCGTCAGCTGGACTTCGCCGAGTTCCGCCGCATCGCGGACTCGGTCGAGGCCTACCTGATGGTCGACATGGCGCACTTCGCCGGCCTCGTCGCCGCTGGTCTGCACCCGTCGCCCGTGCCGCACGCGCACGTCACGACGACCACGACCCACAAGACCCTCGGCGGTCCTCGTGGCGGCGTGATCCTGTCGAACGAGGCGGACATCGCCAAGAAGATCAACTCGGCGGTCTTCCCCGGCCAGCAGGGCGGCCCGCTGGAGCACGTGATCGCCGCCAAGGCCGTGGCGTTCAAGCACGCCGCCTCGCCGGAGTTCGCCGACCGCCAGCGCCGCACCCTCGAGGGTTCGCGCATCCTGGCCGAGCGCCTGTCGCAGCCCGACGTGGCCGCGGCCGGCGTGAAGGTGCTGACCGGCGGCACGGACGTTCACCTGGTGCTCGTCGACCTGGTCTCGTCGGAGCTCGACGGCAAGCAGGCGGAGGACGTGCTGCACCAGATCGGCATCACGGTCAACCGCAACGCCGTCCCGAACGACCCGCGCCCGCCGATGGTCACCTCGGGTCTGCGCATCGGCACGCCGGCGCTCGCCACCCGCGGTTTCGGCGAGGTGGACTTCATCGAGGTCGCCGACGTGATCGCCGAGGCCCTGAAGCCGGGTGCCGCGGTCGAGGAGCTGCGCGCTCGCGTCGAGGTGCTGGCGGCGAAGCACCCGCTGTACTCGACGCTCTGATCTCGTGCTGACGAAGGGCCCCACCGGAATTCCGGTGGGGCCCTTCGTTTTGGTGCTTGTGGAGCCAGAGCGAAACGACGGGAACCCCGGCCCCTTCCCCAGGGCCGGGGTTGTCACCGTTCAGGGTGTTGTGTGTCTCAGATGGACCGTCCTAACGCGATGCTGTGGGGTTACGCCGCCGGAGCCGTGACGCCAGGGGGCAGGCATTCCACGTTGCGCTTGCCGTCGGGCTGGATCACGAACCAGGTGCCACCAACGCCCTGGCCCTTCCACTTGCCCGGGCCCGGGTCCTGCGAGTAGGTGTAGACACCCCAGCCGTCGATCGCGACCTGCTTCTTGCCGTCCGCACGGGTGATCAGCGACACGAGCTTGGAGTCGATGCCCTCCAGCTGCGGGATCTGGTCCGACAGGAACGGCGGCCACGTGATCGCGCACTGGCCGTTGCAGTTCGACTTGCCTTCGGGCTTCGGGGTGTCCTTGTCGAAGCGGTACAGGGTCCGGCCGTCACCGTCCTGGACGACCATGCCCATCTTGTCGACTGCCTTGCCGACCAGCTTCAACGAGCTGACTGGTGCGGCGGCCGGCGGCTGCGCGGCGGGAGGCTGCGCGGCCGGGGTCGGGGTTTCCGGTGCTGCCTGCTGAGCAGGGGCCTGAGCGGGCTCCTGGAGTACCGGTTCTTGACCCACGTCGCCGTAGTCACCGAGGACGCCCAGATCGGTTTCGGTTTGTGCCACCGGCTTGGAGTTCGTGCCACTGCCCGTGGCGCTCCAGACACCCAGACCCAGCACAACTGCGAGTCCCGCGGCGAGCCCGATGGCAATGCGGTTACGTCGGATCACACTCATGTCCTCCTTGTCCATCCGTTCGCTCTATCGAGGCCATACGGGCGTGGTTGCGTCTCGGTTCAGAAACGAACCGAACCTCTTGTCGTCCCGAACGTCTGGCGGAGCCAGGTTCCGCAGGAGGTGCAGGGTGGTCGTCGCTGGTCAGCTGGCAGGAATGGCCGAACGCGTGCTGGGCGCGCCGTTGCCGATCGGAATTCGGGCGTGGGACGGGAGCGTGGCGGGGCCGCAGGACGGCACCGTGCTCGTGATCCGCAGTCGCGACGCTCTCCGCCGGCTCGTGTGGAGTCCGAACGAGCTCGGCCTCGCGCGCGCGTACGTGAGCGGGGAGCTCGATGTGGAGGGTGATCTCGCCACTGGGCTGTCCGAGATCTGGGGGCTCGTGCGTCGCGGCGTCACGCGGCGGCCCCGTGTGGCGGAGGTCGTTCGACTTGCATTGCAACTGAAAGTATTGGGCCCCAACCCATCGGCGCCTCGCGAGGAGGCGCGGTTGCGCGGCGCGTTGCACACGCTTCGCCGCGACCGGGATGCCATTTCGCACCACTACGATCTGAGCAACGAGTTCTACCGGCTCGTGCTCGATCCGAGCATGGCGTACTCGTGCGGGTACTTCACGTCCGCTGAGGACTCGTTGGCGCAGGCGCAGCACAACAAGCTGGATCTGGTGTGCCGCAAGCTCGATCTGCAGCCGGGGATGAGGCTTCTGGACGTCGGGTGCGGTTGGGGCTCGATGATCATCCACGCGGCTCGCGACTACGGCGTGCGCGCCGTGGGCGTCACGATCTCCGCGCAGCAACGCGCGCACATCCTCTCGCGGGTTGCCGCCGAGGGTTTGGAGGACCGGGTCGAGGTGCGGCTGCAGGACTACCGCGAGGTGACGGACGAACCGTTCGACGCGATCTCCACCATCGAGATGGGCGAGCACGTCGGCGAGCGCAACTACCCGACGTACGTCGCCACCTTGTACCGGTTGCTGAAGCCTTCCGGCCGTCTGCTGCTGCAGCAGATGTCGCGCGGTGCGAACGCTCCCGGCGGCGGCGCGTTCATCGAGTCGTACGTCGCGCCGGACATGCACATGCGCCCTGTCAGTGCCACGACAGGGTTCTTGGAGGCCGCCGGCCTGGAGATCCGCGACGTGCACGCCTTGCGGGAGCACTACGTCTGGACCGTGCGGGCGTGGGCGCAGACACTGGAAGATCGGTGGGACGAGGTCGTCGCGCTGGTCGGCGAGGGTCAGGCGCGCGTGTGGCGGCTCTACCTCGCGGGTGGTGCGCTGACGTTCGAAGAAGGGCGGATGGGCGTGGACCAGATCCTGGCGGTGCGCAGGAGCTCGAACGGCAGGAGCGGCATGCCGCGCGTGCGTCGTGAGCTGGTGTCGCGATGAGCTTCCTGATCAGCTTTCTGGCCGTGTTCGTGCTGCTCAGCGGCCTCTTCCTGTACGCGGACGCACGCAAGCGCTACGACCTGATCGACTCCTTCTGGGGTCCGGGGTTCGCCGTGATCGCGGTGGTCACGCTGCTGTTCGCTTCGGGCGAACCAACTCGCCAATGGCTGGTGGCCGGGCTGACGGTCGTGTGGGGCGTACGCCTGGGAGTGCACATCTTCGTGCGCAACTCGGGCAAGGAAGAAGACCCGCGATACCAGGACATCTTGAGGCGTGCCAAGGGAAACCCGCGCCTGCGGATGTACCGGGTGTATTTGCTTCAGGCCGTGCTGATGTGGATCGTGGCGCTGCCGGTGCAGGCCGCGATGCATCTTTCGGCCCCGTTCGGAGTGCTAGATTGGGTGGGCACTGGCGTGTGGATGGTCGGCTTCGCTTTCGAGGCCGTTGGCGACTGGCAGCTCTCCCGGTTCCGGGCGGACCCGGCGAATTCCGGTGCCGTGATGGATCGCGGACTCTGGCGCTACACAAGGCATCCGAACTACTTCGGCGACGCCGTCGTGTGGTGGGGCCTGTACCTCTTCGCACTGCACTCGTGGCTCGCCGCGCTCACGATCGTGGGCCCGGTGATCATGACGCTGCTGCTCGCGAAGGGCACCGGCAAACCGTTGCTGGAGAAGGACATCGTGTCGCGCCGCCCTGGGTACGCCGAGTACGTCCGGCGGACGAGCGGGTTCGTGCCGCTGCCCCCGAAGAGTCGCGTGGGGTAGGGCGGTCCGTAGTCCCGGCGGGATTTGCCGGGGGACGTGTTCTGTGGCCCGGTGGTGTCAGGGCTGCGGTGGTGCGTGCATGTCCGCGATCCTGGAGGTGTTCGGCAGGCGGCAGGACCGCAAGCCCTGCGATGTCAGGGTTTCGCGGGCTGTCGTTCCGCAGGTGCGTTGGCCGGGCTTGGTGCGCGGCAGGTGATGGTGGTCGTGTGTTCGCGGCTTCTGCTGGGCTGGGTTTGTGGCCTGAGATTGCGGCGTTGCGCCCGCGGGCTCTGCCGGGCTGCGTTTGTGGTTTGCGGCTGCGGTCGTGCGTTGGTGGCATCTGCCGGGCTGGGTTCATGGCCTGAGACTGTGGCGTTGCGTTCGCGGGCTCTGCCGAGCCGGGTTTGTGTTTGCGGTCGTGCGTTCGCGACCTCGGCCGTGCCTGGCTCGCGAGGTGCTGTCCTGTCCGCGCGTCCGCAACCCCCTGTGGGTCTGTATCGCGCCAGCCTGCGCCCGTCGCGACGCCGGTCGTGAGCTGGGCCTCGGGTTAGTGTGGGCGGGTGGGCAACGACATCTCCTTCCCGCGCCAACAGGCGCGCACCCAGCGGTTCACCGTAGGCGCACCCAGGACCTTCGCGGTGTCGTCAGACGGGGACCGTGTCTTCTTCCTGCGTCCGGCGACGGCCACGAGCCGTGCGAACGGGCTCTGGGAGCTGAACACGGCCACCGGTGTCGAACGGCTGCTGGCCGACCCGGCCCAGTTGCTGAGCGACCCGGAGGACCTGCCTGCCGAGGAGAAGGCCCGCCGCGAGCGCACGCGGGAGTCCGGTGCGGGCATCGTCGGGTACGCGCTGTCGAAGGATGCGACGGTCGCGTCGTTCGCGCTGTCCGGGCGTCTGTTCGTGGCCGACCTCACCAACGGGGCTGTTCGCGAGCTGCCGACCGGCGGTGGCGTCATCGACCCGCGCGTCGACCCGACGGGCACGCGTGTGGCGTATGTCACCCGCGGCACGCTTCGGGTGGTCGAGCTGGCGTCGGGCGACGACTTCGCGGTGGCTGTGCCCGACGGCGAGGACGTTACGTTCGGCTTGGCCGAGTTCATCGCGGCCGAGGAGATGTCGCGGTATCGCGGCTACTGGTGGGAGCCGAACGGCACCCGCCTCATCGCCGCGCGCGTGAACAACGCGCCGGTGCAGCGGTGGTACATCGCGGACCCGGCCAACCCCGGCACGGCTGCCACCGAGATCGCGTACCCCGCGGCCGGCACCGCCAACGCGAACGTGTCGCTGCACGTGGTGTCGTTGGACGGCACGTTTGTGCCGGTGCTGCTCGAGTTCGACTACCTCAACGACGTGCACTGGTCGTCGGGCGGGGCGCCGCTGATCACCACGCAGAGCCGGGACCAGCGGACCCGTCGGATCTACTCGCTCGCCGCCGAGACCGGGGCCGTGGCCGAGGTCGCCGTCGAGACCGACCCGGTGTGGGTCGAGGTGACCGCGGGTGCTCCGGCATGGACGCCGGACGGCCGGTTGGTGCGCATCGTGGGCAACGGCGACGAGTACGCGCTCCAGGTCGGCGACGACGTCGTGACCTCCGGGCTGCAGGTGCGCCGGGTCCTCGACATCGCGGACGACTCGATTCTCGTTGCCGCGTCGGGAGACGACCCGACGCAGACCCACGTCTACTCCGTCGGCGCGACCGTGGAGCAGGTGTCCACTGAGGATGGTGTGCACACCGCTGTTCGGGGCGGTGAAACGGTTCTCCTCGCATCGGCCACTGTGGACCGGTTCGGCGTCAAGGTCACCGTCGGCGACCACGAGATCGAGTCGTGGGCCGACACCCCGGTGATCAAGGCCGCGCCGCGGATGCTGACGTTGGGGGAGCGCGGGCTGCGTGCCGCGCTGCTGTTGCCGGCCGGACACACGCCGGGCACCAAGCTGCCGGTGCTGATGGACCCGTACGGCGGGCCGCACGCTCAGCGCGTTGTCTCGTCGCAGAACGCGTTCCTGGCTTCGCAGTGGTTGGCGGACCAGGGGTTCGCGGTGATCGTCGCCGACGGGCGGGGGACTCCGGGGCGGGGACTCGCGTGGGAGCGGGCGATCGCGCACGACTTCGCCGGGGCCACGCTCGAGGATCAGGTCGACGCTCTGCACGCCGCCGCGGCTGTCGAGCCCGACCTGGACCTGACCCGTGTGGCCATCCGCGGGTGGTCGTACGGGGGCTACCTGAGCGCGCTGGCTGTTCTGCGGCGGCCGGACGTGTTCCACGCGGGCATCGCCGGGGCGCCGGTCACCGACTGGCGGCTGTACGACACGCACTACACCGAACGCTACCTTGGGCACCCCGACGAGAAGCCGGACGTCTACGACACCAACTCGCTGATCGACGACGCGGACAAGCTGTCGCGGCCGTTGATGATCATTCACGGGCTGGCTGACGACAACGTGGTGGCCGCGCACACTCTGCGGTTGTCGAACGCGCTGCTGGCTGCTGGGCGGCCGCACACGGTGTTGCCGTTGTCCGGCGTCACGCACATGACGCCGCAGGAGCAGGTCGCTGAGAACCTGTTGCTGCTTCAGGTCGATTTTCTCAGGCAGGCGTTGAGCTGAGGCCGAGGTAGGGACAGCCCCAGTGTCCCGAGTTCCTCCCCACGGCACGCTGCGTCGTCATGGGGAGGAACATCAGCGTTCGTACTACCTCTGTTGCGCTGTACGTGCTTTGGGGGCTGCTGCACATGGGGCTGGGGGCCTCGATGGTCATCGGGGACTTGTCCGATGGCGCTCCCGCGGGAGAGATGGCCGCGGAGAGCTTGTTGTACTTCGTGGCGGTGACCGTATTGGGCGGGCAGGCGATCTACGTCGCGTTGACGTTGACCCGGCTGCGGAGTCCGGTCGGGTTCTGGCTCAACACGGTGGTGTTGGGAGTCGTTGACGTGGCCTTCGTGGTGTACCTGGTGCTGCCTGGCCACGTCGACCTGCTGGGCGGCCTTGCCGGGCCTGTCATCTGGGTCGCCGCGACGGTCTGCGCTGGTGTCGCGCTGAGGAAGTAGCGCGTGGAAAGCAAAAGGCGCGCCTCCCGCACAGGGGAGGCGCGCCTTCTGGCTGAGCCGTCGTTATGCCAGCGACTGGCGGACCCGGTACGGCGGAATGCTGTTGCCCAGGAGGGCCAGGTCGTCGATCGACTCCGGCTGGTAGCCCGCCGTCTTCAGGCGGTCGACCATCAGGGCGGTCGGGTCTTCCACCACGTCGGCGCGGCCGAAGAGGTAGGCCCACTCGTGCTCGTCCGAGCCGTAGTAGGCGACCGTCTCGAACACCTCGTTGAAGCGCTGCCAGGAGCGGATCAGGGTGGTGTTGCGCCACATGGTCTGGCAACCCGACTGGTTGACGACCACGCCGCCGGGGCGGAGCAGGGCCTTGCACATGCGCAGGAAGTCGGCGCCGTACAAGCGGTTGTGCTGGGCTTCCTCCTCGCGCTCGTCGGGGAGGTCCACCAGCACGATGTCGTACTTCTCCGACGTCGTGCGGATGTACTCGAAGCCGTCGATGTACTGGACGCGGATCGGGCCGGAACCCTCTTCCGCCGCAGCCAGTTCTTCGACGGTGTAGCCGTACGGGAGGTGCTCCGCGCAGAGCTTGACGGCCTGCTCGTCGATGTCGATGTGGTCGACGACGGTCGCGCCGTGCTGGACGGCCATCTGGCAGACGACGCCTTCCGAGGAGCCGATGACCAGCACGCGCTCGACGGTGTCGGCGAGCAGAAGCGCCGGGACCATCAGGGCCTCGTGGTAGGTCAGCTGGCTGAACTCGGTGGACTGGCGGTCGTTGTCGCAGAACAGGGAGATGCCCTGGGCCGTGCGGGCGATCACCAGGTGCTGGAAGTCGGTTTTGGTGTCGACCAGCACCTCGTCCACTTGCCAGTGGCGGGTCATGCCGTCGGCGAGCGGTTCGTTGATCGTGTTCACGCG
Source organism: Lentzea sp. NPDC051838 (assembly GCF_040681245.1). Lineage (NCBI taxonomy): Bacteria > Bacillati > Actinomycetota > Actinomycetes > Pseudonocardiales > Pseudonocardiaceae > Lentzea > Lentzea sp. NPDC051838. The sequence continues at coordinate 20,901 of NZ_JBFAYI010000019.1, forward strand.
GCGTGCTCCTTGATGCCTCGAGTGACGAGGTCCGTGCTCACGTGAGCGGCGCCCAGGGCGTCAGCGAGTAGCTGGACGGCGAGCGCGGGTTTGGCACGAGTACCGCAGGTGAACACGTCGACGAACACCGACCCCACTTCGGGATAGGTGTGGATCGACGCATGGGACTCCGACAGCAGTGCGAGCACGGTGACTCCTTGAGGATCGAACTTCTTGGAGATCACCTCCAGCACCGTCGCGTCGGCCTGCGTCAGAACCTCACCGAGGGCGTGCTTGAGGAACTGCTCGTCGTCGAGCAGTTCCGGACTCACACCCGAGAGCTCTGCAAGTACGTGCTGTCCCGCGAACAAACCGACGGTTTCCTCGGTCTGACAGGGCGCTTCGGACATCAATCACTCCAAACTATGTGAATTGCAAACGGACTTAGACGCAGTACGTGGCCAACGGCGGGAAGCCGTTGAAGCACACGGACGAATAGGAGGAGGTGTAGGCGCCCGCGCAGAGGATGTCCACGTGGTCGCCGGCTTCCAGGTCCAGCGGCAGGTCGTAGCGGGTGTGCTGGTAGATCACGTCGTCCGCGTCGCAGGTCGGGCCTGCCAGCACGATCGGGCCGACCGGGCCGCCGTCGCGCGAGGTCCGCAGGGCGTAGGCGATCGCCTCGCCCTCGGTCTCGGCGAGGCCTTGGTAGCGGCCGATGTCGATGTACACCCAGCGGCGTTCGTCCGAATAGGACTTGCGCGAGACGAGCACGACGGACGAGCGGATCATCCCGGCCTCGGCGGACACCGCGCGGCCGGGTTCGATCATCACTCGCGGGCGGGTTTCGCCGAAGTGTCGTGCGAGTGACGCCTCGATGGCGGACGCGAAGGACTCGAGCGAGGGCGTGTCTTCTTGATACACCGCGGGAAGGCCGCCGCCCAAGTTCACGGTGGTGGTCTCAATGCCTTCCGCACGAAGTTTTGACGCGATCACAGCGGCGTCGGCGATACCGGAGTCCCAGCCCGCGGTCGAGAGTTGTTGCGAGCCGGCGTGGAACGCGACACCAAGAGGAACGAGGCCCAACTCGTGCGCCAGCCGCAAGAGATCCGTCGCCATCTCGGGATCGCAACCGAACTTGTTGCCGAACGGGTACGTGGAACCCTTGCTGTGTACAAGGATTCGTACGAGCACCGACGAACCTGGTGCGTGCTCGGCGACGAAGCGCACGTCCTGCTCGCTGTCCGACACGAACAGTCGCACCCCGCGCGAGAAGGCGTACGCGATGTCCGCGGCCTTCTTGATGGGGTTGCTGTACGAGATCGAGGACGGTGCAGCGCCGCGTGCCAGGCACAGGTCGATCTCCGCGGGCGACGCCACGTCGAACTGCGAACCTTCGGAAACGAGCGTTCCCACCACATCCGGCTCGGGGTTCGACTTGACGGCGTAGAAGATGTCGACGGACGGCAGCGCCGCGTGAATCGCCTGGTAGCGCGTGCGTATGGTCTCGAGGTCGATCACCAGACATGGTGTCGACGGGTTCTCCTGGTCCAGGAAACGCCGAATACGAGCCTCTGCCTCGTTGCGCCGATCGACGGCGAAGCTCTCGGTCATTTCCCCAGGGGTCCCCCTTCATCCGCCTCGCGGTCCGTACGCGGGCACGGCCGTCCACTCTACGGCCTCCACACCGCAATCGCGCAATCCAGTCCGCGCGAGTGTGATTTAGCCAGCAGAACGAAGCTCGATCATCGTGATGTCCGGCGGGGCGCCCACGCGCACCGGCGGACCCCAGAAACCCGCGCCACGACTGACGTAGAGCCACGTGTCGTCCACCTTCGACAGCCCCGCGACACTGGGTTGCTGCACCGGCACGACGAAGTTGAACGGCACCATCTGTCCACCGTGTGTATGACCGGACAACTGGAGGTCTACGCCGTGTGAAGAGGCGTCGCCGACCTGCACGGGCTGGTGTGCCAGCAGGACGAGCGGGTTGTTCTTGTCACGCCCCGCGAGAGCGCGGTCGAAGTCCGGTCCGTCGCCGTACGACTTCCCCGTCACGTCGTTCACACCCACGAGCTCGAGTCCACCGGCAACTGTCAAACCCTCGTTGCGCAACGGGTTCACGCCGAGCCTGTCGAGCTCTGAGATCCACTGCTCGTGGCCGGAGAAGTACTCGTGGTTGCCCGTCACGAAGAAGCTGCCGTGCCTGGACACCAGGTCCCGCAACGGTGCCGCGGCCTCGCCCAGTTCGGCGACCGAGCCGTCCACCAGGTCGCCGACGATCGCGACGAGGTCGGCCTCCTGCTCGTTGATCATGCGCACGATGCGTTCGGTGTGCGAACGGCCGAGCAGCGGGCCGAGGTGGATGTCGCTCACGACCGCGATCCGGAAGCCCGACAGCGACTTCTGGAGCTTGTCCAGCGTCACGGGCACCTGCAGCAGTTGCGGTGCGCCCAACGCCTGCGTCATGCCGTAGCCGACGACGCTGCCCGCCGCGATGCCCGAGCCGATCGCGACCGAGCGCGAGATGAACAGCCGGCGACCGGGATCCGGCACGACCTCGACGGGCTCGACCGGATCGGCACCGACGCCGACGGCCACCGGTGCGAGAGTCGCTCGCTTCAGCAGGATCCGGCGCGGAATTTCGGCGATTCCCAGTGCGATGGCCAGGTAGAACAGCACCGCGAGCCACACGAACCCCGGCCAGGCGAAGAACTTCCCGAACTCCGGCGGCACCCGGCGCGTCACGACCAGCGTGGCCATCAGCAGCAGGAACATCCCGGCGACGGCCAGCCCGCCGACGCGGCGCCCGAGCGTGCGGGGGCGCGTGGTGTCCACGACCAGCCGGCGCCACAGGTACAGATGGCCCAGTGCGACCGGGACTCCGAGGAGCAACAGGAAAATCACGACATCAGTATGCTTTTCGCTGCCGCGGGCGTGATCGTTGGAGGGACCTATGAGGTCCGCAATACCCGTGGCAGTGTTACTGATGGTGTCGGTTTGCACGCCATCCGCTCACGCCGCGCAATCGTGGCAAGTGGCACATACCGACGTCAAAGCCACCGTGACCTTGGCGGATAACGGCACGCTGTCGATTTCGGCGGCCAAAGCTGAGAAAACCGTTCTGAACGCCTCCGCACTCGGTCTTCGCACGACGAATGCCGACCTCAGCGCCGGTCTGCAGTTCGTCAGCCGCAGCGACAGGGCCGTGCGCGAGCAGTACGCGACCACCTCCGGACGCCGTCGTCAGCACGACGTGGACGCGAATGAAACAACACTCCGTTTCACAAAAGGCAGCGAACGGCTCGACGTCGTTCTCCGGGTCTCGGCGGACGGCATCGGATACCGGTACGTGCTCGGGAAGTCCGCGACGGTCACCGGTGAGGCCACCGACTTCGCCGTGCCGGCGAACGCGAAGGCCGTGCTGCTGCCGTGGGACAACGGCAGGCAGGACTACGAGAACATCCACACCCACACGACGGTCGGACAGGCGCCGCAGGTCGCGTACGGCTACCCGTCGTTGTTCCAAGTGGACGGAACGTGGTTGCTGCTCACCGAGTCCGATCTGACCGGCGACTACGGAGCAAGTCGGATCACGTTGCGGAACAACAGGTTCCAGCTCACGTTGCCGGACGCGCAGACCCAGAGCAACGGCACCACCCCGTGGCGCACGTTGATCATCGGCGACCTCGCGACCGTCGTCGAGTCCGACCTGACCACGGACCTGGCCGCTCCCAACAAGGCCGGCGACGTGAGCTGGGTGAAGCCCGGCATCTCCGCGTGGTCGTGGTGGGGCGACGGCACGGGAGACCTGGCGTTGCAGAAGAAGTACGTCGACTACGCGGCGAGACAGGGCTGGGAGTACGTCCTCGTCGACTCGGGGTGGAAGAACTGGGGGTCTGGCCAGGTTCAGGAGCTCATCAGGTACGGCGCGCAACGCAAGGTCGGCGTCCAGCTGTGGGTGCACTACAGCGACCTCGACACCGCGTCCGAACGCGACTCCAGGCTGCCGCAGTGGAAGCAGTGGGGCGCGGCCGGTCTGAAGATCGACTTCATGAACTCCGACTCTCAGGCCAGGATGCGCTGGTACGACGCGATTCTGGCGGCGACGGCGAAGAACAAGCTCATGGTGAACTTCCACGGCTCGACGATCCCGCGCGGCACCGAACGCACCTGGCCGCACGTGATGAGCTACGAGGGAGTGCTCGGCGCGGAGACCACCAAGCCGAAGCCCGGCAGGGAACCGAAACCCGTCTCGCACTACCTCACCCTGCCGTTCACCAGGAACCTCGCCGGCTCGATGGACTTCACCCCGGTCACCTTCAGCGGGGTGCGGGCGAACAGCGACGCCGCCGAGCTGGCGTTGTCGGTGATCTACGAGTCGGGTCTGCAGCACTTCGCGGACAAGGTCTCGAACTACCCGAAGTACCCGATCGCGGAACGGCTGCTGAAAACGGTGCCGTCGGTGTGGGACGAGACGAGACTGCTGGCCGGTGATCCGGGCGCGCTCGCGGTCATCGCACGCCGCAACGGTGCCGAGTGGTACGTGGGCGCGAACGTGGCCGGCGCCGCGCGCACGCTCGACGTACCGCTCCGGTTCCTCGGCACGGGCACCTGGACGGCCGAGATCTACTCCGACGGTCCGGATCGGAAGCTCACGTTCGGCACGCGCACCGTCACCGCCGGTGGGACCCTCTCGCTACCGGTCGCGAAGGACGGCGGATTTTCTGTGAGGTTCGTGCAACCCGCGAGGTCGTAGGTGGCGTGACTAGCCCGGTACCGCAGGTGGGGAGGAATCCGGATGAGTGAGCGGGACGCCGCGTTCCAGGAGTACTTCGCGGCTCGCTCCGACGTCATGCGCGGCACGGCATATCTGCTGTGCGGCGACTGGCATCGCGCGGAAGACCTCGTGCAGACGACGTTCACGAAGATTTATCTCGCGTGGCGGCGCATTCAACGGCACGAGGCCATGGACGCCTACACCAGGCAAACCCTGGTGCGGACGTACCTGTCCGAGCGGCGGCGCGGGTGGTTCCGGTTCGAGGCGGTGAGCGAGGAGCTCGCCGACTCGCCCGCTCCACCGGGAGTGTTCCCGGAGGAGCGCATGGTGCTGCTGGAGGCATTGGCGAAGGTGCCTCCCAAGCAACGTGCGTGCCTCGTCCTGCGGTACTGGGAGGACCTGTCGATCGAACAGACGGCGGAGATCCTCAAGTGTTCGGAGGGAACGGTGAAGAGTCAGGCCGCGCGGGGGCTGCAGACGCTGCGCGGTCTGCTCGTGGGTCAGGAGAGGGTTCGATGAACGAACAGGACCTCAGGAATGCTTTCGAGCACGTGCTGGTGGCGAGCAGCCCGCCGCCGTCGATGGACCCCGGCCAGGCCCTCGACGTCGCACACAGGGCCAGGTCGAAGCGCAGGGCCTCGCTGGTGGGTGCCGCGGTCGCGGTGCTCGTCGTCGGGCTCGGCGTCGGTTCGGCGCTGGCAGCGAACCCGGGTTTGGGCCGGGACATCATGATGGGTGCCGGAAAGCTGTTGCCGCAGACGGAATGGGGCCCGGAATGGCCGATCGGCCAAACCGACCGCACCGCCACGAACGGGCCGCAGGCGGACCGGGCGCAGAAGCTGCTCGACGAGCTGAAAGGCGTTGTGCCGCTCGGCTACGACACCCCTCAGCTGAAGACCAGGAGCGGGTCCGACATGCAGCGGACCCAGGCGCAGGTGGCGTCCGACAAGGGCGAGACGCCCGAGATCTGGGAGTACATGGCCGAGACGCCGATGCGCAAGGACGGCAAGGTGGGCTGGCTGCTCGCCGAGGTGTCCATGCCCAACAGGGCCCTTCCGGAGGAGCCGTGCGAGCTGGCCAAGACGTTCTGGGGCATGGGCGGTGACTGCCAGGTGCTGGACGTCAAGGGTCTGCGGGTCGGTGTGGTGCGGCACAACACGAGTGATCGCGACCAGTTCGACAAGTGGGCGACCTATCGCGCGCAGGACGGCACGATCGTGACGATCGCGCAGGACGACAAGTACAACGGTGGCGACGACTACCCGGAGCTGGACGTGCCGGTTTTCACCGAGCAGCAGCTGGCGGAGTTCGCCATCGATCCGAGGTTCCGCGTCACGAGCTGAGTTGGTCCGTTGTGCGGAGGGCGGTCACGTTTGTGGCCGCCCTCTCTCGTTGCTCTTTTCGGGTGTTTTGCCAGGTAGAGTGCCGTCCTGCAATGCGCACTCTTCTCATCGACAACTACGACTCGTTCACGTTCAACCTCTTTCAGCACCTGGCTGAGGTGAACGGAGTCGAGCCCGTGGTCGTCCACAACGACGACCCGCGCTTTCGGCTTGCCTCGCTGCGGTCGTTCGACAACGTGGTGATCTCGCCGGGACCCGGCCGGCCCGGCAATCCCGCCGACTTCGGCATCTGCCGCGCGGTGATCGACCACGCCGAGATTCCGTTGCTGGGCGTGTGTTTGGGGCACCAGGGTCTGTGTCTCTCTTATGGCGCCGTCGTGGGTCCAGCGCCCGTGCCGCGCCACGGGATCGTCTCGCCTGTCACACACACGGGCGTCGATGTGTTCGACGGGTTGCCATCGCCGTTCGACGTGGTGCGCTACCACTCGTTGGCGGTCACGGAGCTGCCTTCCTCGTTGGAGGCCATCGCGTGGAGCGACGACTCCGTGCTGATGGGTGTGCGCGCGCTCGACAGGCCCGCGTGGGGTGTGCAGTTCCACCCGGAGTCGATCTGCACTGACTTCGGACGCGAGATGCTCGCGAACTTCGCCGCGCTGACGCCCAGTCGAACCGCCGCGGTACCGGAACTCACGCAGGTTCGTCCACGGCCTCAGAAGCGCCCTGTGCACGTCCGGCGGCTCGACGCGGCCGCCGATGCCGAGGAAACGTTTGCGGCGCTGTACGGAGCCTCTGAGACGTCGTTCTGGCTGGACAGCGGGTCCGGTGGACGCTTCTCGTTCATGGGGGACGCTTCGGGGCCTCTCGCACGCGTCGCGCAGTACTCCGTGCCGGACCAGGTGCTCACTCTCGACGGCGAGCGTGTGCCGTGTACGTCCTTCTTCTCGTGGATGGACGACGACATCGCGGCTTGGGGAGTCGAACAGCCCGATGTGCCGTTCGACTTCGCACTCGGGTGGGTCGGGTACCTCGGCTACGAACTGAAGGCGGAGTGCGGCGGCGACTACGCCCACCGCGCGGAACAGCCTGACGCGTCGTTCGTGTTCGCGGACCGTGCGGTGGTCATCGATCACGTTGATGAGTGCGTCTATTTGCTGTCTCTGACAGATGACACGTGGTTTGGCCAGGTTTCGGTCGTTCTGAACGCTCTGAAGCCGTTGGAGGAGCCTTCCCTGCCCGTCGTGTCGGCGGTGACGTTGCGCCATCCGCGCGCGCACTACCTGAAGCTGATCAGCGCGTGCCAGGAAGCGATCACGGCCGGCGAGACGTACGAGGCGTGCCTGACGAACATGATGTCGTGGCACGGCTCCCTCGACCCGTGGGGGACTTATCGGCTGCTTCGTGCCGCAAATCCCGTTCCGTTCGGCGCGTTGCTGCGTTTCGGTGAACTGTCCGTGCTCAGCACGTCACCCGAACGATTTATCCGGGTCGACCGACATGGTGTCGTCGAGTCATCGCCGATCAAGGGGACACGTCCGCGAGGTGTTGATGAGGCGGACGACGAGATGTTGCGCACAACACTGGCCCGTTCGGTCAAGGACCGGGCGGAGAACCTGATGATCGTGGACCTCGTCCGCAACGATCTCGGCACGTGCGCGGAAGTGGGTTCGGTCGAGGTGACGCGGTTGTTCGACGTCGAGACCTACGCGACCGTACACCAATTGGTGAGCACCGTGCGGGCACGCCTTCGGGCGGACAGTTCTGCTGTCCGATGTGTTCGAGCCGCGTTTCCCGGTGGTTCGATGACCGGTGCCCCGAAGATCCGGACCATGCAGATCCTTGATGGCTTGGAAGCCGGTCCACGCGGGGTGTACTCGGGAGCCCTCGGTTACTTCTCGCTCAACGGCGCCGCCGACTTCAGCATCGTCATCCGAACGCTCGTGACGAACGGCGACCAGGTCAGTTTCGGCGTGGGCGGAGCTGTCATCTCGCTGTCGGACCCCGACGAGGAATTCGAGGAGACAGCGGTCAAGGCGACTGCGGTGTTACGCCTGTTCGGAGCGCACTTTCCTGGTCGTTGATCCCACGTTCCGGGGATAGTGTGAACAGACCGGGATGTGTACGTCCTTGATGGTTAACACGTCGGCCGGCGGCCCGGCCGACGTGTGGAAACCTCGCGTGTTCGCGCAGGTCAGGAGGCGTGAGCTTCCTGGAACTGCACAACCAGGTTCTGCGGAATGCGGCCGCGGTCCGAGATCTGGTGCCCCTGTGCACGGGCCCAGTCACGAATGCGCTGCGCCTCAGCCTTGTCGCTGGCCTTCACCGTGGACTTGCCGGTGCCCTTGCGCTGCTTGCGGCCACCCGCACGACGAGCCTTGGCGACGAAGTCCGCCAGCGACTCGCGAAGCCGCTCCGCATTTCCCTTCGACAGGTCGATGGCGTACTCGACACCGTCAAGTGCGAAGGTCACGGTCTCGTCGGCTTCTCCGCCGTCGAGGTCGTCGATGAGTTGGACGACGGTCTGCTGTGCCACTGTTCCTCCGTTGGGTACTCACATAGCACGCGGATCCTCGACGTAACCACGTGCTCCGACAACACCATAGTCCAGATGAGGAAAAACGGCGAACCTTTCGCCGCTAAAATGTGACCCAACCGCCCAGTCGGGTCATTTACCCCGGGAAACCACAGGGGTGTTATGGGTCCAAAATGCCCCGCAAGTCGTCTCACTTCGGGCCGTTGCTGGGCTTGCTGGCCGCTTCACCATTCCCGCTGACGGAGCAGCGTTGCACATAACGCACCCCCATCCGGTGCAGGTATCCTCGACATACCCGCCAGGGGTAGGGAAGGTCAGGGGCCGATGCACGGGTACACCGCGGACAAGGACGCATACCTCAAGCGACTGCGCCGCATCGAGGGACAGATCCGCGGCCTCCAGCGCATGGTCGAGAACGACGAATACTGCATCGACGTGCTGACTCAGATCTCCGCGGCCACGAAGGCGCTGCAGGCCGTCTCGCTGGGGTTGCTCGACGAGCACCTGAAGCATTGTGTGGCGCAGGCAGCCGCTGAAGGTGGTCCGGTCGCCGAGGAGAAGCTGGCGGAGGCGTCTGCGGCCATCGGACGCTTGGTGAAGTCCTAGAGGGTCGGTGCTAAACCCCGTGGACTGATCCGCTAGAGTTCACTCCGTTAGGCCCCCGTAGCCCAATCGGCAGAGGCAGCGGACTCAAAATCCGTCCAGTGTGCGTTCGAGTCGCACCGGGGGCACGATCGAAGGGCGAGGTGCGGTTCGCACCTCGCCCTTCGCGTTTCTACGGCGTCCACTGTGGACGTCATATCGCTGATGTATCGAAATCCGGATACGTCGTGGCAACGTCATGCCGTCTTGACTGGCCGCCATGACTGGGGACGGGAACTGGGATCGGCGTTCGGTGCTGCGCGCGGCCGCCGTGATGGCCGCCGCGACACCCTTGCTGGGCGGGACGGCGGTGGCGCAGGCGGGTGACGCCGACGCGTTGTTCAAGGCCGGGAAGTTCGAGCAGGCCGGGCGTGCCTACGAGGAAGTGCTGAGGCGCGACCCGCAGAACGTGCACGCCGCGACTCGGCGTGGGTACGTGGCGCTGTTGAGCAACAGGTTCGCGGACGCGGAGAAGTATCTCGGCAGGGCTGTCGCGCTGGCGCCCGGTGACAAGCAGGTCAACAGGATGCTCGCCGACTGCTTCACGCGGCAGGACGAGTTCGGCCGGGCCGCGCCGCACTGGCGCGCGGCCGGCATGGAGTCCGAGGCCAAGTGGTACGAGGCGTTTCAGGGGCGGCCGTACGAGATCCTCGGTGACGAGGCGCGGTTGCCGTGGCTGCAGATGGACCCGATTCCGCAGGTCGAGGGGTCGCTCAACGGTGGGCCGCCGAAACGGCTCTCCTTCTACACGCGTGTCGGGCCGTTGAACGTGTCGGCGAGAACCGCGGAAGAGGCCGGGCTGCGGGTCGTGGCCAAGGAGAAGATCGAGTACGTCGGCGAGGAGCTCTGGTTCTACTACGGGGTGCTCGACTCGTTGCGGCTCGGCGGGATCGAGCTGCGCAACATTCCCGTCAACTGGTCGGACGGCGACTCCGGCGACGACTCCGACGGCATCTTCGGCACGTCGATCTTCTACCACCTGCTGACGACGGTCGACTACGCCGGCCGGAAGCTCGTGTTGCAGCGCAAGACCGCGGCGAGGCAGGTGAGTGGTGAGGTTTTGCCGTTGTGGCTGGCGGACGACCACCTGACGTTCAGCCGGGGCAGCTTCGACGGTTCCGGGCAGCGGGTGGTGGCGCTGCACGTCGGCGGAACCGGCAACAACGTCGCGGGCATGTACGAGGGCACCGCGAAGGCGCTGAAGATCCGCATCGACCGCGACCGTCCAGAAGAGACTGCGGCCGGGGGTCAGGCGGTCAGCGTCTACCCGTGCTATCCGCGGGAGGTTCGGCTCGGTGGTGTCACCGCGCGGGACGCCTACAGTCTCGCGGGTCAGCAGCCGGGGCACGAGGGGCACGGGTTCGACGTGCTGGGCGAGTTCGCGCACAGCTTCTTCAAGCCCTGCAGCGTCACGTTCGACTTCGCCGCCATGAAGTTCTCCATCGCGCGTGTGTCCACTATTTGACAGTTGCCCGGAACGTGTTCGCGTGTAAGGCTGCGCGCAGAATGACGTTTCGCGTGTTGTCGGGGGGCGCGCGCGGATCTTGTTGGGGGGCTTCACCTTGATGCGTGGCTTTGGCATGCGCGTTTTGCCTTTGGTGGCGGCGTTCTCGCTGCTGCAGGTGGTTCCGGCTCTGGCGGCTCCGTCCATCAACGTGGCGTCGTGGTTCAACGGCGACGACCCCGCGTTCGACGGCACCGGCAACGGCCACGACCTGGTGCTGACGGGCCTGGACACGGCTCGTGCCGGTCGCACCGTCGGCGGGTGGGGTGCCATCGGGTTCGACGGCGTGGCTTCCAACGGGGCGACGACGGCGAAGGTGGTCGAAGGCGGCGAGGGCATCTCCGTGTCCGCCTGGGTCCGGCTGACCGACGACTCGGTGAGCCGCACGGTGATCAGTCAGCAGGGGCAGGCCGAGTCGGCGTTCCGGCTTGGCTACGACGCGGTCTCGCACAAGTGGACGTTCGCTCTGGCCGAGCGCGACGCCGCGGACTCCGCACAGCGGACCGCGAAGTCGAACGCACCGGCTGCCAAGGGTGTCTGGACGCACGTGGCCGGCACTTACGACAACTCCAGTCGTGAGGTGCGGCTGTACGTCGACGGCGTCGCGCAGAACAAGGTCGCCTTGGTGCGCAACGGGTTCGCTGCCGAGGGCGAACTGTGGATCGGCAAGGCGCTGCGCGGTTCCGCTGCCACCGAGGCGTGGCACGGCGACCTGTCCGAGGTCCGTGCGTGGAACAGTGCCATCACTCCGGAGGAAGTCCGGGAGATGACCGAGGCCAGCGGCGTCGGTGAGTGGAAGTTCAACGAGGGGAGCGGGTCGTTCGCCCGCGACTCCTCGCCGTACGCCCGCGACCTGGTGCTCAGCGGTGGTGCCAAGTGGGGGCAGGGCGTCGGCGGGGCCGGAGGTGTGGAGCTCGTCGGTGGCACCAGCGCCGTGAACGCGAGCGAGCCGGTCCTCTACACCGACCAGTCGTTCACCGTGGACGTGTGGGCCAAGCTCGCCGAAACCGGTACCGCCCGCACGATCCTCGCCCAGCGCGGACCGTCCGGAGTGGACCCGTTCACGCTGAGGTACGACGGTGAGCGGTGGAGCGCCGAGATGCCGGACGCCGCGGTGAACCCGTCGAAGTACTGGCGGGCAACGGGAACCGCGGTCGCGAACAAGTGGACCCACCTCGTGGTCACCTACAACGCGAGCACGCGCACGCTCACGTTGACGGTCGGTTACCAGGACACCGCCGACACGCAGAAGAGCACCGTCACCTGCGTGGCCGGCTGGAACTCCACCGGCGTGCTGTCGGTCGGTCGCGGCAGCACGGGTGAGTCGTTCCTCGGCAACATCGACGAGCTGAAGATCCTGCAGGGCCCCCAGGCCTGAGACCAGCGGGAAGTGGAGCGGGTGGCGACGTGTGCGCCACCCGCTCTTCCGTCTCCTGAGGACATTCAACATCGCTTTGCCCACAACGAACTTTGGTCTGAACCACACCGGACTCCCTTTCGCGCAGTTGATCAACTCCGAACGGCGGAGTCCGCGCCACGTGCGAACCGCTACGGTCGTCAAGTATTCAACGACCGCGTCGGGAGTCCTTGGTGGTGCGGAAGTTCTTGTCGTTTCTCATGGTTCTCCTCACGTGCGCGTGCACGGCGGAGAGTCCGGCACCACCGCCGTTGACCACTCGGGCGCCGTCGCGGCCGCCGACGCTGGTCACGGAGGCGCGGGGGAACGTGCCGCGGGTCGTGCGCGAGGTGGTCGACGCGCGCACGGTCGAGCTCGACGACGGTCAGCGCGTCCGGATCTCGTTGCTCGCGGAGCCTGCCGTGTGCTGGGCCGCCGCCGCGATCGCCTTCGCCACCAGGACTTTGCTGGTGCGACCGGTTCGCGTCACGACGATTCAGCCGGGCGAGGTGAACCTGGAGCTCGAGGACGGCACCGACTACGCGCTTCTCGCCGTCCGGCAAGGTGTGTTGCGGGCACAGGGTGCGGCGGGGGAGATCGCCGAGGCTGAAGCCGTTGCGGCGCGCGAAGATCGTGGGTTGTGGGGGCCGCCGTGCAACGGCATGGATCTCACCGCGCCCGCCACCACCAAGCGCATTCAACCGCCGAAACCCGTGACGACAACGCCTCCCGCTGTCACGACCACCGCCACCCCGCCGCCTCCGCCGTGCACTGTGGCCTACCGGATCAACGCCCAGTGGCCGGGCGGGTTCCAGGGTGGCGTGACGATCCGGAACACCGGCCGCGCGGCGATCACCGGGTGGACGTTGCAGTGGTCGTTCCTGGACGGTCAGACCGTCCAGCACATGTGGAACGCCTCGTTGTCGCAGCGGGGTGCGGCGGTCAGTGCGGCCAACGCGTTCTACACGGCGACGATCGAGTCCGGTGACGAGGTGTCGATCGGGTTTCTCGGGGCGATGCGCGACCAGAACGCGGCTCCGCAGTCGTTCACGCTCAACGGAACGGCCTGCGCGACGGGCTGAGGTGTTGGTCCCGGCGGTCGAACGTGGCAAGATAAATTATTAATTAACCACGTACTCGATCATGTCAGGGACTAACCGTGCAGGTCACGAGGACTGTGCCGCTGTACGTCGAGGTCGACAACGCGCTCGGCGGACGCTGGACATCAGTGCGCACCGCACGCCGCGAGTGGCTCTGGCGGCGGCCTGACCCGGCCAGGGAGAGGGTGCGGCCGGGCGATCCGTTCGTCGACGCGGGCGGGCTCGAGGAGTGCGTCCCGACCGTCCGGGGCGTTCCTGATCATGGTGACGCGTGGAGCCGGCCGTGGGACGAGACCGGTGTGTTCTGCCCCGAGTTCGCGCTCGGCCGTCGCATCGAGATCAAGGACGGCGCGATCATCGCGGACTACGCGCTCACGGCCGAGCCCGGCTACCGGTTCGTCTGGGCCGCGCACGCACTGCTCGACGTCAGCCCTGAAGCCCGCTTGGTCGCGCCCACGCGCACACCCGTCCTGATCACGGATCCGGAGCCTGTCCTCCGCGAGTGGCCGGCGGGACTGGACACCCTCGGTCCGGACGACGGCACGGCGGTGGGCGCGATCGTCGAGAGCGACCAGATCCGTGTGGTGGATGGAGATCATCAACTGCACATGCACGTCGAATGCGCCGACCAACCGGTGTCGATCGCGCTGTGGCGAAATCTTCGCGGCTGGCCGGACATAAGTCCCTATCGCAGCGTCGGTGTGGAACCCATGCTCGGCCGCACCTTCGACCGCGACGACCGGACTCGGCCCGTGGCGGTCGTGCCCGCGTCGGGAACCGTGCGCTGGCGCTTGACCCTCACCGCTGAGGAAGGAACGGCATGACCGACGTGCTGACCCCGGGCGAGACCATGGGTGCGTTCCGCGCCGCCGGGCCGTTCCGCCTCGGTGGCACCGCGGACCTCACGATCGCGGGCGCGGAGTCCAACGTGGCCATCGGCCTCGCGCGCTTGGGGCACCAGGCGCGGTGGGTCGGCGTCACCGGTGAGGACGAGATCGGCGCGCTCGTCCGCCGCACGTTGTTCGCCGAGCGGGTGGACGTCAGCGGCCGCACGGCGCAGGCGAGCACCGGCTTGATCCTCTTCGAACCGCGGACCGCCGACATCACGCGGGTTCTCTGCTACCGCAGCGGGTCCGCGGGGTCGCAACTGTCCGCTGAGGACGTCAAGAAGGCGTTCGACATCAGCGTGCCCAAGATCGTCCACGTCACCGGCATCACCTGCGCGCTGGGTGAGTCGGCGCTCGCCGCCGTCACCGAGGCGGTCCACCTCGGCCACGAAGCCGGCAGCACCGTGAGCCTCGATGTCAACTTCCGTTCGAAACTTTGGTCGGAAAGGCAGGCCGCGATGGCCATCCGTCCACTTTTGACACGTGTTGACCTGCTGATCGCTTCAGATGACGAGCTGCCGATCACAGGTGATGATCACAACATCGGACAAGTCGTTGTCAAACACGGCGCGGACGGCGCCACCGCGCGTACTTCAGAAGGTGAGTGGAAAGCACCGGCCCACCGGGTCACGGCCGTCGACACCACGGGCGCGGGGGACGCGTTCGTGGCCGGATATCTGTCCGGCCTCCTCGACGGTCTGAGTCCCGCCGACCGCCTGCACCGCGGCACCGCCGTCGCCGCGTTCGCCGTCGCCACGCCCGGCGACTGGCAGGGCCTGCCCACCCGCACCGACCTCGCCCTTCTGGACCTGCAATCAGGGAGCACCGTCCGATGACGCTGACGCAGTGGAACTTCGAGCAACTGGAACTCGGCGAAGGCGCTCGCTGGATCGACGGCACACTCGTCGTCGTCGATCTTCTGGCCGGACGCGTGCTGCAGACCCGCGGCGACGTTCCCGCGCCGTTCCAGGAGATCGCCAAGCTCGACGTCCCGGTCGGAGCGGTTGCCCCGTCCGAAAACGGGCTCATGGCAGCCAAGGGAACCGGCGCCGGACCTCTGCAAGGACCGGTTCTGGAGTCCTTCGCGGGCGAGGGTATGCGCGTGAACGACGCAGTGGCGGACCCGCACGGACGTTTCTGGGTCACGACGATGGCGTACGACACCGAACCGGGAACCGGCTCGCTACACCGCCTCGGCACGCCCTCTCCTGTCCTCAAAGGACTAACGATCCCGAACGGCCCGGCGTTCTCCCACGACGGCAAGCTGATGTACCTGGCGGACAGCGCCCGCGGCATCGTGCACCGCTTCCACGTGGACGACGACGGTGAGCTGAGCGGGCGCCGCGTCTTCCTGCACACCCCGCACCACACCCCGGACGGCATGACCACGGATGTCGCGGGCAACGTGTGGATCGCCTTCTGGGGTGCGAGCGTCGCGCGCCGCTACCGCCCGGACGGCCGGCTGGACCGCGAGATCCGGCTGCCCGCCAAGCAACCCACGAGCGTCTGCCTCGGTGGCCCGGACCTGGGCAGGCTCTTCATCACCACCGCGAAGTACGGCCTGCGCCGCCCGACCCTGCACGACGGCGCGCTGTTCGCGGTCGACGTCGACGTGCCCGGCCGCCCGGCGAACGCTGTGAGCTGATCTGCCCACAGCAGAGAAAGCGGCGCCGGGCAAGGACAACCCGGCATCGTCGAGGGCATGACGAACAACGAGAGGCTCTTCAGCTCTGGGCTGCGGGAACGGTTCTTCGCTCAGCGGGTGCTGATTCTCGACGGCGCGCTCGACGACGACAACGGGACGGTGCTGGCGACCCAGATGCTGTCCCTGGCGAGCGAGGATCCACGGCAGGACATCGCGCTGTGGATCCACTCGCCGGGTGGTTCGGTGCCCGCGATGCTGGCGATCCGCGACGTGATGCGGCTGGTGCCGTGCGACATCGCGACGCTGGCGCTGGGGCTCGCGTGCAGCGCGGGCCAGTTCCTGCTTTCCGCCGGTACCAGGGGAAAGCGGTTCGCGTTGCCGCACGCCCGGATCCTGATGCACCAGGGCAGCGCGGGCATCGGCGGCTCGGCCGTCGAGGTCGAGGTGCAGGCGGACGACCTGCGGCACACCAGGGACACCGTGCTCGGCCTGATCGCCGAGGACACCGGCCAGGAGTTCGACCGGATCTTCACCGACTCGCTGCACGACAGGTGGTTCACCACCGCGCAGGCCCGCGAGTACGGGTTCATCGACCACGTCGTCAGCGATCTCGCGCAGGTCGTTCCGGTTCGCACCCACAAGCTCGGACTGCACTCGGGAGCCGTCGCATGAGCACCTACACGATTCCCAACGTCATCACGCGGGACGCGCGCGGCGAGCGGATCATGGACGTCTACTCGCACCTGCTGAGCTCGCGGATCGTCTACCTCGGCACCGGGATCGACTCCGGCGTCGCCAACGCGTTGATCGCGCAGCTGCTGCACCTGGAGTCCGACAACCCGGACCTGGAGATCAACCTCTACATCAACTGCGAGGGCGGCGATCCCTCGGCGATGCTCGCGCTCTACGACACCATGCGCTACATCAAGGCACCGGTGGCGACGACGTGCGTGGGGCAGGCGGTCGCGGCGGGCGCGGTGCTGCTCGCCGCGGGTGCGCCAGGACGCCGGGCGGTGTTGCCGCACAGCAGGGTCGTGTTGCACCAGCCCGCGGCGCAGGGGCGTGGCGCGATTCCCGACCTGATCCTCGCGGCGGACGAGGTGGTGCGGGTGCGCACGCAGCTGGAGGAGATCCTGTCGCGGCACACCGGCCGGAGCGTGGACGAGCTGCGCCACGACACCGACCGGGACCGCGTGTTCGACGCGGCGGGCGCCGTCGAGTACGGGCTCGCGGACCAGGTGCTGGAGCAGCGTTAGGCCGTCGTGTGCGGGCTTGGGCGACGGGTGCCGCGCGGGCCCAACGCTCGAACAGCGCCTAGGCCGCCAGGAGCGAAACCATCGCCACGGGCCCGGAGGGACGTCCGATGGGCCGCGAAGTGTGGAACTGGTTGCTGCGCACCACGTACTGGGAACGGACCTGGCCGGCGACACCGATCAGCAGGTCGGCCAGGTCGATGCCCAGCGCGCCGGCGACCGCCGCGATCATCTCGCTCGACGGCTCCTTGCGGCCCCGCTCGATCTCGGACAGGTACTGCACCGAGATGCCCGCGCGTTCGGCCACGTCGACCAGCCTGTCGCCGCGCGCCTCTCTGGTCTCGCGCAGCTTGCGCCCGAGTGCCTCACGCCAGAGCGGCTCGGGTGCGTGCTTGAAGTCCAGGATCTCCGCCATTTCCTCATCGTGACAGCACCGCGACCCCGGCAAACGGGGGTTCTGCTGTCAGCAGAAAGATGACCCTAAAACCACTCAAAGGTGGCTGAAAGACCTCTGAGCAGGCTCTTCCCCGCACAGCAACACAAACACCAAGGGGAGAAACCAGCATGAGAATGCTCATCGGTCTGGGCGCCGCGACCCTCGCCGCGATCGCGATGCCGGCCGTCGCGCATGCCGCGCCGCACACCACGGTGTACGTGAACGGCCACCAGCTCGTCATCGACGCCGAGGCCGGCAAGACCAACAACATCGTGGTCGCACTGGACACGGCGAACCACCGCCTCACCGTCACCGACTCCGGTGACCTGTTGGCCGTCGGTGCCGGGTGTGCGCTGACCAACGACATCGTGCGGTGCACCTACGAGTCCGGCGCGACGAAGCTGATCACGTCGGTCCGGGTCAACGCGGGTGACCTCAACGACCGCATCGCGATCAACTACGACAACACGAACGCCGACGCGATGCCGGCGTACGTGTACGGCGAAGAGGGCAACGACGTCATCGAGACCCGGGCCAAGGGCACGATCAGCGGTGGCGACGGCGTCGACACCCTGCGTCCCAAGCGCGGCGGCGTCAACGTGTACGGAGGTGCGGGCGTGGACCGCGTCGACTACAACAACGGCAGCGTGCTGCACCCGAACTCGGGTGTCTCGGTGACCATCGGCTCCGGCACGGATGACGGCTACGACACGTTGGCGCTCAAGGACTACGTGGCGAGCGACATCGAGAACCTGACCGGCACCAACTTCGTCGACCACCTGGTCGGCAGCGCGGTGGCCAACAACATCCTGGCGCTCAACGGCAACGACCTCATCTGGGGCCTCGCCGGCAACGACACGCTCAACGGCGGCAACGGCGTGGACACCTGCCTCGACGCCGAGGACGGCGACGTCCTGGTCAGCTGCCCCTGACCTGCGAAGACACCGACCTTAAGACGGCTTTAAGCGAGCGCGGCATCCTTCGGGTCCGCGGGCTGAACCCAGCCCGCGGACCCGAAGGGGGATGGACGTGAAGGTGATGAGCACGGCCCTGCTCGTGCTGGGTCTGACCAGTCCGGCGGTCGCGTTCGCGGAGACCGACGAGGTCGTCGCGGTGCAGGCCACCAGCCCGGAGTCGTCCGCGGCCAAATCCGTGTCGGTCAGCTGCCCGGACGGCACGAAGGTCGTCGGCGTCGGCGGTTCGGTGACGGGCGAGCGCACGACGATCACGCGGGTGAGGCCCAGCGACGACCTCACCAGCGTCGAGGTCACGGCGGTCGAGCACGGAGCGGGGACCGTGCAGCAGTGGACGGTCAAGGCGCGGGCGAAGTGCGCGTCCGGCGAGGTCACCCTGGTGGCCAAGAGCGCCACGAAGAACGCCGAGGCCTCGTGCCCCGGCACGCAGAAGACCCTCGGTGTCGCGGGGGAGACCGACGGCGTGCACCTGACCAGGCTCGCGCCCAAGGGCAACCTCAAGGGCGCGTTGGTCGAGGCACCCGACAACGCCACCGTCACGGCCTACGCGATCTGCGGCAGCAGGCCGGGACTGGTGCTCCGCGGCGGCACCTCGTCGATCGTGATGAGCCCGACCGGGTCGAAGTCCGTCGCCTGCCAGAGCGGCGAGCAGGTCCTCAGCGCCGGTGGTGCGGTCGGTGGCGCTGTCATCGACGACGTCGAACCGGTCGGGCCCGTGGCGATCGTCTCCGGTGAGTCGGCGGGCGCTCAGGGGCAGGCGATTCGGTGGTCGATCACGCCCTACGTGGTGTGCTCGCAGTGAACGGGCGCGGATCGACCTCGATCTCGCGCATCCGCGTGACGTAGGTCTGGTAACACCTCCTCGCCTCGCCGTGACTCCCTCCGGCGGCGAGGACGCGCACCAGCATCAGGTGCGCGGGCTCGTCGTACGGGTCGCGTTCCAGTACGCGCAGGCAATACCTGCTTGCCAGTGCGTACTCCCCACCGGACTCGGCCCGTGCGGCGAGCACCTGCACCACCTGCAGATAGATCAGCCTGGCTTCTTCTCGCAGCCTTCCCGCCCAGTCCTCGTACGGGTCTTCCTCCAGGAAGTCGCCGTGGTACGCGGACTCCGCGGCGGACAACAGCGAGTGCGCCTCGGACGAGTTCCGTTGTGCCGCAGTGAGTCCCGCACGTGCGTCGGCGAGGAACGCGACCACGTCGACGGGCAGGACGTCCGGGTCGAGCCGGATCGCGTCACCCTCGGCCACGATTCCCGCGCCCGCCCTCAGCACACTGCGAGCCGTGGACAACGCCACCGCGAGCCGGTTCGCGACCTTCTCCGGTTCCTCGTCCGGCCACAGCAGGTTTCCCAGCGCCTCACGGGTGATCGGCCGTCCGCGCCGGGCGATCAGGATCTTCACGAGGTCACGAGCCTTGCGAGACTGCCAGGCCGCGGGAGGCAGCGGGTCGCCGTCGCGCAGCACCCGGAACCCGCCCAGCGTCTGGATGAACAGCTCGGGCCTGCTCTCCTTGCGGCACGTCTCGGCGACCCCCGCCGCGGCTTCCGCGAGAACCCGTGCGCCGAGATCCGCTGCCTGCTGCCGTGCCTCGCCGGCGAGCTGTTCTCCTGCCGCACCACCGATCAACGCGGCCTGCGCCGTGCGCACCCGGATCTCGCCGAGCGGGTTGCCGATCTCCCTCCACAACGTCAGCGCCTGGTCGAGCAGCACGGTGTCGCGTTCCAGCACTCCCCGCAGCCGCAACGCCCGCGCGAACCCCGCCCGGTCACCTCGCCGAGTCGCGATCTCCGCGGCCTCCTGACACCGGTCCTTGTCGTGGTCGAGCCAGCCCAGCACGAGCAGTGCCGCGACGCTTTCGCCCAGCTCCAACGCTTTGCGGGCGTGCTCACGGGCGAGGTCGGGGTCGTCCTCGGAGAAGAGCTCGGCGAGTCCGACGTGCGCGAGGATCATGTGCGGCACGGTGTTCTTGGCGGACGCGAGCCGCAGAGCCTCGTGCAGCGCATAGGCCGCCAACGCCCGGTCGCCGCGCTTGCGGTGCACCTCGCCCAGGTAGACCAACGGCGCGGCCGCGAGCCAGCTCCCCGCCGCGTCGAACACCTTCTGCGCCGCCAGGAAGTCCGCGGCCGCCTCGTCCAGCCGGCCGAGCCCGAGCAACGCCTCGCCGCGGTTGTGCAGCCCGATCGCCCGGTACGTCGCGAATCCCGTGACGTCCGCGAGCGGCAGCATCTCCTCGATCTCCTGCAACGCCGCCCGGTGCTCACCGGCCTCGACGTGGTGCGACGCCCGGTTGCTGCGAATCCGGATGACGCCGAGCACGTCACCGGCCTTCTGCGCATGATCCAGCGCGATGTCGTAGTGCTCGGTCAGCTCGTCGCGCTTTCCTTGTGCCGCAGCGACCATCGCCAGCACGGTGTGCGCGGTGCCGATCGCCGCGTCGTTCGTCGTGTTCAGCGCTTCGAGAGCCTTGCCAGAAGCAGCTTCCAGGTTTCCCAACGCCCAGTGCGCGCTGGCCGCCGTGCTCAGCAACATCGACTCGGCGGTCGGGTCGGACCCGTCCGGCACGTAGTCGTCGCAGATCTTCAACGCGTCCTCTGGCCCGCCGCGCAGGTGCTGGATCCACGCCATCCGCCAGGCGAGCTCGGCGGTCAGCCCGTCCTCGGTGGCCTTCGTGAACCGGTCCGCCGCCTGCCGCCACTCGCCCCGCAGCTGGTGCGCGACCCCTTCGAGCTGCCAGACCTCGGCCGTGCGTTGGTCATCCGGCACCCGCTGCGTCGCCGTGAGCACGGCGTCCGCGCCTCCCGTGCGCAACACGTCGTCGAGCAACGCGGTGACGCCGTGCCAGTCCTCCAGCGCGGCAAGGGAATTCACCGCGCGCACGTACTCTCCGCGGTTCGTGAACCACCGCGCCGCCGTCCTGTGCACGCCGGTCGCGGGTTCCACGTACTCCCGCGCCAACGGCACCAGCGTGAACCAGCCCGGTTCGGCCCGGACCTGCTCGACGAACAACCCGCGTCGCGCGAGGTCCGGCAGGATCGTCGACGCCTGCGAATGGCCAAGCTCCACCAGCAGATCCGTAGTGAATCGATCGAACGCCGCAGCCGTCCTCAACAGATCACGCGTCTGTTCCGGTTCCCTGCCAACGACTTCGTCGACCAGATCGGCGAGCTCTTCGACCGTCCCCGTCTCCGCGACGAGCCGCACCGCGATCGGCCACCCGCCGGTCACCTCGTGCACGTCGTGACCAGCGACCACAGTGGTCTCCTCCGCGCTGAACGCCAGTTGAGACGCGGTGATCTCGGTCAGCTCCCCGTCGATCTTCAAGCGCCGCAACGAGAACGGCGGCAACGCCCGTCCGGACAGGACCATCCTGGCGGTCGGCGGCAGCTGCAGGCACAGCGCCTCCAGCAGCTGAACGGCCGAATCCCCTTGTCTCAGCACGTGCGTGTCGTCCAGCACGATCAGCACGTCCGACGGCCAGGCGTCGATCAACAGCCCGGCGAGGGCGTGCGCGCGTCCGGCCTCGTCCTCACCGGACACCGCCGGCACGCTGGTCCACCCGGCCGCCAAAGCGGAGGCCATCGGCTGCAACAGCCGATGGCCTTCCTGGCAGGTGTGCCACACCACCGCACGGTCGGTGTGCGCCTGGGTCAGCAGCGTCGTTTTGCCGTAACCGGCTGGTGCGACGAGAGTCGTGAGCCTCGTCGTGCGGAGCAGCCCCTCCAACCGGGGCCGCCGGATCACCGTTGTCCTCCCACGCCCCAAGATCGTTGCTCAGGCGCGAGCGTTACACCGCGGACTCCACCTTCTTCCTCCGCAGCCGCATCACCGTCGCCACCACCAGGATGATGAGCAGGATGCCGTACGCGATCGCCGCGAACGGGCTCGCCACCAGCGCGGTGAGAGAGCCTTCGCTGATCTGCAACGTCCGGCGCAGCTGTTCCTCCGCCATCGGCCCGAGGATCATGCCCACGACCAGAGGTGCGACCGGATATCCGTGGCGCCGCATGAAGAACCCCGCGACACCGATCACCAGCAGCACGATCAGGTCGTCGACCACGAAGTTCACCGCGTACGTTCCCAACGCGGCGAACAACAGGATTCCCGCGTACAGGTACGGGCGGGGGATCTGCAGCACCTTCACCCAGATCTTCACCAGCGGCAGGTTCAGCACGAGCAGCATCACGTTGCCGATGTACAGCGACGCGATCAACGCCCACACCATCGCCGAGTTGTTGGTGAACAGCAACGGTCCCGGTTGGATCCCGTAGCTCTGGAACGCCGCCACGATCACCGCCGCCGTCGCGGTCGTCGGCAGTCCGAGAGTCAGCAACGGCACCAGAACACCTGCCGCGGCAGCGTTGTTGGCCGCTTCCGGACCCGCCACACCCTCGATCGCCCCGTGTCCGAACTCCTCCGGCCGCTTCGACAGCTTCTTCTCCGCCGCGTACGACAGGAACGTCGACACGTCCGCACCACCGGCGGGCACGGTGCCGATCGGGAAGCCGATCGCGGTGCCGCGCAACCACGGTTTCCAGGAGCGCGCCCAGAACTCGCGCGTCATCCACTTGCCGCCAACAGGAACGACCTCGATCGGTCCGTGCCGCAGCCGTGACGCCACGTACAGCGCCTCACCGACCGCGAACACGCCGACCGCCACCACGACCACGTCGATGCCGTCGGCCAGCGTCGCCACACCCAGCGTGAAGCGTTGCTGCCCGGTCAGCGTGTCCGTGCCGACGAGGCCGATGAACAAGCCGAGTCCCAACGACGCCAGCCCGCGCACCGGTGACGATCCGAGCAGAGCAGCGACAGTCGTGAACGCGACCACCATCAACGCCACGTAGTCGGCCGGGCCCAACGTCACCGCGATGTCCGCAATGGACGGTGCCAGCAACGTCAGCAGCACGGTCGCGATCGTGCCCGCCACGAACGACCCGATCGCGGCCGTCGCCAGAGCGGCCGCGCCACGTCCTGCGCGAGCCATTCTGTTGCCTTCCAACGCTGTCACGATGGAGGCCGACTCGCCGGGTGTGTTCAGCAGGATCGAAGTGG
This sequence comes from Lentzea sp. NPDC051838, assembly GCF_040681245.1. Lineage (NCBI taxonomy): Bacteria > Bacillati > Actinomycetota > Actinomycetes > Pseudonocardiales > Pseudonocardiaceae > Lentzea > Lentzea sp. NPDC051838. The sequence goes on from NZ_JBFAYI010000019.1 coordinate 44,421, forward strand.
TCGACCCGCCGTACATGCCGCCGTAGTAGATGCCCGCGAAGATGATCAAAGCAGCCGTGGGGTCGAGCGTGTACGTCAACGGCAGCAACAGGGCGACCGTCATCGCGGGCCCGATGCCCGGCAGCACGCCGACCGCGGTGCCGAGCGTGACGCCCAGCAACGCGTACAGCAGGTACATGGGTTGCGCGGCGGTCGCGAAACCCTCCAGGAGAGCGTTGAGGTCACCCATCGAGGAACGGCACCCCTTCGAAGATCCCGGCGGGCAGCGACAGGCCCAGTCCGTACGCGAACACGACCTGCACCACCAGCGCGAGCACCACCGCGATCGGCAACGCCTTCCACCACACCGCGCCCAAGGCCCAGGCGGCACCGAAGAACAGCACCGCCGCCGCGACCGGCCAGCCGAGCAGTCCGATCAGCACCAGGTGCACGACGAGCACCGCGACCAGCTTGGCCACGGTGACCCAGTCGGTGCGGACGGACGCGTCGACGTCCTCGCCTTCTTCGGCTTCACCGAGCTTGCCGCGCACGGTGGCGATGATCGTCGCGATGCCCGTGACGACCAGCAGAGCTCCTACGGCGTAGGGAAAAACACGCGGGCCGACCGCGTTGTCGTCACGTGCGACGATCGTGGTCGCGTCGACCAGGGTGAAGACCCCGATCGCCGCGACCAGACCGCCGAACACGTACTCCTCGAGCTTGGCAGCAATCACTTCACGAGCCCGATGTTCTGCAGCGCCGGGCGGATGCGGCCGATCTCCTTGTTCAGGAACGTGGAGAACTCGCTGCCGCTGAGGAACGTGTCGGTCCAGCCCTTCTTCGTGAGCTCGGTCTTCCACTGCTCGCTCGCGTGCATGTCGGTGACGAGCTTGGTCAGCCGCTCCTTGGCCTCCGGCTTGATCCCGCCCGGCGCCACGACACCGCGCCAGTTCGTGAGCTCGACGCCCAGGTTCTGGTCCTTGAACGTCGGCACCTTCAGCGTCGGCTCCTGGTTGGGCCCGGACGTGCCGAGCGCGCGCAGCTTGCCCGCCTTGATCTGCTCGCGGTACTCGCCGACGCCCGAGATGCCCGCGTCGACCTTCTTGCCGAGCAGCGCGGCCAGCGACTCGCCACCGCCGGAGTAGGGGACGTAGTTGAGCTTGGCCGGGTCGATGTTCTTCGCCTTGAGCAGCAACCCGGCGAGGATGTGGTCGGTACCGCCGGCCGAACCACCGGTGATCGAGATGCCCTTGCCCTTCTCGGCGATCGCGTTCAGCAGGTCCTCGGTCGTCTGGTACGGCGAGTCGGCCGGCACGACGAGCACCTCGTCCTCCGCGGTCAGCCGTGCGATCGGCGTGACCTCCTCCAGGCGCGCCGCGGAGTTGTTGGTCTCGACCGCGCCGACCATCACCAGGCCGGTGATCATCAGGAACGACTCGGAGCGCTCGTTGGCGAGCTTCTGGAGGCCGACCGTGCCTCCGGCGCCACCGACGTTGCTGACCTGCACCGATCCGGCGAGCTTCGCCCCGGACACGGCGGTCTGCATGGCCCTCGCGGTCTGGTCCCAGCCGCCGCCGGGGTCGGCCGGTGCCATGATCTCGAGCTTGCCGATGGTGCTGTCCTTACCACCAGAGCTCTTGTTCGCAGCCTGACCGCATCCCGCGAGCACCAGTCCGACGGCCGCGATCGCCGCCGCACGTCTCCAGCCTGCACTCATCGAGCTCACTCCTCAGCTTCGTTGCCGATGTTGGGCGGGAACGGTAGGGAGCGGCAGGTCACGAAACGGGGCATAGGTCGTAAGGGACGTATTGGTCGTTAAGTTCGTGACCCAGTTCACATGTATTGCGTAAGAATGCCCCTCATGTTTCGCAGGTCGGTCTCGCTGGGCGTCTCGCTCCTGGTGTTGCAGGTGGTCATCGTGCTGATGACGACCTGTGCCGCCGGGCTGCTCGCGGCCAAGCTGCAGAGCGACCGCATCCGCGAGGCGTACAAGGACCGGATGCTGTCCGTGGCGGAGAGCGTGGCGCGGTTGCCGACGGTGGTGCAGGCGTTCGACTCGCCCGACCCGTCCGCGACGATTCAGCCGCTGGCCGAGCTGATCCGCAAGGCTTCGCAGGTCACGTACGTGGTCGTGACCGATCGCAACGGTGTCCGCTACGCCCACCCCGATCCGAAGCGCATCGGCGAACGCGTCTCCACCGATCCGACGGCGGCGTTGTCCGGCGAGGTGTTCGTGGGCACGGAGACCGGCACGCTCGGGACGTCGTTGCGCGCCAAGGTTCCGGTGCGGGCGGCCGACGGGCGCATCATCGGCATGGCGTCGGTCGGCATCCTGGAAAGCCAGCTCGCGGACGACCTCGCCGAGGACCTGCCGGAGCTGATCGGGTGGCTCGCGGGTGCGGCGTTGATCGGCGTGCTCGGAGCCGCGCTGGTCACGCAGCTGGTGCGGCGCCGGACGTTCCGGCTCGAACCCGCCGAGATCGCGCAGCTGCTGGAGACGCGCGACGCGATGCTGCACGGCATCCGCGAAGGCGTGGTGGCGGTCGACGATCGGCAACGACTGGCGCTGGTGAACGACGAGGCGTTGCGGTTGCTGGGGCTGTCGGAGAACCCGACGGGACAGCCCGCGGACCAGGTTCTCGACGAAGGCCTGCTGGAGTTGGCGAGGGCCGAGGACGACCGTTCGGACCGGCTCGTGCTGGCCGGCGAACGGGTGCTGGTCGCGAACCGGATGACGGCCAAGACGCACGATCGGGCAGTCGGCGTCGTCCTGACCTTGCGTGACCGAACCGAGTTGCACGACGCGTTGCGCGAACTCGACGGGCAGCGGACCGTTACCGAGGTGCTGCGCGCGCAAGCCCACGAGTTCTCGAACCACCTCCACGTCATCGGCGGTCTGCTGGAGCTGGACCGCCGGTCGGACGCGGTGGCTTACATCGAACGCGTCGGCGGGGCCGGATCGATCACCGCGGACATCATCGACGGCGCCAACGCCGATCCCGCGCTGGCGGCGTTGCTGCTCGCCAAGTCCTCCACCGCGCACGAACGCGGTGTCGAGCTCCGGCTGGACCCGGACAGCGCGGTCGACATCCGCGCGGGCGACGACGCGTTGACGGTGCTGGGCAACCTCGTGGACAACGCCGTGGACGCCGCGGAGACAGGTGGCACCGTGCGCGTGCTGGTTCGTTCGTCGGCACAAGGAGTGCGGATGGTCGTGGACGACGACGGCTCAGGGGTGGACGAGTCGCAACGCGGCCGGATCTTCGATCTGGGCGTGAGTTCCAAGGGCGCCGACCGGGGGATAGGACTCGCATTGGTGTCGAGGGTGGTCACCCGCCGCAGCGGGCACGTGGCGATCACCGACTCGGAGATGGGCGGCGCGTCTTTCGACGTGTGGCTGCCGGAGACGGGGAACCGATGAGCGTGCGGACCCTGGTCGTGGACGACGACTTCGCCGTGGCGGCGATCCACCGCGGGTTCCTGGAGGCGATGCCGGGGTTCGAGGTGGTCGGCGAGGCGCACCGCGGTGGTGAGGCGTTGCGTGCCGTGGAGGCGTTGCGACCGGACCTCGTGCTGCTGGACATCCACCTGCCGGACATGTCGGGGCTGGAGGTGCTGGCGCGGTTGCGTGCTCGCAACGGACCTCCCGTCGACGTCATCGCGGTGACGGCCGCGCGCGAACGGGAGACCGTGCGGCAGGCCATGTCCCGCGGTGTCGACAACTACCTCGTGAAACCCTTCACCCGCACGGCTTTCCTCGACCGGATGCGGGAGTACCTGGCCCAGCGGACCGAGGTGCAGCGGCTCGGTCAGGTGCTGGACCAGGACGAGGTCGACCAGCTGATGCACCACCGGCCACGAGTGGTGCTGCCCAAGGGTTTGTCGGCCGTGACGCTGCGGTTGGTGACGGATGCGTTGAAGGACAGCGAGAACGACCTGTCGGCGCAGGAGGTCGGCGATCGGGCCGGGTTGTCGCGGGTCAGCGCGCGGCGGTACCTGGAGCACCTCGTGACCATCGGGATGGCCGAGGTGCAGCCCAGGTACGGCATGGCGAACCGGCCCGCGCACGGTTACCGGCTGACCTGACCCACCACCTGGTCGACGACGATCATTCCGGCGACTGCCGCGCCGAACGCGACGACCGGTCCGAAGTGGGTCAGGCCGAAGGCGACGACCACGGCGAACGTCAGGGTCGCCGGCGCGGAGCGCAACGCCCCGCGCACCAGCGACTCCGCGGCCGGGAAGCCCGAGCGGCGGTGGGTCGACGACGCGAGGATCGTCAGCACCACCGGGATGCACGACAGCAGGCCGGCCAGGTGCGGCCCGAGAAACCGCGCCACCACCGCGAGTCCCGCCAGCACCGCCACCGTGACCAGCACGCGGACCGGTGCGTCCCAGCGCGGGATGGGCGTGGACTCGACGTGGTCAGGCGCCGGCCACGTCACGAGTCCGGCGATCGCGACCGCCAGCGTCACCGGCCACGCGGAACTGTCCGCGACCGAGAACGCGGCGGCGGCGACCACCAGCGCGACCACCACCGGAGTGCGCGCCCACCGGCCGAGCCGCCCGTACCCGAGGCAGAACGCGACGAACACGAGCTGCCCCGCGACGATTCCCTTGGCCGCCTGAGCCGCGGCTTCCGCGCCGTCCAGGAGCACCAGGGCCAGCAGCAACGGGAAGGTGGTCGTCGGGAATCCCGCCAGCCGCCCGCCCAGACGGTGACCGAACCGTCGTTGCACCACTGTCAGCATCGGGATCGTGAACACGGGCAGGACCAGCGGAAACAGCAGGACTTCCATGGTCAGAACGTTTCCACGTCTGGCGGCTCACATGGCTCGGAATTCCTGCTCGGATGGTGAGATCTGCCGAGTTTTCCTCAGCACTTGTGTTGTTTGGCCGAGTTCTTCACGATGGGGTGGTGGACGCCATCGACCGCGAGCTGGTGCGACTGCTGGAACGGGACGCCCGAGCCACCTACAACGAGCTGAGCACGCAGGTGCGCCTGTCCGCCAACACCGTGGCGGACCGGGTGCGCCGGCTGCGGGCGTCCGGGGTGATCAGCGGTTTCCGTGCCGAGATCGACCCGGCGGCGCTGGGCAGGGGCCTGAACATGGTCAGCGACATCCGTCTGCGCGAGGACGCCGACCGCGCCCGGTTCGAGCAGGCGCTCCAGCTGCTGCCGCAGGTGGTGTCCGGAGCGCGCATGACGGGGGAGTACGACTACCAGATCAGACTGGCGTGCGTGGATCCCGCCGAGTTCGAGACCGTGGTCAACCGGCTGCGGCAGGACCACGGGGTGCGGGAGATCCGCAGCCGGCTGGTGTTGCGCGACATCGCGATCAACGCCAGCGACCTGCTCGACCTCAGCTGACCTTGGCGTCCCAGTCGATGCGGTAGTTCTGGTCCTTCGTGAATGCCCGTGCTCCGAAGGCTTTCATGGCGAGCGGCATCAGCAGGCGGGTGATCGGCCCGATGCCGCGCTTGTTGCTGTTGGTGCGCGCCGCGCGAGCCGCGATCCGTTCGACGCGTGGCCTGCGCAGTTGTTCGTAGGTCGCGAAAGCCGTTGGGATGTCCGGGATGTCGCGCAGGCAGCGCGCGAGCTGGACCGCGGACTCGGCCGCCAGTGACGCGCCCTGACCGGAGCTGGCGCTCGGTGCGTGGGCCGAGTCGCCGACGAGCACCATGCGGTCGCGGTGCCAGCGCGGCACGCTCGGCATGATCTCCAACGGGATGCCGGCGACCACGGTGTCGCTGTGCGCCAGCAGTTGCTTCGCCGGCATGTCGTCGCCGTAGGCCTCGCGCAACCGGGCCATCCAGGTGTCGGACGGGACCGCCGCGATCTCCGCCGCCGTCATGGGTTCCGGGACCGCGAGGTTGTTGAACCACGCGACGGTGCCGTCCGGCTGGGACCAGTAGCCGAGGAACGAGTTGCCGAAGACGAAGTACATCGTCTCCGGATCGCCCTGCACGCCACTGCCTTCGGCGTACGAGCCGAATCCGAGCAGGCCGACGTACTCGGGGCCGGGCGCGGACGGGTCGATGATCGTGCGGACCGTCGAGCGGATGCCGTCGGCGCCGATGAGCACGTCGCCGGACTCGCTGCTGCCGTCTTCGAACGTTGCCGTGACACCGTCTTCGCGGGTCTCCACGTCCACCAGGCGCTTGCCGTGCTCGACCTTGATCCGTTGCGCCGTCGCGAGTTCCCGCAGCCGCCGGTAGAGCTCGGTGCGCCACACGACCCGGCTCGGCTCACCCTCGACGCTGCCCAGCACGTGACCCTTGTTGTCCGTCATCACCATGCGGCGCACGGGTTCGCCGAAGTCGGTGTCCACGCCGACGATCCGCAACGCCGCCAGGCCGTTCGGTGCGACGTTGAGGACTCCGCCGACGCCGTCCGCCGTGGTGTCGTACGCCTCGAACACCGTCGAGTCGATGCCGGCCTTCTGCAGAGCGAGCGCGGTGACCGGTCCCGCGATGCCGCCCCCGATGACTAACGCTTTCATCTTTCCCTCCCGAAGTGCTGCCGCCACAACGCCTGGTACTTCTCGTCTCCCAGCTGGCCGACCAGCTTCGCGACGAACCGCGACTCGGCCTCCAGCAACGAGATCCGGTACTCCTCCTCGACCAGGAAGATCCACTCGACGCCGTCCTCGGTCGCCTTGGTCATCACCTCGCGTGCCTCGGCGAGCTCTCGTGCGAGGACGTCGTCCCGGGTGCGCAGCAGGTCCGCGGCCTCCGCCGGGTCCAGCACCGAGATCAGCGACAGCGCGACCCCGAACTGCGGGTACTCGTGGACTGGGTCGCGAACGAGCTCGCGCATCCAGTCGTAGAGCTCCGTGCGTCCCTCGTCCGTGAGCGCGTAGACCGTGCGCTCGGGCCGTTGGGTGTCCTTGACGGTCTCCTGCTCAGCGACGAACCCGGCCTTCTGGAGCTGTTCGAAGACCATGTAGAGCGAGCCGCGGTTGAACTTGATGTTGCGGTCCTTGCCCGTGTCCTTGAGCTGTTTGCCCAGCTCGTAGGGGTGCTGCGGACCCATCACGAGAAACGCCAGCACCGCCAGCGCCAGCGGGTTCGACACCTTGCGCCGCATCCGTCCATCCTCCTTGGTCGATGTCAACTATCCGACTCTGACTAGTCGATGTCAACTAATTGGTGAATTGGTCTATACCTCGTATTGACCGTGAACTTTCCCGGTTCCAGACTGGGTGGACAGGCCGCCTCCCTGCACAGGAGGTTCGGCGTGCGCAGAAACCTCTCCAGAAAGATCCTTCCCCTCCTCGCCGCTCTCGTGACCACCGCCGGTCTCGTCGTGGTCGCGCTCGTGAACCCGGCACCGTCGTCCGCCGCTGGGCACGAGGACTGTCGTCCGGACGGCCTGTACCGGACGCCCGGCGTCGACACCCCGTACTGCACCGTCTACGACACCGACGGCCGGGAGAAGATGGGCGACAAGTCCCGTCGCGTGATCGGCTACTTCACCAGCTGGCGCACCGGGAAGAACGGCGCGCCCGCGTACCTGGCGAGCAACATCCCGTGGACCAAGGTCACCCACCTCAACTACGCGTTCGCGAACATCGGCACGGACAACCGGATCTCGGTGGGCCCTGCCGGGGCCAACAACGCGTCCACCGGCATGGAGTGGCCGGGTGTGCCGGGCGCCGAGATGGATCCGTCGTTGTCCTACAAGGGGCACTTCAACCTGCTGACCAAGTACAAGAAGCAGTACCCGAACGTGAAGACGCTGATCTCGATCGGTGGCTGGGCGGAGTCGGGCGGCATCCTGAACCCGGACGGCACCCGCAACGCCACGGGTGGTTTCTACAAGCTCGCGCAGTCGCAGGCTTCGATCAACACGTTCGCGGATTCAGTCGTGGCTTTCCTGCGGCAGTACGGGTTCAACGGCGCGGACATCGACTACGAGTACGCGACGTCGAACAACTACGCCGGGAACCCGGACGACTTCTGGATCTCGAACGCCAACCGCGGCACGTTGTGGACGGGCTACGAGAACCTGATGAGGACGTTGCGCGACAAGCTCGACCGCGCGGGTGCGGCGGACGGCAAGCACTACCTGCTGACGGCGGCGGTTCCGGCCAGCGGTTGGTTGTTGCGCGGCCAGGAGGTCTACGGCGTCACCCGTTACCTCGACTACGTCAACATCATGAGCTACGACCTGCACGGCGCGTGGAACCACTTCGTGGGCCCGAACGCCGCTCTGTACGACAACGGCCAGGACGCCGAACTGGCCCACTGGCAGGTGTACACGACGCCGCAGTACGACGGGCAGGGTTATCTGAACACCGACTGGGCGTACCACTACTTCCGCGGTGCGATGCAGGCCGGTCGGATCAACATCGGTGTCGGTTTCTACACGCGTGGATGGAGAGGTGTCACCGGTGGCACGAACGGGTTGTGGGGCCGCGCCGCCTTGCCCAACCAGGCGCAGTGCCCGCCCGGCACCGGAGGAACCGTCGGGTCGACCGTCCCCTGCGGCAACGGTGCGATCGGCATCGACAACCTGTGGCACGACGAGCTCAACGGCATGGAGGTGCCGTCGGGCGTGAACCCCATGTGGCACGCCATGAACCTGCAGAACGGCATCACGCCGGACTACCTCACCAAGTACGGTCTCGACCCGGTCAACGACCCCGACGACCGGCTCACCGGCACGTACGCCCGCAACTACAACAGCACGATGGTCGCGCCGTGGCTGTGGAACAGTTCCAAGGGTGTGTACCTGTCCACTGAGGACGACGTGTCGCTCGCCGCGAAGGCCAGTTACGTTGCCGGCAAGGGCATCGGCGGCATCATGATCTGGGAGTTGGCGGGCGACTACGCCTACGACAGCGCCAAGTCCCAGTACTACATCGGCGACACGCTGCTCACGAAGATCAACGACGGTCTGCGTGGTGCTGCGCCTTACGGTGCGTCGAAGGCCGGTCGGACGATGCCTTCGAACGTGTTGAACGTTGGCGTCTCGTTGTCCGGCTTCGCGTTGGGCGACAACAACTACCCGATCAACCCGACGATGCGGATCACGAACAGCTCGACCGTCACGATCCCCGGTGGCACGCGCGTCGAGTTCGACTACGGCACCAGCGCGCCGGGCAGCATGACCGACCAGTCCGGGTTCGGGTTGTCCGTGGCGACACGTGGGCACAGTGGTCCGAACGTCGGCGGGCTGCGCGGCGACTTCCAGCACGTCGTCGTGACTTTGCCTTCGTGGCAGACGATCGCGCCCGGTGCGTCGGTGGACGTGCGGCTGAACTACTACATGCCGATCGCGTCGCCGTCGAACTTCACGTTCACCTTCGGTGGCAACAGTTACGTGATCGCGGGTGATCTGCCGCGCGGTAGTGGCAACCCGCCGACGTCCACCACGACGTCGACCACAACCTCAACCACCACAACGACAACGACAACGACGACCACGTCTCCCGGTGGTAGTGCGTGGGCGCCGTACACGACGTACGCGACCGGGGCTCAGGTGACCTACGGTGGCATGACCTACCGCTGCCGTCAGGGCCACACCTCGTTGCCCGGCTGGGAACCGCCGAACGTTCCCGCGCTGTGGGAACGAGTCTGAGCCGGTGAGGACACGACCGTGTTTGCGGCGATGTCGCAAACACGGTCGTGCGCGGCGGTTCCGTCGCTTTCGGCTCAGTGCCACGGTCAGGACTGTGAAACTGATACCCGCACTGATCCTCCTACTACCGGTCGCGACCGTCGGAGTGAGTCATGCCGCCGGTCACATACGCGCTGTACCAACGAAGAAGTCGGACGACGCCGTCGTCACTCTCGTCACCGGTGACAAGGTGACGTTGTCGAAAGCCGGCGGCAGAACTATGGCGCTTGTCAAGGCGGGGCAAGGCAGAGAGCACATCAGGTTCTCCACGCGAGCCGTCAACGGACATGTGCGCGTCGAGCCCTCGGACGCCACCGTGCTGATCAACCAGGGCCGGGTCGACTCGCGGCTCTTCGACGTCACCCAGCTCGTCGAGTGGGGCTACGACGACGCGAAGCGCACCACGACACCGTTGATCGCGACGGGGGAGGTGGGCGCGTTCACGGCGGCGGGCGCCCAGGTCACCCGGCAGCTGCGCAGTGTCGGTGGGGTGTCTTTGACGGCGGCCAAGGACACCGCGTTCTGGGAGTCGTTCAAGACCTCACGGGCCAGGATCTCGTTGAGCGGCAAAGCGAAAGTGCTCGACGCCGAGTCGAACGCGCAGATCGGTGTGCCGAAGGCGCGTGAGGCCGGGTTCGACGGCAAGGGTGTCACGGTCGGTCTGCTCGACACCGGTGTGGACACCGGCCATCCGGACCTTCAGGGCGTCGTGACGGAGGTGCAGGACTTCACGGGGTCCGGATTGAAGGATGGCGTCGGGCACGGCACGCACGTCGCGTCGATCATCGCGGGAGCTGGTGCCGCTTATGGTGGCGTGGCGCCGAAAGTGTCCGTCGTCGCGGGCAAGGTGTGCGGTGACGAGTACTGCGAGGAAGCCGCGATCCTGGCCGGAATGGAGTGGATCGCGGGCAAGGCCGAGGTCGTGAACATGAGCCTGGGCAGTGACTACGGGACGAACGACGATCTGCTTTCGCAGGCCGTGAACAACCTGACGGCGTCGACCGGCACGTTGTTCGTGGTGTCCGCGGGCAACTCGGCTCGTCCGTACACGGTCGCCTCACCGTCCACTGCGGACGCCGCGCTGTCGGTCGCGAGCGTCGGACGCACGGACGAGGTGAGCGGGTTCTCGTCGAAGGGGCCGCGGACCGGTGACCACGCGCTGAAGCCGGACATCACGGCGCCGGGGGAGAACATCGTGGCGGCGCGAGCGTCCGGTACGACGATGGGCACGCCCGTCGGGGATTCCTACGTCGCTGCAAGCGGAACGTCGATGTCCTCGCCGCACGTCACGGGCGTCGCGGCGTTGGTGGCGCAGGCGCATCCGGACTGGACGGCCGCGGAGCTCAAGGGCGCGTTGATGTCGTCGACCGCCGGGAGTCTGCCGGTGTTCGCGGCCGGCGCCGGACGGGTGGACGCGGCACGTGCGGTGGCGCAGGGCGTTTTCGCGGACGGCAGCGTGAGTTTCGGTCAGCTGCCGTGGCCGCGGCCTGTCGAGCCTGTCACGAAGTCGTTGACCTATCGGAACAAGGGGGCTGCTGACGTCACGTTGGCGCTCTCGGTGACCGACGAGGCGTTCGCTCTCAGCGCATCTTCTCTCGTTGTGCCTGCGGGAGGCCGAGCTGGCGTGGAAGTGTCGGTGCGGCCCGGTAAGCTTCCTCCCAACGGTGGCAGTGTGGGTGCTCGTGTCGTGGCGACGGCGGGTGCTGTGGTGGTGCAGTCCGCCCTGGGCGTGGTGGCGGAGCCCGAGTCGTTCGACCTCTCGGTGCAGCTGCTCGACCGCACCGGTGCCGTTGCGAGCAACGCCGTGGCGCAGCAGGTGATCGTGCTGCACCACACGTACGACGGTGAGTGGGACTTCCGTCCGGTGGTCGTGGACGGTGTGGCGAAGGTGCGCGTGCCCAAGGGCGACGTGACGATCTACGCCTCCACCGGCACACCTGCGGCTGAAGGGCGTCCCGAAAGTGTGACGGCGCAGGTCATCACGAAGTTCGCGCTCTCGAAAGACAGCGCGTTCGTGCTGGACGCGCGCAAGGGCAACAAGGTCACGTACACCGTGGCGGACCGGCATGCCGAGAAGCCGCATCTCACGACCGTCGACACGCTGACCGAGTTCGGGCAGCGCGGGCTCTCCGGCATGGAGTTCGTGACGGGCGACAGCGAGGTGTACGTCGTGCCCGCGAAGGCCGAGCCGGGCACGACGCTGCGGTTCGGCACGTCGATGGTGCTCGGCGCGCGGGACTCGCGGTACTACCTGACCGGGCTCGGGCCGGAGAACGAGATCCCGGCGAGGCCGTCGTTCCGCACGCACACCAGGGAACTGGCGCGGCGGGACGTGAGGTTCTCGGCTCAGGGCGCACCGGCCGACGCGGAGTTCGCCAGGGCGCCGTTCTACTTCCCCGGCCAGTTCTTCTCGTTCGGTGCCTACGAGACGGTCACGATGCCGCGTGGCCGGACCGACCACCTCAGCGCGACGGACTGGGTGTCGGTGCTGACGTTCCAGCGCACGGTCGGCACGCCGATGACGGGGCCGTGGGGCCAGGTGACGGACGTGACCGGCGTGGTGTCGGCGGGCAGGCCGGTGCCGGAGCACTGGAACGCGCCCGTGATCGCGCCGTCGCTCGCGCTGGCACCCAACTTCAACACGCAGGTGTACCGCTACGAGGACGGTCTCGGCGCGAACATCGGCATGTTCTCGCCCGCGGCGGGAGGTCAGGGCAACAACCCGAACTTCCAGGCCTTCACCGCGACGGGAGACACGACCCTGGAGCTGCTCGGCTCCGAACCGGTGCCGAGCGGCTATCCCGGCCTGGGCGCGTGGGCCGGGCTGCCGGACGAGAAGGCGCGGTACAAGCTGACCGCCAAGGCCACCAGGGCGGACGCGGTGCCGTTCGCCGAGCACTCGCTGACCACCGAGGCGAGCTGGACGTTCAGCTCGGCCAAGGCGGACGGCTATGTCGGGCTGCCGTTGATGTTCCTGCGCACGAACGGCGCGTTCGACGGCCTGGGCAAGGCCAAGCCGGGCGCGTTCCCGCTGTCGGTCGAGGTGCTGCGCCAGCCCAGGACCACGACTGAGGCACGCGTGACGAGTGTGACCGTCGAGTACTCCACCGACGAAGGTGCGACGTGGAAGCGCGCGCCCGTGGCCGGTCAGGGGAACCGGTGGTTCGCACTGGTCCAGAACCCTCGCAGCGGGTTCGTCTCGTTGCGAACCAGCGTGTCCGATTCGGCCGGTGACACGCACAGCAGTTCCGTTCTTCGGGCCTACAGCGTCAAGTAGCCCGTCGCAGTGAGCGTCCCCTTGCTAGCTTCGGCCGGCAAGGGGGCGTCTATGCGCGAATCGACGGAGTTCGTGGAGGCAGCGGCCGCGTTGAGGCCGGTGCTGGAACGTGACCAGGCAGCCGGTGACCGCGACCGGAGGCTGAGCGACGACGTGATGGCGGCGATGCGGGACGCCGGGATGTTCCGCATGTTCGTGCCCAGCTCGTTCGGCGGTCTGGAACTGGGGCTGCGGACCTCTGTGGACGCGCTGGCGGCGTTGGCGCACGGCGACCCGTCCGCGAGCTGGGTCGTGATGATCCTGGGCGCGGCGGATCTGGTGGTCGCCCAGATGCCGTCCGATGCGCAGCAGGAGATCTACGCGGACGGCCCGGACACGCACGTCTGCGTCGTCCTCACGCCCCATGCGACGGCCGAGCGCGTCGACGGCGGCTGGCGGATGTCCGGTGAGTGGGTCCCGGCTTCGGGCTGCCTGCATTCTTCCTGGGGCGTGTTCGGGTTCCCGATCGCGGAGGGAGACGTCGGCGTCGCCGCGGTTCCGTTCAGCGACCTGCGGGTCAAGGACACCTGGCACACCGTCGGCATGCGGGCGACCGGCAGCAACCTCGTCGTGGGGCAGGACATCTTCGTGCCGGACCACCGCGTGATGCGGCTGGCCGACGCGATCGCGGGGCCGTTGGGCACAGGTGCCCGGTTCCGGTCGGCGCTGGTTCCGACGGTGCTCACGTACATGACCGGCCCGTACCTCGGGATGGCGTCGTCGGCTCTGGAGCACGTGATGTCCAAGGCGCACAAGCGTCCTGTGTCGTTCACGACCTATCAGCGGCAGAGCGACTCGCCGGCGTTCCAGATCGCGATCGCCGAGGCGACCGCGAAGCTCGACGTCGCCCGGCTGCTGGCCCACTCGTGCGCCTCGCTGGTCGACGACCACGCGATGGCCGGCACGTTCCCGGACTACGAGACCCGCGCGCGGCACCGCCTGCACGCGGCCCACGCCGTCCGTCAGTGCGGGGAGGCCGTGGAGATGCTGGTCTCCGCACACGGCGCGGCGGCCGTGGCGGAGTCCAGTCCTCTCAGCGTTCTGCTGCGCGACATGCAGACGGCGCTGCGGCACGCGATGATCAACCCGTCGTGGAACATGGAGGCGTGCGGTCGCGCGTTGCTGGGCGTCGAGCCCAACATCGTCGCGCTACTGTGAGGCCTCGTAAGCGGCCCTGAACGCAGATGCGCCGTGCACCGACTCGAACGGCCAGCTCACCGGAACACGGCCGCCCAGCTGTCGTTGAACGGCGGCGGCCGTCGTGAGGTCTGCGCCACCGCAGAACTCGATGAGCTCGGCACCTTCGTCGACCAGTGGTAAATCGTTGCACTGCGCCGAATCGGTCCGTCGGCGACACCTCGGTCGAAGCTCGCCCTGCCCACCGGTGCGCGTGGCACAACCCGTTCGATCACCTGCACCGCCTGCCCGAGACCGAATCCCCGACACAATTCGACGAGCCGCACCCGTGCTCGTCCACCGCCAGTGCCGCGACCTCGGCGGCCTGATGGGCATCGGACACCCACACGAGCAACGTGCGGCTGTCCGCGCTGTGCCCGATCATCTGCCGCGCGACCGCCGGATCCGCACCCGGCTCCAGGAACACGAACAACTCCCCAGTCTCGAGTAATGTCGAGGTTCACTCGGTGCTGCCAGGTGCAACGGCGGAGGCGATCTCGTTCATTCCCACTCCCAGTTGACGCCGATCACGCCGGAGGTCATGCCGGTCGTCGTCACGTGCACTGAGTTGTGCACGGACAGCGGCAGTTCGGTCAGCACGTGCTGCTCGACGAACAGATCGGCGCGGAAGTACTCGTACACGCGGCAGGGCAGTGCGTCGGGGTGGAACCGCACCTCCAGCAGACAGGTTCCCTCCGGCCGTCGAAACGCACGGGCGCAGTCAGTGCGAGAGGCCACCGGGTCGCGCACCTCTTCTTCCCACACCCACGTTTCGCCGGCCTGAAGCCGTTGGCCGAAAAGGATTTCCGCCGCGAGCACCCGACCCTCGCGGTGGCGCAGAACCGTGCCGAGCGCGCAGTTGCGGGAAGGCACGACCTCGACCTGGTCGATGTCGCACTCCGGCCCGCCGTAGTACCGGACCACCGTCCGATCCACGCCGTCGTGGCGTGCACGCGCTACTGAGCGGCCCGCGATCCGCGACGGGTTGCGGTCCGGTCCGACGTGCACGACCTGTTCGGACGTCAGCATCTCCAGCCGCCACGCCCGTGCGCCGGGCAGCTCGTCCAGGAGCTCCGCCATCGGCCCGCTGTACTCGTCCACGCCTTGCCGAGGCCGGAACGGTGGTGGCTGGTGCGAGCAGAGCAGGTTCGTCAGCGTCTGCTGTGGCAGGTCGAGGATCTCTTCGAGCGCTTTGATGGCCTGCAACGACTTCGGCCGTCGGGGCCACGCGCGTCCGTGCTGCCAGTCGCTCAGACTCGCGAGTCCCACGGCGATCCCGCGCTCGGCGAGGCGCGACCGCAGGCGTTCCAGCGGAAGCCCGCGCTCACGGATCGCGTCGCGCAGCACGAGGTGAAACGGTCCGGTCATCGCACATCGAACCTACCGCCGCGACGACCGGCGAGCGATCCGAAATTACGGCGATAGCGGAGGAGCCTTCTTGCTCCGAACACTCGAAGATCCCTGCACCCCGAGGAGATCTTCCATGCGCAACACGATCTACGCCGCTCTGCTGGCGCTCGTGTTCCTCACTCCCACCGCGAACGCGGATCCCGTGTCGCCGTACGTCATCGGCGGACGCCCGGCGACCGAGGCCTACACGTTCGTGGCTTCCCTGCAGTCGCGCGGCGGTGACCACTTCTGCGGCGGAATCCTGATCCGTCCGCAGTGGGTCGTCACCGCCGCGCACTGCCTCGAAGGCAAGAACCCGTCGGGCGTCCAGGTCCGCGTGGGTTCCACCAACCGCACCAGCGGCGGCACCGTCCGTCCCGCTGTCCGGCTGATCCGCCACGGCAGCGACGACCAGGGCCTCGTCCAGCTCAGCGCCCCGGTCACCCACCAGCCCGCGCCGATCGCCGCGGCCGCGCCGACCGGACTGCAGATCCGCCTGCTCGGCTGGGGCGCGGTGAAGGATCCCGGCAACGCCCCGGCGCCCGCCGTGTTGCAGGAACTGGACTCCCGCGTGCTCGCGGACAACGCGCCCGGCTGCCACACCAACGCGGCCACGCTCTGCACGCACAACCCCGACGGCTGGCGCGGTGTCTGCTACGGCGACTCCGGCGGCCCCGCCGTCACCAGGACCGCGACCGGCTGGGCGGCCGTGGGCACCGTGATCGGACAGATCGGCGGACGCTGGTGCGCGGACGCTCCGCAGGTCTTCTCCGACGTGCCCGCCCACCGGGCCTGGATCGAGTCCTACCTGGGGTAGGGCTCCGGTGGCGGTCTCGAACGCGGTCACCGACGAGGCCGCCACCACTCTCTTCGTCCTGTGGCATAGTCGGCAACATGAGAACTGGGGGCAGGATTCTCGTGTTGCTGGCCGCGCTCACCGGGCTGGCCGCCTGCGGAGCACGTCCGGAAGCACTGCCGGTGCCACCACCGGAAGCCGCACGGCCGGTCTCCCTGAGCACGCCGACGACGGGCGAACCGTCGTGCGACACCGGCGTGCAGATCCGTTCCGGCGCCACCGACGCCGCGATGGGCCTGCGCATCATGGGCGTCGAGCTGTTCAACTGCGGCACGCAACCGGTGCAGCTCAACGGCTACCCGCAGGTGAAGCTGCTCGACGAGCACTGGCAGCAGCTGGACGTCCAGATCCTCCAGGGCTCCGGCGGCATCGCGTCGGTCGAGGGCTTCGACACCCCGCCGCAGCCGATCGTGGTGCAACCGGGCGAGCGGGCGAAGAGCGCGTTCCTGTGGAGGAACACCAACACCTCCGTCGAGCCCCCGCAGATCGGCAGCCACGCCGACCTCGCGCCGTCACCGGGCAGCACCTTCCAGTCGCTCCTCACCACCCCGGCCGACAAGGACCTCTTCATCGACCTGGGCAGCACGGGCCGCATCGGCGTCCGAGCCTGGTACCTCTGATGATCGAGCTGCGGCGCGCGACCCCGTCCGACGCTCCGGCCGTCGCCAGGATCTGGTACCCCGGCTGGTGCGACGCACATCTGGGCAACGTGCCGCAGCAACTCGTCGACGCACGCCCGGAGTCGTCGTTCGAACCGCGCGCTTTGGAGCACGTCCAACACACGACGGTCGCGGTCGTGAACGGCGATGTAGCCGGGTTCGTGATGGTCATCGGCGACGAGGTGGAGCAGGTCTACGTCTCGTCTGCCCACCGCGGCTCCGGCGTGGCCTCAGCTCTTCTCTCCGCCGCAGAAGAGGCCGTTGTGGCCAATGGCCATGCGGTTGCGTGGCTCGCCGTCGTGGCCAGCAACACCCGTGCCCGGCGCTTCTACGAACACCAGGGCTGGACCGACGAGGGCCTCTTCGACCACCAGGCACCCCACCCGGACGGCCCGATCCCCGTCCCGGCCCACCGCTACGTCAAGCCGTGTCAGCCACGTTAATTCTTCCGGCTGCCCGGCGGTTCCGTGTTCTGATGACCCCATGTCGACCGCCGCACTCCTGAGCTTCACGCTGGTAGCGCTGCTCACCGTGATCACGCCGGGCCTGGAGACCCTCCTGGTGCTGCGCACCGCGGTCCTGGTGGGCCGCCGTCCCGCTCTGGCCGTCGTGGTCGGCAGCACCCTCGGCTGCCTGGTCTGGGCCACCGCGGGCCTGGTGGGTCTGACCGCCCTCCTGCAAGCCTCCGAACTGGCCTACAACATCGTCCGCTGGCTGGGCGCGGCCTACCTGATCTACCTGGGTGTCAAGGCGTTGTGGACGTCCCGCCGCCCGTCCGAGGCAGCCGAGCCCGCTCCGGTGCCGTCGTCCCGCGCGGCCGTCCGGGTAGGACTTCTCACCAACCTGCTCAACCCGAAGCCGGGCATCTTCTACATCTCGCTGCTCCCGCAGTTCCTCCCGGTGGACCAACCGGCGTGGGGCGCTGTTCTGGTGGCCATCCACCTCGGCATCGGCCTGCTGTGGTTCCCGATCCTCATCACGGCGGCCGGCCGGGCCCGCGCTTTCCTGCTCCGCCAACGAACTCTGCTCGACCGCGTCTCCGCCACCGCCCTGATCGCGTTCGGCCTCAAAACGGCGGCGGACGCCCGCTGATAGCCCGGTCGGGTGAACCTGCTGCCGCCGATCGGAATGCGCAATTTTGCCGATGCGCCCGGTTCAGCTCGCGAGTGAGATTGATGGTCCGGCGTCGAGCTCAGCGTCGGACGGGCACTCCCGGTGTGTTGGGTCGGCCACGGTGATGACCGTGATCATCCGGGGGGAAGTGATCGCGGGGCGTTGGCTCAGCTCACCGGGTGCCCGTGTCAGTGGCCGACCGGTGCCAGGCGGCCAGAGCCACCCGGTTCGGCAGGCCCAGCTTCGCGCGGATGTTGACCACGTGCCGGTCCGCCGTGCGCGGTGAGATGAAGAGCCGCGCACCTATCTGCTTCGACGTGAGCCCTTCCGCCACCAGTCCGGCGATCGTGAACTCCTGCCTGGTCAATCCGCCGGGCAAGGTGGCCTTGACCGGCCGGCGCTCGGAGTCCGGCACCGGCTCCAGCGCGAACTCCATCGCCTGCTCCTGCCTCAGGTCCGCGCCCAGCGTCGTGATCACCTGGTAGTCGTCGCCCAACGCCCGGCGCACTGTGCGGTCCGCGCGTTCCAGCATCTTCTGGAACGGCCGCATGCTCCAGAACGAGATCCGCGAGACCCGTTCCTGCGACCGCAACGCGCCCAGCAGCCGTGCCGCCCGGTCGTACGCGCCCAGTTCGGCGCACGTGCAGGCGAGCAGCCACAGGCTGTACGCGGGACCCCAGGTGTCGCCGAGCACCAGCTGGATCCGCAACGCCTCCACCGCGAGCGGATGCACCAGCGCCGGATCACCGTGCAACAGTTCGTAGAGCGCCTGGTGCCACAACCCCCACGCGTGCGACCAGTCCACGCCGTTGTTCTCCGCCAGCCTGATCAACCCGGTCGTGGCCTTGTCCGCGGCCTCCGCGTCCATCAGGAAGCACACGGCCATCGCGTGCATCAGTTCGGTGATGTAGGTGTCACCGGGCGATGCGAACTCACGCGACAACTCGACGACGTGCGCGTACAGCGGCACACAGTCCGGTGAGCCGTCCACGTAGAAGAGGTTCGTGGCCTCGACGAACACCACATGCACGTCGGACATCGGCGTCCGCGGCAGCGCACGCGCTTCGTGCATCAGCGGAACCGCCGCCGACATGTCGCCCTGCGTCTGCGCCAGGTACGCGCAGTGCGCCAGCAGGGACGTGCGCAACGGCGGCTCGGTGATCACCTTGCGCGCCACCGCGAGCAGGTCGCGCGCCTGGCCGAGCATGCCCGCGAACGACGTGAAACGGCTCCGCTGCACGTTCATCGCCATGACCGTGCCGGCTTCGGCGAGGTCGGGAGTGCCGAGCGCGAACCCGACCGCGGCACGGATGTTCGGCCACTCCTCCCGCAGCCGCGCCATCCACAAGGCCTCGTCCGGCGAGAACCACGAGCGGGCCGCTTCGTCCACGAACTCGCTGTAATGCAACACATGCCGCCGCAACGGTTCGTGCTCGTCCGCGAGCAGACGCACACCGAACTGCGACACGGTGTCCAACAACCGGTAGCGCGTCCGCCGCGTCACGGGGCTGGTCGTCGCCACCACGATCGACTTCCGCACCAACGCGGACAACGGCGCCAGCGCGTCCCCGCCCGCCACCGCCTCTGCCGCCGTGCGATCGAAGTCGGCGGGGAACACCGACAACGTCCCCCACAGCTGCCGTTCCTCGTCCGTGCACTGCCGCGCCGACCACTCGAACGCCCGCTCCAGCGTGACGTGGTGCGCCGGCCCGTGCGTGTCGCCGACCAGCAGGTCGAACCGCCGGTCGAGCTGCTCGAGCACGTCCGTCAGCGACATCTCGGCGAGCCGCGCCGCCGCCAGTTCGATCGCGAGCGGCAACCCGTCCAACGCCCGGCAGAGCGCTTTGACTTCCGGCAGGTCGACCTCGGTCAGCACCGCCCCCGCCGCTTCGGCGCGCTCCAGGAACAGCTGCACCGCGTCCTCGTCCAACGGCGGCACCCGCAGCAGATGCTCGCCGTAGACACCGAGCTGCTCCCGTGACGTCGTGAGGACCGTCAGCCCCTCGCAGTCCCGCAACAGGTGGTGCACCAGATGCCGCACCGGCTCCAGCAGGTGCTCGCAGTTGTCCAGCACGAGCATCAAATGCTTGTCGTACAACGACTCCACGAGCCGCCCGAGTCCCGCGTCCGGCGAGTTGTCGACGATCCGCAGCTCGGCCGCGACCGTGCGCGCCAGCAACGCCGGGTCCTTGAGATCCGCGAGCGGGACCACCCACACCCCGTGCCGGAACGTGCCCGCCCGCGCGACCGCCCGCCCGGTCTCCACCGCGATGCGCGTCTTGCCGACACCGCCGGCACCCACCAGTGTGACCAGCCTGGACTTGCCGAGGAGTGCCTCGGTTTCGGCGAGCACGGCTCCGCGGCCGATGAACGTCGTGGTCTGGGCAGGCAGATTGCCCCGCACGGTCATCGGCGCATCTTCGCTCAGTGACGCTCGGCGGTGACGATGAGGATCACCTCACCACCCTTTCGGACTAGCGGGTTCGACCGTGCGTGGTCACGCGCTCACGCCGAGCACGACGAGCAGGACGGCGAACCGTTCCCCGCTCGCAACCTCACCGAGTGGCCACGCGCTCCCGAGTCCGCACGATCATCTTGCCGGCGAGCCGAAGTCCCTGGCGCGCGTTGAGGTGCGGCAGGTACGCGCGGCTCACCGCGTTCGCGATGCGAGGCAGTGCCGCCGAGTCCGGGTACGCCATGAACATCGGGCGGTACGACGGCTGGAACTTCGCCTTGAACGCGAACAGCGAGCGGAACCCGTACACCGGCTCCAGCACCTGCCCGGTGAAGTCGAGGACGCGCTGCAGCGCCCTGGGCCGCTCTCCGCGGTCCAGGCGGGCCAGTGGCGCGCCGGACAGGCTCAGGAACCGGGCGCCCTCGGTCTGAAGTTGTTGTGCGGCAGAAGCGATCAGGAACTCCATCGAGCCGCGGAAGCCGTTCGCGCGGCGGCGCATGAAGTCGAGCGTCCACCCGACGACCTCACCGTCCTGGTACACCGGCAGCCAGCTCGTGATGCCGTGCACCGTGCGGTCGCCGTCGACCGCCAGCAGGCAGCGGACACCGTCGCCGGTCAGCTCTTCCAGGCCGCCCAGCGTGAAGCCCATCTCCGGCAGGCCCTTGTCGGCCACCCACTCCGCCGAGATCGACCGGATCTGGTCCGTGATCGCGTACGGCGCGTCGGCGTACGTGCACCACTCCGCCGTGATGCCGGCCTTCGCGGCCTTGTTCAGGGCAGTGCGGACGTCCTGCCACTTCTTGCCGGTGAACGCCAAAGTGTCCAGCTCGATCACGGTGTCCTCGGCGACCTGCACCGCCGACCACCCGAGACCCTCGACCGCCTCCTTCGTCTCCGTTCCCACGCTGTAGAGGCACGGCGTCCACCCGTTGCGGGCGCAGAACTCCGCGAACCCGCGCACGGCCTCGACCCGCGAAGGGCCGATCGGGTCGCCGACCGTCAGCGCGATCGTCGCCACCACTCGGTACGCGATGGCGTTCTCACCGTCGGGCGTGAACCAGTACTGGTTGCCGCGCCACGTCGTCATGTACGACAACGACGAACCGCCGTGGCGCCGCATCAGGTCGCGAGCGTGCGCCGCCTCCTTCTCGCACGACGACGGCCACGCGCGCCACGACGCCATCAGCAGACCGGCCAGCACGATCAGCCAGAACACCACGCCCGTGTACTCGAACAGCAGCGCCCCGACGAACCCGTCCGCGGAGAACTGCAACGGCACCAGGCCGAGCAGGTAGCCCGGCGGCAGGAACCGCGTCGGCAGGTCCGCGAGCAGCTCGGCGAAACCCGGCTCCGGTGAGAACTGGTCGCGGACCAGGTACCCGCCGAAGACGTACAGCGCCGACAGCAACGCCACGCTGCCCAGCGTGAACCGCCAGAACTTCCTGACGGCGTGCCGAGGCAGACGCACGGCGAACTGCTTGCGCGTCAACAACAACACCACGGTGATCGCGAGCGGCGCCAGCATCGGGATGCTGTAGGAGAACACGACCTCCAGCGCGCCGATGTCCGGAATCCGCGCGGCGTCCACGACGTACCACCCGATGAACGCGGAGTACGCCGCGTTGAGCACCAACGCCGACCACCACGCGAACCGCCGGCCGCGCCGCAGCCCTTCCGCGAGCACGAGCAGCAGCAACGCCGGCAGCAGCGACATAACGAACGCGGGGAACCTGCCGTACGACAGCTGAACCATCATCGTCCGGCACAGCTCCACCATGTCCGACCCGCACAGCGCGTCGACGTCCTCCTGCGAGGGCTGCACGACCGCCACGACGTCCGCGAACCACCACAGAGGCCCGTTGGGGGACGGCGACATCATCGCCACCACCGGCCCGAGCGCCGACGCCGCGAGCAGCAGCGCCACCAGCACGCGCGTCTCCTGGAACGAACGCGGTTTGTGCTCCGCGCCGCGCTTCAGGAACAACGCCCCGATCACCAGTCCGGCCACGCCACCGGACAACCTGAGCAGGTCTTCAAGCCAACCTGAGTACAGCGTAAGCACCAGCACCGACAAGATCATCAACAGCCGGACGCGACGTCTCCACAGCGGCGGCATCCGGAACGTCAGCGCGAGCGCCAGCCCCACCCCGCCGATCGACGGTCCTGCCGCGACCTCGCCCACCAGCGACTCGAGCCACGACCAGTGCACGTCGCGCCCGAGCAGCACCACACCGAGCCCGAAGAACGCGCCCAGCACGTGCGAGGACAGGAAGATCGCCGCCGTCCGCAACGCGCCGAACTCCCGCTCCGCCAGCGGTCCGAAGACCAGCAGCAGCACCGTGGTCGCCAGGTAACCCAGCAGGTCCATCGACCACAGCGCCGAGCTGAGCACCGTCCACAGCGGACCGTCGGTGCCGAACCCGACCCGCCCGAGCAGCTCGTCGTTCGGCCCGGCGATCGCGTTGGTCAACGCCCCGACGGTCCAGAAGACGATCAGGAACGTGCACGTCAGGGGAGCACTGCGGAAGAACCGCGTGATCATCTGGCCAGCCCGGCTCGTGCCGCGAGCCGCGGCAGCGAGCCGAAGAAACCCTCTCGCGCCATGTTCCAGTCGTGTCCCGCCGGCAGTTCTTTCCACAGCACGTCCATTCCAGCCTTGCGGCAGGCCTCGAACACCTCGGCGTCCGCTTTGCGGTACGTGGCGTCGTCGCGGCCCGCGACGATGGTGCCCGCGGTCTGCGGGAAGGTCTGGCGCGCAAGGACGTCCATCGGGTTGACCCGCTTGAACGCGGCCTCGTCGCCGCCGAATGCCGCCTTCACGGTGTCCTGCCGGGTGCCGAGGGTCGGCTCACCTTGAGGAGCGAGGGCGACGAAGTTTCCGTACACGTCAGGCGCGCGCACGGCGAGCTGCACCGAGCACGTGGCGCCCTGGGAGAAGCCCGCGATGGTCCACGCCTCGCGGCGCTCGTCGACGGTCAGCCGTTGCTTGATCCACGCCGGCACCTCGCGGGCCAGGTACGTCTCCGACTTGCCCAGCGCGGAGTCGAAGCACATCGGGTTCGCCGTGGGCGTGCCGAGCTGGTCGGCCACCACGACGATCGGCGCGAGACCCTGGTGTTCGCGCGCGTAAGCATCCATGTTGTCGGTGATCCGGCCGCCGTCGAACCAGTCGCGCGGGCTGCCGGGCTGACCCGCGAGCAGCACGACGACGGGCAGCTTCGGCCGCGGCGTCGCGTGGTAGGCGGGCGGCAGGTAGATCCAGGCCGGACGCGCGGGGAACCCACCGGGGATGGTGGTCTCGGACACCGTGCCCTTCTCCGGCAGGCCTTCAGGTTTCTTCCACACGTCCGCGAGCGTCTTGCCGGGCGGCACCTCGATCACCCCGGACGGGGGAGGCGAGGCCTCGTGGAGGTCGACCCGGTCGTTCCTGAAGAGGTCGAGCACCGCGCGCGCCGTCTGGTACTGGCCGAAGTGCACGTTCGTGGCGACCATCGCGCTCGCGGCGACGCCCAGCGCCAGCAGCACGTTCAGCACGCTGAGATACCACCTCGACGAACGCAGCCGGACGGCCGCGAGCGACAATGCGGTCAGCGCGGCACCGGCCCAGATCATGAGGATCGCGGGCAACGGCTCCGGCCAGGGTTTCCACACGTGGTCGACCACGTAGCTCAGCCCGAACACGACCACGACGCACGCCAGCACGACGATCGGCAGAACCCTGGTCCACCAGGTCCGGTTCTTCCTGATCGCGAGGTATGTCAGTGCGCCACCAGCGGCGACGGTCGCGAGAGTGGGGATCGGCCCGTGTAGCAGAGACAGATCCAGGGGGTTGAGCATGCCTCTATTTCATCAGCAGATCTTCAGGTCCACATCGGAGATAGGTCTTGATTCAGAGGTGTGAACATCAGCCTAAAGAATGACAACTCGTCAGTCGGTTGACGCGTCGCGCCATGCGTTCGTCAACACCCGCAGTGCGTCGGGGTGATCGGCGATCTCCGCAGCTCGGGACAAATCGGACTCCATCATCCCCAGTTCCCGCAGCGATGTCGCCGCGCCGAACCGGGTGGCCGTCTCGTGGATCCGTGTGGCCAGGTCAGCGGGTGCCGTGTGGGAGAGCAGCGCCGTGTGTGTTGCGGCGTGCGGCAAACCGAACGAACCACCCAGAACGTGCGCGAGCTTGTGGTGCAGTCCCATGGGAACACTGGCGAGACAGGTTCCGGCGAGCCACGCGGAGTGAAGCAGTTCGGTTCTTGCATCCACTGTGGATGGATTTCCCCCCAACGAGTGCAAAATGCCGTCGATCGCCTTGGTGGCGATGGCGTCGATCAGCGGGTTCTCGTTGCCTCTCGCGGTGACGGCGTGCGCGAGAGCGTTGAGCGCGCTTGTCACCGTGACGTCCAACGGCAGGTCGAGCGTGAGGTCGACGTCGTAGATCACGGTGTCCGGCTGGATCGCCGCGTCACGCCGCGTCTGCTTCAGCCCCGACGCCGTCTCGCCGAGCACCGGCGTGACCTCGGAGCCCGCGTAGGTCGTCGGAAGGATGATCTGCGGTACCCCGGCACGTACTGAGAGCGCCTTCGAAAGGCCTGTGCTCGACCCGCCGCCGACCGACACCACGCAGTCCGCGCCGTGTTCGTGCAACAACGCGAGCGCGCGCTCCGTGACCTCTACGGGGGTGTGCATCGCGGCGCCGGTGAACCGTGCCGCGAGCAGGTCGCCGAGCTCGGCCGCCACCTTGTCACCGCCGTGCCGGGCGATCAGCAGAACCCGTGTCCCGCCGAGCCGCTGCGTCTCGTCGCGCACCGACGCAGCGGTGCCGCGCCCGAAGACCACACGGGTGCGCGCAGGTTCGAAGGTGAAGCTCACGAAGGTCGAATATAACCGCGGAGGGTCAAGCCTTTCGGCTCTGACGAGTGACATCGTCACTCCTTAGCGTGAAGGTTCATGAAGCGTGTTCGTGTTGTAGTGGCGTTAGCAGGGGCCCTGACCCTGACGCCAATCCCTGCCACAGCGGCGACACCGGCGTTCTCCCTGTCCGGCGGCGTGTCCGCACCGATCCACTCGATGGCCGACGCGGTCCGCGAGACCGTCTACGTCGACACCGGCCTCGACGCGGACGGTGACGGCACTCCCGACCGGGTGACCGCGGACATCATCAGACCCTCCACCACCGGCCGCGTGCCGGTGATCATGGAGGCCAGCCCGTACTACCAGAGCACGGGCCGCGGGAACGAGAGCGAGGTCAAGACCTACGACTCGGCCGGCGTGCCGGTGAAGTTCCCGCTCTTCTACGACAACTACTTCGTGCCGCGCGGCTACGCCGTCGTGCTGGTCGACTTCCTCGGCACGAACCGGTCGCGCGGCTGCGTCGACGTCGGCGGGCAGTCGGAGATCGCGTCCGGCACCGCCGTGATCGACTGGCTGAACGGCCGGCGCACCGGCTACTCGACCCTGACCGGCACGACGACGAAGGCCGCTTCCTGGTCGACCGGCGCCGTCGGCATGATCGGCAAGTCGTGGGACGGCTCGATCGCGAACGGAGTGGCGGCCACCGGTGTCGACGGGCTGAAGACCATCGTGCCGATCGCGGCCATCAGCTCCTGGTACGACTGGTTCCGCTCCGACGGAGTCTCGTTCACCGGCTACGGCTCGCCGACCAGCCTGGGGTCGAACTTCGAGAACTCCAATGCGCGCTCACGGTGTGGTGCGGTGCGCACGGCCATGACGAACGGTTCTCCCGCCAACGGCGACTACACGGCGATGTGGCAGGCGCGTGACTTCGTGCGCAACGCCTCGCGCGTGAAGGCGTCGATCTTCGCGATCCACGGGCGCAACGACCTCAACGTCAAGACGCTGCAGTACGGCCAATTCTGGGACGCCGTGCCCGCGTCGGTGCCGAAGAAGCTGTGGTTCTCGCAGACCGCGCACGTCGACCCGTTCGACTTCCGGCGTGCCGAGTGGGTGCCGACGCTGCACCGCTGGTTCGACCGCTGGCTGCTGAACGTGCAGAACGGCATCGAGAACGAGCCTCAGGTGTCCGCAGAGCGCGCGCCGAACCAGTGGGCGGATGACCAGACGTGGCCGCCTGCAGGCACCGTCAGCACCGTGCTGCGGCCGTCTTCTTCGGGGCTCGGCACGGCACCGGGCACCGGTACGGCCGCGTTCACCGACAACGGCAGCGGTACCCCGACGAACTGGCTCTCCGGCTCGAACACCGGCCGGGCGGTCTACTCGACGGCACCGCTGACGTCGGACCTGCGCATCGCCGGCACGTCGTCGATCACGGTGGGTGTGTCGTCGTCGACGCCGACCGCGCACCTGACGGCGTACCTCGTCGACTACGGCCCGGCTACGGTGCGGACCGGAGAGGGCATCCGGACGCTGACCGCGGAGTCGTGCTGGGGTGAGAGCCGTACGGGCGATGACGCCTGCTATCGCAACACGGAGGCAACGTCGGGCAACGTCGACGCGCAGATCATCGCGCGCGGGTGGGCGGACCTCGCGAACTACGCGTCGCTCTCCACTCCGCGCACGATCACGCCGGGAACCAAGTACCGCATGACGTTCCGACTGTCCACAACGGACCATCTGGTCCCGGCGGGCCACCGGCTGGGCCTGTTGCTCGCCGGAACGGACTCGAGCGCGACGGTGCGCCCGAGCCAGCTGCCCAGGCTGACCTACGACCTGGCGGACACCTCGGTGCGGGTCCCGATGCGGGGCTCGCTCCCGTCGGCCTCCACCGACCAGATGATCGCTACCAGCGTTTCCGCAGGTGTGAAGGGCGCGTTGGGCTAGCGCCCCGGACTGTCGGTGCGGCTCGCTAGCATCGGCGCCATGGGTTCAACAGACCACGGGGACGCGCTGCAGGTGCTGCAGCGCGTCTTCGGGTACCCCGAGTTCCGCGGTGACCAGGCCGCCATCGTCGAGCACGTGATCGCGGGTGGCGACGCGCTCGTGCTGATGCCGACCGGCGGCGGCAAGTCGTTGTGCTACCAGGTCCCTGCCCTGGTCCGGCCAGGCACCGGCGTGGTGATCTCTCCGCTGATCGCCCTGATGCAGGACCAGGTCGACGCTTTGCGCGCCCTCGGCGTGCGCGCGGGCTTCCTGAACTCCTCGCTGTCGTGGGACGAACGCCGCATGGTCGAGGCCGAGTTCGTCAACGGCGAGCTCGACCTGCTCTACCTGGCCCCGGAGCGCTTCACGTCCGAGGCCACCCTGCGCCTGCTCGACCAGGGCGACATAGCCCTGTTCGCGATCGACGAGGCGCACTGCGTCTCCCAGTGGGGCCACGACTTCCGGCCCGACTACCTCTCCCTGGCCCAGCTGCACGAACGCTGGCCGAAGGTCCCGCGCATCGCCCTCACGGCCACCGCGACCGATGCCACGCGCCAGGAGATCCTCGGCCGCCTCGACCTGGGCGACGGCCGCCAGTTCGTCTCGAGCTTCGACCGCCCGAACATCCAGTACCGCATCGTCGCGAAGAAAGAACCCAAGAAGCAGCTCCTCGACCTGCTCCGCACCGAGCACAGCGGCGACGCGGGCATCGTCTACTGCCTCTCCCGCGCCTCCGTGGAGAAGACCGCGGAGTTCCTGGTGGCCAACGGCATCCCGGCCCTCCCGTACCACGCGGGCCTCGACGCCCAGGTCCGTCAGCGCAACCAGGCCCGCTTCCTGCGCGAGGACGGCCTGATCATGGTCGCCACCATCGCGTTCGGCATGGGCATCGACAAACCGGACGTCCGCTTCGTGGCCCACCTCGACCTCCCGAAATCAGTCGAGGGCTACTACCAGGAAACGGGCCGAGCGGGCCGCGACGGCCTCCCGTCCACCGCCTGGCTCGCCTACGGCCTCAGCGACGTCGTCCAGCAACGCAAGATGATCGAGTCGTCCGAAGGCGACCTGGCCTTCCGCCGCCGCTCCCAGGCGCACCTGGACGCGATGCTCGCCCTGTGCGAGACCATCACGTGCCGCCGCACCATGCTGCTCGACTACTTCGGCCAGACCGGCGTCCCCTGCAACAACTGCGACACCTGCCTCACCCCGCCGGAATCCTGGGACGGCACGGTCGCGGCCCAGAAGATGCTCTCCACGGTCTGGCGCCTCCGCAAGGAACGCAACCAGAAGTTCGGCGCGGGCCAGTCCATCGACATCCTCCTGGGCCGCAAGACGGCCAAGGTCATCCAGTTCGACCACGACCAGCTCAGCACCTTCGGCCTGGGCGAGGACCTCAACGAAAGCGAATGGCGAGGCGTAGTCCGCCAACTGCTGGCCCAAGGCCTTCTGGCCGTGGAGGGCGAGTACTCGACCCTCGTCCTGACCGAGGCGAGCGCGGAAGTCCTGGGCCGCAAACGCGAAGTCCACCTCCGCAAGGACCCGACCCCGGCCCGCTCCACCACCCGAGCAGCCGCCTCGACCGCCGCCGCCAAGCAAAAGGTCGACCTCACCCCGGAAGCCACCCCGCTCTTCGAAACCCTGCGCGAATGGCGAGCCCAACAAGCCCGCGAACAAGGCGTCCCGGCCTACGTAATCTTCCACGACGCCACGCTGAAATCCATCGCAGCCAGCCGCCCCGCCTCCATGGCCGCCCTGGGCGCGGTAAGCGGTGTGGGCCAAGCGAAACTCACGAAATACGGCGACCAAATCCTGGAAGTTGTAGCAGGCAACGCCCCCACCGCGACTGCACCACCCACCACCGCAGCCGAGCCCGCAAAACCCAAGCCCAGGCCCAAAACCACCCCGCAAGGCGCCGCAGCCTGGGGCTCCAGCACCTCAGACGAAGACGAATGGCCAACCCCAGAAGAACCAGACGAGCCAATGGACTGGTAGCCACCCACCCACCAACCCACAAACCCCCACCCGCGTGGCCACCCGGCCACCTGGCCACGCGGCCACGCGGGCCAAATCCCGCGAAGCCGAAGGCAAGCGGCGATGGCGAAGCCGAGCCGACAAGCCATCCACCGCGGCGATGCGAAGCGAGCCCCAAATCCGCGTGGGCGATGCGAAGCGAGCCCGAACGAGAGCAAGCACAACGCGGGAAACCGGTGATGACCGCAGCTCAACAACCTGAAGTGCCCACGCTGCAAGGCGATTGGGCTTGACTTTGGGTTCGAGGTGCTACCGTTTCGCGGATCGGACGGGCGCGAAGCGTCCGCCCTTTTCCGCCCGACAGAGCGCCTCGTAAGGGCCCCGAAGTCAAGCCCAATCGCAATCGTCGCGAAGCGGCGATGACGAAACCCAAGCTCGTAAGGACCCGCGCGCCCACCTACGCAAGGTGAGAGCACGCACGGCAGGCGACCACCCCGCTGGAACCGCCGCCCAACCACAAGACAGCACCACCACAAAAGCAACCACCGCAAGGCGCGTCAGCGCCCACCCCTCACGTCACCTTCTCAATCTGCGCCCTCTTGATCAAATTCTTCCCCGACTCCCCGACCACCCCAAAAGCCGCACTGTTCAACACAACACAAGCAGACCCGACCCCGACAATCCGGAACGTGGCCTGCTTCCCGTTGTCCAAATTCGTCACCCGAACCGAAGTCCCCACCGGCAACGACGAAGAAAAAGCCCCAGGAGCCCCACCGACAGCGGACAACCCGACAGTCGCCCCATCGCAAACGACCTGCCCGACCACCCCGGTGGTCCGCACCCGAGGCACGGAA
Organism: Lentzea sp. NPDC051838; assembly: GCF_040681245.1. Classification (NCBI taxonomy): domain Bacteria; kingdom Bacillati; phylum Actinomycetota; class Actinomycetes; order Pseudonocardiales; family Pseudonocardiaceae; genus Lentzea; species Lentzea sp. NPDC051838. Next base: position 74,648 of record NZ_JBFAYI010000019.1, read on the forward strand.
GTAGCCGAGGCAGAACTGCGCGCCGGCGCAGGAGCATTCCCCACGATCTCCACCCGAACCCGCCGGAGAACGTTTTCCGCCCCGCCCCGTCCCGCTTCCGGTGTCCGCAGCAAATCGAACGCCGCGGTGTTCAGCGCCGCGCATCCAGGAGTAACGCCGGCAACCGCGACAGTCGCGGCTCGCCCGTTGGCGAGGTTCGTGATCCGCAGAGAAGTCCCGACCGGCAACTGATCCGACAACACCCCGGCCGGGCCGGTGGTGTCGACGAGGGCGACAGGCTGCCCCGCGCAGACCTCTTTGCCCGCCACCCCGGACTGGGAAGCTGGAGCTCCTGAACCGGCAAGGGCGAAGGCGGCACCCCCGATGGCCGCGACTACCGAGAACACCCCGGCACCCGCGATCCAGCCCTTCGACCAGCGCATGCGCAACACCCGACCTTTCTGTCAGGCCGTACGGCCCGCAGATCGGGAAGGTTCAACGACGCGTGGCGCGAACGAGCACGGTTGGGTCACAGTTCGCCAAATGATCACGGAGTGCCACATGAGCGAACCGGTACTCGCCATCGACTCGGGTGAGCAGCAACCGGTCCTGGGCGAGATGCAGCAAAGCCTTGCGCCGGAAGGACAACTCGCCCAACGACAATGGGCGCGTGAGTCCTTCCGCGGCTACCTCTGCCAGTGCGTCGAACGGCCAGAGGTAGTCGCGGGCGGCGGTCGGCGTCACCAGCAACCCGAGCGCCACACCCAGTGCGGTGCCCCAAGATCCAAAGCCGCCCAGCCCTCCGAGCACTCCGGCCAGGCCGAGCACCGGGACGATCGGCTGCACCCACCACGGGCGCCCCAGTCGCATGCGTTGCTGTTGTCCCGGGCGCACCGTGCGCCACACACGTCCCACGGCAGCAGCGAAAACACCGCCCGCCACACCCGCGGAGAAACCGATGCCCATCCCCGCCAGCACCGCGTACGGGCCGGTCCAGATCATCGACACACCCGGCGCGGCGGCGATCAGCACGGCCCACGGCACCGGCGCGTCGCCCGGCACGAATCCCAGCGCCAGGAAAAACGACGCCACCACGACGAACACGTACGTCACGGCGTACGGCCACGGCGTGCCGATTCCGCCGAGCCACAATCCAGCCAGGGCGACCAGGAAACCCGCGACCACGCCGGCCACGAATCCCAGGGCGGCGGTGATGATCCCGTGCGCGCGTCCGGGCGGGTGAAAGACGCGCGGCAGCCTGTTGACCAGAACCAGCAACAAAGAAGCCGCGACCGCGAACACCAATGCCGGCCACAATCCGAGCTGCAGCCCGGTAATGAACGCCACGGCACACACACCACCGGCATATGCGGCCGGCACCGCGCGCACGAACAACAACCACAACGGGCGCGTCGGCAGCAGCGGGAGCCACGCACGGCGGTGTGGCATGTGCACGGGCGCACCGAGGTCAGGGCGTCCCAACCGCGCGAGGAACTTCAACGCGCGGATGGTCGGGCCCGCGGCGCGTTGGGCGGAAAGCCTTTCCACCACGAAGGAGCCCACGAAGTCGGTGCCGATCGTGTCGACCTGGCGATCAAGATGTGTGAGCGCCAGGAGGTTCAGCGCCAGCGGTGAGTCCAGTCGCTCCCAGATCGCCGGCGTCAGAGCGGATTCCAGGCCGTCGAGACGAGGGCTGACCGACGCGATGTACTCCAGCACCTGCCCGCGGGACAACGGGTCGACGTGCACGGACGGCAGGTTGTCGATCGGCTCGGTCGAGCACACGACCGACGCGAACGGCGCGAGCTCGGACTCGCAGTGCGCACGGTCCATTCGCGGCACCTCGTCGAGGCCGTCGATGAGCACGGCCACTCGTTCGCGGCGCAGCCAGATCGTGCCCGCCGAGCGGCTGATGCCGTAGCGGCGGTTCATCTCGCGCAGCAGCCACGCGGTGAACTCGGTCGGCTTGCGCGAGCCGTACGCGCGCCACGTCGCCAAGTCCACGACAACCGGAATCGGCGCGTCCGGGTCGTTGCGCGCACGCTCGACCAACACCAGACAAAGCTCGCGCAACAACGTGGACCGCCCGCTGCCGACCGGTCCGACGAGCACCATCGCGTGGCCGAGACGGTCGTAGACGGCTTCCAGGTCCGAAGAGGAGACTTCCTCGCCCTCCCCGCGCACGGAAAGCTTCGGCTGTCGCAGCACCCCGAGCTTGATCTGGGTCTGCGCGGCCAGCGACGAGGCGAGCAACGTCTTCACGCGCGCCTCGACGCGGTCCAGGGCGGCGGTGCGGTTGCTGGTCTCGTGACCGCGGACACGTTCCCAGACTGCGAGACCGATCGCGACGAGGATCATCACCCCGACCGCGGGCCACAGCCACCGCCCGAACTCGCCGAGGAACGCCGGCACGGCCCCGCCGGTGCTCACGCTGATGGCCGCCGGAAGCAGTAAAACGACGGTGACCAGGCACAACGCGGCTAGTGCGGTCAGCCGTGCAGCTCTCGTCACCCCGCTCGGATCCACCTTCACCTCCGCGATCCCGGCGAACGACGGTAACCGTGCCGCCGGGATCGCGGAAGTGACTCAGAGGCGCTGCCAGAGCGATGCCGCGTTCGGTGGTTCCCAACTGGTGATCGAGGTGTGTGCCTGGAGGCACTGATAGTCCAATCCGGCGTAACTCACACGCGAACCAACCGCATACGCAGTCCCAGGCGCCCACCCTGGGTATGTCCCGCCACCCGGAGGTTGCGTCGTTGTGGTGGTTGGCTGTGATCCACACGCGCCGAACACCTCGAACTCCCAGAACGAGAACCCGTACACGGTCGCCCGCTGGGTCCCGTTGAACCTCACGTAGCGCGCAGACCCGGAAATTCCTATGTCCTCGACGCCACCTGAGCCGGAGAAGGTGGAATACGCCTCACGCCACGTGCTCCCGTTGTCGGACAGCTGGATCGAGTACGCCCGCCCGTACGCGGCCTCCCAGTTGATCCGCACGCGTGACAGGGCGCGGGACGACCCAAGGTCGACCTGCCACCAGTGCGGTTCGCTGTGCGCGGACGACCAGCGCGTCGCCGTCGAGCCGTCGACCGCGAACGCCGCCGCCTGGTTGCCGCTCTCCACACTGGACGCCGACGTCGGCCGGCCCTGTGAGACCAACGGCCCGCACGTCGGCGGGGGAGTGGTGGTGGTCGTCGGACCACCGCCACCGGAGCCGCTCGTCCACACGCCCACGTAGTCGATGACCATCGGAATGCCGGGGACGATCCCGGGACCCGGCGTGCGCGTGCCGGAGTAGTTGTCCGGGAACTCACCGCCGATCGCGACGTTCAGGATGATGAAGTACCCGGCGTGCCCGGTCATCTGGTTCCAGGTGTCCGCGGGCAGCTGGTTCTGGTTGACCTGGTGGAACAGCTGGTTGTCCACGTACCAGCGGAACTGCTGCGGTGAGGTCGAGGCGTCCCACTCGAACCGGTACGTGTGGAAGCCGCTCTGGCACGAGCCACCAGGACACGGCCTGCTGTTCGCGATGCCGTTCTTCTCGTTGCACGGCCCGCCGGGTGAGACACCGCAGTGCAGCACGCCCCACACGCGGTCGACGCCGTTGACGTTCTCCATGATGTCGAACTCGCCGACACCGGGCCAGTTCCACCAGTTCCCGCGGTACGGCGACCCCAACGCCCAGAACGCCGGCCAGTACCCCAGCGCCGCGGCGCCGGAGACGTTCGGCATCTGGATCCGCGCCTCCATGCGCATGATGCCGCCGCTGGGTGCCTTGAAGTTCTGCGCATTGGTCTCGATGCGGGCGGACGTCCAGTTGCCCGCGCCGTCACGACGTGGCGTGATGCGCAGGTTTCCACCGCCGTCCAACGACACGTTGGCGGGGTTGTTCGTGTGCGCGGCGATCTCGCCGGTGCCCCAGTTCGCCGGTCCGCCCGGATAGCCGTGACCCAACGAGAACCGCCAGTTCCCCGTGTTGGGCAACGAGTTCGCCGGTCCGGTGAAGTCGTCGCCGAACACCTGCGTCCACCCGGCGGGGGGAGGTGGAAGCGCGGCGTTGGTCTGCTGGGCGACAGCGACCAGACCGCTCACGGTGAGCAGACTGGCCGCTGCCAATGCGATGGATGTTCGTTGTCGAGTGAGCCTCATTGCCAACCCTCCGAACGAGCGCGTGAGAGCGCTCCCACGGATGATGGTGGCAGGCCTGTCAACGGTGAGGAGACATCACTTTCCGCGGTACCGGTTTCGTGCGATCACTCCGCCGGACGGAGCTTTCCCCGAGTGCGAGGACGAGGCACGCCGTCAACCGCGATGCACAGGCCGAAGATGCGGTTGTGCCCGCTCCACCCGTTGACCCGGCCGCGGTTGTTGCTGATCTGCACCCGGTCCCCGTTGATGGCGGACACCAGGTGCAGATACGTCGTGCCGGCGACGCGGCACAGCACGATGTCTCCCACCTCGACGGCGGCCGGGTCGACAGGAGCGACGGTGACGAGCTGCCGGCTGCGGATCAACGGCACCATCGAGTTGCCCGTCGGGCGGAACTCGACCTGCCGGCCCGCCGCGACCTCGGCGGCCATTCCGTCCAACATCCCCATGCGATCAGTGTGGGGCAGTGCGGCAACCGATTTTGGGCGTGATCACTGCTGGTCCCCGAACTTGCGGAGACCCTCCTTGAGCTTGTCCTCGCCCTTGTCGATGTGTTCGCCGTACTTGCCGCCGGTCTTCTCGTCGGCCATCTGCCCAGCGCGTTCGACGCCCTGGTCGACCTTGTCGCCGTGCTGGCCGACCAGGTCCTTCGCCTTGTTCTTGAGCTCGTCGAAACCCATGACTGCATCACCTCCCGATGCAGTTCGGGTACCCGGTCTGGTATCCCGTACACCTCACTGGATCGAGTGAAGCGCCGCCACCGGGCTCACCCGTGCCGCGCGGCGGGCAGGCAGAAGCCCCGCACCCGCGGTGAGTGCGGCCAGGGCGAGCACCACCACGCCGACGGAGACGACCGGGACCTGCAACGGCCATTCGACGCCGAGCGAGATGATCGCGAGCCACGCGTAGGGAACCCCGATGACGAGTCCGAGCAACGCGCCGACGATCCCGTACAGGCCCGCCTCGGTTGTGATGAGACGACCCAGTTCCTTGCGGGTCAAGCCGATCGCGCGCAACAACCCGGACTCTCGAGTCCGTTCGAGCACCGACAACGCCGTGGTCGATCCTACGCCCACCACGGAGATCAACATGGTCAGGAACAGCAGTCCGACCGCGATTGCCACCAATGTGGTGAACCAGTTCTCCTGGGCGAGCCGGTGGTCGGTGAGCGACTCGACCTCGAACCCCGCCGGCACCTTCTCCTTGGGGCCGTTGGCGAGCGCACCGATGGGCTCACCGTCCACATCGGATGGGTGCAGCAGCGCGTGGCCGAGCGGGACGCCGCCGAACACCGTCGCCGCAACGGTCATCTGCTCGCCGTTGATGTCGACCTGGGTTCCCGCCGTCACCCCGAGCCTGCTCGCGGTGTAGGTCGAGAGGATCACCTTGTGCGGACCCATGTCGGCAAGAGAACCGGTGTCGACCTTGAAGTCCGAGAGGTCGCGGAGCTTGCTCATGTCCAGGTCGCTGGCCTGCATGGTGAGCCGTCCGTCGATGGTGATCTCGGTGCGCCGGTACGGGAGCACGTCCGTGAGCCCGGCCGCCCGCAACGCCCGCACGTCGATCGGCCCGGTGATCTCCAGATCGGCGGGATAGGCACCCGCCATCTCGGCCTTCCCCAGTCCCTGCAACGTGTTCGCGCCGGTCAGCGTCGCGATGATGAGACTGACCCCGAGCGCCACGATCGCGGTGACCGAGGCCGCCCGGCGCGGTGCCCCGCCGACTCCGCTCACCGCAAGCGACCCGATCGTGCTGCGCCGCAACGGGATGCTGACCATCCGCAGCACCGGTGAGATCAACGCCGGCCCGAGGGTGATCAGCGCGCCGAACGCCAGCGTGCCGCTGATCGTGGTGCGCAGCAACAGGTCCTCGGTCATCCCGGCCGGCCGCTGCTTGGTCGCGAGCCCTTCCACGACGACGTTGACCAGCAGCACTCCCGCGCCCGCAGCCATCAGAAGCCCGAGCACCCAGCGCAGACCACCGACGCGGCTCTTGGTGTCCTGGACCGCCGACGTCCGAAGAGCCTCCAGCGGCGAGACCTTGGCCGCGGACCACGCGGGCGCCAGCACGGCCAGCGTCGTCAGCACGAACGACCCGAAGACCACGATCAACGCGGGTGTCAGCGGGAATCCCGGCGCCTCGAGCCCGAACAACGGCACGAGCTGCCCGGCCCCCGCCGCCAGGACGACGCCGGCGATCGACGCGAGCAACCCGACCGCGGCTCCCTCGACGACCAATCGGCGGGCCAGGTGACCTCGCGTGGCGCCGATGGCGCGCAGCAGAGCGAGCTCCCGCATCCGTTGCGCGAACACGATCCGGAACGTCGAGGTGGAGACCAGCGCCGCCACGATCATGGCGACGGTGACGAACGCACCGAGCAACGCGAACACCTCGACCAGCTTCACGGCCTTGACCGCGAGCGACCGTTCGGTGATGTCCTTGGCGAGCACCGTCGAATAGGCGAAGAACGCCGCGATCGTGATCGACAGGACGGGCAGGAACTTCCTCATGCCGCGACCGCCTGCACGACGCGCCCGTCGGCCATCCGCACCACGACGTCGGCGTACGAAGCCGCCCGGTCGTCGTGCGTGACCATCACGATCGTCTGCCCGAACTCGCGCACGGCCTGCCGCAACAGGTTCAGCACGTCCGCGGACGACCTGGAGTCCAGGTTGCCGGTCGGTTCGTCGGCGAAGATCACGTCAGGCCGCGTGGCGAGCGCGCGGGCCAATGCCACGCGCTGCTGCTGCCCGCCGGACATCTCCGACGGCCGGTGCGTCAGCCGTGACGACAGTCCCAGCACCTCCACGAGCTGCGTGAACCAGGCGCGGTCCACGCGTCGCCCGGCCAGGTTCAGCGGCAGCAGGATGTTCTGCTCGGCGGTGAGCGTCGGCAGCAGGTTGAACGCCTGGAACACGAAGCCGATCCGGTCGCGCCGCACCTTGGTGAGCGCGTTGTCGGAAAGCCTCGTCAGGTCCTTGCCGCCGAGCAGTGCCGCGCCGGACGTGGCCGTGTCGAGCCCGGCCAGGCAGTGCATCAGCGTCGACTTGCCGGACCCGGACGGCCCCATGATCGCGCTGAAGGCGGCGGGCCGGAACCCGATGGTCACTCCGTCGAGTGCTCGAACCGAGGTGTCGCCGGAGCCGTACACCTTCACGAGGTCGACCGCGGCGGAAGCGTAGTTGTTCACATGGTCAGCAAAGTCCAGAACGGAGGCGAGAACCTCCGTCCCGAGCAGGGCCTGCCTCTGTCTTTCGGCCGATCTGCGGAACGCGCACAAGTGCATAAGGTCATGGCCATGCTCTGGAAGTCCGGCGCGATCGCCGCACTGGTCGCCGCCGCGTTCGTGGACGCCTACTACGGTCTTTTCAACTCGCCGGGCCTGTACCCGTGGACGGGCTGGGCCTCGTTCGCGTGCATCGTGCTGCCGACGCTGGCCTGGCTGCTGCCGCACAACCGGGTACTGGTCGCCGTGGCCGCCGCCGCGTGCCTCACCCTCACCGTGGTCGACCCGACCGAGAAGGAGTTCGGCCTGGCCGAGGGCCTCGCGTTGGCCGGTGTCCTGGCGGTGACCACGAACAGGGCGAGGTCGTGGTGGGACGCGCCCCTGGTCGGCTTGGTCCTCGTCGCGCTGGTCACCCAGCCGCTCAGCTCGTCGCCGACGGGTGGGGATCTCACCCAGGCGATGGCCCTTCTGGTCGTGGCGACGAGCGTCCTCGCGCTCGTCGGATACCTGCGACTGCTCAACAACGCCCGTGAAAAGCAGGTCACGGCGGTGAAGGCCGAGCAGAAGGCCGAGTTCGCGCGGGACCTGCACGACTTCGTGGGCCACCACATCACCGGCATGGTCGTGCTCGCCCAGGGTGCGAGCCGGATCGTCGAACGCAATCCCGAACAGGCGAAACAGGCCCTCGAACGCATCGAGCAGGCTGGTGGCGAAGCCATGACCGCGATGCGTCGCATGGTCGGCATGCTCCGCGACGACGCCCCCGTGGCACCGGTCGCGGGCATCGTCGACATCGAGCCGCTCGTCGAGGCCGAACCCCGAGCGACCCTCGAAGTCCACGGCGACACGGCGAACCTGCCGTTGGAAGTCGCCAGCTCCGTGCACCGCGTGGTGATGGAGTCGTTGACCAACATCCGCAAACACGCCCAGGAAGCGACCAAAGTGGACGTCCACATCCAGACGTCACCCGACTGGGTCACGGTCAGGGTCGCCAACGACGGCAAGCCCGCGAGGCAGGGCAACGGTTTCGGTCTCATCGGACTCACCGAACGCGTGCAGGCGCTCGGTGGCAGGATCAAGGCGGGGCCCGGCATCGACGGCGGATGGGTCGTCGACGCCGCACTCCCGACAGGAAAGGCGACTGCGTGATCAGGGTTCTCGTCGCGGACGACCAGGCGATGGTGCGCACCGGGTTCGGCATGATTCTAGGAGCCGAGCCCGACATCGAAGTGGTGGCGGAGGCGCAGGACGGCGTCGAGGCCGTGTCCGAAGCACGCCGCACCAAGCCGGACGTCGCGTTGATGGACATCCGCATGCCCCGCATGGACGGACTCGAAGCGCTCAAACAGATCGCGAACGACGTGCACGTAGTTGTGTGCACGACGTTCGACCACGACGAGTACGTGCACACAGCGCTCAAGAACGGCGCGTGTGGCTTCCTCCTGAAGGACGCGGGCCCGAACCTGCTCATCGAAGCGGTTCGTGCTGCTGTCACTGGAGATGCGCTCATCAGCCCGTCAGTCACCGTCAGGCTGTTGCAGCACATGAACGCGCCGACAGCCCAACAGCCGCACAACCTCTCCGCGCGTGAGCTGGACGTCGTGCGGTTGGCGGCCATCGGCAAGACGAACGCGGAGATCGCGCAAGAGCTGTTCATCTCCATCGGCACGGTGAAGACGCACCTGGCGAGCGTTCAGTCCAAGTTGGACGCCCGCAACCGCGTCGAGATCGCCGCCTGGGCCTGGGAGTCCCGCCTGGTCGGCCAAAAGTAGGACCCACAACCCGTCTGCAGACAGAAGTACCGGCGCGAGCCGATCACCAGAATTCGAGTCATGAAGAAACTCCTCCTGCTGCTTCCCGTGCTGGCGCTCGCTGCTTGTGGCCAGAAGAGCTACACGTACGAGGCGTTCTACGACATCGAGGGCACCGGCAAGGCCGAGCTGAGCCTCGTCGTTCCGGGTGGCGCGTCCGAGACGGAAACCGTTGACCTGCCGGTGAAGAACCGCGCCATGCTCGCCAACTCGCTCGGCAAGATCAGCCTGAAGGTCAAGTCGGACAGCCAGGTCACCTGCAAGCTCCGCGTCGAGAAGGAGAAGGAGATCTCGAACGCCGGCAAGGAAGCCGCCTGCGAGTACGAGATCACCGAGGACACGGACAACTGAGTGATTGGTTAAACCTTGCCGGGTCGCGGTCAGCTCCACTAGGAAACGCGCATGAGGCGAATCGCAGCTGGTCTGGCAGTGGCGGCCCTGGCCGTCGGATTCATCACGACTGGAACCGCTTCGGCCCAGGTCGAAGCCCAGGACGCGCAAGGCCGGATCGACTGCGGCATCACGAAGACGCCGGAGGAGCCTCCCGCGCGTCCGGTGCCCGTGCTCAAGGACCCCAAGCGTACCAAGGGAAAGGTGTTCGTCCAGATCAGGACGAACCAGGGGGACATCCCGATGATCCTCGACCGCTCCCAGGCGCCCTGCACGGTGCACAGCTTCGTTCACCTGGCCGAGCACCGGTTCTACGACAAGACCGAGTGCCACCGCCTCACCGCGTACCCGACGCTGAAGGTGCTGCAGTGCGGCGACCCGTCCAACACGGGCGAGGGCGGCCCCGGCTACAAGTACAAGGACGAGCTGCCGACCGACCTGAAGCCCGCCCCGAACGACCCGACCGGCCTGCGCCGCATCTACCCGCGCGGCACGCTCGCGATGGCCAACGCCGGCCCGGACACGAACGGCAGCCAGTTCTTCCTCGTGCAGACCGACTCGATCCTGCGCCCGAACTACTCGGTGTTCGGCGCGATCCTGCCGGAGGGCCTGAAGACCCTCGACAAGATCGCCGCCGGTGGCATCGCGGGGGAGAACCCGCTGGACGGTCGCCCCAACCTCAAGTCGGAGCTCAAGCGCGTCACGGTGTGTTAGCCCACCCCCGCAACGCTCCGTAGAACGCATCCGAGAGCCGCCGGACCACCTGCTCGTCAGGGAGTCCGGCGGTTTTCATGAGGTCGTTGATCTCCCTCGGGTCGAACATGGCCTGGTGCAGGAACTGGGCTACGGTCAGCAGCACGTCCGGCAGCGCCAGGTCCACCAGCACTCCTCGCAGTGCCCGGTCCCACGCTTGGGATGACAACGTTGTCATGACATCGGCGGACTGCAGGCGTTCCAGGAAACCGCGCTGGGACCAGAACCGCACGATCACCGGACCGTGCACGTTCTGCATCTTCACCCAGCGCGTCACCTGGTGTTCGAACAGCTCCTTGCCGTCCTTGTGCGACCGTTCGCCGTGTTCGGCCAACGACGTCATGACGTCCTCGTGATAGGCCGCTACGAGCGCTTCCACGGACGGGAAGTGGCGGTACGCCGTCGCTTGCGAGAGCGCGGCCTTGCGGGCGATCGACTGCATCGTCGCCGTGGCAGGTTCAGCCCGCAGGACGTGCGTGGCCGCGTCCAGCAATCGCTTGCGGTTGCGGCGCGCGTCACTGCGGCTGCGTGTCTCTTCCGGCAGGGCATCCTCCAACCCGCGTACGACGGCGAGTGCAGGATAAGGTGAACTATCCGCGGAATGAGGCGATTCCGGTCAATGCGTGGCCGATGGATAGCAGGTGGATGTCAGAAGTGCCCTCGTAAGTGAGGACCGACTCCAGATTGTTGGCGTGCCGCAAGGGTGAGTACTCGAGCGAGATGCCGTTCGCGCCCAAGATCGTCCGGCTTTCCCGTGCGATCGCGATGGCCGCCTCCACGTTGTTGTATTTGCCCATGCTGATCTGCTCGGGCTTCAGCGTGCCGGCCTCCTTGAGTCCCGCGAGGTGCAACGCCAGCAGCATCGCGTTGCTGACCTGCACGGACATGCTCGCGAGCTTCCGCTGAGTCAACTGGAACGCGGCGATCGGCTTGTCGAACTGGATTCGCGTGCCGGAGTAGTCCAATGCGGCCTGCAACGAATCACGCGCGGCACCGACAGCGCCGAACACGATCCCGAAACGCGCCTCGTTCAGACACGAAAGAGGAGCGCGAAGGGAGGTCGCAACGGGTAGTCGTGCGCTTTCGGGGAGTCGCACGTCCGTCAAAATCAGTTCGGAAGTGACGGATGCTCGCATTGACAACTTGTGTTTGATGTCCTGCGTCTCGAATCCCGGTGTCCCGCGCGGAACGAGGAATCCCCGAATTCCTTCCTCTGTCTGCGCCCACACCGTCGCGACGTCGGCCAGACCACCATTGGTGATCCACATCTTGGTGCCGTTCAGCACCCAGTCCGACCCGTCCCGGACAGCCCGCGTGCGCATCCCGGACGGGTTCGAGCCGAAGTCCGGCTCAGTGAGCCCGAAGCAGCCGATCGCCTCACCGGCGGCCAGGCGCGGCAGCCACTCCTGCTTCTGCTCCTCCGACCCGTACTTCCAGATCGAGTACATCGACAGCGACCCCTGCACCGACACGAAGCTGCGGATGCCGCTGTCCACCGCCTCCAGCTCCAGGCACGCGAGCCCGTACGCCAGCGCGGACGTCCCAGCGCACCCGTAGCCCTCGAGGTGCATGCCCAGCACCCCGAGCTTGCCGAGCTCCCGCGCCAGCTCGCGCGGCAGGATGCCCTCCTCGAACCACGCGCCGATGTGCGGCCGCACGTGGTCCGTCAGGTACGCCGCGACCGTGGCCTGGATGTCGCGCTCCTCGTCGCCCAGCAACGACGGGATGTCCAGCAACTGCAACGGGTCCTGCACTTCACGGCTCCAGCTTCGGCGGGCGCAGCCGGTAGGTGACCGGCGTGCGCGACAGGCGGATGGGGTTCGCGACGAGCGTCATGTCGTCGATCGTCGCGGTGGGGCTGAGGTCGAGCGACTCGGCCAGCGCGAACGCGTGCGCGATGTCGTTCACAGGACCGCACGGCACACCGAGCGGCGTCAGGGTCTCGAACCAGTGCTGTGCCGGACGCGTGCGAAGCCGCGCCTGCAGCACCTCGAACAGCGCGTCGACGTGTTCGACCCTGTCGGCGTTCGTCAGGAACCGCTCGTCCGTGGCCAGCTCCGGCACGTCGAGCACCGAGCACAGCCGCCGGAACTGCCGGTCGTTGCCCACCGCGAGCACGATCGGCTGGTCGGCCGTAGGGAACACCTCGTACGGCGCGATCGACGGATGCCGGTTGCCCATCGGCTTCGGCACCGACCCCGCGAGCGTGAACCCGGCACTCTGGTTCACCATGCTCGACAGCAGCACGGACAGCAGGTCCAGCTCGACCAGCTGACCCCGCCCAGTCGCCTCCCGGTGCCGCAAAGCCGCCAGGATCCCGACGCACGCGTGCAACCCGGTCAGCACGTCGACCAACGCCACCCCGGTCTTCACCGGCTCGTACGGCCCAGGCCCGGTCACGCTCATCAACCCGCCCACGGCCTGCACGAGCAGGTCGTAGCCGGGCAGGTCCGCGCCCTTGCCCGAACCGAACCCGGAGATTGAGCAGTAGACGAGGTCGTCACGCCCCAACGACTCGTAGTCCAGCCCGAACTTCTTCATGGTGCCCGGCTTGAAGTTCTCGACCACCACGTCCGCCCGAGCGATGAGCGCGCGCGCCTGCTCCCGGCCTGCCTCCGTCGACAGGTCGATCTGCACCGACGACTTGTTCCTGTTGACCGACAGGAAGTACGTCGCCTCGTCCTCGTAGTGCGGCGGACCCCACGTGCGAGTCTCGTCGCCACGGCCGGGCTGCTCGACCTTGATCACCTCGGCACCGAGGTCGCCCAGCATCATCGTCGCGTACGGGGCGGCCAGCACCCGGCTGAAGTCCGCGATCACCACACCGTCGAGCGAACCCGCCGCCGACGTGGCCGTGTTCGGCTCGCCGGACGTCGCGTCCACCTCGGGCGCCGTCCCGTCGTCGATGCCGCTCATGCGCCGCACCTCCGGAGTTCCGACGCGTCCACACCGAACGCTCCTGCGGTCGTCACGTCGTCGAGTGGGTTCGTGCGACCCCGCTTCCGGAGTTCCGACGCGTCCACACCGAACGCTCCCGCGATCACCACTCCGCCGAGCGAGCTCATGCGACCCGCCCCCGCAGCTTCATCGCGGCCAGCACGCGTTCCTGCGCCAGCTCGCGCGCGGCCACATGTGTTGTGGTGCCTCGTTCTCTGGCCTCCACGACGATGTGCGCCGCGTTCGCCCTCAGCTTCGAAGACACCGCGTCCAGCACCGTCGCGGGGTTCACCGGGAACGGCGAGTATCGCGCGTCCATCCCGAACGCCGCCGCGACCACGCCGCCCGCGTTCGCGATGAAGTCCGGCACGACCGTGATCGCGCGCGCGGCCAGAACCTCCTGCGCCGCAACGGAAGTCGGCAGGTTCGCGCCCTCGACCACCAAGGTGGTGTCGAGCTCGCCCGCGAGATCCGCGTCGATCACGTCCTGCATCGCGGCCGGCACCAGCACGTCGCACGACGCCCGGAGCTCGGCACCCAACGCCTGCACGGGGCCGTACTCCTTGACCGCGAGATCACCGGACGACGCTCGCAAGTCCAGCAGCCGTGCCACGTCCAGACCATCGGGATCCACCAACGCGCCGTGCACCGACGACACCGCGACGACGACCGCACCCAGCTCCACGAAGCGTCGAGCTGCCGCGGCACCGACCGCGCCGAAACCTTGAATCGCGATGCGTTTGCCGCGCAACGACATCAGTTCGTCCGCCACCTCGGCCACGCCAAACCCGGTGACGCCCAGCTCGTCGTACGGAAGACCGCCGAGTTGAGCCGGTGCGCCCATCATAGCGCCGCGGTCCGACAGTTCGTCCTGGACGATCGCGGCATCCCGTTCGGTGAGGCCCATGTCGAGCCCGAGCACGTACTCGCGCGGCACCTCGTTGGAGAGCTTGCGCGCGAACGCCCGCAGCGCCGCTTCCTTGTCGGGAGAAGAAGGATCGAACACGATCCCGGCCTTCGCCCCGCCGAAGAACAGGTCGACTCCCGCCCACTTCCACGTCATCACGCGCGCGAGGCGGGCGATCTCCGCGACCGTCACGGAAGGACTCATCCGCGTGCCGCCCTTGCCCATACCGCGCGCGGTGTTGTCGATGACGAGCACACCTTTCATGCCGGTGCGCCGGTCGGACACGCAGACGACCTTCTCGGGTCCCCACTCGTCCATGAGCTGGAGAACGTCCATCAGCATTCCCTCACACGCAGTTGAGTTCCGGCCGCGCCTGGTCGGCGGCGAAACGGGAGGCGTCCAAACTGGACACGTCGACGAAGGGCTCGCGATCCAGCACGAGGTCGCGCACGACCTCGCCGACCGCCGGGCCCTGCAGGAACCCGTGCCCGGAAAACCCTGTGGCGTAGAAGAACCGGCCCACCGAACCGATCAGCGCGTTGTGGTCCGGCGTCACCTCGTACAGCCCCGCCCACCCGTTGCGCACACCGACGTCCAACAACCTCGGCGCGCGCCTGCCGATCGCTTCGGTGAGCCGTGGCAGCCACGCGTCGGACATATCGAGCTTGAAACCCGGTGTCTCGTCGGGGTCGGACATGCCGAACAGCAACCCCTGGCCCTCGCGGTGGAAGTAGAAGGTGCTGCCGAAGTCGATGGTGAAGGGAGTCACCCGTTCGTGTAGCTCGGGCATGGGCTCGGTGAACATGACTTGTCGCCGCAAGGGAGAAACCGGCAGGTCAACGCCCACCATCTCGCCGATCTCCCGCGACCACGCACCGGCCGCGCAGACCAAATTCGGCGTGGAAACCGCGCCCCGGTCGGTCTGCACGCGAAAAGTGTCAGACCCCGTCCCTACGATCGATCTCACGGTGGTTCTGGTGTGGAAGCGGACACCGAATCGGCGGGCCGCGGTGGCATAACCGAGGACGACGGACTCAGGAGTGCAGTGTCCGTCGTCCGGAGAGAAGGTCGCCGCGAGCAGGCCGTCCGTTTCGATCAACGGCGACATCTGTCGTGCTTCCTCGACAGTCAGCATTCGACTGCGCACTCCGAGGGAGTTCTGGAGGTCGACGTTGCGCTCGAACGCCGTGACGTGTTCCCGAGAAGAAAGGAGGAACAGATAGCCGACCTGGTGCAGATCGATCTCCTGCCCGGGCCGCTGCGGAAAGCGCTGGAACGCTTCGAGTGATCGGGCACCGAGCCTGATGTTCAGCTCGTCGGAGAACTGGGCGCGCACCCCACCCGCTGCCTTGCAGGTGGAGCCGGAACCCAGCTCATCCTTCTCCACGACCACGACATCCCGGACTCCTGCCTCGGCGAGGTGAAAGGCGATGGATGTCCCCATCACCCCGCCGCCGATGACGACGACCTCTGCCTGAGCGGGCAGCTCAGGTGAGGCGGAAGTCAAGGTTCGCCCCGATCTCGAGCGTGTCCATCTGCGCCTTCTGCAGCTTCCCGGAGTAGTCCCAGTTCATGGACTGCCAGCGGGTGAACTGGTCGAGCACCCACACGCCCGACTGCCGGGAGCCGTTGCCGCTCTTGCCGTTTCCGCCGAACGGCAGGTGCGCTTCGGCCCCGGACGTCGAGTTGTTGACGCTCACCATGCCGGCGGAGATGCCGGCGCGGAACCGGAAGGCCTTGTTCGGGTCCGTGGTGTAGATCGAGCACGACAGGCCGTAGCCCGGCTTGTTGCCGAGCTCGATCGCCTCGTCCAGGTCCGAGTACTTCATGACGCCGACGATCGGGCCGAACGTCTCCTGCAGGAACAGCTCGTCGTCGGCACGCACACCGGACACGATTGCGGGGTGGTAGAAGAAGCCGTTGGCACCGGTGAAACCGTTGCGGGGGCTGGAGTCCGTGATGCGGCCGGTCGGGCCGTGCACCGTGTGGTGCTCGCCGACCCAGCCGAGGTACTTCTCGTACGCCAGCGCGAACTTCTCGTCCAGCAACGGTCCGTAGAGCACATCGCCGGTCGGGTCGCCCACGGTGGCGGCGGCGACGGCGTCGACGAACCGCGTGAGGAACTCGTCGTACACCGACTCGTGCACGATCGCCGTGCCGAGCGAGGTGCACCTCTGGCCGGCGGAACCGAAGCCGGCGAACAGTGCGCCCTGCACGGCCAGGTCGAGGTCCGCGTCCTCGGTGACGACCATCGGGTTCTTGCCGCCCAGCTCCAGGCACGGTGTCTGGAGGTGCCGGCCGCACAGTTCGCCGATCCGCACGCCGACCTCGCTGGACCCGGTGAAGCCGACCTTGTCGACCAGGCCCTGCTGCAGCGCCTGCTCCAGGCCGTTGAACGTCTCCGACCCCTCGGCGAAGACGATCTCGAACACGCCGTCCGGGATGCCGGCTGCCTGGAACACGTCGTAGAAGGCCTGGGCGGACGCGGCGGAGTACTCGGCGGGCTTCCACACGACGGAGTTGCCGCACAGCAGCGCCGGGATGATGTACCAGGACGGCACGGCGACGGGGAAGTTGCCGGCGGTGATGATCGCCGCGACGCCGACCGGGTTGCGGAAGGTGAAGAGCTGCTTGTCCGCCATCTCGGACGGGACCGTCTGCCCGTAGAGGCGCCTGCCCTCGCCGACGAAGAAGTTGGCGGTGTCGACGATCTCCTGAACCTCGCCACGCGCCTCCGCGATCGGCTTGCCGATCTCGCGGGTCACCAGCTGGGCGAGCGCTTCGAAGTTCGCCTCGACGAGCCGGCCGATGTTGCCGATGACCTGTCCGCGGACGGGAGCGGGTACGCGAGCCCACGCGCGCTGTGCCGCCTTCGCCCGCTGTGCTGCGTCGACGAAGGTGCGGCTGGTCCCGAGCTCGATCTCGGTGACCACGTCGGAGGTGTTCGACGGGTTCGTGGAGACATACGGCATGCCTCCACCCTGGTAGTTACCTGGTGGTTCCGCCAGGGGTTGCAGAATGAAACCTCGCGACGTCGAGCATAAGCTGTCCTGGTGCTCAACCCGGTGCATCTCCGCACGCTCGTCGAGGTCGTGAAGACGGGCTCGTTCGCCGAGGCGGCCCGCCGTCTCGGCTACACGTCGTCGGCCGTGTCGCAGCAGATCTCCGCGTTCGAACGCGCTGTCGGCGTGGAGCTCTTCGAACGTGAGGCGCACTCGATCAGGCCGGCCAGCGCCGCCCTGCTCATCGCCGACCGCGGGGGCGAGCTGCTCGCCGCGTTCGACGGCTTCGAGCACGAGGTGAAGGCGATGGTGCAGGGCCTGCGCGGTCGCTTGCGCATCGGCACGTTCCCGACGGCGAGCTCGCGGGTGGTGCCCAAGGCGCTGGCGAAGCTGTCCGCCGACCTGCCGGACGCCGAGATCCGGCTGGACGAGGCGGAGCCGGAGGACGTGCTGCCGCTCGTGCTGACCGGCGAGCTCGACCTCGCGCTTGTCTACGCCTACGACCTGGTGCCGCAGACCTGGCCGGAAGAACTGACGGTGCTGCCGTTGCTGGACGAGTCGCTCCTGGTCATGGTGCCGGCCGAGCACCCGGCCGCGAAGAACAACGTCAGACTCGAAGATCTCAAAGACGAACGCTGGATCGCGTCGCGCGACGGCACATCCGGTGCCACCTGTCTCACGCGTCTGTGCGCGGCGTCGGGATTTGCGCCGAGAATTGCTTTCCGAAGCAACGACTACGAAGTCGTGCAGTCTCTCGTCGCAGCCGGGGTCGGTGTCGCACTTGTACCCGCTCTCGGTTACAAGGCGCTACCGGGCACGCACGCAATGCCGTTGCGGCACAAGCCCTTGCGCAGGCACGTGCATGTTGTCCACCGCACGGCGAATACCAACCCGTTGCTGCGCGACGCGGTAAACGCTCTCCAGGAAGTTTGCCAAAACGCTGTGGGCGGCTTCATAAATCGGCCATGATGGAGAAATGGGGGAACTCAGCAGCGATGGGGCGCTGGCTGGGATCCGGGACTGGGGTTCGCCGGATCTGCGTGCGCACATCAGAATTCTGATCGACAGCAACGAACCGGGTGTCGAGGAAATCATCCTCGACAGCCTCGACGAAGCGGGCCCGGCGCGCCCGCTGCTCTGCCGGGTGCTCGCGGAGCGCGATCCGCACCGCGACCCGGGCTACGCCCTGCGTCATTTCTACGAGGAGACCGACGGTCCGGTCCGCCGCTGGCTCGGGCAGGAGGTCTACCGCAGCCCGTGGGTGTGGCTCTACGGCATCACCAGGCTGCGCGACGCACATCCGGTCGAGCGCGTCACGCCGGACGCGACGCACTGGCTCGCCACTCGCCGCCAGATAGCGGTCACGGCGCTGGGGGACACAGCTGACCCGGCCGCCCTCCCGCCGATCATCGGCCGCCTGCGCGACCCGAAGTGGTGGGTCCGCACCGAGGCGGCGGCAGCGGTTCGCCGTCTCGCGAGGTCTGGCGTGCAGATCGGCTCGGCGGCCGAGGCGTTGGTGCGGTGCCTGCACCACGACCGCCAAGAAGTGATCGAGCAAGCCGCCGCGGCATTGGCGTTGCCCGCGTTGCGTGAACGCCTTCTCTGGTCGCGAGCAACGCTCATGCCGCTGGCCGGTGCCGTCGTCGACAACGCACTGGACGGCGTCGTCGCTCCCTTGATCCCGCTCTGGCAAGGCGAAGAGTGACCTACTCGCCGGTCTGACCGTCCGCGAGCTCGCGAAGCAGATCCAGATGGCCCACGTGCCGCGCGGTCTCCTGTGCCACGTGGGCCAGGATCCACCGAACGGTGAACTTGTCGTTCGCCGCGTTGTCGTCCGGGCTGTGCTTCTTGAGGGCCTCGGCGTGGGCCCATTCCTCTTGGTAGGCCTCGATGAGCGACTCAGGCGTGTCGTCGTCGGTGAGGTCCCACGACGGGTCGGGGCTGCCCTCCCAGAGCGACGGCAGGTCGAGGCCCGCGCCCGCGATGCCCAACCAGTAGCGTTCGACGGCGACGAGGTGCTTGAGCACGCCGAGCGCGGTGAGCTTCGGCGACGTGGCGATCGGGGCCGCCACAGCCTGGTCGCGGGTCAAGCCGTCGACCTTCATCACCGCGGTGTTGCGCAGGAAGTCCAGGAACTCCCACGCGAGCACGCTTTCGTCCGTCGCGCGGGAGTTCGGCCAGGTGCGTTCGATCATGCCTGGATTCTGGCTCAGATCAGTAGTAGCGGCGCAGCGTCGGCCAGATTTCGTCCCATGTGCCCGCAGGCGCCGTGCACATCCACAGCTCCGTGCCGTCCTCTTCGTTCTCGATGACGTTGCGGTGTTGAGCAACGCGTTTGCACCCGTCGAACGGCAGCCTGCCGAACCCGACGAGCAGCACCTTCTTGTCCAACGTCTGGGGCGGTCCCCAGTCGTAGAAGGACATGTGGCCCGAGTACACGGGAACGTTCGTATAAGCCTCGACCGCGCCGGCCTCGCCGTAGTTGCTGGTGATGACGACGGGGCGGCCGTTCGCCTGCCACGCCTTCTGCACGGTGCTCGCCAGCTCCGGCCAGCCCACCTGCTCGCCCTGTTCGGGGTTGATGGCGATGACCGGCCCGAGCGCGCTGGGCGGCAGGATCGGCAGTGAGCCGATCATGGCCGGCAGGTGCAGCGCCACGAGCACACCACCGAGCACCTTGCGGCGCAACAACCATTCCTGGACCTGACGTGCGCCGGCGGCCAGCAGCACGAGCAGAAGCGGTACCGCGTAGTAGGGCTTGCCGCCCGTCACGAGACACAGCACGCACAGGATCGGGTAGGCCAACGCCAGTGAACGGAACGTCCTGTCACGCCACAGGTTCCGGAAGCCGATCACCCACACCGGCACCAGCAGAGGTGCCAGCAGCACGAGCTGCATGGGAACGAACATGACGCGGTTCTCGAAGCCGTCGTCCTCGCTGATGCCGCGCGCCACCGTGAGCAACGGGAAGTCGTGCATCGCCTGCCAGAGCACGACCGGCGCGGCGATCACCGCGCACACCGCCAGCCCGGCAGGCAGCCACCACGTGCGGAACACGTCCCGCGGCCCGGTGATCAGCAACGCGACCGCCAGAGCGGCGAGCAGCAGGAGCAGCAGCCACTTGTTGGACAGCCCGACACCGGCCGTCGCACCGAGGGCGAGCCACCAGCGACCGTCCCTCGTCTTCAGCAGCTTGACCGCGAAGTACCCGATGAGCACCCAGATCAGCAGGTCGATCGTGGCCGTCGACAGCATGTGGCTCACCGCGAGCACGAACGTCGACGTCGCCGACGCGGCGGCCGCGAAGACCGCACCGCCTCCGAACTCCTTCGCGATCAACGCGACCACCACCGTGATGGCGAGCGCGAGAATCGTCGCGATCACCCGCAGGCCCATCGGAGTCTCGCCGAACACCTCGGTGCTCAACCGGGCGAGGATCGGCGTGATCGGCGGCTGGTCCACGTAGCCCCAGGCGGGCCGCTTTCCCGCGGCGATGAAGTACAGCTCGTCCCGGTGGAACCCGTAGCGCCCCGACAACGCGGTCAGCACCACTGCCTGCACAGCGAGCACGATCCCCAGCCCACGTCTCATGGGCCGGACGGTACCGAGTGGACGGCTGATCAGGAGGTGTTTTTCCGGTACCAGCGGGGTGAGGTGTTGACGGGCGGCTTGAGGCCCGCATTGACCACGATCATGGCTGGTCCGGAGGTGTTGCCCAACGCTTCCTTCAGCCCGTCGAACCCGTCGAGCGTGACCGCCGGAATCCCGAAGCTCTCCGCGAGCTTGGCGAAGTCGGGCCTCGTCAGGTCCACGCCGCTGATGGTGTGGTTCGCGATCTGCTGGTCGTACCGGAGCATGCCGTACCCGCCGTCGTCGACGAGCACGATCGTCAGCGGCAGGTTCTCCTGCTTCAACGTCGCGAGGTCTCCGCAGGCGAACAGGAACCCGCCGTCGCCGACCACCGCGATCGTCCGGCCGTCGACCGCGGCCCCGATCGCCGCGGGGAACCCGAACCCGAGCGTGCCCCAGCCCACCGGGTACGCGAGGCCGCGTTGCTTCGTGACGTGGTGGAAGCCGCCGATCCAGTAGCCGGGGATGCACATGTCCGCGACGATCGTGGCCGTCTCGCCTTCGAGGGCGTCGAGGAGCTTCGCGGCCTCAGCGGAGTCCGCCTCCACGAGCGCCCTGACTTCGGCGTTGACCGACTCGACGTCGACCACGCCTGCCTTGCCCACGACTGCGGCCGTGAGCGACTCGGTGACCGCTTTCGCGTCGCCTTCGACCGTGACGTCGGCGGGGTAGTTCTTGTTCGCCTCGGCCTTGTCGATGTTGATCGCGAGAAGCCTGGGCGGCTTGGGCTGCAACCAGTTCTGCGTCATCATGCCGTCGAAGTCGGTGCCGATCGCGATCACCAGATCGGCCTCGTCCCACAACTTTCCGACCGGCGGCGCGTGCACCGGCCCCTTTACGACGTGCGCACTGTTCGTGAAGCCGCGCGCCCCGTACGTGGTGATGATCGGCGCGTTCAGCTTGTCCGCCAACGCTCCCACCGCGGCGCCCGCTCCCGACCGTGCCGCGCCGCCACCCGCCCAGATCAACGGCCTTTCGGCTGCCGCGATGAGCTTCTCGGCCTCGGTGAGGTCCGGGACGAGGTGGGCTTGGTCGACCCTGGCCGGTGTGTGGCCCGATACGTCCGCGGACAGAAAATCCGTTGGCACGCCGAGATAAACAGGCCCGTGCGGACTCTGCGTGGCCGCCTGGACCGCCTTGTCGGTGAACGCGCCCAGCTCCTGCGCGGACGGCACGTCGAACGACGCCTTGGTGACCGGCCCGAACATGGCCTTCTGATCACGCGTCTCGTGCAGCACGCCTCGGTACACGCCTGGCTGCCGCAGCGTCGACGGAATGTCCGTCGCGATGACGAGCACCGGGCTGCCCGACGCCCACGCCTCACCGGTCGCCCCGAGCGTGTTGGCGGCGCCGGGCCCGGTGGTCACCACAGCCACACCGAGCTTGCCCGTGGCGCGTGCGTAACCATCGGCCGCGTAGACCGCCGTCTGCTCGTGGCGCACCCCGATCATGCGGATGCCCTTGTGCTTCTCGAGTGCCTCCCAGATGGCGAGGTTGTGCACGCCGGGCAGGCCGAACACGACCTCGACGTCGTGTGCGGCCAGCACTTCCAGCAAGCTCTCGGCACCCTTGGGCATGACCTCGACGCTAAGGCCTGCTTACGGCCTCGGCAACGGGTGCGCAGCAGGTCTGGTGCTCAGCGTCAGGCGTAGGACGGCTCGAACACCCACTCCTTCACGAGAGCGACCACCTCCTTCGTCGCCTCGGCGAGGATGAAGTGGCCGAGGCCGTCGATCACCTCGATTCGCGCGTGCGGCTGGACGTCGCGCAGCACCGGGGCGAGCGGGACCATCCACGAGCGGCTGCCGAAGATGCCGAGCACCGGGCACGTGACACCGCGGATCTCCTCCTCGGTGTTCGGGGCCGACCACGGCAGTTCGGTGGCGATGCCGGTGCGGCGCAGGGTCTGGCCGGACAGCTTCATCATGTGGTCGACGCGGGCGCCGTCCGGGACGTTGGACTGGCTGAGGATCTCGTCGCGGACGGACGCCCGGTGCTTCTCGACGTCCTCGTGGTCGCCGTCGATCTCGCCGGTGAACAGGTAGGCGATGCCGGCCGACCAGTTCTCGCCGAACGCCGGCATGGACTCGACGAGCGTGATCGACGCGACGCGAGAGGGCTGGGCCGCGGCGACGCCGAACGCGATGCAGCCGCCGTAGGAGTTGCCCACGAGGTGCACTGGCTCGTCGACGTCCATGGCGTCGAGGAGGGCGATCAGGTCGTCGACGGTGTCGCTGAAGCGGTAGCCGGTGAGCGGTTTGTCGCTGCGGCCGTGGCCTCGCAGGTCGTAGGTGATGACGCGGGCGCCGGCCTCGGAGAGCGGGGCGGCGAGGGTGAAGTAGAAGGACGCCAGCGTGTCCATGCCGAGGCCGTGGATGCAGACGACGACCGGGGAGCCCTCGCCGAGCTCCTGGACGTGGAGCCGGACGCCGTTCGCTTCGTAGTGCGCCATCAGCCCACCTGCCGGAGCACGTAGTCGACGAGTTGGCCGACGGTGAGGCTCAGGATCTGCTCGGCGTTGAGCTCGGCGGCGAACGCGGCGAGCTTCACCGACGCGCCGTACTCGCCCTCCAGCATGCCGGCCAGCACGACCAGGTCGATGCTCTGCAACTCGAGGTCGGCGTGGAAGACGGTGTCGCGGGTGATCTCGTCCTCCGTCTCGCCGAGACCCGCCTCGTCGAGGATCTGCTCGATCATGGCGGCGATCTCGCGGAGCACCGTCTCACCGCGAACTTCAGTGCTGGTCATGGGATTCCTCCTGATCCACCTTCACGAGCACGCGAGCGCTGCCGAAGCCCGGCGTCTCGGTCTCGATCGACAACTCCAGTTCCGGCAACGTCAAACCGTGCAGCCCGCTCACCGCGTGGCCCGAGTCCGTGTCCCGCACCAGGATCTCGGCGGGGAACAGCGGGCCCCAGCCCTCCTCCCACAGCCAGGCGCGCACCGCGTCCTTCGCGGCGATGCGACCCAGCAGCCATTGGCGCTGCTGCCGTGGCGAGCAACGCTCGTAGTCCCCGCGTTCCTGCGCGCCCAGGTACTTGCGCACGTAGAGGCCGCGCGAGGCGACCGTCGGCCATTGCTCGCGCACCTGCCACCAGCCGTCGTCCTGTAGGCGGGACAACGTGTTCATCTCCGGGAAGTAGTACGCCTGCTGGTGTTCGGGCGCGCAGTGGAACCGGCGGTCGCGCCAGCCGCCGATCTCGCACCACACCGCGCCGCGCACGGTGAGCTGCGCGTCGAACGTCGCCTCGTCGTCCATCAGGTCGCGCACCCGCAGGACGCACTCCACGTCGTCGCCGGGAGAAGGCTCCACGCCGAAGAAGCGGACGCGCTGCACGTCCATCGGGAACACGATTCGCTTGTCCTGCTGACGTTCCACCATCCAGTGCGCGAGCAGTTGGCCCACGGCGTCGAGCAGGCTGCCCGGCGCGAGCGTCGCCTGCAACGTCGCGCGGATGCCCGCCTGACTGATGCCGTGCACCGTCCGCACACCCTGGAACAACGGGCCGTGGAACAGCCACCGCTTGTCGTACACCTGCGCGGCCGTCAGCTTCGGCGGCTCGTCCGCCTGCTCGAACCACCTTGCAGGGAGTCGCTCGGGGAACCTCGGCGCCGTGGTCACGACCGCGGCCGCGAATCCCTCCGCCACCACGGTGCACTGGTTGCCCGGCAACGGGGTGACGATCACGTCGACGTCCAGCGCCGGCGCGGCCACCAGCCAGTCGAGCAGGCGGATCTGCTCGACCGCGACGACCTTCTGCCCGGTCGCCCGTTCGGCCGCGTCCACGATGAAGTGCAGAGTCGTGGTCGCGGGCACGACCGGCCGCCGGTCCGTCAGGTCCGGCCAGCCCTCGCGTTGCCGCACGAGGGTGTGGTCCAGCAGGTAGGGCATGGACTCCACGGACACCCGGAACGTCGTCCGGGAGGCCTTGTTCCGCGGTGCCGGCGACCGCCTTGCCGCCGCCAGCACGTCCGCGGTCGCCGTCGAGGTCTCGCGCAACAACGCGTCGAGCTCCGCCGCGACCGCCGGATTCAGTCCATCTGCGACGGTAGCAGGGGCCACCGACAGTTTCGGCGCGCGATCTCCCATCCGCACCAGAGCGGAGCCCAGATCGAGCCGCATTCCGCGTGGCTCGGCCGAAAAACCCTGCAACGCCTCGAACCTCGGTGCCGCTCCTTCCACCCACAACGCGGTCGCGACGCGCCGCAGCTGGTCGAGGCCGCTGCGGTGCGGGCCGTTCGCGGCGACCGCCATGTGCGGGCGGCCGCGCAGGGTGTCGTCGATCAGAGACGTCAGCTGGCCGACGCCGACCTGGACGAAGACACGCGCGCCGTCCTCGTACATGGCCTCGACGGTCTGGCGGAACCGGACGGGTTCCAGGAGGTGCCGGAGGAACAGCTCGCGGATCTCCCGTTCGGCTGCCGGATAGGGAGAAGCCGTTGTGGCGGACCAGATCGGGACCTGCGCCGGGCGCATCGGAGTCCGCCCGATTTTTTGTGTCAGACCCCCGAGGTATGGTTGCAACATCGGCGTGTGGAAACCAGATCGGAACGGGAGCACCTGACCGAAGACGTTGCGGTCGCGCAGCTCCTGCACAACTTCATCCACTTCGGACGGCGGTCCGCAGATGATCGTCTGGTTCGGTGAGTTCTCGTGGGAGACCACGATGTCCGGGTACTCCGGCAGCACGTCCGCGAGTCGTGCGGTGTCGCAGCCGAGCGCCGCGAACGCCACGTCGGGCGCCCGGAACGGCTCGCCCTGCCAGAAGGCGTCGGCCGTCGCGTCGGACAGCACTCCGGCGCTCAGCATGGCGTTCCATTCGCCAACGCTGTTGCCGGCGACCATGTCCGGCCGGATGCCGAGGTGCTGCAGTGCCGTGTCGAGCAGTCTGCCGACGGCGAACACCGAGCCGCCGTGCTGGGTGATGTCGGCGTGCGAGGTCTGCGGTGCCGTGAGCCCGAAGTGAGCGGCAACGTCATCAACGCGTGGGGTGAAGTCTGCCTCGAGCCCGGTGAACGTGAAGGCGATTTTTCCTTCTCGTAGCAGAAGTTCTGGGCTGAACCAGACATCACCGCGTCCGTGCCAGGGGAGAGCCTTCGCGACGGCCTTGCGAGCCATCTTGAGGTTCTTCGCGGTCGGCTCCACGATGCCCAGCCGGCAGCCGCCGGAGTCCGTGATCACGTCGCGCAGTTCGGCGTCGTCGCGGTCCAGCAGCTCGGCCATCTCGGCCGGGGTGCGGGCGCTGAGCAGCAGGACGCGTTCCGGTTCGCGGACGGCGATCGGCGGTGCCGTCGACGGGCCCTGCTCGATGACGACGTGCGCGTTGATGCCACCGAACCCGAACGCGTTGATGGCGGCGCGGCGGTGTCCTTCCCAGGGCTCCGCGGTGTCCGTCACGCGGAACCTGGTGCGGTGCAACGCGGGGTGCGGGTCGTCGCAGTGCAGTGTGGGCGGCAGGACGCCGTGATAGACCGCGAGGGCGGCCTTGACCAACGACGCGATGCCGGCCGCTGGCATGGTGTGGCCGATCATCGACTTCACCGAGCCGAGCACCGGGCGGGTCTTGCCCGCCGGGCCGAAGACGCGCGCGATGGTGACCAGCTCGGCCAGATCACCGGTCGGGGTGGCGGTGCCGTGCGCCTCCAGGTAGCCGACCGAGTCGGTGTCCAGGGGATCGAGGCCCGCCATCTCCCACGCGCGGCGGACGGCGAGCTCCTGGCCGTCGGGCTCGGGGTTGACCACGCTGCCCGCGCGGCCGTCGCTCGCCACGCCCGTGCCGCGGATGACGGCGTAGACGCGGTCGCCGTCGCGTTCGGCGTCCTGGAGTCGTTTCAACACGACGATTCCGGTGCCTTCGCCGATCAGGATGCCGTCCGCGTCGCGGTGGAACGGCCGGATCCGGCCGCTCCCGCTCAGCGCTTTGAGGCGGGAGAAGCCGTTCCACAGCGAGATGTCGTGGCAGTGGTGGGTGCCGCCCGCGAGCATGACGTCGCTGCGGCCGCTGACCAGCTCGGTGACGGCCTGGTCGACGGCGAGCAACGACGACGCGCACGCGGCGTCGACGACGTAGGCGGGGCCGCCGAGGTCGAGCCTGTTGGCGATGCGCGAGGCCGACAGGTTGGGCACCATGCCGAACGCCGACTCGGTCTGCAGCGGTCCGGTGGTCTCCCGGAACGCCTCCTTGACCTGCCTGAGCTGGTCTTCGGTGACGTTCGGGATGACCTCCCTGAGCGTCTGCAGGACCTGTTCGGTGCCGCGGAGCTGGCTGTCGACCTTGGCGGTGCCGGACGTGAGGTAGCCGCCGCGGCCGACGATGACGCCGACGCGTTCGCGGTTGGGCAACCGGTCGGGTCCGCCCGCGTCGTCGATCGCCTGCGCGGCGACGTGCAGCGCGATGAGCTGGTCGGGTTCGTTGGCGCGCGCCGAGGCGGGCATCATGCCGAACTGCGTGACGTCGACGTGCGGGGTGACGAACCCGCCGCGCCGGGTGTGCACGCGGTCGTCGCCGATGCCGAAGAACACCGGGTCGAGGCGGTCCTCCGGCGCGTCGCTGATCGCGTCGACGCCGGTGCGCAGGTTGTGCCAGTAGGTGGAGAGGTCCGGTGCTCCCGGCAGGAGCACCGACATCCCCACGATCGCGATGGCGACCACGGCTCACCAGCCAGACGCGGTGTAGACCACGGACCGCAGTTTCTCGTCGCCCCACGCGAGCTCGCGCAGCAGGCTGAGCGCGCCCTCCTCGGGGTCCATCAACGAGATGCCGCGCCGTGCGTACTCGGCGCTGAGCTGCTCGGTCACCATGCCGCCGTGGGACTTCGTCGGCGCCCACGGTCCCCAGTGGACGGTCAGCGCGCGGCTTCCGGTCCTGTCGGCCCACTGTCCGCCGAGCGTTTCGAGGGCGTCGTTGGCCGCCGCGTAGTCGACCTGGCCGCGGTTGCCGAACGTGCTCGCGATGCTGCCGAACAGCACCGCGAACCTCGGCCCGTTCGGCAGGTCGGCAGTGGCGTCGAGCAGTGTCCTCGCGCCCTCGACCTTCGTGCGGAACACCCTGCGGAACGACTCGGGGTCCTTGTCCGCCACCAGCTTGTCCTCGATGACGCCGGCCGCGTGCACGACGCCGTCGATGCGGCCGTGCTCGGTGTGGATCTCCTTGACGAGCGTCTTGACCGCGTCTTCGTCGAGCACGTCGGTGGCGTGGTAGCGGACGTCGCTGCCGAGCCGGCTCAGCTCGGTGATCGTGGCTTCGAGCTCGCGCTGGGCCAGGATCAGCTTGGCCTGCCTCTCGATCTCCGCGGGCTTCCTGACGTTCCGCGCCAGCACCTTCCGCAGTTCCCGCGCGTCCTGGGCCGCAGCGATCTCGGGGCTTTCCGGTGTGGTGGCACGGGGTGTGCGGCCGACGAGTTCGATGCGGCACCTGCTGGCCGCCGCCATGACCTTCGCGCAGTGCACCGTGACGCCTCGTGCGCCACCGATGAGGAGCAGCACCGAATCCTGCGTCAGTCCCAGCGCTTCCGCCTCGGCCACGCCGTCGCCCGCGGGCCCGGCGCCGGTGTCCGCGAGCGCGCCCAGGGTCTTCTCGACCGGCTGGGGTGCGAACCGCTGTCCGTCGCGCAGGACCACGACCGGTTCGTCGTCCTTGATCAGCAGCTCGTTGACGACGTCCTCGGGCGAGCCGTTCTCGACGAGGCGGACCTGGCTGTCGGTGTACTCGCGGGCGAGGGTCCGGAACAGACCGCGCATGCCGAGCGCGTTGCCGCCGCCGATCACCCACTTCGGCCTGCGGGCGAGCTGGGTCTTCAGGGCGGGGAACACCTCAGAGAGGTCCGTCTCGGCGCACCCGATGAAGATCAGGCCGTCCGCCGGTCCGTCGTCGGTGCGGACCGTGACGCCGAGGGAGGTGAGCTGCTCGGTGACATTGCCGAGGTGGTCGCCCTCGATGCCCAGCACGCAGAAGGTGGTGCCGTTGAGCTCCTCGGGGTCGCGTCGCTCGAACACCGTGATGACGCTGTCGAGCATCAGCAAGCGCTTCGGTGGCAGGGCTTTCGCGCCTTCTTGCCTCGGTGTTGTCGCTTCCTGCGGAGCGGTGCCTTGGAGCTGGTCCGCGAGGGCCTTGGCGGTGCGGGCCTTGGCGAGGTCGTCCAGGAGGTCGTCGCCGAGTCCGAGGCGGTGGATGAGCTCGCCGGCGATTTCGGTGCGTTTGATGCTGTCGATGGAGAGGTCGGCTTCGAGGTCGAGGTCGGGTTCGATCATGTCGATCGGGTAGCCGGTGCGGTCGGCGATGACCTCCAGGACCGTGGCTGTGGCGTCCTTGGCGGGAGGTTCGCTGGTCACGCGGGCTTCGAGCCACTGCGCAATCGCTTGCGCGGTGCGTTGCTTGGACAGCTCGTCGAGTTCGTCGTCGGCGAGTCCGAGGCGGTGGACGAGTTCGCCGGCGATTTCGGTGCGTTTGATGCTGTCGATGGAGAGGTCGGCTTCGAGGTCGAGGTCGGGTTCGATCATGTCGGCCGGGTAGCCGGTGCGGTCGGCGATGACTTCCAGGACCGTGGCGGTGACGTCCTGCCGCTGGGGCTCTTCGACGACCTTCGGCGCGGGCAGCGCAGGCACGGTGAGGGGAGCGGGCGCCGCGGGCACGCTGCCGAGGTGGGCGAGGAGCACGTCGCGCTGGGCGGCGACGATCTCCCGGTTGGCGCGCAGGAACTCGGCGATCAAGGCGTCCTGGTTGACGATCTGCGGCACTGAGATCTCCACGAGCTCGGCCGGGGCGAGGCCACCGGGCAGGTAGTTGCCGTCCGCCGTGCGCACGAGTTGGCCGTCGAGGGTCCAGCCGGGCTTGGCGGTCTTGACGGGCTCCTCGGCGCGACCGGTGAACAGCCAGCCGGTGCGAACGTCCACTCCGGACACAGCGAGCTGGGCCACCGCGTTGAGGAAGCCCTTGAGTCCGCCGTCGGTCTGCACGACCGTGTGCGGGCGGTCGCCGAGGATCTTGGCCGTGAGCCGCCCGAGCACGGTGCCGGGTCCGGTCTCGACGAAGACCCGCGTGCCGGCGGCGTACATGTCCTCGATCTGGTCGACGAACCGGACCGGCGCGCCGACCTGCAGCGCCAACTCCTCGCGGGGATGCGCGTGGTACTGGCCGGCGGTGCGGTTGGACCAGACCGGCAGCTTCGGCTCACCGATCTTGGCCTCGGCCAGCGTTTCCGCGAACAGCGTGCCCGCTCCGGCGATCACCGGGCTGTGGAACGCGCAGGCGACCTCGATCGGCTTCACGGTGAGGCCCGCGTTGCGGAGTGCTTCGACGGCCTTGGTGACGGCTTCGGTCGCGCCGGAGATCACGACCTGTTCGGGCGAGTTGTGGTTCGCGATCACCACGCCCTCGGTGAGGTGTGGCTGTACTTCTTCGGCCGTGGCGGTGACGGCGGCCATTGTGCCGGGATCGCCGTTGGCGGAGTTGAGTATGGCTTCGGCGCGGGCCTTGCTGAGCTTCAGAAGTGTTGGGGCGTCGAAGGATCCCGCTGCCGACAGCGCGGTGAGCTCGCCGTAGCTGTGGCCGGCGATGAGGTCGGGGGTGATGTTGAGGCGGCCGAGGAGGTGGTGGACGGCGAGACCGGCGACGCCGAGCGCTGGTTGGGCGACTCGGGTGTCTTTGAGGTTGGCGGCCTGGTGGTCGGTCGTGGCTTCGTCGAACGTGGCGCCGGGGAAGATCGCGGTGGCGGGTGCTTCGGGGAGGTGCAGCAGGTGCTGGATCTCCGGGAAGTGGACGAAGAGGTCGGCGAGCATGCCGACGCGTTGTGAGCCCTGGCCGGGGAAGAGGAACGCGACCTTGCCCGCGCCCGCTTGGCTCGACTGGCCCGGTTGGCTGGTGGCGCTCGCCTGGATCGATACCGATTGGCTGGCCCCCTGGGGGGAAACACCCCCCATCCCAATCGTCTCAGAGGGGTCTGACAATTTCGGACGGTGGAATGTGCCCCGGGGTTCGTCGCCGGAAAGGGTGGCGGTGAGGAGGGTGCGGAGTTCGTCCACTGTGGAGGCGACGAGAGCGAGCTCGATCGGGGTGGAGCGGGTGTCGGAGCGTTGGGAGGCGCTGAAGGCCAGGTCGCGCAACGGGATGTCGTCCGACACCGTGGTGAGGAACGAGGCGGCGTCGGCGTGGGTGCGGAAGGTGAAGAGTTCGTGGGTCCACGACGTCAGGCCGTGGCGTAGTGGGGTGGAGGGGTGGGCGGCCAGGACGGCGTGGAAGTTGGTGCCGCCGAAGCCGAACGCGGAGACGCCGGCGTGGCGCGGGCCGGTCCAGGGGCGCGCGGTTGTGGCGAACTGGAACGGGGACGTGGTGGGGTCCCAGGCGGACTGCGGGGAGGAGAGCTGCAGGGTTGGTGGGGCGATTCCGGTGTGCAGCGCAAGAGAAGCCTTGATCAAGCCTGCCAGGCCCGCGGCGCACTTGGTGTGGCCGATTTGGGATTTCACCGAGCCGAGTACGGCTTGGCCGACAGACGCGCCGTGGTCCAGGAAGACTTCGGTGAGGGTCGTCAGTTCGGTGCGGTCGCCTACTACTGTGCCGGTGCCGTGGGCTTCTACCAGGCCGACGGACGCCGGGGAGATGCCTGCTCGGGTGTAGGCGCGTTCCAGGGCGAGGCGTTGGCCTGCTGGGCGTGGGGCGGTGAGGCCCAGGGACTTGCCGTCGGACGACGAGCCCATGCCCTTGATCACGGCGTAGACGCGGTCGCCGTCGCGTTCGGCGTCGGCCAGGCGTTTGAGGACCACCACGGCTACGCCTTCGCCCAGGGCTATGCCGTCGGCGGATGCGTCGAACGGGCGGGAGCGGCCGGTGCGAGAGAGCGCGCCGACGCTGGTGAAGAGCAGGTAGTCGTGGGCTGTGTTGTGGAGGTCGGCGCCGCCGCACAGGACTAGGTCGCTGGTGCCGGCGACCAGTTCCTTCACGGCAACGTCGAGGGCGGCCAGGGAGGAGCCGCAGGCGGCGTCGACCGTGTAGTTGGTGCCGCCGAGGTCCAAGCGGTTGGCGATTCGGCCGGAGATGACGTTGGCCAGGACGCCGGGGAACGTGTCCTCGGTCAGCGACGGTAGCTGGGACGCCAGAGCCGGTGGGATCTCACCCACGTAGGAAGGCAGGGTGGAGGCCACGATGGCGGCGTTCGCCAGGTCGCTGCCGGACTCCGCGCCGAAGACGACCGAGGCTCGCGAGCGGTCGAAAGTCGTTGCGGCGTCGGCCAGAGCGCGTTGGGCGACTTCGAGCGCTAGGAGTTGGGTGGGCTCGATGCTCGGCAGCGCCGAGGGCGGGATGCCGTAGGTCAGCGGGTCGAAGGGGATCTCCGGGAGGAAGCCTCCCCACTTCGACGCGGACTTGCCGGTGTCGTAGTAGATCGACGGGTCCCAGCGGTGCGGCGGGACCTCGGTCACCGAGTCGACGCCGTGGACCACGTTGGACCAGAAGGACTCCAGGGTGGGAGCGCCGGGGAAGACGCACGCCATGCCGATGATCGCGATGTCGGCCGGGACGACAGCGGGAGAGACATCGGCGGAGGGACGGTTGACGAGTGCGGCGGCTTCGGTGGTGACGGATTCGTGCAGGGCGGCCACAGAAGTCACCGCGTCGCGCAGGACGGCTACCTGGCCCGCCATGAAGAGGCCGCTGCGGAGCTGGTCGGCAGGGGACACGGGGACGAGCGAAGAGCCTTGACGCTCCACGCCTTTGGAGGCGATGCGGAGGCGGCCCACGTTGAACTGTTCGAGCGCTTCCCAGATCTCGCGGTCCGGAACACCCGAGGAGCGCAGGCGTTCTTCGGTGGCGGCGAAGTCCGAGGTGATCGGACTGGAGACGCACCGGGTCGCGTGGCCGGGCGCGGACACCAGCAGCTCGGTGCCGGAGGCGAGCACGACCTGGTCCTGGAACGTCGGCTGGATCGCGCCGCACGCCACGGCTTCCTGCGTGAAGAGGTACGCCGTGCCCATCAGGATGCCGACGTTCGCACCCCGCACCTGCAAAGAGCCTGACAACACGTCGACCATCGCGGACGAGCGGGCGTCGTGGATGCCGCCGGCGAACAGGACGTCGACCGAGGCGTCCGGATGAGAGTCGAGGAAGTCTTCGAGGACCGCGATCTGGTCCTCCCACAACGGAAAGCTCGTCCGCGGGCCCACGTGACCACCGCACTCGGAGCCCTCGAAGATGAACCGCCGGGCACCGCTCGCCAGGAACTGGGTCAGCAGACCGGGGGAAGGCACGTGCAGGAACGTGGTGATGCCCAGCTCTTCGAGTTCGCGGGCCTGGGACGGGCGGCCACCGGCGATGATCGCCGCGGCCGGGCGCAGTGAGCGGATCACGTCGAGCTGCGCGTTGCGGATCTCCTCGTTAGCGAAACCGAGGACACCGACGCCCCACGGCAGTGAGCCGAGCAGCGAAGCGGTGGATTCCATCAGCGAACGGGTGCGTTCGGCGTCGGCGAGGGCCAACGCGAGGAACGGAAGCCCACCGGCAGAAGCAACTTCATAGGCGAACGAAGGTTCGTCGGACACACGGGTCATGGGGCCCTGTGCGATCGGCAGAGCAGTACCCAGCGATGGACACCGAAGACCGCCACCGACAACAGTCACCGCGTCGGCGATGGCGGCGACAACGCGACGCACGGTGCCGTAGCGCGAGGCGAACTGGACGGCCGCGGAGTCGGAACGGCGCACCTGGTCGCGAGCAGCGGAGTCCAGGTCGGACTCGTCCAGCAGGGCAAGCTGACTGTCCAAAACGACACCAGCGGCACCGACGGCTTTCACGGCGGCAGCGGTACGGGGGCCGACACCGCCGCGCACCCACACCGGCAGACCGAGATCCAGCGCGAGAACTGCCTGGAGCAGCACGAACGACGACAGCGAGGAGGAAGAAACCTCGCTGCCCGCCACGACGAGACCGTGGGCTCCGGAAGCAGCCGCGAGGGCCTCGTCGACGGACGTGACCTCGACCAGCGTGCGGAACCGGGTCACGTCGGCGATCGTCCAGGCGCTGTCCTGTCCGAGCAGGACTGTGTGGACACCCGTGGGAAGGTCGGATGGTGTGAACGTTCCGGTACTCGGCGCGCGAACGCCGTAGCCGGAAGGCGTCCATTGTTCGGCCAGAGCGAGTCCGGCGGGTGCGTCGGGTGCGGCGAGGTCGAGAATTCCGCACGCTCCCGCTTTGCCCAATGCGGACACCAGGCGAGCGCACGGAGAGACACCGACAACGAGGTCGCGAAGTGGTGCTGGCATGTCCATGAAACCTCATGCGGAATCGAGGGATACCGGAATTCGAGCTGACGCTGCGGCGTGCGCGAAATTCGACCTCGTCGTCGAACCATTTCACCCCACGGGGTGAATTGGTTGCTCGGGTCGGACCATAGTGGTGGACCTGACGGCCGAGCAAGACGTGATACACCTGATGTTCGGTGTGGTATGGCACACGAACCAGCCGCTGGTAATTCCACGCCCATCTGCGGCAACGCAAATGACGCCGAGCGTCTCACTCCGGCCAGCTGAGACGTCCTGGACCACGCCATTCTCAAATGGTGGAAAGAAACAGCGACGTTAACGCGAAGTGGCAACTTTTGTTTCACCGAGCTTCACGAAATCGTGAATTCACCGCCAGGTGATTGACGGGTGAACCATGTTCAGGGCACGGCCCCTTGTGCCACGATGTGCGCGACCGCACGACCTGGGGGGATGGAGATGCTGTACTTCGGTGGGCTGTTCGGAGTGGTGACGTTGTGCCTGGTGATCTTCGCAGTCGTGGATGTGATCACGACCGATGAAGGCTCCGTTCGCAACCTCCCGAAGATGCTGTGGCTCCTTCTGGTCTTGCTGTTCCCGTTGGTGGGCTCGATCGCGTGGCTCGTGGCGGGCCGTCCGGTGGTGGGGACCGGACGCGCGCGCCTCGGTGCGTACGAACGCGACGCAGCTGCTTTTCCCGAGTACAACCGGCCCGGGCGATTCGCGGCCGGCAATCCTGACGACGACGAGGAGTTCCTGCGCCGCTGCCGTGAGCGCGCGGAGGAACAACGACGCAAGGGACGCGAGAACACGTGAGGAAAGTCCTGCTGTTCTTAGTTGTTCTGCTTGCCGCCGGCTGTGGCGGCAACGCACAGATGGGGACGCAACCCACCGCTCCCCAAACGTCCACTTCGGACAAGCTGCCGCCGGGCGAGTTCCAGGCCCGCTGGTGGACGTGGGCCTCCCAGCCCTCCGGCAGCAACCCGGTCTCCGACACCTCCGGGCGGTTCTGCATGCGCGACCAGCCCGTCGAGGTCTGGCTGCTCGCGGGATCGCTGGGCGAAGGACCGGTCGAGCGGCAGTGCCGGGTCCCGGCCGCCAAGCCGCTGCTCGCCCCCGTGGTGAACCTCGCGAGCGACGTCGCCGAGTGCGAGCGCTTCATGAAGAACGCCCAGGGCGAGGTGCTGATGGACGGCTCCACGCAGGCGCTGACGAGGGTCTCCGCCACTCCGTTCACCTACGAAGCGCGCGCGGGCAACCCGTTCGACACTGCCGCCGGCCGCATCAACTCGGTCGGCTGCGGCCTGTACGCGTGGATCAACCCGCCCGCGTCCGGTGAGCACGAGCTGCACATCCGCGGTTCGGCCGACGGCAAGGACGTCGACGTGAAGTACAAACTGATCGTCGGATCCGACTAGTCCGGGTAACGTGGTCGGTGGCGTCCGAGCAGACGTGAGGCTGGAGCCGCTCCCCGGCAGTGAGCGGCACACTCCGCCGCAGTGTTCAGGAACTCCTGCTCACCGAAGCGAACCGACCACGTAGACGCGTGACACATGCGTCCTTGTCGTGCCGAGCCGGGCGGCGGAAACGAGGACTGCTGTCATGGCACGTCTGTCCATCACGGACCAGCTGGCCGACCTCCGGCGCACCTACACCGGGGAGAACCTCTCCCAGGCGGTGCCCGCCGTGCGCGACGGGGAGCCGTTGCCCGACGCCACCACCGCGGCCCAGCAGCAACTGGAAGCGAAAGTTCTGCTCGCGGGATGCGCCGCGGCGAGCATGCTCCAGCTGATGCCGCCGGCGAGCATCATCAGGCCCGCGCACGCGTTCCGGACGGTGGAGCCGGGGGAGACCCTCAAGCTCCACCTGAACGAGCGCGCGCTCGGCCCGTTGCTGTTCGAGCTGTTGCCCCGCACCGAAGCCGGCTACGGCATGGGAGTGAAAGGCCTCGAACACCGGCAGTACCGGCGGTCGTCCGAACTGACCACCGGTGCAGCGGGCATCGTCCTCGTCGGCGTGGACGAGAACGCGTGGGACCTCGGCATGCGGTACGTGCGCTGGATGCACGAGTTCCGCGGTGTCGAGTACACCGACGGCGGCGGTAACGACGACGAAACACCGGAAGCGGCCACTGGGAGCGCTCTCCTGCGCCGGGTACACCTGTGGCATGACGCGAGCTGGCTGCGAGCAGTTCCGATGGGAAGCGCGTGGTTCGTCGAGTGGCCAGGTGGCGCCACGGAGGACGAGATCAGGCGGAAGCTCGCCCATCCGGAGTTCGGGACCAGCCGCGAGATCACGCTCAGGAACACCGAAACGCCCACGCAGGACGTCGAGGAAGGCATGCGGACCTATCCGTGGCCTGAAGAGTTCGTGTCTGCCGTCACGGCCGGTGAGCCTGATCAGGGGCCTGCCCGCCGGTAGACTGCGCTTTCGCCCGCAGGAACGATCGTCAGGAGGACCCCGGTGACCCAGCAGGCTGCCGAGGCCCAGTCCGAAGCCACGCGCAAGGCTCCTCGTGTACTGGTCGCCGAAGACGAGGCGCTCATCCGTCTCGACCTCGTGGAGATGCTGCGCGAGGAGGGCTACGACGTGGCGGGTGAGGCCGCGGATGGTGAAGAGGCCATCAAGCTCGCGTCCGAGCTCAACCCCGACCTGGTGATCCTCGACGTGAAGATGCCGAAGGTCGACGGGATCGAGGCGGCGCAGCACATCGCGGGCAACCGGATCGCGCCGGTCGTGATCCTCACCGCGTTCAGCCAGCGAGACCTGGTCGAACGCGCCCGTGACGCCGGTGCGATGGCCTACCTGGTCAAGCCGTTCGCGAAGCGCGACCTCGTGCCCGCGATCGAGCTCGCGATCAGCCGGTTCACCGAGCTGGCCGCGCTGGAGCAGGAGGTCGCCGGGCTGACCGAGCGCCTCGAGACGCGCAAGGTCGTGGAACGCGCCAAGGGCATTCTCATGACCAAGCAGGGTCTGAGCGAGCCGGAGGCCTTCCGGTGGGTGCAGCGCACCGCCATGGACCGCCGCACGACGATGAAGGCGGTCGCCGAGGCCGTCATCGAGAACTTCGGCTGAGCTCGAGCCAGACGGAGTCCGTCTGCCGCTCCGGATCCTCGGGGCGCAGGCGGACTTCGACGTTGTGGCTGCCTCCGAGGGAGATCTTCAGCTCGTGCCGGCCGCCGACGCCGCCCGGCATCGGCACCGTCGCCGCGTGAGCGCTGTCCACGTACACCTCAAAGCCCGCCACGGGCGCCACTGATCGACTCGCAGCGCCGTCGAGGGTGACCACCAGGGTCGCGTCGTTTGGGGCCACAGCGGTCAGCTCAGCCGTCATCACGGGCAAAACGGGCGCGGGCTCGTCCGGGGCGAGCTCCAGCTTGAGCGGCGACTGACCCGGCACCTCCAGGTAGCTCTCGAGCACCTGGGCCTGGGACGCGCCGGGCATCCGCAGCACGAACGGCGTCAGCGCGTCGGGCCCGGACACGCCGAGCAACGACTTCGGCAGGTCTCCCGCCACGGTCAGCTCGCTGTCCTGCGCACCGGACCAGCCGCTCACGACCGGCCGCAACGGCACCCGCTCCGACCCGAACTGCGCGACCAGGCCGTTCACGTCGCCACCGTCGCCGAGCCGGATCGTCGCCTGTAATCGCGCCGATGGAGCGTCACGCAACGGTATGCGCGCTATGCCGATGCCCGGTGCCTCCTCGTCCGGCTCCAGCACGCGCAACGTGCCCGCGATGATCTGCGTCTCGATCACCTCGTCCACCGGCTGGTAGGACCCGGTGAAACCGAGCGCGTCGACCACCACGCGACCCGGATAGCTCGCCTGCGGGGTCAGTCCGACGAGCACGCTCGCCTCACGCCATTTCGGCACGACTTGGGACGCGGCGATTTGCTCGCCGTCCTGCAGAACGCGCAATCCGGATCGAGTCAGCACTACTTCGAATCGATGCAGAACGCCCGCACCGCGCGTGCCGGGGGCAACGGAGTCGTCCACCACCACTCGGATCGCATCAGCGGGAGGAATGGGTCCGACCCGGTCCGGGGTGCCGGGCACCAGGTCGAGCGTGAGCTTCCCGTGCGGTCCCGCGGCGTCCGTCACGACCACGACCCGGCCCAGTTCGTCGGCCTCGTTCAGGCGCATCGACGACCGTGAGCGCAGCACCGCGGTGTCGTTCCCGCACGGCATGTCGATCACCAACCGGCCGTTGGACCCGGAACCGAGGTTCACGCAGCCACGGCGCCCGCTGAAGTGGTAGCGGCGCTCCAGAAACGTGTCGTCGAACTCGTCGATCGGACCGAGAACCGCCCGTCGCCACGTGTCGTCACCAGGGCGTTCTTCGGCGCGAACGGGGATCGAGCGCTGGCCGAACGCGTCGACCGCCCGCACGTCGGCCCGCCCGGTTCCGGCGATCTCCGGCGACGCGACGAGCCGGCCGAACACCTCGTAGCCAGCGGCGCCGTCCACGGGCGCCCATTGGACGCGGCCGTCGCTGCTCCATACGGAGGACGGCGGAGGTGGGGCGGCCGGCAGAGCAGGCAAGGTCACGAACTCGGCCGCGTACCTGGTCAGCCGGACAGGCTCTGAGCTGCGCCTATTACCACGATCATCGGTCTCGCGCAGGACGAGGACCGCCGCGACGAGCACGGCGGCGGTACCGACAGCGGCAATCACCCGGCGACGCGGAGTCATACGTTCACGTTATGGCAGCCGTCCAAAGAGTGAACGAAGGTTACGGTATGTGACATTCCTTAAACCAAACATAACGCCGCGTTGCGTTATGGTCACGAGCCCATTGGCTTTGATGACTGCGGTCACACTCGTCGCCTAAGTTCCCGGCCATCCCTCAGGAGAGGGTCGTGGAGCGGTGCGCGGAGAACTCGCGTCGCCGGGAGCAGGGAACTAGGAGGGACGTCACGTGCGTAAGCACTCTGTGAAGTCCGCTGCGATTGTCGGCGCCACGCTGCTTGTCGTCGCAGCCTGTGGCTCGAACAAGGAAGAAGGCGGCGGCACCTCGGGGGGCAGCTGCGACACGTCGAAGGGCACTCTGACCGTCGGTGTTGTCGCCCCGCTGTCCGGGAACCTGTCCGCTCTCGGCATCGGCATCAAGCAGTCCGCCGAGCTCGCCGTGGACGAGGCGAACAAGAAGTGCACGGTGAAGGGCTACAAGCTGGCCGTCTCCGCTCAGGACGACGAGGCCAACCCCGCCAAGGGTGCCCAGGCCGCCACGAAGCTGTCGACCGACCCGACCGTGATCGGTGTCGTCGGCACGCTGAACTCGTCGGTCGCTCAGACCGTGCAGCCGATCCTGAAGGAAAAGAAGATTCCTCAGGTGTCGCCCGCCAACACGAACCCGACGCTGACCAGGGGCAACGACTTCCTCACCGCCCCGAAGCGCCAGTTCGAGAACTACTTCCGCGTCTGCACCACCGACGACCTGCAGGGCCCGTACGCGGCCAACTACCTCGTCGAGAAGGCCGGCAAGAAGAAGATCGCGATCATCACCGACGGCAAGACCTACGGTGAGGGCCTCGCGGCCGAGCTGCAGAAGCAGGTCACCAAGAAGGGTGGCTCGATCGTCGGCTCCGAGAAGGTCGGCGAGAAGGACACCGACTTCTCCGGCGTGATCGCCAAGATCAAGGCCAGCAACCCGGAGGCCGTCTACTACGGCGGTGAGTACCCGGTCGCGGGTCCGCTGTCGAAGCAGATGAAGGACGCCGGCCTGAACGTCCCGCTGATGGGCGGCGACGGCATCTTCGACGGCAAGTTCATCGAGCTGGGCGGCAAGGAAGGCGACCTCGCCACCTCCGTCGGTGCCCCGACCGAGTCCCTGGCCACGGCCAAGGCCTTCGTCGACGCGTACAAGGCGAAGTTCGGCAAGGAGGACTACGCGGCCTACGGTGCGTTCTCCTACGACGCCGCGAACGCCCTGATCGGCGCGCTGGCCAAGACCGTCGACGGTGCCGCGTGGGACGACTCGAAGCGCGACGCGATGCTGACCAACGTCGGCTCGTACAGCGGCTCCGGCGCCACCGGTGAGGTCAAGTTCGACCAGTACGGCGACAGCACCAACAAGGTTCTGACCGTCTACTCGGTGACCTCTGGCAAGTGGAAGGACGTCGAGACCGGGACCTTCACCGGCTGACGACTACCTAATTACTGATTGAAGCCACGGCGGGGGCGGGCGTTGTTTGCTCGCCCCCGCCGTTTACGGAGGTAGTCGTGTCAGTCCTGTTTCAACAGCTGGTGAACGGGGTGATGCAGGGCGCGTTGATCGCCCTGATCGCTCTCGGGTACACGATGGTGTACGGCATCATCCAGCTGATCAACTTCGCCCACGGCGAGGTGTTCATGGTGGCCTCGTACGGAGGCCTTGCCACCTACACGTGGATCCTTCCTGAAGACCTCAAGAAGGTCCCGTACGTGGCTCTGCCGCTGATGTTCCTCGGCGGCATCATCGTCGCCGTCGTCGTCGCGGTGATCATGGAGCGGTTCGCGTACCGGCCGCTGCGCAACGCGCCCCGGCTCGCACCGCTCATCACGGCACTCGGCGTGTCCGTGTTCCTGCAGGAGTTCGTCCGCAACGTCTACCCCAACGCGACGTCGAACCTGCCCTACCCCAAGGTCTTCCCCGAGGGCGCGCTCGTGCTCGGCGGCGTGACGATCTCGTGGACCGGCCTGATGCTGGTCGTGCTGTCGGTCGGCCTCGCGGTCATCCTGCAGACCTACATCAACCAGTCGCGGATGGGCCGGGCGATGCGCGCCACCGCGCAGGACCCCGACACCGCGAAGCTGATGGGCGTCAACCCCGACCGCGTGATCGTGCTGACGTTCATCTTCGGCGCCGTGCTCGCGGGTGTCGCCGGCATCATGTACGGCGGCTACCTGAGCAACGTCAACATCGACATGGGCTTCCAGACCGGCATCTTCGCCTTCACGGCGGCGGTCCTGGGCGGTGTCGGCAGCATCCGCGGCGCGGTCGTCGGCGCGTTCATCATCGGTCTGATCAAGACCCTGGCCGGTCAGTACGCGCCGGGCGGTACCCAGTACGACTACGTGTGGATCTTCGTCGTGCTGATCCTCGTGCTCGTCTTCCGCCCGCAGGGTCTGTTCGGCGAGCCGGAAAGGGTGCGCGCATGAGCACGGTCACTACTTCTGGCGAGCGTTCCGCACTCGCTCCGCTCGGCAGGCCGTTCGCGATCGCCGGTGGCGTGCTCGCCATCGTCGCCGCGCTGCTGCCGTGGGTCACGTTCACCCTCAACGACGGCAACTGGCCGGACAAGTCGACGCTGCAGTTCTTCGACGCGCCGTTCGCCGTCACGGGCTTCCGCTGGCACATGCTGCTGCTCGGTGTGCTCGTCCTCATCGCGACGTTCGCACCCGTCCCGTCCCGCGGCCGCGTCATCCGGGCCCTGGGCTGGGGTACCGCGATCGTCTCGTTCGTCAACGGCGCGTACATCACCGTCAAGGGTGGTGGCCTCGCCGCCATCACGGCCCTCGACGGCGTCACGGCGTTCGGCAGCATCGTCGGCCTCGTCGCCGGTGTGCTGGCGATCCTGGCGGGCCACGGCATCGGCTTCGAGCCGGTGGGCCAGTGGAAGGTCAAGCTCTCGACCCCGCTCGCGTACCTGGTGCTGCTGGCGTCGTTCGCGGCGGTGCTGTACGCCGTCGCCGCGCTGCTGACCACCGGTGGTGTCGGTGCCGCGAACCCGTACGCGGGTGCGATCTTCCTGTCGTTCCTCGGTTTCGCCGGCGCTGTGCTCGGTGCGCTGAGCGGTGTCGGGTTCATCAAGTGGCTGTCGGCGCTGTCCGAGCAGCACCGCGTGTTCAGCGTGATCGTGCTGGCGGCGTGCGCGCTGCTGCTGCCGTTCACGGACGCGGGCAACGAGTACTGGATGACGGTCGCGGCGAACATCGGCATCTACGCCGCCACCGCGATCGGCCTGAACATCGTCGTCGGTCTCGCGGGTCTGCTCGACCTCGGGTACGTGGCGTTCATGGGCATCGGTGCCCTGGTGGCGGCCAACTTCTCCGGTGCGGCCACCGCGCACTTCGGCATCCACCTGCCGTTCCCGGTCGCCGCGGTGATCGCCGCGATCGTGGCCGGCATCTTCGGCGCCATCGTCGGTTCGCCGACGCTGCGCGTGCGCGGTGACTACCTGGCGATCGTGACGCTCGCGTTCGGTGAGATCTTCACCCGGTCCGCGCAGAACAACATCGGCGGCATCACCAACGGCTCCAACGCGATCCCGGGCATCCCGGCGCTGTCGCTGTTCGGCGCGGAGTTCAACAAGTCGGTCACCCTCGGCGCGGTGAAGCTGCCCGCCGGTGTCCTCTACTACGTCCTCATCGTGCTGCTCGTCGCGGCGACGATGGCGGTGTTCGCGAACCTCAAGTTCAGCCGCATCGGCCGGGCCTGGATCGCGATCCGCGAGGACGAGGACGCGGCCCGCGCCATGGGCATCCGCACCGGCAAGATGAAGATCCTCGCGTTCCTCATCGGTGCGACTCTCGCGGGTCTCGCGGGTGCGGTGTTCGCGCACAAGAACGGCACCGTGTCCTACGAGTCGTTCAAGTTCCTCGAGTCGGTCACGCTGCTCGCGGCGGTCATCCTCGGCGGCATGGGCTCGATCCCGGGCGCCGTCCTGGGTGCGGCGCTGCTGTTCGTGCTGCCCGAGAAGCTGCGCGACTTCGCGGACTGGCGCCTCATGATCTTCGGCCTCGCGCTGATCCTGATCATGCGGTTCCGCCCTGTCGGACTGATCCCCGATGCGCACAGGCGCGCCGAGATGATCGAGCGCGCCGATGAGAACGCCGAAGAGGCGCACGAGGAGGCGAAGCGGGCATGACGCCTGTGTTGGAAGCTCGCGACGTCTCGATGGTCTTCGGTGGCCTCAAGGCGTTGAAGGGCGTCACGCTGACGCTCGACGAAGGCAAGATCGTCGGACTGATCGGCCCGAACGGCGCGGGGAAGACCACGTTCTTCAACTGC
Source organism: Lentzea sp. NPDC051838 (assembly GCF_040681245.1). Classification (NCBI taxonomy): domain Bacteria; kingdom Bacillati; phylum Actinomycetota; class Actinomycetes; order Pseudonocardiales; family Pseudonocardiaceae; genus Lentzea; species Lentzea sp. NPDC051838. The sequence continues at coordinate 117,671 of NZ_JBFAYI010000019.1, forward strand.
CTGACGGGTCTCTACACGCCGACGACGGGTCAGGTGCTGCTCAAGGGCAACGTCCTGCCCGGCGACCCGGCCCAGGTGACGGACGCGGGTGTCGCGCGCACGTTCCAGAACATCCGTCTGTTCCCCAGCATGACCGTGCTGGAGAACGTGATGGTCGGCCGGCACGTGCGGATGAAGCAGGGCCCGCTGGCCTCGCTGTTCCACGGCCCGGCCTACCACCGCGGTGAGAAGGCGGCGCGTGAGCGTTCGCGTGAGCTGTTGTCGTTCGTGGGTCTCAACAACCTGGACGACGAGCTCTCGCGCAACCTCCCGTACGGCGACCAGCGCCGTCTGGAGATCGCGCGCGCGTTGGCGACGGACCCGGCGGTGCTGCTGCTGGACGAGCCCACGGCGGGTATGAACCCGCAGGAGACGGAAGCGACGCAGCAGCTGATCTTCCGCATCCGCGAGACGGGTGTGTCCGTCGTCGTCATCGAGCACGACATCAAGTTCATCTTCGGGCTGTGCGACTCGGTTTCCGTACTCGTGCAGGGCGAGCTGCTCGTCGAAGGCAGCCCCGAAACCGTGCGGGCGGACCCGCGGGTCGTCGAGGCCTACCTCGGCAAGCCGCCGGAGGAAGTCCAGCACGACATCGAGGCCGCCGCTGCTTCTGCTGAGGAGGAGCAGGCATGACCGCGCTGCTCGAAGTCCGCAACCTCTCGGTCGCCTATGGCGCGATCGAGGCCGTCCGCGACGTCTCGTTCACCGTCGAGGCCGGGCACATCGTGTCTTTGATCGGCGCGAACGGTGCGGGCAAGACCACGACCCTGCGCACCATCTCGGGTCTGCTGCGTCCGGCGTCCGGCGAGATCCTGTTCCAGGGCAAGCCGATCCACGCCGACCCGGCGCACGCGATCCTCGGTGAGGGCATCGCGCACTGCCCCGAGGGCCGGCGGCTCTTCCCGCGGATGACCGTGGAGGAGAACCTGCAGCTCGGTGCCTACGTCCGCAAGGACGACGGCGTCGAGGCCGACATGCAGCGGGTGTACGAGCTGTTCCCCGTGCTCGGGGAGCGGCGGCACAACAAGGCAGGGCTCTTCTCCGGTGGTGAGCAGCAGATGCTCGCGATCGGTCGCGCGATGATGTCCAAGCCCCGTCTGCTGATGCTCGACGAGCCCTCCATGGGTCTCTCGCCGATCATGACGCAGCGGATCTTCGACACCATCAAGGAGCTGCAGTCGTTGGGCACCACCATTCTCCTGGTGGAGCAGAACGCGCTGGCCGCGCTTGCCTTGTCGGACCACGGCTACGTGATCGACCTCGGTCGCACCACTTTGGACGGTCCGGGTCACGACCTGCTGGCGGACCAGCGGGTGCGGGACGCGTACCTGGGTGAAGCGCACTGAGGTACTGCTTGTGAGAGCGGGGCGGAGGACTTTCCTCCGCCCCGCTTTTCGTCATGCGCGGTCGAAATCGGCCAGGATGCGGGGCAGGGCGATCTTGGCCGCCTTGCCGTGGTTCACGTCCGCGCCCAGGTCGATGAGCGTGGACTTGGCGTGGTGCTGCTTGAGCCGTTGGTCGCAGTAGGCGGAGGTTTCGAGCAGGGTGTCCTTGTCGCCCGCCGACGAGTAGATCTTCACCGGAACCGTTGGGCGCCAGTCGCAGTAGCTGTCCGCTTCACGCAGCCTGGTCTTCAGGACGCCGGTGGGGTTGCGGAGGCGTTCGAAGTAGGTGTCGGTGAGCAGGTCGCGCATGGTGGCGGGCAGGTGCGGGAAGATGTCCTCGTTGCGGTGGTCGCCGTCGAACAGCGCTTCCACCGACGGGTCCTTGAAGACTTCGGCGGGGTTGTCGTAGAGGTGGAAGAGGCGGTTCCAGGCCACCGTCCAGTACGCCATGTACGCGACACCGTTGGAGATCTCGTCGTTCAGGGCCTTGCCGACGAGCAGGCTCGGCTTGAACGGGCCGCCGATCGGGGCCAGCGCGCCGACCGTGAACTGGCGGTCGTGCTGCAGCGCTTCTCCCATGGCCATGGTCGCGTGGCCGCCCTGCGAGTGGCCGGTGATCATGACGCGCCGGTCGGGCTTGAGGCCTTTCCGCTTGGCTAGTTGGCCGGTGGCGCGGAGTGCGTCCACCGAGGCCGTGACGGTGGACGGGGCGTCCACATAGGGGTGAAAGCCGGGACCGGTGCCGAGGCCCAGGTAGTCCGGCGCGGTGGTGAGGTAGCCGGCCGAGGCGAACAGCAGGGCCGCCGCGCGGTCGTTGCCGTCCGCCACCGAGGCGACAGAACCCCGGTAGCCGGTCGTGCCGTGCAGCCAGGTGACCTGGCGTGGTCGCCGGTCGTCGTTGCGCGGTAGGACGACCAGGGCGCTGGCCGTGGTCGGCTTTCCCGTCGCGTCGATGGTGCGGTAGGTGATGCGCTTCGCGTCCACGGCGAAGCGGACGCGCGAGGCGTCCAAGGCGTGGTCCCCCAGATACTTCGTGACCTGGTTGGTGTCCATCGTGGACACCGGGACGACGTCGAGGAGCTCCCCGCGAGTCGAGTGCGCCGACGCGGTGGCCGGGATCAGCGCCGCGGTCACCACGCCGCACAGGACTGCCGCGGTGGTTCGAGTCGAAAGGGTCATGGGACAACCCTGTCGTGCTGATCTTGGCGAGTCAGTGGTGCGGGCCGCAGTGTCCGTGGTGGGGTGAGCCCTACGCGCCCGGCGGCTTGGGACGCAGGAGGCAGGTGAGGCGGGCGGTGCAGGTGCGCTTGCCCTCCTCGTCCGTCACGACGATCTCGTACGTCGTGGTGCTGCGGCCGAGGTGGATGGGGCGCGCCACGCCGGTCACCACGCCGTCGCGGGCCGCGCGGTGGTGCGTGCAGGACAGCTCGAGTCCTACCGCGATGGAGCCGAACTGGGCCGCGTGCATGGCGGACGCGACGGAGCCGAGCTGTTCTGCCAGGACGGCGTTGGCGCCGCCGTGCAGGAGCCCGAACGGCTGGCGGTTGCCCTTGACCGGCATCGTGCCGATCATCTCCTGAACATCCCATTGGGTGATTTCGATGCCCATGCGGGAAGCCAGCTGCTCGGCTTCGAGGTCGGACGGCAGGTCGAGGGTCACGCGGGCTCCCAGGGCTCAAGCAAAACTGTCAGACCCCCACCCTAGACTCGGGCTCGTGACTCCCTCAGACGTGAAGCGGCTCCTGCTCATCGACGGTCACTCGATGGCCTACCGAGCGTTCTACGCCCTGCCCGCAGAGAACTTCGTGACGAAGACGGGCCAGGTCACGAACGCCGTGTACGGCTTCACGTCCATGTTGATCAACATCCTGCGCGACGAGCAGCCCACGCACGTCGCGGTGGCGTTCGACGTGTCGCGCAAGACGTTCCGCTCCGAGCAGTACCCGGAGTACAAGGCCGGTCGCTCCAAGACGCCGGACGAGTTCCGCAGCCAGGTCTCCCTGATCAAGGACGTGCTGGCCACGCTGGCCATCCCGACCATGGAGAAGGAGAACTACGAGGCGGACGACATCATCGCCACCCTGACCACGCAGGCCGTGGCGCAGGGCATCGACGTGGAGATCGTCACCGGCGACCGCGACGCGTTCCAGCTGGTCAACGACCACGTCACGGTGCTGTACCCGGTCAAGGGCGTCTCGGAGATGGGCCGGTTCACGCCCGCGTACGTCGAGGAGAAGCACGGCGTGCGGCCGGACCAGTACGCGGACTACGCGGCGGTACGCGGCGACTCGTCGGACAACCTGCCGAACACGCCCGGCGTGGGCCCGAAGACGATCATCAAGCTGCTCAACCAGTTCGGCGGCCTCAACGAGCTGGTCGACCGCATCGACGAGGTGCCGGGCAAGGTCGGCGAGGCGCTGCGCGGCAACCTGGCGAACATCATCATGAACCGCCAGCTCACCGAGCTGATCAAGGACGTCGAGCTGCCGTACGAGATCGACGGGCTCGAGGTGCAGACCTGGGACCGCGACGCCGTCCACCGGCTGTTCGACGAGCTGGAGTTCCGCGTGCTGCGCGACCGGCTGTTCCAGACGCTGTCGACCGCCGAGCCCGAGGCCGAGGAGGGCTTCGAGGTGTCCGGTGGCGTGGTTCCCGCCGGCACGCTGGCCGCGTGGCTGGACAAGAACGCGCGCAAGTCGCGGGTCGGCGTGGCGTTGCGTTCGGCGGGCGGCGACCTGGAGGGCGTCGCGCTGTGCACCACGTCCGGTGAGGGCGGGTACGTCGCCGTCGCGGACCTGAACGAGGCCGACGAGAACGCGCTGGCCGCGTGGCTTTCCGACGAGAGCGTGGCCAAGGCGGGCCACGACCTGAAGCTGCCGATGCGCCAGATCCGCGCGCGCGGGTGGAAGCTGCGGGGGCTGACGTCGGACACGGCACTGGCCGCGTACCTGGTGCGTCCCGGTCAGCGTTCGTTCGCGCTGGACGACCTGGCGCTGCGGTACCTCAAGCGCGAGCTGCGGGCGGAGGAGTCGGGCGACGGCCAGCTGTCGTTGCTGACCGATGAGTCCGAGGAGGCGCAGAAGGTCGCCACCAGCACGATCCTGCGCGCGCGTGCCGTCGCCGAGCTCGCCGAGGCCCTCGACTCCGAACTCGTGACGATCGGCGGCGCCGAGCTGCTCGCGAACCTCGAGCTGCCGCTGATGAACGTGCTCGACGAGGTGGAGGCCGTCGGCATCGCGATCGACGTCGAACACCTGTCGTCGCTGGAGGCCCACTTCGCGGCGGGCGTGAAGCAGGCGGCGCAGGACGCGTACTCGGTGATCGGCAAGGAGATCAACCTCGGCAGCCCGAAGCAGCTGCAGACGGTTCTCTTCGACGAGCTGAGCATGCCGAAGACGAAGAAGACCAAGACCGGCTACACCACGGACGCGGACGCGTTGCAGGACCTGTTCGAGAAGACCGAGCACCCGTTCCTGCAGCACCTGCTCTCGCACCGCGACGTCACGCGCCTGAAGTCCACTGTGGACGGCCTGCTGAAGTCGGTCGCCGACGACGGCCGCATCCACACGACGTTCCACCAGACCATCGCCGCCACGGGCCGGTTGTCGTCCACCGACCCGAACCTGCAGAACATCCCGATCCGCACCGACGAGGGCCGCCGCATCCGCCAGGCGTTCGTGGTCGGCGACGGTTACGCGGAGTTGATGACCGCGGACTACAGCCAGATCGAGATGCGCATCATGGCCACACTGTCCGGTGACGAGGGTCTGATCGCGGCGTTCAACAGCGGCGAGGACCTGCACACCTACGTGGCCTCGCAGGCGTTCTCGATCCCGACCACTGAGGTGACGGGGGAGATGCGCCGTCGTATCAAGGCGATGTCCTACGGTCTCGCGTACGGCTTGTCCGTCTTCGGTCTTTCGCAGCAGTTGCGCATCCCGACCGAAGAGGCGCGCGAGCAGATGGAGGCGTACTTCTCGCGCTTCGGTGGTGTCCGCGACTACCTCAACGAGATCGTCGAGAAGGCTCGCAAGGACGGTTACACCGCAACGGTTCTGGGTCGCCGTCGCTACCTGCCGGACCTCACCTCGGACAACCGTCAGCGCCGCGAGATGGCCGAGCGCATGGCTCTCAACGCGCCGATCCAGGGCAGTGCCGCGGACATCATCAAGGTGGCCATGCTGGGCGTCTACCGCGCTCTGGAGTCCTCAGGCCTGCGGTCCCGGATGCTGCTGCAGGTGCACGACGAACTGGTGCTGGAGATCGCGGAAGGCGAGCGCGAGGCCGTCGAAGCCCTGGTGCGCGAGCACATGGGCAACGCCTACGAGCTCTCGGTGCCGCTGGAGGTCTCGGTGGGTGTCGGCCGCTCCTGGGACGACGCCGCCCACTAACCGCTGTGCCGCCGCAGCCCGCCTCCGTGTGGTGGCGGGCTTCAGGGGTTGGGATGCTTCGGGTACCGGTGGAGTGCCGCCAGCCGCTCGAACTCCTCCTCGGAGATCGGGAGCGTGGTGTACCCGACCAGCATGCTGTACGTCCGCTCCCAGCCGCGTGGTGTCCACAGCTCGTACTCGAGCTCGTAGGGGTTCGGCATGCGCTTGGCCAGGAAGAGGATGTTGTCCAGGTCGTAGACGCTGTAGCCCTTGCGGAAGACCGCCTGGTAACCGAAGCTCGGTCCGCGTGTCGTCATCACGGCGATGTAGCGGGAACTGCGGAAACCGCGCTCGCCTAGTTCCAGCACCCACCAGCCGGGCTCCAGCCGCGCGAACAGGTCGGTGGCCTGCCAGCCGAGGTCGTCGATCGTCTCGTCGGCCGAGCCTGTGCGGCGGACCAGGACGTGCTGGTAGCCCCCGTCCTTCACGGCGCCGCCGAGCCAGACGTCGAAGTACCTGACTTCCGCGGTTTCCCTGCCCAGGCTGATCCGTTGGACGTCCTCGCGGCCGACCGGCCGCACGTACCTCTGCCGGGGCTCCTGGCTCAGCACCCACGTCCCGTCGTGCAGGAACAACTCCCAGTTCCCGTGGCCGTCCGCCGGGCAGCGGATCAAGGCGTGCGCGCGGTCGACGTTCACGACGTCGCCCAGCCCGTCGAACTCCGCGAAGTAGTAGTGGCCGTCCACCGGTTCGGCTCGCCGCCGCGCCGCCAGCAGCGCGAGAACGGCGGCCGGCTCCTCGTCCTGCTGCCGTGGCGGTGGCTCTGGCCGTTCGGCGTCGGTCCGGCGCATGAGCTGCTCGATCTCGGCCGGGGTCGCCTCGCGGTACTCGTCGTCGGAGTCGCGCTCGCGGGCATACGACAGATCTCGGCTCGACCCCCACCTGCCGTGGCCCTCGTACCGTTGCTCCTCGTAGACGGTGACAGAGCGGTAGAGACCTTGGGCGTTGAGGACGTCGGACATGCCGCGCCCATCTCTGAACAGCGCGTAGTAGCGGTAGTCGGCCAGGTACGGCTCGAAGATGCGATCACCCCCCAGTGATTGCCCCCATTGGAACTTATAACGCACCGGGGGACTTGCCGCAAGACCCCGGGTCGCCCTCACAATTCGTTCCCTGAAGCAGAGGGGATTTCACGATGCTATTTCTGGTGTCCACGATCGGCTCGCGGGGAGAGGCGCAGCCGGTCACCGCGCTGGCCGTGCAACTGAAGGCGCTTGGCAACGACGTGCACGTGGTCGCGCCTCCGGACTTCGAGGAGCTCGTGACGAGCAACGGGGTCGGCTTCACGCCGGTCGGGCCGATGTTGCGGACGTTCAGGTCTGCCGACGTCAAGCCCGGTGACCTGGCACGACTGGCCGAGGAGTCGGTGCGGGAGCAGTTCCGGGTGATCGGCGAGGCGGCACGAGGAGCGGACGTCCTGGTGGCGGGTGGCGCGCTGCAGCACGCCACGCGGTCGGTCGCGGAAAGCGTGAATGCGCATTACGTGTATGCGAGCTTCTGCGCGAACACGTTGCCTTCGCCCAATCACGCACCGCCCGCGATGTTGGGTCGCGTTCCGGTGAACGGAACGCCCGAGGAAAACCTCCGGCAATGGGAACAGCAACGCCCGCTCTTCGGTCACGCGCGCGAGACCATCAACGCCGAACGCGCCGAACTCGGCCTGTATCCGGTCGACGACGTCCGCGACCACATCTTCAGCGACGCCCCGTGGCTCGCCGCGGATCCGGTGCTCGGCCCGTGGCCCGGTCCTGGCGAGCTCGTCACGACGGGCGCCTGGCTGATGGATGACCAGCGGCCGTTGTCGAAGGAGCTCGAAGCGTTCCTCGACGACGGCGAGCCACCGGTCTACTTCGGGCTGGGCAGCATGCACGGAGCCCACGACGCCGCGCACCAGGCCGTCGAGTCCGCGCGCAAGCTGGGCAAACGCGTTGTCCTGCAACAGGGCTGGGCCGGTTTGCAGCTCGCCGACGACGCACCCGACTGCATCGCGATCGGCGAGGTGAACCAGCAGGCGCTGTTCCGCCGGGTCGCCGCGATCGCGCACCACGGCGGTGCGGGCACCACCACGACCGCCGCGGCCGCCGGCAGGCCGCAGATCGTGCTGCCCCACATGTACGACCAGTACTACTGGGGCAACCAGGTCGAACGGCTCGGCATCGGCCGCTCCAGCACGGCGGTCACGACCGAGGTCCTCGCCGAGGTGCTCGACCTTGCCGACGAAGCCGCCGAGGTGGGCACGCGGGTTCGCACGGACGGCGCCGCGGTCGCCGCGGAACTTCTGATGAAGGGGTGAACCGGACGAACTGAGACGTACGTGTGTTGGGTGTCCGCACATGAGGGGTGACCCGCACATGTCGTACCAGGTTGGGCTCGATCTCGGATCCGCAGGCACCACCATCACCACCGACCGGGGCGTCGCGACCCGCGCCCGGCGTCGTCACGACGCCCCGGCCAGGGAGGTCGCGCAGATTCTCGGCGACCTCGCGTCGAGGCTCGGGGAAGCACCGAGCCGGGTCGCGATGACGCATCCGTTGTCCTGGCCGCACGAGCACCTCGAACAGGTGCGCCTGGACCTCATCGACGAGGGGCGTGCGGACGTGTTGTTCGTGCCCGCACCGCACGCCGCGGCCATCGCGTTCGACGACACGGTGGTGCTGCCGGAGCACAGCGCGGTGGCGGTGTTCGACTTCGGGGCGACGGCCGCGGACATCACGTTGCTGCGCAAGCAGGGTGTGTTCCTCACCGCCGGCCGCCCTGAGCGGGTCGACCTCGGCGGGTTCGACCTCGACGACCTGGTGGTGGAGCACGTCGTGGCGAAGATCGGCACGCACAGCCAGGAGCTCGTCCAGAGCTGCGTCGAGGCCAAGGAACTGCTCGGCAGCTACCCCGAGGTGCGGATTCCGGTGGTCTCGAACGAGGTGCGCGAAGTGCGCGAGGTCAGGCTCAGCCGGCTGGAGTTCGAGGCGATCATCAGACCGTCCGTCGAGCTGGCCGTCGACGCCCTGGAACGGGTCGTCCGAGCGGCCGGACTGTGCGAGCCGGACGTCATCCTGCTCGTCGGTGGCTCGTCGCGAATTCCATTGGTGGCCAAGGAGATCTCCGCGAGGCTGGGCATCGCGGTGATGCGGGCACCGGACGGCGCGGCCGCGATGGGCGCGTACCTCGAAGCCAGGCAGCTGGAACCGGAACCGGCTGAGCAGCCCGCCGTCTGGCTGCCGGAGCCGCGCGAGGAAGCCAGGCCGAAGCGCCACCTTCCGACGACGCCGTTCATCGCGGCCGGGCTGTTGGCGGCCGTTCTGGGAGGCGGGTGGGCCGCGCACGAGGCGATGAACCGCCCGGAGGTGGAGACGACCAGCGTCGAGCTGGCACCGGCCGGAACCGCTTTGCTGCCACGGATCTAGAGCGCGCGGATCTCCTTCAACGTCCGATCGATCTCCTCGGGTGTGTTCAGAATGGACGTTCCGACCCGCGCGTACGGGATGCGGTACGCCGCCGTCGTGACCTGGATGCGTTTCGCGGCGAGCCTTGCCACGACCTGATCTCCGGTCTGGCCGGGAACGTCGAAACACGCCAACCCGGCCGACATCGAAGGATCACGCGGTGTGTGGATCACGACGCCGGGGATCGCGGCGAGACCGTCCTTGAACCGGGCAGCCAGCTCGGCGATGCGGGCGGCCACCCGGTCACGGCCCAGCCCCTGGTGGAACTCGACGGCCGCGCGCACCCCGTAGTAGTGCTCGAACGGGTGGAAGCCACCAGGGCCGAGGGCTGCTGTCGCGCTGCGGTTGCTCAGGCTCGGCAGCAACGGCACGATCTGGTCGCTGACGGCAGGATTCACCCAGACCATGCCGGTGCCGCGCGGCCCGAACAGCCACTTGTGCGTTCCCGCAACGAAAACGTCGGCACCCAGCCGGGCCGCGTCCGCGTCGACGGCGGCCAGACCGTGCACGCCGTCGACGATCAACAGACAGCGGTCGGCAGCAGAACGGCCGCGGTTGGCCTCGGCGACGACGTCCGCGCACGCTCGCACCGGCATCCGCACGCCCGTGCTCGACTGCACCCACGTGATGCCGACGGCACGGGTCTGCGGCGTGATGGAACTCCGCAACCGGGTGGCGACCTCGTCCTCGGTCACGCGGGCCGAACTTTCATAGAGCGTCCCGATTCTGACGCGCGCCCCGGCCCGTCCGGCGGCGAGTTGCGCGGCCTGCTGGTGCCACGCGTGGTCCTGGTCGCTGAGCAGCAGCTCCTGGTCCGCGCGCAGCCGCAGCCCGCCGTAGACGATCGACAGCCCGATGGTCGTGTTGGGCACCAACGCGATGTCATTCGCCGCGCCACCTACGTACTGCCCGAGGGCGGCGGCCACCTCCTCGGCTTGCGCGGGCATCAGGTCGTGCGAGTTGGCGTCGAGCTTGCGCTTGAACGTGTCGACCGCCGCACGCACCGAGCGCGGGTTCGACGCCAGGTAGAACAACCCCAGGTTGGTCAGCGTCGGATCGAGCCGGAACTCGCGGCGCACGGCGCCCCAGTCCAGTCCCGGCGCGGCCGACGCGGCGGTCGGCGTGACGGCGAGCAGCCCGGTTCCGACGAGGAAGTCACGACGCTCCATGCCTCCCATAGAACCGCTCGCGGACGTTGTCGGACAGTGCCTTCTTTTCGGGCGCGAAGGGCACTCCTGTGTTAAGAGCCTTGGCGCCGAGCGTGCACAGCTCGCCGAGCATGCTCACGCCGATCGACAGCTGCGTCGGCGCGTGCCCGCCGACCAGCAGGCCCAGACCGAGCGAGGCGCCGATCGACGTCACCCACACGAGCAACGTCCATGGCGTGTACCGCTGCCACAGGTGGCCGTCGCGGCTGAACAGCTTGATCGTCATGCCCCGCAACGCACCGAACGCGAACCCCACCGCCAGCGGCAGCAGGTAGATCAGGTGAAAGCCCTCCAGCGCCCGGATCCCGAAGAACAGCAGGAACGCGGGCGGCGCCAGCAGGTCCCTGGCGTTCAAGGGCTCGCCAACGAACCGGCGCACGAGCACGTACAGCACACCGGCCGCTATCAGCACATATGTCATCGACATCCCCCTAAGTAGCATGACCTTGCTACTTAAACTAGCAGGGTCATGCTACAAAAGGCAGGTGTCTCCGAGAGTCGTCGATCCCGTGGCCCGTCGCCAAGCCGTCGCCGAGGCGGTGTTCCGCGTGGTCGTCAGGGACGGCGTCGAGCAGGCGTCACTGCGCAACGTCGCCGAGGAAGCAGGCCTCGCGATCGGCTCGATCCGGCACTACTTCGACAGCCACGACGACATGATCATCTTCGCGGTCGAAGCGTTGATCCACTCGATCGACGAACGCGTGATGGCCCACGTGCAGTCGCTCGGAGACCGCACCGGAGATCTCCGCCGACCGGGAGAACGCGTGCTGTCCGAGGTGCTGCCGCTGGACGACCGCAGGCGCGACGAAGCCGTGCTGTGGCTTGCTTTCGTGACTGCGGCGCGCACCCGTCCGTCGCTCAGGCCGCACGCCGAACGGCTCTACGACGGACTCCGCCAATTGTGCCACCGAGCCCTGACAGTGATGACCGAACACGGGACGGTGGGCGAGATCGACGTTCAGCTGGAAGCGGAACGGCTCGCGTCACTGCTGAACGGCCTCACGGTCGACGGCGTGCTGCACCCGGACCGGATGACCCCGGAACTCATGGTGTCGTTGCTGCGCCGCCATCTCGACTCGCTGCGGTAGCTTCCACGACCCACACGGGCAGCGACGGCAGGTCGTTGACGCCGGTCAGCACGATCGTGTCCGACGAGAACCGGGTGATCTCCCAGCCGGCGTCCTCCACCGCGGACCGCAGTTCCGGCGCGCTCACCTCGAACGGCCCGCCCTCGACGGCGAGCGACGTCAGGTTCAGCAACGCCCCATCGGCTGCCGCGGCGCGCAACGACACCATCAGTCCAGGACGTCCTGAAACCGGCAGGCAGTGGAACAACGCACTCGCCAGCACGGTGTCGAACGGTCCGGTGAACGAGGATCCGACCACCCACTCGACGCCGTCACCACGAGAGCGAGCCGTCTCGATCGCGGATGGTGCAATGTCCACACCCGTGACGCGAAACCCGCGCGAGGCGAGGAAGAGCGCGTTGTCGCCCGTCCCGCACCCGGCGTCCAGCACGTGCCCGCGGAACCGCCCGGCGGCCTCCCACGCCACGACGACGGGCTGCGGCGCCCCGATGTCCCACGGCACACCGGTGTGCGGCATTCCCTCGACCAGCGCGCCACCCCGGTAGAACCCCTCGAAATCAACCATGCGCCCAGCCTGGCCAGAGCAAACTCGATCCAGCGGCCAAAAGCAGGAATGCGGCGGAATCCGCCACGAACTACCATCCGAAAGGTGGAATCCCTCGACCGGAGACTGGCGCACGCGCTCCAGATCGACGGCCGCGCCCCGTTCGCGAAGATCGCCGACGTCCTCGGCGTCTCCGAACACACCGCCGCCCGCCGCTACCTCCGCCTGAAGGAGCACGGCATCAGGGTGCGGGGTGCGCTCAACCGGTTCCGCCTCGGCCACCACGCCTGGACGTTGCGACTGCGCTGCACCCCGGACGCCGGCCCCGCACTGGCCCAGGCGCTCGCGAAACGCGACGACACCTTCTGGGTGCACCTGATGTCCGGCGGCACCGAGATCTCGTGCCTCCAACAGGTGCAGACCCCGGACGAGCTGCTCCTCGACCGGCTGCCGAGACGTCTGGTGGACGTGAGCGCCCACAACATCCTGCGGGGCTTCGCGTCGCCCGGCACGTGGCGCGGCATCGCCTGCCTGGAACCGGACGAGGTCGCCGCACTCGACCCGGAAGTCGAACCGGAACCACCCACCGAACTGACCCCGCTCGACGAGGCACTCCTCAAAACGCTCGAAGCGGACGGCCGCGCGAATTTCGCCGAGCTGGCCACCAAAGCGAAGACGTCCGAGTCGACCGCGCGCAGACGGGTGGAGCACCTCAGGAGATCGGGTGTGCTGGAGCTGCAGTTGGACGCCGATCCATCACGATTCGGTTTCCCCACGCAGGCCAGGCTGTGGATGCGGGTGGAACCCCGGAATCTCGCCGGGATCGGGGCAACCATGGCCACCCACCCGGAGGTGTACTTCGCAGCGGCCACAACAGGACCCGCGAACCTGGTCGCCAGCGTGACGTGCCGGAGCGGAGGAGAGTTGTACGAGTACCTGACCGAGAGCCTGGGGAGCCTCGACGGGGTGAGGGAGATCGAGACCGCACCGGTTCTCCGAACGCTGAAACGTGTCGCGATGGGCGAGGATGATGCATTCTCGTACCGCACCTGAAGGTCATCTGGGGGATGGAGGTGTGAGCGTGCGAGCGCTCGTACTAGGGCCGGTCGAAGTGTGGGTCGGCGACAGACAGGTGAGCCTCGGCGGACCGAAGCCGAGAACACTGCTGGCGGCACTGCTGCTGCAACCACGTCAGGTCGTGCCGGTGGAACGGCTGATCGACCTGATCTGGGACGAGTCACCGCCGCAGACAGCGGGCGCGCTCGTGCACACCTACGTGTCCTCGTTGAGACGCGCCGTCGGCAAAGCCCTGGTCACCAGGGCGCCGGGCTACCTCCTGGACGTGGACAGCGACGTCGAGCAGTTCAACAGGCACCTGACCACGGCACGGCAGGCGGAACGGGCGGACGACCCGGCCACCGCCATCACGCACTACCAGCACGGTCTCTCGCTGTGGCGCGGTCCGGCGCTGCACGGCGTCGAGTCGGCGTTCGCCCGCGGGCACGCGCTGACGCTGGAGGAGTCGAGGCTCAGCGCCGAGGAGGGGCTCGGCCGCTGCGAACTGGCGCAGAACCGGGTCGAGGACGCCATCGCCAGGCTGTCCTCGCTCGCCCACGCCCACCCGGCCCGCGAGGACACCCGCGAACTGCTCATGCGGGCGTTCCACCGCGCGGGACGGCAGGCGGACGCGCTCAACGTCTACCGCGACGCCCGCGAGTACCTGCTCGACGAGCTCGGCATCGAGCCCGGCGAGAAGCTGCGGGACCTGCAAACGGCGATCCTCAACGGCACCTTGGAGGTCGCGCCGCCGAAGACCGTCGTGGCGACGGCGCCGGTCGTGACCACGCAGCAGGTCGTCCCGCACCACCTGCCGCCGGACATCAGCGACTTCACCGGCCGCGAGGAAGCGCTCAAGCAGGTCCTCAGACTCACCGAGGGGCAGGAGGAGCGCACCGCGACGCCGACGGTGGTCGTGTCGGGCTTCGGTGGGGCGGGCAAGTCCGCGCTCGCGGTGCACGCCGCGCACCTGCTGCGCAAGTCGTACCCGGACGGCCAGCTGTTCGCGGATCTTCGTGGTGCGGGGCGGGATCTGGAGCCGCAGGAGGTGATCGGGCGGTTCCTCGGGCTGCTCGGCATCCCCGGCCAGGACCAGCCCGCCGCACCGGACGAGCGGGTCGAGCTGTACCGGCGCACGGTGTCGGACCGCCGGCTGGTGATCGTGCTCGACAACGCCCGCAGCGAGGCCCAGGTCCGGCCGCTGCTGCCGGGCAACGCGAACTGCTTCGTGATCATCACCAGCCGCAGCAGGCTCACCGGACTGGAGGGCGCGGAGCCGATCGAGCTCGGGTTCTTCAACTCGGTCGTCAGCGAGGAGATGCTCAGCCGGATCGTCGGCAGCGAGCGGGTCGGCGCGGAACCCGAAGCGGCGCAACGGATCTCGGAGCTGTGCGGCGGTGTGCCGCTCGCGCTCAGGGCCGCCGGGGCGAAGCTGCTGGCGCGCCCGCACTGGCCGTTGAAGACGCTCGCGAAGCGGTTGTCGGACGAGCGCCGGCGACTCGACGAACTGGAAACCGGCGACCTCGCGATCCGGTCGTCGCTCAAGCTCAACTACTCCGAGCTGGACGCCCGGCACCGCAAGGCCTTCCACCTGCTGTCGGTGCTGGACCTGCCGGACTTCGGGGCGTGGATCGCCGCGCCGTTGCTGGACATCTCGCCGTACGACGCGGAAGACGTGGTCGAGCACCTCGTCGACCTGCGCCTCGTGGACGTCGCCGGTGTCGACCAGATCGGCCGGGTGCGCTACCGGTTCCACGACCTGGTGCAGCTCTTCGGCACCGAGCAGGCCGCGGGCGAACCCGTGACGGAGGCCGTGACGCGGCTGCTGGAGACGTGGCTCGCGCTCGTCGAGACCGGCGTGAAGAAGCTGCCGCGCGTGACGCTGGGACTGCGGCCCCAGCTCCAGACCGAGATCGAGGTCGATCCGCGGCTGGGGGAGGACGTCGAAGAAGACCCGACGGGCTGGCTGCACTCCGAGACGGACGCGGTGGTGCGCGCGGTCGAACGCGCTCACGACCTCGGTGTCGACGAGCTGACCACGACCGTGATCACGTCGCTGCTGTCGTCGCCTTTCGCGGCGCGCAACGAGTTCGGCAACTGGCAGCGCACTCACGAGGTCGCGCTGAGGTCGGCCAGGGAACGCCGCAACCGGCGGGCGGAGGCGGTGCTGCTGGCCGGGCTCGGGCAGCTGCGGTACGAGCAGGACGACTTCGCGGCGGCGCTGACGAGCTTCCAGCAGGCGGCGGAGATCGCACGCGAGATCGACGAACCGGAGACGCTCGCCGTCGCGTGCGTCGGCATGGGCACGGTCTACCGCGACCTGGCGGAGTTCGAGCGCGCCCGCGAGCTGCTCGACCAGGCGATCGAGCTCGGTGACGACGGGGTGGTGGCGGCGGCGAGCTACGGCGTCGGCGCGATTCACCGCGACCACGGCGACCTGGCCGAGGCGACGAAGGCGTTCAAGCGGTGCGTCGAGCTCTACCAGGCGCAGGACGACCAGCGCGGTGAGGCGTTGGCGTTGCGCGGCTTGAGCTTGTGCCACCGGGCCGCCGGCGCGTTCGCGGAAGCCGTTGTGCTGAGCCGGGAAGCCGAGCAGATCCTGCGGGAGGCGGGGGACGAGCTCGGTGCCACGTACGCGGCTCAGTCGCTGGCGAAGGCGTCGCTGCGGGCGGGCGAGCTGGAGGGTGTCGACGACCTTTTGGCTGAGTGCCTGGAGGTCTGCACACGGCAGCACGACAGGTTCGGCGTCGCGCTGATGACGCGGACGCTCGGCGAGGTCGCGCTGGCTCAGGGCCGGGACGACGAAGCTGCTGCGCTGCTTGAAGATGCGCTCGCGCAGTGGACCGGGCTGGGGTTGCCGATCTGGCGGGCCCGCACCATGCGTGATCTCGCCGCCGCGACCGCGAACGACGAGATGTGGTTGCAGTCCAAGGAGTTGTTCGCACAGCTCGGCGCACGGGAAGCGAAGGAGCTGGACGGGCTGAGCGCCGGCGGATGGCGCTCAGCCCTGTGACTCACGACAGGCGCGGGGCGTCCACGGCCCAGTACCAGTTGTTGCCGGCGTCGTAGAGCCGCCACGACACCTTGGCGGTGCGCGCACCGGACGGGACGGCCACGGTCAGCGAGATCTGCTGGGCGAGGCCGTCCGCGGTGTGCGTCTTGACGACCTGTGCGGGGCCGCCGTCGAACGACACGCTCACGGCCGCCTTCTGCGCACCTTCCTGGCGGTAGTGCGAGACGTAGTCGAGCTTCACGCTCGTCTTGCCGGTCACGTCGTAACCAGGCGAGGTCATCGTCGAGTCGAACTTGCCGCTCGACGACGGCGAACCCTTGTCGTCCCACTCGTCCGGGTCCGCGACGGCGAAGACGCCACGCGCGCGGACGTTCGCCTCACGCTGCTGTCCTGCCTGGGTGCGCGTCCAGAAGTCGTCGGTGGTGAACGACCAGCCCTGCCACTCCGCGACACCCTGCGGCATCGACGACGAGGTGGTCACCGTCCAGCCTGCCGGACCCTGATGCGTCCATCCGAGAACCGAAGCAGGCACACCGGTTTCGTCCTGGCGCGGCTTCAACGTCACCGAGTCGAACGCGTCGACCGGCGCGCTGCCGAGCGCGTAACCGTCCAAAGTGGCCGGAACACCGAGGTGCTTCAGCGCGGACGCCGCGACGTCGACCAGCTTCGGCGCCACGGCGGGGCGAGCCGCGCCAGTGGAGATCACGAACGTCATCCGCTCCTCGGGCGTGTCACCGCCGTGGCCACCCGCGCCCGTGTGGCCGTGGTCGGTGGTGACCATGATCAGCCAGTCTTCGGACGCGTAGGTCGAACGCGACTCGACAGCGGCGACGAGACGCCCGATCTGCGCGTCGACGGTGCGGATCGCCGCGGTGTACTGCGAGGAGTCTGCGCCGTTGTTGTGGCCCGCGATGTCGACCTGGCCGAGGTAGACGAACGAGGCGTCGGCCGCGTTGGTGCGAAGGTGCTGCTCGGCGTCGACGGTGATCTTCTCGTCGGAACCGGGGTAGCCGGCCGCGTCACCGTCGAGCACGTACTTGCGGTCCTGGCCGCCCCGCAGGATCTGGTCGCTGATCGGCTTCCAGTCCACCGCCGCGTACGTCGACAGCGCGGGGTTCGCCGTGTTCGCGCGCTCCAGCCAACTCGGGTACGACGTCAACGCGTTGCCGGAGAAGGAGTTGTCCTTGACCTTGTGCTTGTCCGGCCACACGCCCGTGAGGATCGTGGACCAGCCGGGGCCGCTGGAGGTCTGGGCCATGCCCGACCCGTACAGCGCGCTGCGGGCGCCGTAGCCGCGGTTCAGCAGCGCGTGGACGTTGGGGGTGTCGGCGGCCAGCAGCTTGTCGTACCGGGTGCCGTCGAGTCCGATCACCAGCACCTTCGGCGTCTTCGCCGGTGCGGCGACAGCGGCCGGGGTCACCAGCAGCAGGGGCAGCAGTAACGCAAGAGCAGCTCTTGTCATGACAAGAAGAGTTGCGGTCTGCAACCGTCTTCAGCAATACGTAGAAGCTCGTGTTCACCCGGGCTTCGGCAGTTGTCAGGACAAGTTCACGAGCGCGCCGTCACCTGCACGTCGCGCGCGCTCAGCTCGGCACCGCAGTCGGTGCACTCGACCTTCGCCCGCACACCGCCGCCGCAGTCGCGGTGGTGCAGGTGGAACGACTCGTCCTCCTCGGTCGACATCCACTTCTCGCCCCACGTCCGCAGCGCCATCATCACCGGGTAGAGCTCGCGGCCCTTCTCGGTGAGCCGGTACTCGTGCCTGGTGCGGCCCTCATCGTGGTACGGCACGCGCTTGAGCACACCCTCCTGAAGTAGCACGTTCAGGCGGTCGGTCAGCACGCTGCGGGAGATCTCCATCGTGGCCTGGAAGTCCTCGAACCGGCGCGTGCCCAGGAAGATCTGGCGGAGCAGCAACAACGTCCAGCGCTCGCCCAGCAGCGCGGCGGGGCGGCCCAGGGTGCAGGGCATGCTGGCGAAACTCGCGTACGGCATGGAGCACAGAATACTCCTTGCGTTCGTTTTTCGAACTCAGCTACAGTTCGGATTCCGAACCCAGGGAGTCGATCCTCATGCGCGTCACCGAGCTCAACCGCGACACCGCGCCGGAAGCTGTCGACGCCGTGTTCGCCGGACTGTCCGCTCGAAGCCGCTACCTGCGGTTTCACTCTCCGACGCCCAGGCTGACCGCGTCCGCGCGACGCGTGCTGGTCGACGTGGACGGGGAACGGCACGCGGCCGTGTGCGCCCGGATTGGCGGTGACCCGGTCGGCATCGCCCGGTTGATCAAGACCGGCGAGTGCGGTGCGGAGATCGCGGTCGCCGTCGTCGACCTGTGGCAACGCCGCGGCGTTGCCACGCGGCTCCTGGAGGAGCTGACCGCGATCGCGGCCCGTCTCGGCGTCGCGGAGCTCAACGGCTCGATGCTGCCGGACAACGAGGGGATGCTCGCCCTGGTGCGCAAAGTCCTGCCGGGAGTGCGTCTGACCAGGGAAATCGACACCATCGAGCTGCGCTACCCGCTCGCCTGGGTGACCGCGGAGATCACGGATGCCGATCTTATAGACAGCTTGCAGAGGACTTAGAGGTTCGCCGCTGACGATGGGCGCGTGACCACCGCACGTGCCGCCGGCCGCCTCATCAGCCGCTCCGAGATCGTGGAGCGCGCCTGTTCGTGGCTGCGCGACTCGGTTCCGTACAGTCAGACGAAGTTCCACCAGAACGAGCACGGCATCTACCGCGCCGACTGCTCGGGGTTCGTGTCGATGGCGTGGGGGCTGCCGGGCAAACCGGAAGACCGCCACGGGGGGCTCGACACGCCCGCTCTCGTCGTGGTCAGCAACCTGATCCTGCCGGAGGAGCTGAAGGCCGGCGACGTGATCATCCGTGCGGACGGCACGAACGAGACCCGGCACGTCGTGATCTTCGCGGCGTGGGCCGAGGAACCCGGCCGGTACTGGGCGTACGAGCAGGCGGGTGGTCACCGCACCCGCCTGCGTTCCGTCACCTATCCCTACGAGACAGGCTCCGAGCTGTACGTCCCGCGTCGCTACGTCAGCGTGCTCGAACCGTGAACGAGTAGTCGCCGGTCTTGCCGCTCTCCGACCAGATGATGATCTGCGTCTTGCCGTTCTCGCCCTCGTGCTTGGGGTTCCAGCAGACGTAGTGCGGCGTGTAGGTCTTCGCCTCGTCCTCGGCTTCGGTCGAGAAGCCGAGCTGGATGTCCTCGCACGGCTTGCCGTCCTCGATCTCCACACTCGCCTCGGCGAACGTGTGGACGTCGACGCGGCCCGGCACGTCGAGCTTGCCCTTGACCTCGCCGGGCTTGGCGTCGAACGCGCGCTTCTTCAGCGTCACCAGGCGGAAGCTGTACTTGCCCTGCGCGCCCTCGTGGCCGGAGACGACGAGCTTGTGCCTGCCGGGCGCGGTGACGCCGAACTGGTTCGGGCCGGGCAGGCCGTTGCCCTTCTGGTTCGCGTCGCTCTCCTCCGCCGTGGCGACCTTGAAGTCGACCTCGCCCTCGACGTCGACGAGCTCGAACTCAGTGGCGTCGCCCAGGTCGATGTCGTACTTGTCCTGCTCGTCGGCGCTTGCGATGTCACCGGAGCGGGAGTCGCCGTCCTTGACCTCGCCGGTCGCGTTGGCCTTCTTGTCCTGCTGCTGGGTGGCCTGCGGTTCGGGCGTCTTCGTCGTGGACGTCGCGGCGGTGCTGCAGCCCGCGAGTACGACAGCGAGCGCGGCGATGATGGTGGTTCTCACTGTTCTCCCTCGTGCACGGTCCAGCCCGACTGGTTCGGGACCAGGACCCTGAATGCGTTGCTCGTGTCCTCGAAGTGGCGCAGCAGTTCGGTCGTCAACGCGGGGACCTCGCTGGTCTGGCAGCGCAGATCGTGGGGCACATGGCGATCGAAGAGCGACTGTTGTTCCACATAGGGCAGTGGACGGGCCTGATCGACCAAAGGCCTTGCCTTCACCCGCAACGGCCTGGCATAAGACGCCCCGATCACCGGGTCGCCCAGGAACGCCGGCACGACCGCGAGCACCCGGCGGCCGACGAGATCACCCGGCACGAACCGTTCCGGCGGTGCCGTGACGTAGGCGGCCAGCCCGGCGAACTCGCGCCCCCTCCGCGCGAGCTCGCCGAGCACCCCCAGTGCGGCAGGCGCGTCCGCCAGCCGGTACAGCAGCACGCCGCCGTAGACCTTGTGGTCCAACGGGTGCAGCTTCAGCGTGACGCTCGTGATCACGCCTTCCGGCTCCTCGGTGGTGACCAACTGGCCGTCGGCCGTGATGCACTCGGCGCGGACCAGGTTGTCCCTGGTCGTTCCGTGCAACGGCGTCAGCCAGCCCTGTGCCCTCCCCAGCACGGCGCCCACCACCGAGGTGCGCGACAGCCTCGGGCCCGGTGTGGCGAGC
Source organism: Lentzea sp. NPDC051838 (assembly GCF_040681245.1). Classification (NCBI taxonomy): domain Bacteria; kingdom Bacillati; phylum Actinomycetota; class Actinomycetes; order Pseudonocardiales; family Pseudonocardiaceae; genus Lentzea; species Lentzea sp. NPDC051838. The sequence goes on from NZ_JBFAYI010000019.1 coordinate 138,290, forward strand.
CCGTGCGCCTGCGTCGCCGCGTCCAGCTCCGCCCAGGTGGCCCCCGCCTGCACCTCGGCCGTGCCGTCCCTGACCGTGATCCCCTTCAACGCGGTCAGGTCCAGCGCCAGCTCGTCCGGGCTCGGCTTCCGGCTCGTGGTGACCCGGATCCGTTGCTGCGACGCGAACCGCATGGTCGCCGAGATGTCGTGCGGTGTGGCCACCCGCACCTCGGCGACCGCGGCACTCCCCCCGGAGTCCGGCGTGCGCACGGTTCCCCTGACCGCCGTGCTCAACGTCGTGATGTCCATGGGTTGAAGCGTGGCGACCCGGCGTTTCACGGACGTCTCACCGGTGAGATGCTGACCTTGTGCCTCTCCTGTCGGTACACCTCCTCGGGCCCGTTGACGTGCGGGTTTCCGATGTCACGATCACGCTGGACCGGCCGCTCGAACGCGCGCTGGTCGCTCGCCTGTCGCTCGCGCGCGGTGTCGCCGTGTCCGACGAGCGGCTCGCCAGGGACCTGTGGGGCGACGTCGACCTGGCCCGGCCGCGCGAGCGTTTGCGGGTGCTCGCGTCGCGGTTGCGGGCGAACCTCGGCGAGGCTGCTTCCGCTTTGTCGCGGACCAGTGCGGGCTACGTGCTGGACGCGTCACCGTCCGATGTGGTCGCTGCCGAGGCCGCGTTGTCCGACGGGTCGCGCGAGGTGATCGCCCAGGCGTTGGCGTTGTGGCGTGGCGACTCGTTGGCGGACTTGCGCGCGGTGCCGTTCGGTTTCGCCGAGGGGGAGCGCCTCGACGGTCTGCGCGTGGATCTCCGTGTCGCGTATCTGGGTGCGTTGCTCGACGGCGGCGCGGGGATCGAGCTGCGGGCCGAGCTGGAGGAGCTGGTCGGCTCGCACCCGTTGCACGAGCGGCTGAGCTGCCTGCTGGCTCTGTCGTTGTACCGGGGCGGGCGGCAGGCGGACGCGCTGGCCGTGCTGTCGCGGTTGCGGGAGCGGCTGTCCGACGAGCTCGGCGTGGATCCGGCGCCGGAGACCGTGTCGATGGAGCTGCAGATCCTGCGCCAGGAGGCTCCCGGTTCCGCTCCGAAGCGGCGGTTGCCTGCCGCGGGGACGACGTTCCTGGGGCGCGACGCGGATCGGGCCGCTGTCGCCGAACGGTTGTCGGTCACGCGGCTCGTGACGTTGACGGGTGTCGCCGGCAGTGGCAAGACGCGGCTGGCGCTGGAGGTCGCACGGGTCGTCGAACGGCCCGTCGTGTGGCTGGATCTCACGGCGGTGCGCGCGGAGGACGAGATCATGCCCGCGCTGATCGCCGAGGCCGGTGAGGACTACCTGGCCGAGCTCGAAGGCGCGGTGCTCGTCGTCGACAACGCCGAGCACGTGCTGTCCGCTGCTTCGTCCGTCGTCTCCGAGCTGTTGTCGCACACGGGGAAGCTGTCGGTGCTCGCCACGTCGCAACGGCCGTTGCTCGTGGAGGGCGAGGAGGTTCGGCACGTCGGTGCGTTGCCTCCGTCGGCCGCGGCTCTGTTGTTCTGCGACCGCAGTGGCGCTGAACCGTCCGCTGACGTGGACGCCATCTGTGCCGCGGTTGATCATCTGCCGCTCGGGGTCGAGCTGGCTGCCGGACTCACCCGCACGTTGTCCGTGCCGCAGCTGGCGCGCCGCCTCGACGACCGGTTGAAGCTGCTCGTCGGCGGGCTGCGGGGGAGCCGGCAGCGGCACAGCAGCCTGCGCGCGGCCCTGGACTGGAGCCACGAACTGCTGGATGACGTCCAACAGGCCGTGCTGCGCCGTGCGGGCGTGTTCCTGGGCGGCTGGACTCTCGAAGCCGCCGAGGAGGTCCTCGCGTTCGACGGGCTGGACGTCGCCGACATCGCCGCGACGCTGACCGAGCTCGCGGACCGCAACCTGATCGCGGTGTCCGAGGGGCCGCGGTTCCGGATGCTCGAGACCGTCCGCCACTACGCGCTGGCCAAACTGGATGAGGAGGCCGAGGCCGTCCGCGCCCGGCACCTCGCGTGGTGCTCCGGGTTCGTGGCGGCGCACGGCGTACATGCGGACGCCGCGACCGTGATGGGCGAGCTCTACCTGGAGTGGGCGAACTTGCTGTCCGCCATGGAGTCCGCCGCAGGCTCGCCGCGTGCCGGGGACGGTCTGCGGCTGGCCGTCGACATGCAGGACGCCTGGATGGTGCGCGGCCTCGTCGTGCAGGCCGCTCGCATCTACGAGGACCTGATCGATGCCGAGGTACCGGACGACGTGCGGGCGTTGGCGTTGTGCAACTACGGCTTCTTCTGCACGCAGATCGGCCGCCTGACGCTCGCCACGTCGTTGCTGGACCAGGCCGCGCCGCTGGCCGTGGACGACATGCTGACCATCCGCGTCTACTACTACCGGGCGATCACGGAGATCCAGCGCGGACGTCCGGCGCAGACCATCTCGTGGGCGGAACGCGGGTACGCCGTTGCGTCGCGCATCGAGAACCAGACGTACATCTCGGCGTTGGGCTGTGTGCTGGCCATCGGGCAGATGTACGCGGGCGACCTCGACGCATCGTTGCGCAACCATCTGGCCGCCAATGCCATCGACCGCTCTCTGGGCGATGAACACGGTCTCGCGCGCGGCCTGGTGAACGAGAGCATGACGTTGTTGTCGGGTGGCGACTCCGTGGGCGCGTTGGAGCGCGCGGACGAGGCCGAGGCCCTCTCCGACCGTCTCGGCGACGCGATCGGCGCGACCCACGTGGGCATGATCAGGGCCAGGGTCGCGTTGCTCGACGGCAGGCTGGACGAGGCGGTCGACCGGCTGCGAACCGTGCTGGACGACGCCGAGGCCGGTGCCGACACAGGACTACTGCGAGTAGACCTCGCCTACGCGTTGGTCCGTCGGGGTGATCTCGCCGAGGCCGCCGCCGAGCTCGCGCTGGCGTCGTCGGTGAGCGACGAGCAGGACCTCACGTGGCTCGCTGTGCAACCGGTGACGGCAATCCTGGCCGCGGAGGAAGGTGATCTCGCCCGCGCGGGCGAGATCGCGGCGGCCGCACGGGCGGAGTTCGCTGCCCGAGGGTTCGGCTGGCCGTTCACCGTTGACCGGCTGAACCTTCTTCCACCGGCCGCAACCAGCTGACAACGGCCTGTTCAAGATCGTCACCCAAGTGGGCGCTCGCCGCGAATTCGGTCCGTTCGACCCGACCAAAACCTCACATGGTCTTGCTACCGTGGCCCGCATGAAGTCGTGGGGGATGTTGGCGGTCGCCGCAGCGGCCATCACGTTCGGCTCGACGCTGGCGATGCCAGACGTCGCGGTCGCTGCTGAGGGCGGGGTGGCCTGCGGAACGTACGCGGCCAACTCCAAGATCACCCGGAGCGAGATCCTGGCGCGCTCGCGCACGTGGATCAGCGCCCGCGTGCCCTACAGCCAGAGCGACTGCTTCGGCAACAAGTACGGCGCGTACCGCACCGACTGCTCGGGCTACGTCTCGATGGCCTGGGGCCTGCGCATCTCCTACACGACCCATATCCTCGAGCAGGTCGCGCACCGCATCGACTGGGCGGACCTCCGTCCCGGCGACGCGCTGAACGACCGGCTGAACCACGTCGCGCTGTTCATCGGCTGGGCGGACGCGGCCAAGACGCGCCCGATCGTCCGCGAGCAGGCGGGCCCGGACGGGTCCCGCCCGGTGCAGCGCGTGTGGAGCGCCGCCACGGCCCGTCAGTACGTGCCACTGCGCTACAACGGCGTGGTCGACGCCTCGGGTGGCAACGAGACCCCCAGCGACACCCCGGTGACGGACAAGCCCGTCGTCAGCTCCGGCCCGCAGATCTCCAACACCGGACAGCAGCAGCTGGAGATCTACGCGCGCGCCGCGGACGGCACGATCATCACGAACTTCCACAAGACGAGCCGCTGGAACGGCTGGCAGCAGCTCGGTCCTGAGCTCTTCGCCGGCGACCCGGTCGCGCTGATGAACCCGCAGACGAAGATCGTCGAGGTGTTCGCGCGCGGCTCCGACGACAAGATCTACCGCCGCACCGACGGCAAGTGGGTCGCGCTGGGCGACACGGCCGTCGCGGGCGAGCCGGTGGTGACGTGGAACGACAAGACCAAGGCCGTCGAGGTCCTCGCTCGCGGCGCGGACGGCGTGCTGCTGCGCTTCACGGACAAGTGGGCGCCGCTGGGCGACCGCAAGATCGCGGGCAACCCGGCCGTGGCCGACAAGGACGTCTACGCGCGCTCCGCCGACGACAAGCTGGTCAAGTGGGACGGCACGGCGTGGCAGAACCAGGGTGACGTCCAGGTCGTGAGCGACCCGGTCGTCGCCGTCGACCAGGTCTTCGTGCGCACCGCGTCCGGCAGCGTCGAGCAGTACGCGGCGGGTGTGTGGAAGTCGCTGGGCGGCAAGGGCACCGGCGCTCCGTCGGCGGTGTTCAACACGACGACCGGCTCGATCGACGTCGTGCAGCTCGGCGAGGGCGGCATCGTGGAGCACGCCCGCGCCACCGCGAACGGCTTCACCTCGTGGGCCAAGCTCGGCACCACCAAGGTCGCCGAGGCGCCGACCGCGATGTACCACGCGCAGACCAAGACGATCGAGGTCTTCGCGCGTACCGACGACGGCAAGCTGATCCGCCGCTTCTACAAGGAGAAGGCGGGCTGGAGCCAGTGGGCGCTGCTGAGCGACCGGGCGATCAGCTGACCTGACGAACGCGAAAGGGCCGCGACTCTCCTGGAGTCGCGGCCCTTTCTGCTTGGGTCAGCAGTGGATGAAGATGTCCCTGCCCGCCGCGTCGACCCTGTTGATGTCCTGGGCGATGGCCGCCGCCCGCAGCTCCCGCGCCGCGTCCCGGCACTTCTGCGACGACGACGCGTCCGACTCCGCCTTCTTCTGCGCGGCCTCGGCTACCTTCTGCAGGTCGACGGCACGCGTGGCGTCGTCCTTGCTCTCCTTGACCTTGCGGGTGAGGTCGGAGATCTCGCGGTCCTTGACCTCGACCTGCTTGGACAGCTCGGCGGAGTGGTCCTTCTCCTGGACGAGGAGCACACCGAACGCACCGGCCGCGCCGAACAGCAGCACGAGGAGCACGCTCACCACGACGACGCCGGTCTTCTTCCGCTTCGGTGCGACAGGAGCCTCCACGACAGGCTGCTGCTGCGGCGGAACGAACGCGGGAGGCGTGTACACCTCGAACGTCGGTCCGGCCGGCGTGATCTCCGGCGCGACCTCCGGCTGAACCGCGGTGTCCGCGGGCTGCTGCGGATCACTGACTGGATTGGTCATGACTTTCCCCCATGAAGTAGCCCCCTGCGCCTATCATCGCCGCACCGTCAACGCTGTTACGCCCAGCAGTTGTTGAAGAGCTCGTCGATCGCGTGCCCCGGGCGATCTCGTCCTCGCCGGTCCACTTCGGACGCGCGAGAGCGCTCATCGAAATCCCCCAGGATTGATGCGTTCGGAGACATATCGTGAGCGCGCCCACGCCGTTACACGAGCCGGGCCACAACGCGAAGGGCCGCGACTCACGTGGAATCGCGGCCCTGTCGTGAAGTCAGATCAGCACTTCGTCATCATGTCGAGGAGAGCGCTCGCGATCTTCTGCTCGTCCTGGGCCATGCCCGCCTCGGTCACCTTGCGCGCGGAGTCGCGGCACGTCTTCATCGCGTTCTTCTCGTTCTCCAGCGTGCGCCGCTGATCGGTGGCGGTCGTGGCGAGCTTGTCCGCGTCCTCTGCCTTCTTGGTGAGGCCGGCGATCTCGGTGTTCTTGCTCTCGACCTGCTTGGACAGGTCGGTCGAGCGGCCCTTCTCGACGAAGTAGAGCGCGCCGAACGCACCTGCCGCGCCGAGCAGCAGCACGGCGACGATCGCCAGCACCACGACACCGGACTTCTTCTTCTGCTGCTGCGGAGCGGCCGGCGCGACGGTCTCCGGCTGGTCAGGCAGAACAGGAGTGCTCATTGTTTTTCCCCCAGGATTGATGCATTCGGAAATATCATCGAGGAGGCGTCAACGCTGTTACGTGAGTCGGGCCACAGCGTCGACGACCCGGTCGAAGAACCGGTCCACGTCGAGCCCCACGGCCACTTTCGCGTTGGGTTTCCTGCCCAGCCGCCCGTGCAGATCCACGACGGTCGCGCCGCGTGTGAGCGTTCCCACGGTCTCGATGCCCACGAACGCCTCGACGCACGTCACCAGCGTCGGGTCGATCACCCGCGCCACCGCCACCGGGTCGTGCAACGGCGGTGCCTCGAACCCGAACACCTCGCGGTAGGTGGCCGCGAAGAACGTCATCAGGTCGCCGCAGATCTGGCCCAGCGGCCCCAAAGCGTTCAACCGCGCCACAACCGGCGGCGTCACCAGCGCCTGGTGCGTCACGTTCAGCCCGATCATCGTGATCGGCACGCCGCTGTCGAACACGATCTGCGCGGCCTCGGGGTCCACGTAGATGTTGAACTCCGCGTACGGCGTGGTGTTGCCGCGCTCGGTCGACCCGCCCATCAACACGATCTCGCGCACCGTGGCGGTTCCGTAGCGCTGCAAGTACAGCGCCACGTTCGTCAGCGCGCCGGTCGCGATCAGGGTTGCGGGCATGTTCGAATACATCACGTCAATCGCGTGATCCTCAGCCACGTCAACGGAAATCGCACCGAACGCCGGTCCGTCCATTCCGGACTCGCCGTGGATGTCCTCCGCCACGTACAGCGGCCGCACCAACGGGCGGTCGCACCCGCGGGCGATCGGCACCGAAATTCCGGCCGCCGAACAGATGCGCCGAGCGTTCAGAGTGACCTTGTCGAGAGTCTGGTTCGCGGCCACGGTCGTGATCGCGCGCAGGTCGATCTCGGGCGCTCCGGCGGCCAGCAGGATCGCGATCGCGTCGTCGTGGCCGGGGTCGCAGTCGAGCACAACAGGGGTCGGCATGGGCACTTCATACGGGCCTGGACGGTTCATGTCCATGAAACAAGCGAAAACGTTTTCGCGGAACCCTTGACGAGGTCAGGGCCGGTGCGGCTAGCGTGTGGAAACCGTTTACCGGGGAGGTTTGCGATGGCCCGCAGGCGCTACGCCGTGGTCGGCACGGGATCACGGGCGGAGCGGCACATCCACGCCATCGCGGTCGAGCACGCCGACACGTGTCAGCTGGTCGCGTTCGCCGACGTGAACCGCACCCGGATGGACGTCCACAACGACCGGCTCGTTGCACAGGGGGTCGAGCCGGTTCCCACGTACGACGCCGATGACTACCTCAAGATGCTGGAAGAGCAGCAGGTCGACGTGGTCGTCGTGACCACCGTCGACCGCTTCCACGACACCTACGTCGTGGAGGCGCTCGACGCCGGTCGTGACGTCGTGACGGAGAAGCCGATGACGACGGACGTGCCGTCGGCCGGCAAGATCCTCGACGCCGTGCACCGCAACGACGGCAACGTCACCGTCACGTTCAACTACCGCTACAACCCGATCCACGAGAAGGTCCGCGAGTTGCTGGCGGACGGCGCTGTCGGCGAGATCGGGTCGGTGCACTTCGAGTGGCTGCTCGACACCCGGCACGGCGCCGACTACTTCCGCCGCTGGCACCGCGACAAGGCCAACTCGGGCGGCCTGATGGTGCACAAGGCCACGCACCACTTCGACCTGCTCAACTGGTGGGTCGGGTCGACGCCGGACACCGTCTACGCGCACGGCCGGTTGTTCTTCTACGGCGACGAGAACGGCAAACGGCACGGGTACACCGACGACGAGCGGTTCACTCTCAAGCTCGAACAGAACGACTGGCTCAAGAAGCTCTACGTCGACGCCCAGCACGAAGATGGGTACCGCCGCGACCAGAACCCGTTCGAGCCGGGTGTGTCCATTGAGGACGACATGTCGGTGATCGTGCGCTACGCCAGCGGCGCGAACCTGACGTACCACCTCACGGCCTACTCGCCGTGGGAGGGCTACCGGCTGATGGTCAACGGCAGCAAGGGCCGGCTCGAGCTGGAGGTCTGCGAGAACTCCTGGGTGTCGAGCCAGAACCCGACCGTGCACGGCGTCAACGCCAACCCCGAGGACGGGTGGGCGAAGCTGTCGGTGCAGCGGCTGTTCGAGCAACGGGAAGAGATCCCGCTGGAGTACGACCGGGACGGCCACGGTGGCGCCGACCAGCGCATGGTCGACGCGCTGTACGGACCGCCCGGGCAGGAAGACCCGTTGGGACGCAAGGCAACGCACTACGACGGCACCCTCTCGCTGCTGACTGGTTTCGCCGCCAACCGCAGCTTCGAGACCGGCGAACCGGTCCGCGTCGTCGACGTCATCGACCTTCGATAGGGGAGATCTGGTGAAAGCGCACAAGGTTGTGGGCTTAGCGATGGCTGCCGCGCTGGTGGCGTCGGGTTGTGGTGCCAAGGGCGGCAGTGACGGCCAGGCCGAGATCCGCTTCATCTGGTGGGGCAACGACGACCGCGCCAAGGTGACCAACGAGGCGGTGAAGCTGTTCGAGAGCCGCAACTCGAACATCAAGGTCTCCACTTCGTTCCAGAACTTCCAGAACTACTTCGAGAAGCTCTCCACCGAGATCGCGGGCGGCAATGCGCCGGACGTGATCCAGATGGACTACCGCTACCTCAACGAGTACGCGGGCCGCAACGTGCTGCTCGACCTGAGTCCGTACGTGGGCAAGGAGATCCGCACCGCGGACTGGAACTCCGGTTTCATCGGCAGCGGCAAGCTGAACGGCAAGCAGGTCGCGATGCCGTTGGCGCAGAACGCGACCGCGATCGTGTACGACCCGAAGCTGTTCGAGGCGGCCGGGGTGAAGGCACCGGAGGCCGGCTGGAGCTGGGCCGACTACAAGGAGCGGTCGGCGAAGATCCAGGCCAGCACGGGCGGCAAGATCGCGGGCGCGACGGACTTCGGCGGCACCGAGGACGTCTTCGAGACCTGGTTGCGGCAGCGCGGCAAGAAGCTCTACGCCGACGACGGCAAGCTCGGGTACTCGAAGGACGACCTGAAGGCGTTCTGGCAGCTCTCCAAGGACTTCCGCGACGGCAACGCCACCACGCCGCCGGAGCTGGTGACGACGCTGAACGCCGGCGCGGAGCAGACGCCGATGGGCAAGAAGCTGTCCGCGTCCGAACACACCTACGACAGCCTCTACGGCGGCTACAACACGGTGCGGCCCGGCGAGCTCATGCTGGGCCCGTACCCCAGTGACAGCAAGGACACGCTCGGCTCGTACCGCAAGCCGTCGCAGCTGATCAGCGCGTCGTCCCGCACCAAGAACAAGGACGCGGCGGTCAAGCTGATCGACTTCCTGCTCAACGACCCGGACGCGGGCAAGATCCTGGGCGCGAACCGCGGCCTGCCGGCGAACCTCAAGATCCGCGAGGCCGTGGCGCAGAACCTCAGCGGTGCCAACAAAGTCATCTTCGAGTACCAGAAGTCGGTCGACGCGAAGCTCGGCGACGCACCGGCGGCACCGCCCAAGGGTGACGGCACGATCTACAAGCTCATGCAGCGCAAGCACGAAGAGGTCGTCTTCGGGAAGAAGACCATTGACCAGGCATCAGAGGAGTTCTGGCGCGACGCTGAAGAAGCGTTGAAGTAGTGGTGCTCGCCGAGCGGGTCTCTCCCGCACCGGTGAAGTCGGTCGCCGAGGGCGCGCCCCCTCGGCGGCCGAAGAACTCGCAGGGCGTCGCGTACCTGTTCCTCGGTCCGTGGCTGCTCGGCGCGATCGGGCTCACCGTCGCGCCGATGGTCGTGTCGCTGTACCTGTCGTTCACCGACTACGACCTGTTCAACTCCCCGCGGTGGGTCGGGTTCGACAACTACGCGAAGCTCTTCGGTGACGATCCGCGGTACCTGGACTCCGTTGTCGTCACGCTGAAGTACGTCGTGTGGTCGGTGCCGTTGAAGCTGGTGCTGGCGCTGGCCGTCGCGTTGCTGCTGAACTCGTTGCGCGGCAAGGGACAGGCGTTCTTCCGCTCGGCCTTCTACGCGCCGTCGCTGCTCGGCGCGTCGGTCGGGCTGGCGCTGGCGTGGCGGGCGATCTTCGACACCTGGGTCGACACGCCGGACTACGCGTTGATCACCATCGTGCTGCTGTCGGCGTGGCAGTTCGGCGCGCCGATGGTGATCTTCCTGGCCGGGTTGCAGCAGATTCCGCGCGACCTGTTCGACGCGGCTGCGGTGGACGGCGCCGGGTGGTGGCGGCGGTTGTGGTCGATCACGCTGCCGATGCTGTCGCCGGTGCTGTTCTTCAACCTGGTGCTGGAGACGATCCACGCGTTCCAGGCGTTCACGCAGGCGTTCGTGGTGAGCGGCGGGCGTGGCGGTCCGGCCGACTCGACGTTGTTCTACACGCTCTACCTGTACGAGCGCGGGTTCACGGAGTTCCGGATGGGCTACGCGTCGGCGATGGCGTGGGTGCTGCTGGTGGCGATCGCGCTGATCACCGCCGTGCTGTTCCGGACCTCGCGGTACTGGGTGTTCTACGGAGACGAACGTTGAAGCGGGCTCTAGTTCTGGTGCTGTGCCTGGCCGCGCTGGCGTTGGTGCTGTACCCGATCGTGTGGTTGATCTCGGCGTCGCTCACCCCGGTCGAGGATCTGGTCTCCAACCTGCGGGCGCTGTTCCCGGGGCGCATCACCGGCGACGGGTACGTGGGCGCGCTGGAAGGCGCGGGCGGCGAGTCGTTCTGGACGTTCCTCGGCAACTCGACGATCGTCGCTTCGGGTGCGGTGATCGGCAACGTCGTGTCGTGCTCGCTGGCGGCCTACGCGTTCGCCCGGCTGCGGTTCCGGCTGTCCGGCCCGCTGTTCGCGTTCGCGCTGGTCACGATCATGCTGCCCGCGCACGTCACGCTGATCCCGCAGTACGTCGTGTTCCAGCAGCTCGACATGATCGACACGTTCGTGCCGCTGATCCTGCCGAAGCTGCTCGCGACGGACGCGTTCTTCGTGTTCCTGATGGTCCAGTTCATGCGCGGCATCCCGTACGAGCTGGACGAGGCGGCGAAGATCGACGGTTGCGGGCCGATCCGCAACTACCGCTACGTCGTGCTGCCGTTGTCGCGGCCGGCGATGGTGACGACGGCGATCTTCACGTTCATCTGGACCTGGAACGACTTCTTCTCGCAGCTGATCTACCTGTCGTCGACCGAGAACTACACGATCCCGATGGGCCTGAGGCTGTTCATCGACCAGACGTCGTCGTCCTCGTACGGGCCGATGTTCGCGATGTCGGTGCTGTCGCTGGTGCCGATCGGGTTGTTCTTCCTGGCGTTCCAGCGGTTCCTGGTCGCCGGTGTGGCCACGACGGGGCTGAAGGGATGAACCGGCTGGAGGCGCTGGCGGACGCGCTGCTGGTGGGGTTGTTCGTGTTCGTCGCCTCGCTGCCGCTGGTGACGGCGTACTCGGCCTTCGGGGCGGGGTGCGCCGTTCTGAAGGGTGATCTTCCCGTTCGGCGGTTCTGGTCGCTGCTGCGCGTGCAGTGGGCGCCGGGGGTGGTGTTCGCCGTGCTGTGGGCGGTGCTGGTGGTGGACGTGCTGCTGGTGGTCACGGTGTTGCCGGCGCCTTGGTTCGTTCGGGGCGGCGTGTTGCTCGCGGCTGCGGCCATCGGAGCGGTTCTTCTTGATCAAGCGCGTCTCGGATGGCGCGGCGCATTGAAATTCGAAGCACCTCGGCCGATGCTGATGGCCGCGTTGGTGGTCGCCGGTGTGCTGGTGTGGGCCCTGCCTCCGCTGGCGCTGGTGATCGGCGGACCCCTGGCGCTGGCAGCGGAGTCCACCCGAGAAGGGTGAGGACGATGCGTGTTGCGCTGGTCGGCGCGCGTGGGCACGGTGCACGGCACGTGGAGAACCTGCTCCGGCTGGGCCACGACGGCCTGGCGACGTTCGTGGGGGTCGTGGACGTCGCGGACGTGGGCGACGTGCCGGTGCCCTCGTACCCGGACCTGCCGTCGCTGGCGGCCGAGCTCCACCCCGAGGTCGTGGTGATCTCCTCGCCGCCGTCGACCCACCGCGATCTTGTGCTGAGTGCGTTCGCGCTCGGCTGCGACGTGCTCGTGGAGAAGCCGGCGCTGCTGTCGGTGACGGACTTCGACGAGATCACCGCTGCCGCCGCCGACCGCGGACTGGTGTGCCAGGTCGGGTTCCAGTCGCAGGGGACAGGGTCGTACCGGCGGCTGTGCTCGTTGATCGGGTCGGGTGCGCTGGGCGACATCTCGGGCATCGGCGCCGCGGGCCGTTGGGTGCGCACGGACTCGTACTACGAGCGGTCCGCGTGGGCGGGGCGGCAGGGTGAGGACGGGACGCTGGTGAACCCGTTCGCGCACGCCCTGCAGAACGCGCTGCTGCTCGCCGACGTCGAGGAACGCACGGACATCGGCGTCGAGCTGGAGCTGTTCCGCTGCCGCGACACGATCACCGCCGACGACACGGCCTGTGTGCGCGTCACGGCAGATGGCGCGCCGCCGGTGGTGGTGGCGACGACGTTGTGCGCGTCGACATCGTTGCCACCGGTCGTGCTCGTGCACGGCTCGTTGGGACAGGCCGTGTGGTGGTACGACGACGACAGGCTGACGGTGAACGACCACAAGATGGCCGTCGCCGCTCCTGTGGACCTTCTGGAGAACCTGATCCGGCACCGGCAGACCGGTGAGCCCCTAGTCGCGCCGTTGGCAGCCGCGCGCGCGTTCACGTCCGTCGTCGAGGCGTGCGGCAAGGCGGACGTGCCGCTCGTACCCGCCCGCCGCGTCACCGACCGGGTGGTGCTCGACGGCATCGACGAGGTCGTCGTGCGCGCCGCGGAGAAGATCGCGACTTTCACCGAGCTGGGCTGCGGTTTCGGACGGTAGTCTCCGCGCGGGTCTGCTCGTTCGGGGAGTTGCGTTGGACACCTACATCGACTTGAAGGACGTCCGGCTGACCGGCTACGTCAGCATGGGCCTCATCACGCTGTCCGCCCTCGAGTCGGTCTGGGGCACGATCACGGACTGGCAGGGCGGCTCCTCCTCGTGGAGCTTCCTCGCCATCGTGCTCGTCGTGCCCGCGGCGGTGGCGTCCCTGCTGTGGTTCCGAGCCGTCACCCACAACGCCGAGGCGATCGCCCTGCACGGTGTGCGGACCGTCTCCCAGGCGTGGAGGGCGAGCGACCCCGCCCAGCGCGAGGTGCCGTTCGACCAGCGCGTGGCCAGCCCGTTGATCAGGCCCTGGCAGTACGCGTTCCTGGCCATGATCGGCTGCGACATCTTCGAGTCGCTGCTCCTCGACACCCCCGCCTACGTGGTGTTCTCGACCCTGTCCACGCTGGCCTCGGTGGGTGCCGCCGGCCTGGCCTGCTACCTGATCTTCCGCGTCTCGGCGATGCAGCGGAAGTTCGCGGTTCCCCAGCCGCGCGGACGCCGCTGACGGCATGCGTTAGACTGTCCTATTGGTTGCGGTTTTGTGTTCGTGTTTCCACACACGCTCGCTGAACTTCAGTTGCGGGCGCGTCTCCTTCTTTGCGGTTGGAGAGGTCGGCTCACGACCAACCACGGAGCTGCCACACAGTGTGGCTCGCTCTTAGTGCATTGAAGGAGTACAGGTAAATGGCCAACGGCACCGTGAAGTGGTTCAACGCGGAAAAGGGCTTCGGCTTCATCGCCCCCGAGGACGGCGGCGCTGACGTGTTCGTCCACTACTCGGCTCTCAACGGTGGCGGCTACCGCAGCCTCGAGGAGAACCAGCGGGTCTCGTTCGACATCACGCAGGGCCAGAAGGGCCCGCAGGCGACGAACGTGTCGGCTCTCTGAGCTGAGCTTTGACAGCAGGGCCTCCGGTCATCCGGGGGCCCTGTTTTCGTGTGTGCGACTTCACCTAGTGGCGTGGCGCAGAACGTGGGCCGGTCAGTTCACGCTCAGCAGGGCGCCTCGCGGCACCGCCCCCGCGCCCCCATATGGTCCAGTATGAGGACGCGGGGGCGGCACCGCGATGCACCCGTCTGACCGCGAACTGGCCTGGCAACGTTCTGCGCCACGCCACTAGCCTGGCCCGATGCCGTTGCTCGGACCAGCTGATCCGCTGCCGCACGTGCCCCGGCGCATCCTCGTCGCGGGCAACGCGGGTTCCGGCAAGTCGACGCTCTGCCGCCGCATCGCCGAACGCCGCGACCTGCGCCGGGTGGAGCTGGACAGCCTCTACTGGGGTCCGCGGTGGACCCCGCGCCCCGAGTTCCTCAGCGACGTGGCGACGTTCGCGGACGAGCGAACCTGGGTGACCGAGTTCCAGTACCACGACGCACGGCCGATGCTCGTGGCCCGCGCGGACACGCTGGTGTGGCTCGACCACCCGTTCTCGATGGTGATGGGACGGCTCGTGAGTCGCACGATCAGACGTCGCGCGGCGAGGGTGCAGTTGTGGAACGGTAACGAGGAACCGTCGCTGTGGTCGGTGTTCACGGACTCCGAGCACATTCTGCGGTGGGGCTGGAAGACCTACCGGCGCAACCGGACCAGGGTGCTCGAGCTGGTCGACGAGGTCGTGGTCGTGCGGTTGCGCGGGCAGGGGCAGGTGGAACGGTGGCTGGCCGGGCCGCTGGCGTCGGTCGGGGAGGAGCGTGCTCGGTGAGAACGGCTCTGGTGCTCGGCGGGACCGGAATGCTGGCGGGATGTGCGGGGAAGCTGGTCGAACGCGGGTGGCAGGTCGTGCTGCCGTCGCGGACCCAGCCCCTGATGGCCGACGACGGTCCTGGACGGGCGGCGCGGGCGTCGTTGCGCACGGGGCACCGGCCGACGTGGATCAAGGCCGACTGGGCCAAGCCCGCTGAGCTGGCCTCGGAGGTCGAGTACGAGCTGGCCAACCGCCGGGTGAACCTGCTGGTCGCCTGGGTGCACGACAACTATCGCGTTGACGTCCTACGAGCCGTGCAGCACCTTCTGGCCGACAACGCTCCGGTGGTGGAGGTGCACACCTGCGGGCCGGTGCCGGACCCGGTGCTGCCGAATCCCACGCAGCAGGTGTTGCTCGGCCACTTCGCCCACGACGCCGCCCAGCGCACGAGCCGTGCGGTGCTGGAGGCCGTCGAACGGGCGTTGGAAGGGCGGGCGCCCTCGCTGCACCACGAGGACGCCCGCTGACCGCTACTTGACGACCTTCGCGCGGCCGATCTCGGCCTGCACCTTGATGCCCGCCGCCACGTCGACGAGCTGCTTCACCACCACGTCCTCGTTGCGGATGTCCGCGATCTTCTGCTTGGTCTTCGTGGTGAACTCGAACTTCGAGACCTCCGCGGCCTCGATCTCGGCGATCT
Organism: Lentzea sp. NPDC051838; assembly: GCF_040681245.1. Taxonomy (NCBI): domain Bacteria; kingdom Bacillati; phylum Actinomycetota; class Actinomycetes; order Pseudonocardiales; family Pseudonocardiaceae; genus Lentzea; species Lentzea sp. NPDC051838. The sequence goes on from NZ_JBFAYI010000019.1 coordinate 153,540, forward strand.
TCTGGAAGTCCTTGCTGAAGTCGACGACCACCGTGACGCCGTCGAGAACCTGCAGCTGGTAGTCCTCCGGGTGAGTGGAGGCGAAGCCCTTCTTGAACGCGCCGGTGACCTTGATGCCGTCGGCCGTCTCCTCGAAGTCGAGGGTGCCGTCGACGGGGGAGAACAGCTTCTCCTGGAAGTCGGCGGTGGCCGTGACGGGCTCGGCGGCGAGCGCCGGAGCGGTCGTGAGGGCGCAACAGGCCAGCAGTGCGACGAGGACGCTCAGCGGTTTCGACATGACTTCGTTCGTACCGGCGGCCATTTAGCCCCGCACGACCAAACACATCGCTCGATCGGGCGTTGAGGTTGTACGCTCCGCGCCGACGTCGGGGGACGTGCGCATTTCTTGGGGGAATGTCGTGAGTGTGGTGAGGCCGGCGCATGCCGTCGGCAAGTTCGCGACGGCCGCGATCTTCGTCGCGGCGGGCATCCAGGTCCTGATCGCCGTGATGCTGTGGAGCTCGGCGAACGAGGCGTCGGGCGTTCTCGTCGACTGGGCCGCGTTGTTCGTGCAGGTGGTGGCCGGCGTGGCCTTCGTCGTGTGGATGAGCCAGGCGCGGCTCAACTCCGACGTCATCACGTCGAAGCACCAGCACCGGTACGCGAACATGTGGGTGTTCGTGGGGTGGATCATCCCGTTCCTGAACCTGTTCATCCCGTTCGTGGTGATGCAGGACATCTGGCGCGGGTCCGACCGGTCACAGCCCATGGTCGGGCTGAAGCAGCGGCCCCAGAGCGGTCTCGTCACCGCCTGGTGGCTCTGCTACCTCGCGTCGAACGCGCTCGTCCTGATCGCGGGCAACAGCGCCGTGCAGGACTACGCGACCGTCTACACCCTGTCTGCGGTCATGAGCGTCGCGGCGGCATCCCTCGCCGCGCGAATGATCAAGCGGGTCAACGCAATGCAGGAAGAAGTTCCAAGTCACCTGGGGGAATCATGAACATCGAACCGTTCAGACCGGTGCGCGGCATCGGTGTCGCCGCGTCTGTCCTCATCGGACTCCAAGCCGTTCTCTCGATCCTGGACGGTATCTCCTCGCAGCGCACCGCTGACGTTGTGAAGGCGTACGCCGAGGGCAACGCCACGATGGAGGACGCACGCGCGGCCGACGCCTTCACGCTGTTGGTGGCCATTCCGACGATGTTCGTGACGATCGCGTCGGGCGTGACGTTCATCGTGTGGATCTACCGGTCCCGCCGCAACGCCGAGCGCGTCACCTACGGCGCGGAGCACCGTCACGGGCGTGGCTGGGTCATCGGCTCGTGGATCACGCCGATCGTGGGGTGGTGGTTCCCGTACCAGATCGTCCAGGACGTCTGGCGCTCCTTCGACCCCGCCCAGCAGGACCGCCCGCTGCAGGCCCGCGACAAGAACGGCTTCCTCACCGCCTGGTGGACGGCGTTCCTGCTGATGTCGTGGGGCGACCGGGTGGTCATGCGGCTCGTGCTGCGCGATGACGCGGACCTGGACACCGTCGCCACCGCCACGTGGGTGACGACGATCGTGACGATCATCGCCGCCGTGCTGGCCGTGGTGCTGATCAAGCGGCTGACCGACCTTCAGGACCAGACGCGGCCGCAGGAGTTCAGCGGGCCTGTCCCAGTCCACGTACCAGGTGCATGACCGACTCGCGCACCTGATCGCGTGACCGCTCCGGCTGGAACACCTGCCAGTCCAGTGCGATCACGAGCAACGTGCCGAACAACGCCGCCGACGCGGTGCCGACCTCCACCCCTTCCGGGAGGCGGCCCGCGTCGGACAGGCGCTTCATCTGACCGCGCACGATCGACACGATGTCGTCGCGCAGCAACGAGAGAGTGCCGTGCCATTGGCCCGGCGTGCGCCACAGCTCGGAGACCAGCAGCTGGCCGAACGCCGGGTACTCGGCCCAGAAGCCGAGCATCTCGTCGACCAGCGCCTCCAGCGAGTTCTCGGACTCCTCGGCGGACCGCAGCCGGCCCGCCAGGATCTCGACCCCGTGCCTGAGCAGCGCTTCTACCAGCGCGTCCTTCGAGGCGAAGTTGTAGTAGATCGTGCCCTTGGCGACCCCGGCTTCGGCGGCGATCTCGTCGACCGTCACCGAGGCCGCGCCCCGTTCGCCGACCAGCTTCAGCGCCGCGTCGAAGAGCTTCTGCTTGGTCGCGGTCGTCCGGGCGCTCACAGCACGAGCTCCGGCTTCAGCTTGGAAGGTGTCCACACCCGCTGCTTGTAGGCCGCCACGGACGACAAGGCTAGGGCCCCGACGAGCCAGGCGAGAAGGATCAATGCGTCCTGTCCCACGCTGCCCAGGTCACCGCCGTACATCAGATGGCGCAGGCCGTCGACCGCGTAGCCCATCGGCAGGCCGTAGTGCAGCGGGTACAGCGGCACCGGGATCGTCTGCCACGGGAACGTGCCACCTGCGCTGACCAGCTGCAGGATCAGCAGGATCAATCCCAGGAACTTGCCCACGGCACCGAACGCGGCGTTCAGCGCGTGCAGGATCGCCACGAACGTCAGCGACATCAGCACGAGGAACCCGAACGTGCCGAAGGGGTTCGACGGCTCGATGTCGACCACGAACCGCACGACCGAGAACATCACGAGCACCTGCACGATGCCGAGCAACGCACCCGGCAGCCATCCGCCCACCGCGACCCTGAGCGCCGACTGACCAGCGGCCAGCGCACGGCGTGAGAGCGGACGCAGCAGCAGGAAGAGCACGAACGCGCCGATCCACGTCGCCAGGCCGAGGAAGAACGGAGCGAGGCCGGCGCCGTACGTGGCGGCCTTCGTCTGCGACAGGCCCTTCACCGCCACCGGGTCACCGATGGCCGCGGCGATCGCCGCACGGGTCGGGTCGTCCTGGTTCGGGATCTTGTCGATGCCACCGTTGAGACCGGTGCTCAGCTCGGCCGCGCCACTGGCCAACTTCGTGGCGCCGTCCTTGAGCTGGGGCGTGCCGGTGGCGGCCTTCTGCAGGCCGTCGCGGAGCTGCGCGTTGCCGTCGGCGAGCTTGGTCGCGCCGTCGTCGAGCTTGCCGATGCCGGCGACGAGGCCGGGCATCTTGGACGAGAGCTGCTCGGCGCCGTCCGCCACCTGGTCCGCGCCGTTCGCGAGCTTGCGCAGGTCACCGGCGGCGCCCTGGACCTTGCCGTTGGCGTCGTCGACCGGCTTGCGGACCTGGGTGATGGTGCCCATCACCTTCTGCACCTGGTCCTCGGTGAAACCCAAGGCGCGCAAGTGGTTCGCGACGTCGCCGGTGGCCTGGTCGAGCCCGCCGACGAGGGCTTGGGCCTTGCGCGCGTACTCCTCGGCCTGCGTCGCGGCGGTCTCGTTGCCGTTCGCGACCTGGCGCGCGCCGTCGGCGACCTTCTTGGCGCCGTCGGGCAGAGGGGCGGTCTGCGACCGGAGCTCGTGCGTGCCGTCCCTGAGCTGCGCGGCGCCGTTCGCGGCGGTCACCGCGCCCGTGGAGAGCTGCTGGACGCCGCTGTCGAGCTCGCCCATCTTGTCGCGCAGGGTGGCGCTGCCGTCCGCGAGCTGCTTGGCGCCGTCCGCGGCCTTGGTGGTCTCCTCGCGGATCGTGGAGAAGCCCAGCAGCAGCTTGTCGGCGGCCTCGGTGGAGACCTTGGCGGTGACGGCGCGGCGCACCTCGGCGACGACCTGGTTCGCGATCGTGGAGCCCAGGTAGTTGTTGGCGTCGTTGGTGGTCAGCGTCAGCACGCCCTGGCGCGGCTTGTTGTCCTCGGCGGACGTGAGCGCCTCGGAGAAGTCCTCCGGCAGCGTCAGGGCGAAGATGTACTTGCCCTTGCGCACGCCCTCGTCGGCCTCGTCGGTGCTGTCGACGACCTGCCACTTGAACTTGTTGCCCTTGAGGAGCTCGTCGCCGACGTCCTTGCCGGCGTTGAGGTCCTTGGCCCCCATGTCCTTCACGACCAGCGCGGCCGGGACGTTGTGCAGGTTCGCGTACGGGTCCTTGTTGGCGTACAGGTACAGCGAGGCGTAGAGCAGCGGCACCAGGGCCAGCGCGAGCACCGCGAGCCTGGGCAGCGTGCCGGAGGTGATCCGGCGAAGTTCGTTGAAGGCCATGCGAAGGGCGCTCATGCGGAGATCTCCATCTCGGAGTCGTTGTCCTCACCAAGGCGCGCGTGCGGGATGTCGAGGATGTGCGCGGTGGTGTTCGAGCACAGGGCGACCACGGACCGTTCTTCGGTCACGTAGGTCTGCGCCAAGGCGAACCACTCGCGCGGGTCGGGGTGGTAGCGGTCCGGGCAGTCGAGGATGAGCGTCGTTGCTCCGGGGCGTGCGGAAGCCAGTTCGAGCATCACCGCGCAACGCGTGTGTGCGGGCACGTGCTCGAAGCGCTTGGTGGCGTGCTCGTCGGCGGCGTGCTCGACCAACCAGTCGTGCACCGCCTTCTTGCCGGAGCGCATGCCGTTCATCGCGAGCTCCTCACCGACGACGGCGGTGAGCGTCAGTGCTTCCTCCGGCTCGTTCACCTCGGGGGCGTCGACGAGCACGACCTGCTTGCGCAGGATCTTCGGGTCCGGCGACACCGTGCCCGTGGAGGGCTTGATGCGGCCGGAGAGCAGCAGCGCGAGGGCGGTGTGACCGGTGCCGGGCTCGCCCGCGACCAAGGTGAGCTCGCCCGGTTTCACGGTCAGCGAAGTCGGGCGGAGCAGGGGACCATGTCCCCCGTTGACGCCTGCGCGACTTGCGTGGATCTCCACGTCTTTACCTTCCGTTTAAACTGACCGGTCAGTACAAATTCTCGCGCAGAGTTCGGGCGTCGGCAAGTCGGACATAGCTCACCTAAGGGCTGCGGCGGGGCGTACTTCCCAGACGGTCCACAGCGGCCGGTAGCCCTGACGGGGCCAGAAGACGCTGCTCAACGGGTTCGGCGGGTTGTAGTAGAGGTACGTGCCGACCGCGCCCATCCGGTGAAGCTCCTGGTGGGCGTAGGCGACGAGCTGCTGGCCGATGCCGGTGCCGCGGGCTCCCGGCAGCACCGAGACGCAGTTCACATAGCCCCAGCGGCCGCGGGGCAGCCTCGTGGCGGCCATCGTGCCCGGCTCGGACGACACGATCGCGCACTCGGCGAGAGCGACCGCGATGCCGTCCCGTTCGGCGAGCCAGATGGGGCTCGCGTTGGCGAGGCGTTCGGCGAGGGCGCGCTGTTTGACGGCCCGTGCTTCCGTGCGCACGATCGTCGACCCGACGAACGACGAGTACTCGAGCTCGGCGAGGGAGAGCTCCAGCACCGCGTCCAGGTCGTGCGGGGTGGCGCGGCGGATCGTCAGCGTGCGGGGGACGCGGGGCGGGGGAGTTCTCAGCCTGACCGCGAGCACGGACAGCGGCACGAGGCCGTGGTCGAGGAACGCGCGCGCCGCCTTCGTGTCGCGGCTCGGCCAGTGCACGACGCACGCGCTGTCGTCGTCGCTCGGCTGGAGCGTGTCGAGGTGCCGGCGGAAGCGGGTGAGCAGCGCGTCCATGCCCTGGCTCGCGCCGACCAGCGGCAGCAGCTCCCACACCTGTGCCGTCGACCACAGCCTGGTCGTGGAGTGTTCCTCGAAGGTCTTGTGGCTGATGACCCCGGCGACGCGCGTGCCGTCCGCGAGCGCGGCCGTGATGACGTGGCCGTCGGTGGGTGGTTCGACGGCCTGCGGGAGTAACGGGTCCAGCGACGTGAAACGAGCCGACTGGGCCGCCACGAGTCCGCGTGCCGAGGTCATGACCGTGGAGATTACGACGTCAGGCGCGTGCGGAAGATCGCGGTGCCGGGGAAGAGCTTGCCCCGCAGCGGGCTCCACTGGCCCCAGATCCGGGTGTGGCCCTTCGGCCACTCGGGTTCGACGAGGTCCTCGATCGTGAACCCGGTGTTCGTGAGGGCCCGGACGTAGTCGCCGAGCGTGCGGTGGTGCTCGACGTAGGTGGCGTGGCCCTCCGCGTCGACCTCTACATAGGGGGTGCGGTCGAAGTACGACTGCGTGACGGTGAGGCCGAGCGGGCCGGGGTCGTCGGGGAAGATCCAGCGCATCGGGTGGTTGACCGCGAACACCCACCTCGCGCCCGGCTTGAGCACGCGGGCGACTTCTTCGAAGACTTCCTGGACGTCGGCGACGAACGGCACCGCGCCGAACGCCGAGCAGGCGGCGTCGAAGGAGTCGTCCTTGAAGGGCAGTTGGTCGGCGCTGGCCTGCACGAGCGGGACCTGGATGCCGGTGTCGTCGTTGTGCTTGCGCGCGTGCCTGAGCATGCCCTCGGAGATGTCGAGCGCGGTGACGTTGGCGCTCTGGGCCTTGAGCCAGCGGGCGCACATCGCGCTGCCGCAACCCACCTCGAGGATGCTCTGACCTGCGGTGTTACCGAGGAAGCCGACCTCTTCCTCGCGGAGGCCCTCCGGGCACCAGACGAAGTCCGCCGCGCCCAGGAAGTCGCCGTGCGTCTCGTGGTAGTCGTCGGCGTCCGCGTCCCACCAGATGCGGTTCGCCACGCGTGACTCGGCGGCGTCCGCTCCCCGCTTGACGATGCCTGCCGTGCCGAGCGCTTGTTCCGCGCTCGCGTGCTGGTTGGACACACTGCTCCTTCACATGGGGGCTGGTTTGCTCACACCTCTCGCGGCCGCGTACGATAACGCCCGCGTAGTGGGTTAGTGCTGCCCATGATCCAGAACGGTCGGGGATTCCAGGTCGCTGCGATGCTGCGCGCGCACCACTACCACTCATTAATGCCAATCCGTACCGGAGCCACCTACCTAATGTCCACCGACACCACCACCGCCCCCGTTGCCGCTGCGCCCAAGCAGGTCGCGATCAACGACATCGGGACGGAGGAGGACTTCCTCGCTGCTATCGACAAGACGATCAAGTACTTCAACGATGGCGACATCGTCGAAGGCACGATCGTCAAGGTCGACCGGGACGAGGTCCTGCTCGACATCGGCTACAAGACCGAGGGCGTCATCCCCTCGCGCGAACTGTCGATCAAGCACGACGTCGACCCCAACGAGGTTGTCCAGGTTGGTGACGAGGTCGAGGCACTTGTTCTCCAGAAGGAGGACAAGGAAGGCCGCCTGATCCTCTCCAAGAAGCGCGCCCAGTACGAGCGCGCGTGGGGCACCATCGAGGCCCTCAAGGAGAAGGACGAGCCCGTCAAGGGCACCGTCATCGAGGTCGTCAAGGGTGGTCTCATCCTCGACATCGGCCTCCGCGGCTTCCTCCCCGCCTCCCTCGTCGAGATGCGTCGCGTCCGCGACCTCCAGCCGTACGTCGGCCGTGAGCTCGAGGCGAAGATCATCGAGCTGGACAAGAACCGCAACAACGTGGTCCTGTCCCGCCGCGCGTGGCTCGAGCAGACCCAGTCCGAGGTCCGCAGCGAGTTCCTCAACCAGCTGCAGAAGGGCCAGGTCCGCAAGGGCGTCGTGTCCTCGATCGTCAACTTCGGTGCCTTCGTGGACCTGGGTGGCGTCGACGGTCTCGTCCACGTCTCGGAGCTGTCCTGGAAGCACATCGACCACCCGTCCGAGGTTGTCGAGGTCGGCCAGGAAGTCACCGTCGAGGTCCTCGACGTCGACATGGAGCGCGAGCGCGTCTCCCTGTCGCTGAAGGCCACGCAGGAAGACCCGTGGCGCCAGTTCGCCCGCACCCACGCGATCGGCCAGATCGTCCCGGGCAAGGTCACGAAGCTGGTTCCGTTCGGTGCGTTCGTCCGCGTGGACGAGGGCATCGAGGGCCTGGTCCACATCTCCGAGCTGGCCGAGCGCCACGTCGAGATCCCGGAGCAGGTCGTCCAGGTCGGCGACGACGTCATGGTCAAGGTCATCGACATCGACCTCGACCGCCGTCGCATCTCGCTGTCGCTTAAGCAGGCCAACGAGGGCTTCACGGTCGACACCGAGTTCGACCCGACCCAGTACGGCATGGCCGCCGAGTACGACGACCAGGGCAACTACATCTACCCCGAGGGCTTCGACCCGGAGACCCAGGAGTGGCAGGACGGCTTCGACAAGCAGCGTGAGGAGTGGGAGCGCCAGTACGCCGAGGCGCACACTCGTTACGAGGCCCACATGAAGCAGATCCGCAAGGCCGCCGAGGCCGAGGAAGAGGCTTCGGCCGAGGGTGCGGGCAACTACACCTCGGGCGGCGACGCTTCCGGCACCACGTCCGTGGGTGCGCCGGCTCAGTCCGGTGGCACGCTCGCTTCGGACGAGCAGCTCGCGGCTCTGCGCGAGAAGCTGTCGGGCGGCATGTGAGCTAGCTAGACAACGGTTCGAAGGCCCCTGCACCTGGCGGTGCGGGGGCCTTCGCCGTTTTTGTGGGTGGTCTTGTTGCGTGCGTACCTTGCTGTTGCGTGCTTTCCCTTGGGAGCTCTGCCCCAAACCCCGCCAATCTGATCTGGGGGCCAGCGCCGTCTGCGGGTTGATGGCACGCCTGTTGGTTTGGGCGGCTTGCTGTTGCGTAGGTGGTGCGGTCCGGCGGGCCCCGTCACGAGCCGCGCGTGAGCGAGCCACGACCAGGCAGGGGTGTCAAGTCGACGAAAAGCGTGTCGACTTGACACCCCC
>NZ_JBFAYI010000020.1:0-155449 GCF_040681245.1 Lentzea sp. NPDC051838
CACGCTTTTCGTCGACTTGACCCAACCCCTCTGGTGTGGCTCGCTCATGCGCGGCTCGTGACGGGGCCCGCCGGACCGCACCACCTACGCAACAGGCAGCCGCTGTAAGCAACAGGCGTGCCATCAACCCACCCACAGCGCTGGCCCCCTGATCAGATTGGCGGGGTTTGGGGCAGAGCTCCCAAGGGGAAGCACGCAACAGGAACGCGCCGCCCGCAAGGTGACCACCCACCCGGAACGCGTACGGAACAGGAACACGCCCTACGCAAGCCGACCACCCACCCGGAACGCGCCCGGAACAGGAACACGCCCAACGCAAGCCGACCACCCACAAAGCCGCGACCCGCAGCCCCAAACCAGTCCACCCCAAGCACAAAACCCCAGCTAGAAGTAGTCTCAGCACCATCTCAGCAACCCCGATCCAAGCTGTAGTCACAAGCCCTTGGAGGAGGGGACAAGATGATCAACCGAAAGGTGACCCTGACCGCGGCAGCGGCCACCGTGGTCACCGGAGCGGCAGGCCTCAGCCTGCTCGCGATGCCAGCAGGAGCAGGCCAGCCACCGTCTCTGCCGACGGTCTCCGCGGAGACCCTGGTGGAGCAGGTCCTGACCGCCAAGCCCGGCGCGTTCGGCGGCACCGTGGAGGTCGACAACAAGCTCGGGCTCCCGCAGATCGCCGAGATCCCGCAGCTGGCCGACGGCAAGCACAGCGCCCGGATCTGGACGGACGGCAACGGCAAGCTGCGGCTCGCCCTGCCCAACGGCCAGTCCGAGCAGACCATCGTCGACGACGGCAAGACCACGTGGTCCTGGAACTCGAAGGACAACGAGGTCACCAAGTCCGAGCACAAGGCGGACGAGGCCAAGCCGGAGGACACGAAGGAGCAGAAGGCGATCGACCCGGCCACCGCGGCCAAGGAGATCGTCGCGCTGACCAAGGAGTTCAGCGACATCAGCGTCGACGGCACCGCGCGAGTCGCCAACCGCGCCGCCTACGAGCTGGTCCTGAGCCCGAAGCCCAGTGAGAAGACGCTGATCCGCGAGGTGCGGATCGCCGTCGACTCGGAGCTGAAGATGCCGCTGCGGGTGGCGGTCCTGACCAACGGCGCCTCCGAACCGGCCGGCACCGTCGGCTTCTCGGAGATCAACGTCGGCCCGCAGGACGCGAAGCTCTTCGAGTTCACGCCGCCGTCCAACGCCAAGGTCACCACGCCGGAAGCGAAGGAAGCCGAGCAGCAGCAACACCCGGAGCGCGGCATCGAGCAGGCGCTGCAGGGTGAGGACCCGCAGGTCTTCGGCACGGGCTGGGACACCGTGATCGGTGCCAGGATCCCGGCTGACGCCATGACGCAGGTTCCGGCCGAGGCGCAGGGTCTGGTCGACAGGTTCACGAAGAAGGTCAGCGGCTCGTGGGGCAGCGGCCAGCTGTTCAACACGAAGGTCGCGACGATCCTGATCACGGACGACGGCCGCGTGGTCGCGGGTGCCGTTCCCGAGCAGGTGCTGTTCGACACGATCGGACAGGTGAAGTGACCACCTCGACCAGCGCGCCGGTGACAGCACCCACGCACACCGCTGTCGCCGCGCGAACGAAAAACCTGCGCAAGGAGTACGGGAGCACGGTCGCTGTCGACCGCGTCGACCTGGAGCTGCCGGAGGGGGCCGTGCTCGGCATGCTCGGCCCCAACGGGTCGGGCAAGACCACGACCATCCGCATGCTGCTCGGGTTGGTGCGGCCCACGCAGGGGGAGATCGAGCTGCTCGGGAAACCCCTGCCGGACGGGGCCGAGCAGACGCTGCCGCACGTGGGCGCGCTGGTCGAGGGCCCGGGGTTCCACCCGTTCCTGAGCGGCCGGGAGAACCTCATCCGCTGTGCCGCGTTCGAGCCGCTCCTCGACAAGCGCGACATCAAGCAGTCCGTCGAGGACGCGCTCGAACGCGTCGGGCTCGCCCAGGCGGCCCACCGCAGGTACCGGGGGTACTCGCTCGGCATGAAGCAACGTCTCGGCCTGGCCGCGGCGTTGCTCGTGCCGCGCAAGCTGGTCGTGCTGGACGAGCCGACCAACGGCCTCGACCCCGCGGGGACGCGAGAAATCCGCAAGATCATCGCGGAGCTGCACGCGGCGGGCAGCACGGTGCTGGTCTCCAGCCACCTGCTGAGCGAGGTCGAGGCGACCTGCACGCACGTCGCCGTGCTGCACCGCGGAACCGTTGTGGCACAAGGCGAACTCACCGAACTGCTGCAGGCGGGCGGTTCGGCGCTCCAGGTCATCACGCCGGACGTCGAGACGGCTCTGAGTGCGTTGCGCAGCGCCAAGATCTCCGCACGGCCGCTCGGCGAGGGCCTGCGGGTCGAGCTCGCCGGGACGTCCGCGCCTGCCGTGATCGAGACGCTGGTGAAGGCCGGCGTCGGGGTCTACGAGGCGACGCGCTGGAAGACCGGACTGGAGGAGCTGTTCGCACGGCTCACCGAGGCCGAGGAAGCCGAGCGCGGGATGTCCGCCGTGGACACGCTGGACGGGGGACCGCGATGATCACGCGTCAGCTGGGTTCCGAGGTGCGGTGGATGCTGCGCCGGCCGCGGACCCTGATCGGACTGTTCGGCCTGATCCTCGTTCCGATCATCATCAGCTTCGGCATCTGGACCGCCGGCGACGACGGCGGCGGCGGCCCCGGCCTCGCCGCGATCCTCAAGGGCAACGGCCTGGTCGTACCGATCTTCACGTTGTTCCTGTCGATCAACCTGCTGCTGCCGCTGGTGGCGTCGATCTGGGCGGCGGACGGGCTCGCGGGCGAGGCGCAGCACGGGACGTTGCGCGGCCTGCTGGTCGCACCGGTGTCCCGCGTGCGCCTGCTGTTCGTGAAGCTGTTCGGCCTCGCCGCGATGTCGCTGTTCGCCGTCACGCTGATGGCGGTCGTGGGCATCGTCGCCGGCACCGCGTTCCTGGGCACCGACGGCATGGCGACGCTCTCGGGCACGACGTTGAGCACGGGCGAAGGCCTGCTGCGCATCGCGTTGTTCATCGTGCTGATCACGTTCCAGATGGTGTCGATCGGCGCGGTCGCCCTCGCCGTCTCGTCGACCACCGAGCACCCGCTGGTGGTGCAGGCGGCGACGATGACGACGATCATCGTGTTCCAGGTGCTGGGGCAGTTCTCGTCGCTGGACTGGCTGCACCCGTTCCTGATCACGACGGGCTTCCCGGGGCTGGTCGACGTGATGCGAGACCCGATTCCGACCGGTCAGATCTGGGACAGCACGCTGCTGGCGGGCTGCTACCTGCTGATCGGCACGGGCCTCGCGGCCATCCGCCTGATCACGAAGGACAGCTAACGCCGGAAGCCGCCTTCGCTGTTGATCACCTGACCGGTGATCCACTCCGCGTCGTCGGTGCAGAGCCAGGAGATCAGCCGGGCCGCGTCGTCCGGCTGACCCCAGCGCTTCAACGGCATCCGCTCGTTCACGAACTCGGTGAGCTCCGGCCCCGCCCACCCCGTGTCGGTGGGGCCGGGGTTCACCGCGTTCACGGTGATGCCCTGGTCCGCGAGTTGGTGCGACAGCGTGGCCACGATCGACGACAGCGCGCCCTTCGACGCCGCGTAGGCGATCTCACCAGGCATCGGGCCGAGGTCCTGGCCGGACGTCATGAACACGATCCGCCCACCGCTCGAACCCTTCCAGTGTCGAGCAAACGCTTGCGCGAGCAGGATGGACGACCGTGTGTTCACGGCGTAGTGCGCGTCGAGCATCGCCGCGTCCAACGAGCCCAAAGCGCCGTCGAAGCCGCTGCGGGCGTGGTTGCAGACCAGGATGTCGACCCGCCGGTACGCCTCGAACACCGCGTCGACCAGCGGTTCCGGTGCGTCCGGATCGGCGAGGTCGACGCCCGCGTGCTCGACCCGGCCACCCAGACCCGCGATCACCTCGTCGATCGAGTCGGCGCCCCACTCCTGCGCCGCGTCGTGCGGCACGTGGTGCTGCACGAACAGATCCGCGCCCAGGCCGGCCAACCGAGAGGCGATCGCGTACCCGATGCCCTGCCGCCTGCTCACGCCCGTGACCAGCGCGACTCGTCCCCCCAGAGGTCCCATGAGGACCATTCCTAGCCGATCCTGGCGACCCCGTCGAGATCAATTGCGAGCCGCACGCGGTCACCCACGGACACCGGTCCCACGGCCTCGTACTCCTCGCCGTCGATCTCCACCAGCAACCGCACGTGGTCACGCCGGTGCACGCGCTCCAGCACCGTGCCCTCCAGCGCACCGGACGGGTCCACCCGCAACGCCGTGGCGCGCAGCCCGACCCGTCCAGCCGACAGCCCCACGAACGAGCCCGGCACGAACTTGTTGCAGCCCAGGAACTTCGCGGTCTCGACGTCGACCGGCGACGACCACACCTCGGCAGGCGGCCCCACCTGGCGCACAGAGCCGTGCGACATGATCGCCACCCGGTCGGCCAGCGTGAACGCCTCGTCGTGGTCGTGCGTGACGACCAAGGCCGTGGTGGCAGCCTCCCGCAGCAGCCGGGCCAGGTCGACCGCGAGCTGTTCGCGCAACGCCCGGTCCAGCGCCGACAACGGCTCGTCCAGCAGCAACAACCGCGGCGACGGGGCCAACGCACGCGCCAGCGCCACCCGTTGCTGCTCACCGCCGGACAGCTGCGTCACGCGCCGATCCGCATACCCCTCGAGGCCGACGAGCTCCAGCAGTTCGCGCACCCGCTTGTCGCGCTCGTCCCGATCCACGCGATGCATCCGCAGCCCGAAAGCCACGTTGCCCGCCACCGACCGGTGCGGGAACAGCTGCCCGTCCTGGAAGACCAGCCCGAACTCCCGCCGGTGCACTGGTACCCCGGCCAGATCCGCGGAATCCCACCGCACAGAGCCGGAAGAAGGCTTCTCCAGCCCGGCGACCGTGCGCAGCAGCGTCGACTTCCCGCACCCGGAAGGCCCGAGCAACGCCACGACTTCGCCGTCACCAACGGACAACGACACGTCCGACACCGCAATCGTCTGTCCATAACGGACGCTCACAGAGTCAAGTTCCAGCGCCATCAGAACTCCCCGCTGCTCGGCACGCGCAACCGCTCGATCAGCAGCACGCACCCGACCGTGACGACCATCAGCAACGCGCACGACGCGTAGGCCATCTGGCTGTTCAACTCCCCCGGCCGCGACATCAGCCGCGCGATCACCACCGGCAACGTCGGCGCGTCCGGCCGCGCGAGAAAGCTCGTCGCCCCGAACTCCCCCAGCGCCACCACGTACCCGAACCCGGCGGCGGCCACCAGCGACCGCCCGACCAGCGGCAGGTCCACCTCGCGCCACACCCGGAAAGGCGAGGCGCCCAACGTCGCCGCCGCCTGCCGCAGCCGTTCGTCCACAGCCCGCAGCACCGGCAGCACCATCCGCACGATCAACGGCGTCACCACGAGCGCCTGCGCCAGCGGAACGAGCAACGGCGAAGTCCGGAAGTCCCCCGGCAGCGCGTCCATCGTCACCAGGTACCCGAAGCCGACGGTCACCGCGGACACCCCGAGCGGCAACATCAACGCGGTGTCGAGCACCTCGGCGATCCGCCCTCCGGACCTCCGCAACCCGACCAGCACCACAGCCGAGAACACCCCGACCACCAGTGCCACGAGCGTCGCGTCGAACGCCGTGCGCACCGAGTTCAACGCCGCGTCGAACCCCGTCACCGCCAACGTGCCACGATCGCCGCGCGTGGCCAGCGCGGCGTACCCGGCGAAGCTCCAACCGTCCCGAGTGGACAGTGAGCGAACAACCAGCCCGACCACCGGGGTCAACAACAACGCCACAACAGCGAAAGCGACTCCGACGACGTACCACTCGCCACCGGACGGCCGTCGCGCCAGCTCTTCCCTGCCGCGCAACGACAACGCCGTCTCGCGCCGCCGCCGGGCCAGCGCTCCCAGGACCAACACCGCCAGCACGGCGGCGAACTGCAGCAACGACAACGCCGCCGCCCCGGACAGGTCGAACAGCTCGACGGTCCGCAGGTAGATCTCGGTCTCCAGCGTCCGGTACCGCGACCCGCCGAGCACCAGCACGACGCCAAAGCTCGTGGCACAAAAGAGAAACACGACCGCAGCCGCCGACCCGATCGCAGGCGCCAACGCCGGTAGCACCACGGACAGGAACGCCCGCGGACGAGACGCACCCAAAGCGCGGGCCGCGTCCTCCGCTCGGCGATCCGTGTGCGCCCACAGCCCGCCTACGGTCCGCGCGACCACGGCAACGTTGAAGAACGCGTTCGCCAGCACGATCGGGAGCACTCCGCCGTCCGGCCAGAACGTCCGGAACGCCAGGCCCACCACGACGGTCGGCAGCACGAACGGCACCATCACCGCGGCGCGGATCACCCCGAGCCCGCGAAGACGGCACCGGGCCAGCACGAACGCCAGCGGCATCCCGGCGAGCACCGCGAACAGGGTCGACGCGGCGGCCTGGCCGAGGGTGAACCCGACGAGCTCCCACGTCTCACCGTCGACGAGCGCCGAGACGACACCGCCCTCGCGCAGGCCGAGGGTGATGATCGCGAGGACAGGCCACGCGAAGAAGAGCGCCAGGAAGGCCAGCGGCAACAAAGCCGCCGCCGACCAGCCGAAACGAGCCGAGGTCAGGCCGGCCCGAGCCCTCGCCGAAGCCGACCCCGGCCCGTGATCGAGACGGCTCAGCCCTGCACGAGCTTGCGCCACTGCTCGACCCACGCTTCGCGGTTGTCCTTCACCTTGTCCGCGGGCAGCGACTGCGGCGAGGACGGCAGCGGCGCGTCCTTCGCCCACGACTCGGGCAGCGCGACACCCTCACGCGACGGGTAGACGTACATCTGCTCGGCCACCTGTGCCTGGAACTTCTCGCCCAGCAGGAAGTCGAGCACCTTCTGCGCGTCCGGGGCGTTCTTCGCGCCGGCGAGCACACCCGCGTACTCGACCTGCCGGTAGCAGGTCCCGAGCACGGCCTTGGTCTTCCCGCCCTCCGCGGACGGCGACGACGCGTACGACACGACGATCGGGCGCGTGCCCTTCGTGGCCGAGAACTCCTGGTTGTAAGCCTCTTCCCAGCCGCTCACGACCTTGACGCCGTTGGCCTTGAGCTTGCTCCAGTACTCCTGCCAGCCGTTCTCGCCGAACTTCGCGACCGTGCCCAGCAGGAACGCGAGACCGGGCGACGACGTGGCCGGGTTCTCGACGACCAGCATGTCCTTGAACTTCGGGTCGGTCAGGTCCTCGTACGAGGTGGGCTCGACGCCGCCGAGCTTGGCCGGGTCGATGTTCAGGCACACGTCGCCGACGTCCACCGCGTGCAGGCGCCCGGTCGAGTCGACCTGGTAGCGCTGAGCACCCTTCGAGGCCTCCGGCGACGCGTACTCCGCGAACACGCCCTCGGACAGCGCCCGCGAGGCGAACGTCGAGTCGACGCCGTACGCGATGTCGCCGATCGGGTTCGCCTTGGTGAGCACGAGCTTGTTCGTGAGCTCACCGGCATCGCCCGACGCGATCTGCTTCACGGTGATCCCGGTGGCCTTCTGGAACTCGTCCAGCAGGCCTTCCTTCACCACGAACGAGTCGTGCGTCACCAATGTGACCTCGTGCGTCTGAGGCCCGGTCGAAGTACCGGCGGAACAACCGGTCAACGCGAAAGCAGCGAGAACAGCCCAAATCCTTCTCATCACATCTCCCTACGCCGGTATGACCCGGATCAGGTGGACGGTCGAGGGCTTGCGAGCCCTCCTCTCAGCCCGGCGCTTCACCGGACTCCCGTGGCAAACGCGCAGCTTACGTGACGTGGTGGGACGATCAGGACATGGCCGAGCTGTTGAGCGACGATCAGTTGAACGACGTGCTGCCCAAGCTGCCCGACTGGACCGCGCAGGACGCGGCGCTGGTCAGGACCGTGGAGCTGGCGAGCTTCCCGCAGGCGATCATGGTCGTGAACCGGGTCGCGGAGATCGCGGAGAACGACAACCACCACCCGGACATCGACATCCGCTACAAGACCCTGACATTTCGCCTGTGGACCCACGTCAAGGGAGGAATCACCGCGCTGGACGTATCTCTCGCCGAGGAAATCGACGGAGTCCTGGACGCGCTGGCCTGATTCGGTCAAGATGTGCGCTGCCGCCGCCAGCGGATATGAGAGGGAACACCCTCATGCGGTTGCGCACATCTTTGTTCGTTGTAGCGCTGGCTGGCAGCCTTTTGATCGCGCCCGCGGCTGCACAAGCCGTGCCCTGCGCCGTGACGGACGTGATGATCAAGGCCAGTGCGGCGTGGGTCACCAACGGCGCCGACCTCAAGGCGAACAACTGGTCCAACGCGAACTTCCACACCGGGAACATCGCGCAGGTCCGGACGACCGGGATCAGCAACCACAAGACGTGGCCTTGGGTGCAGGCGAACAAGTACCTGCTGCCGGTCGACCCGGCGAACCCCTACGCCCCGGACGCGCAGGCGAGCGGTGAGGCCTACCTGGCGGTCTCGTTCTTCCACCCGGAGCCGGAGGTGCTCCAGCCGCTGCGGGACAACCTGCGGGCCCAGGCGAAGACCGGGCGCTACGACTACTGGAAGTCCCCGGACGCGCTGACGATGTCGCTGCCGTCCTTCACCGAGGTCGCCGTGCGCGACCTCGACCAGGACCTGCTCGACTACTCGTACAAGTCGTACCGCTCGTTGAAGCACCGCACGTTCAACGAGGCCACGGGCCTGTGGGGCCTGAACGTGCAGACCAACGGCTGGGCCGTGCAGGGTCTCGCCAAAGCGATCCTGATGCTGCCGAAGGACAACCCGTACCGCGCCGACTACGCCAGGACGCTGCGCAAGTCCGCCCAGACGCTGCGGTACCTGCAGCGCCACGACGGCTTCTGGGGCGCCACCGGCAAGGACTCGGCGGCCACCTCGATGATCACTTACGCGTTCGCGGCGGGCATCAACGCGGGCGTGCTCGACAAGGACACCTACCTGCCGTACGTGCAGAAGGGCTGGCAGGCGCTGCAGACCGCGCTGGACACCGACGGCAACCTCGGCTGGGTCGCGGCCCGCAACTCCTGGAAGCAGGCCTCAGCCGGCGACAGGGCTGGGTTCGCTGTCGGCAGCTTCCTCGTCGCGGGGCAGCAGCTCGTCCCTCTTACGCCGGGCTGCTAGGCCGATGGCGACCAGCGTGAGCATCCCGGCCGCCGGGTAGCCCCAGCCGAGCGCCGCGTAGTACCAGGGACGCGGGAAGTCCCAGATGTTCGGCTGGGCGTTGAGCAGGAACGAGACGAGATAACCGCCGGTCAGCAGCACCCAGAGGCCGGCGGTGATCTTGCACAGGAGGTGTCCGCCCTCGTAGGTCAGCCACAGGAGGGCGGGCACCATCCACACCCAGTGGTGGCTCCACGAGATCGGCGAGACCAGCAGACCGAGCATCTGGACGCTGACGATCAACGCCAGCACGTCCTTGGTCTTGCTCACGGCGTACCACGTCAGCGCGGCCGCCACGAGCACGCCGATGAGGTACAGCGGCCCGGTCTTGACGTCGTAACCGACCGTGCGGCTCAGAGCGCCGCGCATCGACTGGTTGATCGCGCTGCCGACCGGCCCGACCCGGCTCGCGTCGCCGAGCAGCTCGAACCAGAACTTGTTCGACTGGGACGGCGAGAGCGCCCAGCCGACCCCGTACACGGCCACGAACGCGACGAACGACCAGACAGCGGCCATCCAGCGACGTTGGATCAGGAAGTACAGCCCGGAGATAGCGGGCGTCAGCTTGATGCCCGCCGTGAAACCCACACCGGCGCCGCTGACCCAGTTGCGCGCGCTCGCGAGCGTGCCGATCAGGATCGCGCAGAGCACCAGGTTGATCTGGCCGTAGTTGAGCGTGGTGCGCACCGGCTCGATCCACAGCATCAGCGCGGTCCAGAACATCACGCGCCGCGGGTCCTCGAGCCTGAGGAGCTTCAGCGACGTGCGCACGATGTAGTAGAGGCAGGCCAGGCACGCGAGCTGCCACACCCAGCGTGCCGCCTCCCACGGGATCCAGCTCATCGGCGTGAAGATCGCGGCTGCGAACGGCGGGTACGTGAACGGCAGCGGGAAGATGTCCGTCGCCGCCCCGAACCGGTATTCGTAAAGATCGCCGGTCCACAAATGCGGCGATCCCTCGCGGTACACCGCCAGGTCGACCATGGTCATCTTGACCTGGAACTTGACCAGCATCAGGTGCCCGACCACCGACAACGCGAGCAACCACGGTGCTACGGAGAGCACACGCGCTTCCACAGCACGGAGTTTCACCCCGAAAACGTTACCTGAGGCAACTTTCGGGGGTACCCCGGCGTCACTAGGACGGGAGAGATCGCAAGAGGGAGTTTCACCAGTCATGTCAGTTGATCTTGTTGTTGCCGCCGTCGCCGCTCTGGCCATGCTGGGGGTCGCGTTCGGAGTGTTCGCCGTAGCCGCCCGTACCAAGGGCAACGTGTAAAACCACTGCCCGCCAACACAAAGGGGGGAGCCTCCACAGTGGAGGCTCCCCTTCTTCGCATCATGACTCAGAAGTAGTGCGCACGACCGCCGACCGGCTTTCCGACTGCGCCGAGGACGGCGAGGATCGCGCCGATCACGAGAAGCACGACGCCGAGAGTCGTCAGAATGCTGATACCGGCCAGCCATCCGACGACGAGCAGGATCAGACCGAGAACGATCATGACACCTCCAGGTGGGGAATCCTTTTCTGGGCTACCCCACAGAGGTCGCTACAAACCTCACGACACCGAGATGCCGCAGTCCCGGAACGCATTGGCCGCCAATTCTTCCGCGGCTTCCGCGCCTTCGGAGTCACCCGTCGCGCGGCGTACTTCCGCGAGCGCTTTGAGTGACTGCCCCTCCAAGTGCCGCTGGTGGTACCGGCCGTGGGTGGCGACCGCCTCCTCGGCGCACCGCAGCGCCTCCTCCGTCTCGCCCAGCGCGAGGTGCAGCAGCGCGCGTTCCTTGAGCTCACCGCCCTTGTTCAGGAGGTGGTCGTTGTCGAGGCGCGCCCGCACCTCGTCCAGGTGCTGCACCGCCTGCTCGTAGTCGCCGAGGTTGCGGAAGGACCGAGCCGCCGACAGGTGGGCGGTGATCCGGTGTTCCAGCATCGCCTCGTTGTCCGTGATCTTCAGCTGCAGCTGCGCGGCGGCCAGCGCGTCCTCGTGCGCGCCGCAGTCGTCGAACAGGTCGGACAGCGCGTGCCAGGCGTCGAGCTCCTCCTCGAAGCCGGACCTGAGCCGCACCTCGCCGAGCACGTCGATCATGAGGTCGAACGCCTCGTCGACCTCGCGGAGCGCGAGCTTCGCCCGGACAGCGGCGATGGTGCCGATCGTGAGCTGCCGGGGGTTCCCGAGCTGCGCCTGCAGCGCGACGTACGCCTCCTGGTTCGCGAGCACCTCGGGCAACCTGCCCAGCTCCGTGTAGACGCCGTTCAGCGAGGCGTGCACGTGACCGAGGACGGCAGGCGACTTGGTGAGCTCCAGCGCCCTGAGCAGCGACTCCTCCGCCGCGAGCAGGTCCGGCACGTTGTACAGCGTCGCGGCCATGTTGAAGTGGGCCAGGGCCTGGCCCTCGACCGAGCCTCGCTGCTCGTTGATCGCAAGCGTCTGCTTCTGGTGGTAGAGCGCGGCCGACGTGTCGCCGTTCATGCGGCCCACCCCCGACAGGAGGCTGTGTGCGCTCGACTGGACCCGCAGGTCCCCGATCCTGATGCCCGTCTCGAGCGCGGACTCCGCGATCTCCTTCATCCGGGCGAACTCGCGCTGGGTGAAGAGGTAGACCGCGTGGGAGAGGTCGGCGTTGACGATCAGGCGGTCCTCACCGGACTCGCGGGCGGCGCGGTTGCGGATCTCCACCAACGCCGACCAGCGCGAGCCGTCACGGGTCTCATAGCAGTAGCCGTTGAGCACTGCTGCGATCTCGTTGGCGGGCCAGTAGTCGCGGCGTTCGGTCGCGACCACGACCGTCGCGAACAGGTTCTGGTACTCGGCGCCCATCCACGCGTACGCCTCCTCCGCGGTGCTCAGCACCACGTCGGGCAGCTGGACCGTGGTGGTGGAGAGCGGGAACCGCCGCTGGTCGGGGAACATCAGTTCGGCGGCGTCGTCGGACATTCGGCGGTAGAAGTCGTACAGCCGGCCGAGGGCCTCGTCGATCTCCTCGTTCGTGCACCTCTCACGCGCGTACACCCGCAGCAGGTCGTGCAGGGCGAAGCGGGTGCCGCGCCGTTCGACGAGGTGCACGTTGACGAGCCGGTCGAGGTGCCGCCGGGCGTCGGGCAGGCCGACGATCACGGCGGCGTCGTGGGCGGTGAAGTCCTCGCCTGGCAACACGCCCAAGCGCCGCAGCACCAGTTGGAGATCCTGCGGCAGCGCGGAGTAGCTCTCGTCGAACACGACGCTGACCGCGGCCGCCGGGTCGTCGGGCACCGCGAGCTCCCCGAGCCGGTCGCGGTCCAGCTGTGCGACCTTGTCCGCGATCGTCATCGAGTCCTGCGCGCGCAGGTCCGCGGCCGCGATCCGCAACGCCAGCGGCAAGCCGCCGCACAACCGCACCAGCGCGGCGGCCGCGTCCGCCTCCGCACGCACTTGATCCTCACCGAGCACGCGTTCGAGCAGGCGGGTGCCGCCCTCGTCGCTCAGCGTCGGCAGCCGCACGAGGTCCGCGTCGTTCAGGGTCAGTCCGCGCAGGTCACCACGGCTGGTGACGATCGCCAGCGCACCGGCGGAGGACGGCAGCAGCGGCCGCACCTGCGCGGCGTTCGCGGCGTTGTCCAGCACCAGCAACAACTTCCGGTCCGCGACCAGCGAGCGGTAGAGCCCCAGCTGCTCGTCCAGACCGACCGGCACCGGGTCGACGCGCAGTCCTTTGAGGACGAGGGTCAGCGCTTCCTGCGGTGACATCGCCCGCACCGGGTCCTGGCCGCGCAGGTTCACGAAGATCTGGCCGTCGTCGAACTTCTCCGCGATCCGGTGCGCCCAGTGCACGGCGAGGGAGGTCTTGCCGACCCCGCCGGTGCCCGTGATGACCAGCACCTGCGCGGTGCTCGCGGCAAGCCGGCGCACATCGCTCTCCCGTCCGGCGAACGTGGCGAGATCCGGCGGCAGCTGCCGTGGTGTGGGCGCCTTGTCCTTCACGGGCGGCACGTCGCCGCGCAGGATCTGCTCGTGCAGCTCGCGCAGTGCGGGCGTCGGATCGATCCCCAGCTCCTCCGCCAGCATCTCGCTGACCTGCCGATACGCCGTGAGGGCGCCCGCCTGCTGACCCGACCTGTACAGCGCCAGCATCAGCTGCGCCCAGAAGCGGTCGCGCAACGGATGCCGGCGCGTGAGGTCCTGGAGCTCCGGGACCAGCTCCGCCGATCGCCCCGCGGTGAGGTCCGCCTCGATCCGCTTCTCCAGCGCGACGAGCCGTTCTTCCATCAACGGCGGCACGTCGTCGAGCTGCAGCGAATCCGAGACGACGTTGCCCAGCGCCGGGCCGCGCCACAACGCCAGCGCGTTGTCGAACTCCTGCTGCTCGACCAGCGTGCGGAACCTCGCGAGGTCGAGCTGCTCCGGTGCGACCTCGGCCCGGTACCCACCGACCTCGGTCCGCACGCAGTTCGCCTTGCCGAGTGCCTGCCGCATCCGCAGGACCACCGTCTGCAGGGTCTTGTGCGCCCGGTCGAGATCCGGCGGCTCGCCCTCCCAGACCCGCTCCACCAGCTGATCCACCGACACGAACTGGTTGGCGCGCAACAACAACGTCGCGAGCAGCACCCGTCCGCGGCCGGCCGGCAGCGCGATCGGCTCGCCGTCGACCAGGACCTCCAACGGCCCCAGCACGCGGTACTCAACGGTCACGCCGCGCCTCCGCAGGAATGTTCAACGCTCGTTCTGCAGTAAACACGTCGAGTGTCACAGGATGCGCGCCCTCCCGCGCCACGAGTCCGCTGAGCCGGTCGCGGCTGGTGACGAGGACGAGGTTGGCGCCACCACCGGGCAATAGCGGACGAACCTGCGCGACATCACGTGCGTTGTCGAGCAGCAGCAGCACGCGGCGCTCGGCGAGCACCGACCGGTACAGAGCGAACAACGCGTCGTCGCCGCCCGGGATCTCGGCCGCGTCCACGCCGAGCGCGACGAGGAAACCCCGCGCCGCGGTCCGGGCGTCGACGCCGCCGAGGTCCACGAAGAGCTGGCCGTCCGGGTAGCCGTCGGCGATCCGGTGGGCCCAGTGGACCGCGAGCGCTGTCTTGCCGACGCCACCGACTCCGTTGAAGACGGTGATCTGCCGGGTGGTGAGCGCGCCGAGCTCCGCGTCCCTGCCGACGAGGCGCGGGACGTCCGCCGGAAGCTGCCTCGGGACGTCCGGCGCGCTGAGCACCTGCCGGTGGGCCTGCCGCAGCCGATGACCGGGGTCGACGCCCAGCTTGTCGGCCAGGCGCCCGCTGATCTCCCGGTACGCGGCGAGCGCCTCCGCCCGCCGGTTCGAGCGGTGCAGCGCGAGCACCAGCTGCGCCCAGAACGTCTCGCGCAACGGGTGCTTCTCCACCAGCGCCCGCAACTCCGGCACGAGGACCTCGGTGCCGCGGGAGAGGTCTTGGTCGATCCGCTGCTCCAGCGCGACGACCTGCTCCTCGACCAGCCGCGGCACGTCGTCGCGGTGCAGCGACGCCGAGTCGACGTCGCTCAGCACCGGCCCGCGCCAGAGTTCCAGTGCCGCACGGTGTTCACCGAGCGCGGTGAGGCTCCGGAACCGGCTGAGGTCGAGCTGCCCGGGCATCACCTCGGCCGTGTAACCGCGCGACGTCGTGCGCACGCAGTTGGCCTCGCCGAGCGACTGCCGCAGCCGCACCACGACCATCTGCAACGTCTTGTGCGCCCGCTCGATCGCCGGCGGCTCACCTTCCCAAACCCGGTCGACCAGCTCGTCGACAGTCACAAACTCGTTGGCGCGCAACAAAAGCGTGGCCAAGAGCACCCGCCCGCGACCCCCGGGAACCGCGACCGGCTCGCCGTCGAGGAGCACCTCCAACGGCCCCAGCACCCGGTACTCGACGATCACAGCAGGCGAGTCTAGGTGCGACGACATGAGACGCGTGGTCGACTGCGGGCCCTCTTGCTGTCAGCCTTCTGCACCATGCAGGCAGTGAGCAGAACAGCCCTGTGGGTCGCCTCGATGCGCGCGACCGAGGCGTCACGCCCCGACCGGCTGCACGACGACCCGCTGGCCGCCGCAGTGGTCGCGTCCGCGATGGCCTCCGAACAGTCGATCCCGCCGGCCCCACCGGGCGCGGCCGAGTTCATGGCGGTCCGCACCCGCTTCTACGACGACTTCCTGGGTTCGGGCCCGCTCCAGGTGGTCGTGCTCGCCGCGGGCCTCGACGCTCGCGCCTTCCGCCTGCCCTGGCCGTCCGGCACGCGCCTGTTCGAGCTGGACCTGCCCGAACTGCTGGCCTACAAGGCATCGCTGATCGACAGCGTCGGTCTGGAGGCCGGCTGCTCGCGTGTCGTGGTCCCGATCGACCTCCGCGACGACTGGGCAACCGCACTCGTGGCTGCCGGCTTCTCGTCCTCGTCGCCGACCGCGTGGATCGCCGAGGGCCTGCTCCAGTACCTGAGCGAGCCGGACAAGAAACGTCTGCTCGACACGATCTCCGGCCTGTCCGCGCCCGGCAGCCGGTTCGCGTTCGACCACATGGACACCTCGGCTGACGACCGCGAGTCCGTGGCCGACGCGCTGGACCGGATCCGCAGCATGGGCGCGGAGTTCGTGGCGACCGTCTCCGACCCCGCCGGCTGGCTCACCGCGCACGGGTGGAGCGTTGCGGTCGATCGCGTTCCGGCGCTGGCGGTGGAGTACGGGCGGCCGCTGCCGGACTTCATGGATCCGGCAGCGTCGAACGCGACGGCGCTGTGCACGGCCACGCTGCCCTGACCTTCGTACGCGTCGAGGACGAGGCGGAGCTCGACCACACTGGGGAACATGCCGATCAGGTCCGACTGGACGTTGGAAATCATGCTGGAGCAGGCGCGAGACGCTTGCGTCAACGACGACGCGCGCGACTCCGTCATAGACGCTCTCAAGCACATGAACAGCGGAAAGAGCAGCCGCCGCGGCGGCCGGCACCTGGTCGAGCTCATCCAAGCCGCGCTGAACCTCGCCGAACGAACTGAGGACAGCGCAGTGGTCGAACGCCTGCGCGACGGCATCGACTACGCCGAGGGACGCAAGTTCAAGCAGGACATGGATGATCGCTATCCAATGTTCCGAGAACAACGCAGCGACCTCAACCTCGGCTTCCTCCGTGACATGCTCACCGCGACGCTGGGCTACAGCACGGCCATCTGCGAGGAGTTCCTGAGAGAACACCCCTCCGCGACTGGTGCGGAACTGGTGGACCACCTTCGGAACTTCGAGCTGGACGTCCCTTTCATCGACGCGCCGGCGGAACGGCCGGGCCGATATCGACTCGTGCGCGGTCGAGCCGAGAGCGCGGCGTGGATCGCCGCTGTTCTGACAGATCGCCTCGACGTCGAGGACGTCGACGAAGCAGCGCGCAAGATCGTCACAAATCCCGCCGCGCTGGCCGCACTGGCAGCCGACGAGGGCGGAGAAGTGATCCTGCAGGCGATGGAGTTGAAGCGTCGACAGAGCGGCTTGACGAACCTCCGCGCAGTGGTCGAAGACCCGAACTCGTCCGAGCACGACATCCACCGCGCACTGCGCGACCAGCTGTGGATCTTCGGTGGTCGCTTCGTCGGTGAAGCGCGAAACCGCCGCCTCGTCGAGGGCGACGAGCTGGACATACCGCTGCTTCGTCCGGACGGCACGTTGTGTCTCGTCGAGCTCAAGCGTGCGGACGAGCGTGTGGTCAAGCGACACCGCGGCGCGTGGGTGGCAACTGCCGTCGTCCACGCAGGTGTGAGCCAAGCGTTGAACTACCTCTGCGGTCTCGACGAGAACAGAAGTCGGGTCATCTCGGAGTTCTCGATCGACGCGCGACGTGCGAATGCGATTGTGCTGATCGGGCACCCGAAGTTCCAGCCCGAGGTACCGGAGCCCACGATCAACGAGGCTCTGCGAATCCAGAACGCGCACCTCACCCGAGTCGAGGTGCTGACGTACAAGGAGTTGCTGGATGCCGCAGAGCGCTCGCTGTCCTCAGACGGTCAGACGTTGAAGCGGAACTCCACCACGTCCCCGTCGGCCATCACGTAGTCCTTGCCCTCCATGCGGACCTTGCCCGCCACCTTCGCATCAGCCTTCGACCCCGCCGTGGGGCGGGGATCAGCTCGGTGGTGATCGTCTCCATGTCGGAAGCCGGGTCCACACGGCCTCCGACGTGCACGATTTACGCGCAAGCAAGTGATGTGCGTGCGCGTGCGTGCGCGCACGCACATCACTATCGTGAAGGTATGACCGCTCTGCCTGACTGGATGCGCCCTCCTCGCGCGGAAGGGTGGTTCGCGGAGGACCTCGACCGCCTCCCAGAGGCGCCTCGCCACACCGAGCTGATCGACGGAGCTCTCGTTTTCATGATGTCGCCGCAGCGGTCGTGGCACGGCCGTGTCGTCACCAACCTCACCGTCGGCCTCGCAGATCAGGCGCCTGACGGCGTCGAGGTCGAACGGGAAATGACCATCAGGCTCGACCGGCGCAACCGCCCGGAGCCCGATCTTCTGGTCACCACCGCGTCGTTCGATCCCGACCGCACCTGGTTTGCTCCCGAGGACGTCATGCTCGTCGTCGAGGTGATCTCGCCTGAGTCCGAGCATCGCGACACCACGGTCAAGCTGCGCAAATACGCAGAGGCCGGTATCAAGCACTATTGGCTGGTCGAGGACGAAGGCGGCCAGACCATCGCCCACGTGTACGAGCTGGACGAGCCGACCAAGACCTATGTCTCCACCGGCATCTTCCGCGGCAAGCTCGAGTTGTCGGTGCCGTTCGCGATCACGATCGCCCTCGACAGCCTCTTCCGCGGCAAGCGCTGACAGTTCCGGACATGGTGAAGGCCCCTCCGCGGAGGGGCCTTCACCATGTCCGGTTCAGGTCAGACGTTGAAGCGGAACTCCACCACGTCGCCGTCGGCCATCACGTAGTCCTTGCCCTCCATGCGGACCTTGCCCGCCGCCTTCGCATCAGCCTTCGACCCGGCCGCCACCAGGTCGTCGAACGACACGACCTCGGCCTTGATGAAGCCCTTCTCGAAGTCCGTGTGGATCACGCCGGCCGCCTGCGGGGCGGTCGCGCCCTGCGGGATGGTCCAGGCGCGCGCTTCCTTCGGGCCCGCGGTGAGGTAGGTCTGCAGGCCGAGGGTGTGGAAGCCGGCGCGGGCCAGGGAGTGCAGGCCCGGCTCGGCCTGGCCGATCGACTCCAGCAGCTCCAGAGCTTCCGACTCGTCCAGCTCGAGGAGCTCGGACTCGACCTTGGCGTCGAGGAACACCGCGTCGGCAGGGGCGACCAGCTCGCGCAGCTCCTTCTGGCGGGCCTCGTCGCCCAGCACGCCCTCGTCGGCGTTGAAGACGTAGAGGAACGGCTTCGTCGTCAGCAGCGACAGCTCGCGGATCAGCGCGTTGTCCACTTCGGACTGTGCCGAGAAGAGCGTGCGGCCCGAGTCGAGGATGTCCTTGGCCTTCTGCGCGGCCTCGAGAGCGGGGCGGCGGTCCTTCTGCATCCGCGCCTCCTTCTCGATGCGCGGGATGGCCTTCTCCAGGGTCTGGAGGTCGGCGAGGATCAGCTCGGTGTTGATCGTCTCCATGTCGGAGGCCGGGTCCACGCGGCCGTCGACGTGCACGACGTCCGGGTCGTCGAAGACGCGGATGACCTGGCAGATCGCGTTGGCCTCGCGGATGTTCGCGAGGAACTTGTTGCCCAGGCCCTCGCCCTCCGACGCGCCCTTGACGATGCCCGCGATGTCGACGAACGACACCACGGCGGGCACCTCGCGCTCGGAGCCGAAGATCTCGGCGAGCTTGGTCAGGCGCGCGTCCGGCAACGGCACGACGCCGACGTTCGGCTCGATGGTCGCGAACGGGTAGTTCGCGGCGAGCACGTCGTTGCGCGTGAGCGCGTTGAACAGGGTGGACTTGCCGACGTTGGGCAGGCCGACGATACCGAGGGTCAAACTCACGAGCGACGAGTCTACGGCAGGCGACGGTCGTGTCCGATTCCCGCGAGCCATTGCACGTTCCCGCTGGCAGGATCGATGCCATGGTCATTGACGAAGAACACGCGTATCGGGTCTGCGCCGCGCGTGACGCCCGGTTCGACGGGTGCTTCATCCACGCGGTCCGCACGACCGGCATCTACTGCCGGCCGTCGTGCCCCGCGGTGACCCCGAAGCGCCGCAACAGCCAGTTCTTCCTGACGGCCGCCGCCGCGCAGTCGGCGGGCTTCCGGGCCTGCCGCCGCTGCCTGCCGGACGCCGTCCCCGGCTCCCCAGAGTGGAACCTGCGCGCCGACCTCGCCGCCCGCGCGATGCGCCTGATCAGCGACGGCGTGGTCGAACGCGACGGCGTCACCGGCCTCGCGTCGAAGCTCGGCTACTCGGAACGCCACCTCACCCGCGTCCTGACCTCAGAACTGGGCGCCGGACCGCTCGCACTGGCCCGCGCCCACCGCGCCCACGCCGCCCGCCTGCTGATCGAGACGACCGAACTGTCGTTCGCCGACATCGCGTTCGCCGCGGGGTTCGCCTCGGTCCGCCAGTTCAACGACACCATCCGCATGGTCTTCGCCTCGACGCCGTCCGACATGCGCGGCCGCGGCAAGGCACCGGTGGGCACGCCGGGCCGGATCGTCCTGCGCCTGCCCTACCGGCCGCCGTTCGACGCCGCCGGACTCCTGGCGCACTTCCGGCTGCACGCGTTGCCGGGCGTCGAGGAGGTCACCGCTGACTCCTACGGGCGGACGTTGTCGCTCCCCCACGGCGAGGCGACGGTCCGGCTGACGTTCCCGACGGACCACGTCCTGTGCTCGCTGCGGCTCGCCGACATGCGCGACCTGGGCGCGGCCGTCTCCCGGGTCCGCCGCCTGCTGGACCTCGACGCCGACCCCGTCGCCGTCGACTCGTTCCTGGGCAACGACCCGGTGATCGGCCCGCTGGTCCGCGCGACCCCCGGCATCCGCGTGGCGGGCAGCGTCGACGGCACCGAGACGTTGCTGCGACTCGTGGCGCCCTACGTCGGCGTCCCGCTGCAGGTCCCGGACGAGGGGTTGACCCACCTCTACTCGGCCGGGGACCACCCCGTCACCGAGGCGGTGGCGAGCGGCAGACTCGTCGTGGACGTGGGCCGCTCGATCGAAGACCTGACCGAAGAGCTCGCACCCCTGGTCGGCCCGTCCGTGGCCGACGAGGTGGCGATGCGAGTGCTGGGCGCACCGGACGTGCTGGTGCTCCCGCCCGACTGCGAGTCCCTGGCTTCCCACGGCCCCGAGTGGCGGCCGTGGCGCTCCTACGCCGGAGCACACCTGACGAGGAAGGCAGCAACATCATGAGCGTCGCACACACGTCCACTGTGGACACCCCGGCGGGGCCGTTCACCGCGATCGTCGCGTCGGACGGAGCGGTGCTGGCCAGCGGCTGGACCGCCGACATCGCCCTGCTGACGCCCCAGATCCACGACTCCCTGATGCCGTCGGAGATCACGTCTCGCGCGGACCTGGGCGACGTCACGAAGGCCGTGATCGCCTACCACGAAGGCGACCTGACCTCGATCGACACGGTGGAGGTCCGGCAGAAGTCCGGCCCGTTCCTGCAGCACGCGTGGGACGTCCTGCGCACCGTCCGCGCCGGCGAGCCCGTCACGTACACCGAGTACGCGGAACTGTCCGGACGTCCGACAGCGGTCCGCGCCGCCGCTTCAGCCTGCGCACGCAACTCGGTGGCGCTGTTCGTGCCGTGCCACCGCGTGATCCGGATCGGCGGCAACCTGGGCGGCTTCCGCTGGGGCCTCGACGTCAAGCGCTGGCTGCTGGCCCACGAGGCCTAGACGAGGTTGATCTCCGGCGGCCCGTCCGCGGTCACCAGCTCCGCGCCACACCTCGCACAGGAGCTGGTGACCGGCCAGACCATGTTGCTCTGCAAGGACTTCTGCTCACCGAACCAGTCGTCCTGCCCGGCGTCGCGGCAGGTGTGACAACCGACGCGGTAGTGCAGCCGGGCCCACGGACTCGCCGACAGCTCGCTCGCCCGCTCGTCCGGGCGCTTGAGGTCGGTGAACGGTGACCACCAGAACGACAACCGGCACCGCAGCACCTGCGTAAGCCCATCTCCCGCGGTGTCGAAACCTGTGATACGGATCGGCGCCGGGTGCTTGCCCAGCTCATCCAGCTCGTCCTGCCACTCCAGCTGCCGTCGCGAGGAGTGGCACAAACCGTGTGCGGCCCCGTGGTGCAGGGCGACTGTGCGGCCTACCCGGCGGCAGACGAAGCAGTCGTGGGAGTACTCGAGTCTGTTCGACCACACGAAGTGGGCGGCCGGGGTGACTTCTACTCGGGCGGTGACTTCCACGTGGGACAGCACGCGGGTGAGGGTAGAGGCGGGCACGGCTTGGGCTGGCGCTGACGCGCCGTGGTTGGTGGTGCCGCGCGGTGGTGCTGTTTGTGGTTGGGCTGCTGTTCCAGCGGGGTTGGTCACCGATGCGGTTGGTTGCGGTTCCAGCGTGGGCGCGCGGGTCAAAGACATGACGGGCTTTGGTTTCGTCATCGCCGCTTCGCGACGATTGCGATTGGGGCTTGACTTCGGGTCCCTTGCGAGGCGCTTGTTCGGGCGGAAAAGGTCGGATGCTCCGCACCCGCCCGATCCGAAAAGGGTAGCACCTCGCACCCAAAGTCAAGCCCCAATCGCTTCGCGTGCGTGGTTGCGTTTGGTTGTTCGGGCGGCGGTCATTACCGGTGTCCCGCGTTGGCAATACCCGCGTTCGGGCTCGCTTCGCTTCGCCCCTTGTCGTCGTTGTGCGGGTCGGTTCACACGATGGTGTTTTCTTTTTTGCGTTATCTGGTCGTGATCTTGCGGTATAGTCGAACACGTGAGCGAAACTCCCGTCCAACTCCTCTCGACTGACGCGCTGCTGGCCAGCATCGTCAGCCGGGAGAAGAGGATGCGGGCGGAGCTTTTCGAGCAGATGCAGGAAATCGCCGAGTTGGAACGGCGTGGGGCTGGGCCTGAGCTTGGTTATAAAGATGTGGCGTATGTGTTGCAGCATTCGATTCGCTGCGATCGCAACACCGCCAGGCAGATGGTGTCGAATGCCGCGTTGTTGAGCAGCACGATCACGCCGACCGGCAGCGAACTCGCTCCCGAGCTTCCGTTGACCGCTGAGGCTGCCGCCGAGGGTGCGCTGTCGATCGCGCACGTCGCGGAGATCGCCAAGGCGATGAAGCACCTGCCCGCCGAGGTCGAGACCCTCGTGGTGGAGTTCGCCCGCGAGCACGAGCCTTTTGCCGTGCGTGACTTCGGCAAGGGCCTGGCCTACGGCCTCTACCAGGACGACCCCGAGCCGGGCGAGCCCCAGCCGGAGCGCCAGGTCAACCAGCACCACAGCCGCTGGCGCAAGGACGGCATGCTGGAGATCAAGGCGCTGCTGGACAAGGTCACCGGCGCGGCCTACGAGGCCGCCCTGTCGCCGCTGGCCAAACCTCGCCCGGACACCGGCGAAGGCCCGGACCAGCGCGACCGCTCGGAGCGTGAGGGCGAGGCTTTCGCGGAGCTGGTCAACCTGATGGTGCGCGCCGACCAGCTCCCGGAGCACGGCGGCGAACCGGTCACCCTCACGCTGACGATGAGCTACGACGACCTGGCCACGAAGACCGGCGACGCCCTGCTGGACAACGGCGAGCGCATCCCGGCAGACCAGGTCCGCCAGCTGGCCTGCAACGCAGGTGTGATCCCGCTGGTGCTGGGCGGCCAGTCGCAGCCGATGGACATCGGCCGCAAGACCCGCACCTTCCCGGCCGGAATCCGCAGGATCCTGGTCGCCAGGGACCGAGGCTGCGCCTTCCCGGGCTGCACGAGACCGCCACGGCACTGCGATGCCCACCACATCCAGTACTGGGCCAACGGCGGCGACACCTCAGTCGACAACGCAGTCCTGCTCTGCCGCCACCACCACACGCTGATCCACCAAAGCGAGTGGGAAGTGAAGCTCGTCCACGGCATCCCGACGTTCTATCCGCCGCCATGGCTGGACCCGGAACGAAAACCCAGACGCAACCAGCTCCACACCGCCGCCTAAACCGCCAGACGAACGGCCATTGGGAGTCGGGATTATTTGGCGCCGGTCCGTTTTCAGCCGGGCCATTGTCAGCCGGGCCGTTGTGCGCCTAGCCGGAAGTCAGCCACGAGCAGACAACGTCCCGCGCGGCACGCGCGGCCATCCCGCAAAGCCGAAGGCAAGCGGCGATGGCGAAGCCGAGCCGAACGAGAGCACAACAACGCGGAACACCGGTAATAACCGCCGCCCAAAAGCACAAACGCAACCACGCACGCAAAGCGATTGGGGCTTGACTTTGGGTGCGAGGTGCTACCCTTTTCGGATCGGGCGGGTGCGGAGCATCCGACCTTTTCCGCCCGAACAAGCGCCTCGCAAGGGACCCGAAGTCAAGCCCCAATCGCAATCGTCGCGAAGCGGCGATGACGAAACCAAAGCTCGTCCCAACCCACGCGCCCGCCAACGCAAGGCGACCCAACCACAAAACGCGACCAACCCCGCTGGAACCGCCGCCCAACCACCAAACAGCACCACCGCACGGCGCGTCAGCGCCCCAACACCCGAAACAGGTCGCTCAGCCGAGCGAAACCTCCAGCGTCGACCCCGTTCGAGCCTTGCGTACCCGCAGCCGAGTCGGGATCCGTTGCCGCAGCTCCTCCACGTGCGACACCAGCCCGACGACCCGGCCGCCCGCGCGCAGCTCGTCGAGCGTGTTCATGACGATGTCCAGCGTGTCCGAGTCCAGCGTGCCGAAGCCTTCGTCCACGAACAGCGTGTCCAGCAGCGCGCCGCCGGTCTCGTTGGCCACGACGTCGGCCAAGCCCAGTGCCAGGGACAGCGAGGCCAGGAAGGACTCGCCGCCGGACAGGGTCTTCGCTGGGCGGGAGCGGCCCGAGTAGTCGTCCAGCACGTCGAGGCTCAGGCCGCCGCGGGTGCCTCGGGCGCCGGCGGAGTCGGAGTGCACGAAGCTGTAGCGGCCCTGGCTCATCCTGTGCAGGCGGGCGGAGGCGGCTACGGCGACTTCTTCCAGCCGCGCGGCCAGCACGTACGAGCGCAACGTCATCTTCTTGGAGTTCTGGCCGCGGCCGTTGATCACGTCGGTGAGCGCGTCCAGTTCCGCGTAAGAAGCTTCCAGCGGCTCCAGCGACTTCCACTCGGCGCGCAGGCGGGCTGCCAGTTGGCCGACTCGGTCCAGTGCCGCGCGGGCTCGGGCCAGGCTGGTGGCGGCTTGTGAGGCGGCGGCGCGGGCTGAGGAGGCTTGGGCCGTCACCTCGTTCAGGTCCACGGCGGTGGCGGGGTCGACCTCGGCGAGCTCTTCCAGGGTGGCCATGGCGGTGGCGCGGGCGCGTTCCCAGGCGGCGATGCGGTCGTCCAGGGCTTCGAGCTTGGCCGGCGGGCGGTGGGCGGCCAGGGCTGCTTCCACGTCGGGGAAGCCTGCTTCGGCGGACAACGAGGCCACCGTCGCCTGCTGTTCCTCTACGCGGGCGAGGGCGTTGTCGCGGGCGTTGCGGCGCTCGTCCAGTTCCACCAACGCCTTGGCGAGGCGGAGGAGGTGGTCGCGGCGGGTCAGGACGTCCTCGTGCTCGCCGCGGGCCTTGTCCAGGCGGGCGCCGCGTTCCTCCACGGCGACGGCCAGGGACGCGTGCTCGGTGCGCAGTCCTACGAGGTCCTGGTCGACCTGTTCCTTCTCGGCGCGCAGGGCACCAAGCCTGCCTTCCAGGCCCACGAACTCGTTCTGGCGTTGCGAACGGGTGCGGGCCAGGTCGAGGGCCGCGCGGTACTCCGCCAACGCCACCGCGGGTTCCTCCGAGCCCAGGGCTTCCCAGCACGCCTGGATGCGGAGCTCGGCGGCGTGCGCGGCTCGTTCGGCCTCGTTGCGGCGGTCGAGGGCGGTCTGCTCGTCGGCTGCCGCGTCTTCCTCGTCGGCCGCGTCCACGCCGCCCAGCATCGGTTGGGCCGGGGCCGGGTGGGACGGCGAGCCGCAGACGGCGCAGGGCTTGCCGCGCTTCAGGGCCGCGGCCAGCTCGATGGCCATGTTCTCCAGGCGTTGGTGGCGGACCTGCTGGAGGACGTCCTTCGCCTTCTGGTGGACGTCGATCGCCTCGTGCAGCTCCTTCTTGGTGCGCTCCAGGGCAACACCGGCGCCTGGCAACGCCTCGGCGGCATCAAAGCGCGCCTTGAGGCCCTCCAGACGGGCTGAGGCTTCCGCGGCCGCGTCCAGTTGGGCACGGCAAGCGGCCAGGCGTTCGGGCAGCACCTCCAGCTCGGCGTTCAGGGCGAGGAGGCGGCGTTCCACCTTGTACGAGGAGTCCTTCAGCACCGACAACCTGCGGACGTCGGCCTGCTGGCGTTCGGCTTCGGCGGCCAGCTCGCCCAGGCCACCGGCCTCCTCGCGGTGGCGCTCCGCGTCCTCTCGTAACGAGGAGCCGGTGTAACCCAAGCGCGCCAACGCTTCCGCGGCCCGAGCCTCGTCGCGGACCGCGAACTCGTACGACTGCCGGAGCTTCGCGATCTCACCGAACGCCGGCACGACCGGGATCGCGCGGCGGGCGGCGTCGCGTTCGGCGAACCAGGAGGCCGAGTCGGCGGCTTCCACGCGGGTCAGCATGTCGCGGGCCTCGCGCACACGACGGATCTGGTCGGCCTGCACGCGGGCCTGAGCGAGCAGGGCGTCCGCGCCGTCGGCCACGCCCGCCGTCTCCTCCGAGGCAGCGGAGGCCGAAAGAACAGCGCCCGACAGGCGTTCCAGCACCGAGTCCAGCCAGCCCTGCTCGAACGACGGTTCCTCACCCGCCGCTTCCGCCACGCGGTGCAGAAGCTCGGAGGCGCCCTGACGACGTTCCTCGAGCACACGACCCGCCACGACTCGCTTGTCGCGGAACCACTTCTCGACGTCGAGGAACCGCTCGGTGCCGAAGAGCTTCTCCAGCAACACTTCCCGCTCGGCCGTGTCCGAGCGCAAGAACTTCGCGAACTCGCCCTGCGGCAGCAGAACCACCTGGAAGAACTGCTCGTACGACATGCCCAGCATGTCCTCCACCGCGCGCGCCACGTCGTCGATGCGCGTGATTCCCTCGCCGTCCCAGCCTTCCAGCCAGGTCAGCGAGCACTTCGCGGGCTGGGTGGTGAAGCCGCCACCCCGCTTCTTCGGGCGATCGAACTCCGGCGAGCGCACGATCCGGAACCGCCGCGCCTGCACCGTCAGCTCCAACGACACCTCGGTCGGAATCTCCGGATCCGCGTACTCACAACGGAGCTTCTTCACGTCACCACGAGCACCAGGAACCCGCCCGAACAACGCGAAAGCCACCGCGTCCAGCAACGTCGTCTTGCCCGCGCCCGTGTCGCCGTGCAACAAGAACAACCCGTCGGCACCCAACGAGTCGAAGTCGACGACCTCAGGCCGCGGATAAGGGCCGAAGGCGGTGAGCTCCAGGCGGTGCAACCTCATTGCTCCTGCTCCCTCGCGACAGCGGAGAAAGCCTCACGCAGCAAGGACATCTCGGCAGCGGAAGGTTCGGACCCGCGCGCGTCGGACACGAAGCAGCACGCTACTTCCTCGTCCGTGCGGCCGCGCACCCGTTCCGCGTACGTCATGTTGTGCTGCAGGCCCTGTTCCGGCCGCCACTCGACGTGCACCGCGTGCTCGAAGCGGGTTTGCAGCTGCCGCAACGCATCCATCGGCCGCACCTGGTCCGTCAGCACGACGGACAGGAAGTGGTCCTCGACAACGACGTGCGCCGGGTCCTCCAGGATCTCGGCCAACGTCCCCGTCACGGTCGCGAGCTGACGCGGAACCGGCAGCTCACGCCGCTCCACACCAACAAGGCCACCCGCGTCGAGCTCCACCAGCCACACCGACTTGCGGTGCCGCGCCTCGGAGAACGAGTACGCCAGCGGACTGCCCGAATAACGCAGGTTCTCCGCCAGAGTCTGCGGACCGTGCAGGTGCCCAAGAGCCACGTAGTCGACGCCCGAGAACACCTGCATCGACACGTCCTGCACGCCACCCACCGCGATGGTGCGCTCGGACTCCGACGGCGCCCCACCCGTCACGAAGGCGTGCGCCAGCACCACCGAACGCGCCTCACGCGAAGCCAGGTCGGCGCGAATACGCCGCATCGCCTCGCCCAGCACAGGAGCGTGCCCCTTGTCCGCAATGCCCAGTACGTGCCGCGCGGGCTCCGGCTCCAGGAACGGAATCCCGTACACCGCAACGGGCCCGTGCTCGTCCGCCAGTTCGACCGGCTTGTCCAGCAACGAGATCTGCGTGCGCAGGAACAGTCCACCGGCAGCGGCGAACTCCCCGAACACCCCGATCCGCGCCGCCGAGTCGTGGTTGCCAGGCGTGATCACGATCTGCGCCCCGGCCGCGCGGATCCGCATCAGCACCCGCGCGCACAACGACACCGCGTCGGCGGACGGCACCGCGCGGTCGTAGAGGTCGCCGGAGATGACCACGACGTCGACCTTCTCGGAAGACACCAGGTCAGCGAGGCCGCTCAGCACCGACTCCTGCTCCACGAGCAGGTCGCGGCCGTGGAAGGTGCGCCCCACGTGCCAGTCGGAGGTGTGCAGGATCCGCATGGCACCAACCGTAGAGACGAGGTCTGACAAATCTCCGGGAGGGTTCCCGGCGTGTCACCCGATCGAGTTCAACATCTCTGGGGGAGCATCATCTGTGCCGTGACCGCAGTGATCATCACCGCCTCGCTCGTCCTGGCACTCGTCTGTGCCGGGGCGCTGGTGTTCGTCTACCGCCTCTACCAGGACAGCGTCCGTCGCACCGATGAGGCACTCCAGGCCATCAGCAAGGAACGCGCGCGCTACGACTCCCAGCAGCAGGCCCTGCAGCGCTACGAGGTGGCGTTCTCCAGCGTCAGCGGTCGCGGTGAGCTCGGCGAACAGGTCCTCGTCGAAACGGCGCGCGCACTCGGTCTGAGGGAAAACCTCCACTACACGCTCCAGACGGACGTCGCCGGCGGCGGCGCGGTCCGGCCGGACATGGTGCTCAACGTCGGCGGCGGCCGCATGGTCCCGGTCGACTCGAAGATGTCCATGGCGACCTGGGCCGAAGCGGTCGAGACGGACGACCCGCAGGAACGCCAGGACGCGCTGCGGGTCCACGTCCGCAACATCCGCTCACGGGCCGCCGAACTGGCCGGCAAGGGCTACCAGCGCTGGGCCGACGCGATCTACGGCACGATCATGTTCGTCCCCAACGACGGCGCGGTCGTCGCGGCTCTGGACACCGACCCCGAGCTCCTCCGCTGGCTGCTCGACCGCCGGGTCTTCCTCTGCGGCCCGACCGGGTTCGCCGTGATCGCGTCGTCAGCCATGTTCGCCGTCACCGAACGAGCCCTCGCGGACGACGTCGAGCAGGTCAGGCTCCAGGCAGGCCGCGCCAACAGGGCCGCCGACACCGCCATCGACGCCGTGAACCTCTCCACCACCCACCTGCAGCGATTCCTCTCAGCGCGCCGCCGCGAGCTCGACGCCCTCGAAGGATTCCGCGCGAGCGTGGAACCACTCACGGAAGCCTCCGCCACCCCAACGCCACTGCCGCTCGTCCGTCGGGCGGACGAACAGTCCGCATAAAACGCACGGAGCGTGCCAACAGGTTGCTTGTGGGTGAGAAAGCAGCGGACTCACGAACACCGATTGGCCGAACGGCTACCGTGTGCGGCGTGAGTGAGCTGCGCGACCGTTCGGCTGCCTTCGACGACGACGTCGAGGACTACGACGCCGTTCCGTGGAACTACCGGGCCATCTTCGGATCCTTCAGGGGCATCCCCTGGTGGGCGGCGATCCTGTCTGCCCTGGTCCCGGCCTTCATCGGCGCGTTCATCGACATCAACTCCAGCAAGACGGTCGGCTGGACGTTCAACGCCGTGTTCTTCCTCGGTGCGTTGGCCGGCATCCTGCTCGTGCAGCGCCGCAGCCTGTTCGCGCCGATGGTGCAGCCGCCGCTGATCCTGGCCGCCACCGTGCCGACGCTGGTGCTGCTCACCGGCGGCGTCTCGAAGGGCGGCCTGTCCGCCATGGCGCTCGGCCTGGGCAAGCCGCTGATCGACAGCTTCCCGGTCATGGCCGTCACCACCGCCGTCACGGTCGTGCTCGGCATCGTGCGGATCGTCATCCAGAAGGACCCGAACCGGCCGTCCAAGGACGAGGTCCGCGAGGCCAAGGCCGAGCTGAAGTCCCGTAGCAAGCCGGCGCCCCGCAAGCCCGCGCGCGACGACGACGCGGCCGAGGAACGCCCGCGCCGCCCGCGTCCCGAGGGTGCCCCGGCCCGTCGCCCGCGTCCTGAAGGCGCTCCCGCCCGCCGTCCGCGTCCGGAAGGTGCGGCACGGGGAGAGCGTCCGGCGGGCCAGCGCAGGCCCCGTCCGCCCCGCGAAGACCGCTAAGAGGTTGTTCGCGGCCACTCCCCGAACCGCGAACAACGAGGTCGGAACAACAACCAGGGAAAACGGCAGCACTCTGCGAGAGTGAGTCCGATGCCCAGGGGAGAACGTCCACTCGACGACGGCGACAGCCCGCTGTTGCGGTTCGCCGGAGATCTGCGCCAGATCCGTGCCGACGCCGGCAGCCCGACGTACCGGGAGCTCGCCCAGCGCGCGCACTTCTCGGTCGCCACGCTGTCCGAGGCCGCCGGCGGAAGAAAGCTGCCGAGCCTCGACGTCACGTTGGCGTACGTCAGAGCGTGCGGCGGCGACGAACAGACGTGGTCCCAACGCTGGCACGAGGTCGACGAGAGCCTCTTCCAGTCCAGGGTCAGCCCGTCGCCGTACGTGGGCCTGAGCGCGTTCACGAGAGAGGACGCGCACCGCTTCTTCGGCCGCGAAAAGCTCACCAACGTGCTCAAAGAACGCCTGGAGACGCAGCGCTTCCTCGCGGTGTTCGGCGCATCGGGCGAGGGCAAGTCGTCGCTGCTCAAAGCCGGTTTGGCCCAGCACTTCGGCAACCCGGTCAGCTGCACACCCGGCACCGATCCGGACGCCTCCATCGCCGACGCGCTCGCGAAGAACCCCGACCTGCTGATCGTCGACCAGTTCGAGGAGCTCTTCACCCTGTGCGAGGACCCGGTCCAGCGCCAGGCGTTCCTCGACATGCTCCTCAACGCGCCGTGCAAGACGGCGATCGCGGTCCGCTCCGACTTCTACCCGCACTGCTCGCAGCACCCCGACCTGGCCGAAGCGCTCACCGACGCCCAGGTCCTGATCGGCACGATGACGCCGGACGAGCTGCGCCGCGCGATCACCCAGCCCGCAGCCACGGTGAACTGCACGGTGGAAAACTCCCTGCTCACCACCCTGATCGCCGAGGCGACGGGGCGCAGCGGCGTTCTCCCGCTGGTCAGCCACGCTCTGCTGGAGACCTGGCACCGCAAGCGCGGCAACATCCTCACCGCCGGCGCGTACCAGGCGGCGGGCGGCATCGACGGCGCACTCGCGCAGAGCGCCGAGGCCGCCTACGCCGAGCTGACCGAAGATCAGCAGCACCTCGCCCGTCAGCTCCTCCTGAGGCTCGCCGCGGACGGCACGAAACGCCCGGTCCCCCGCAGCGAGGTGATCGGCGACGAGGTCCTGGACGTGCTGGCCAACGCAAGGCTGGTCACGGTCGGCGAGGACACCGTCGAGGTCACCCACGAGGCGCTCTTCCGGGCCTGGCCACGCCTCGCGACCTGGCTCGACGAGGACCGCGAAGGCCTCAAGACCCACCGCAGGCTCACCGAGGCCGCCCGCCTGTGGGAAGAGCTGCACCACGACTCAGGCGCGCTCTACCGGACCGTGAGGCTCACGGAAGCCACTGAGTGGGCCGCCCGGACCGAACCCACCCTCACCAAGACCGAGGACGCGTTCCTGACCGCGTCGAAGAACCTCTCTCGCAGGCGCACACGACGTCTGCGCTGGGCCGCGGCAGGCCTGATCGCCCTCGTCCTCGCGACGACCATCAGCGCCGTCACCGCCACCCAGCAACGCCGCGAGGTGGAACGCCTCGGGCTCGTCACGCAGTCGCAGCAGCTCGCCGCACTGTCCGCCGCGCTCCTGCACAGCAACCCGGACGAGGCCGCGCGCAAGGCCGCCGAGGCGTACCGGATCTCACCGACGACGGAAGCGCGCAGCCAGGTGCTGAGCGTCCAGGTCGGACATCCGCGCGAGGTGCGGCCGATCCAGGGCCACGGTCTGAGGGCCGGCCACGGCGTGATCGCGTTGCTGCAGGACTCCGGCGCGCGGATGTTCGACGGCACGACGCTCGCGAACGTGCGCACCCTGCGCGAGAACGAGCAGGTGATCGCACTGGACATCGCGCCGGACGGCCGCATCGCGATCATGGACGAGAAAGGGCGCGTGACGGTCCAGGCCGACTCCGACGCCGAACCCGTCGTGGTGCGCGAGTCGGGCACCATGGCGAACATCGGCTTCATCGAGGGCGGCCGCGCGCTCCTCGTCGGCACCCAGATCTGGGACCTGGAGACCCGCCGGATGCGCGGCGAACTGCCCGTCGGCGCCGGCTGGGTCTCGCTCGACTTCGTCGACGGCACCCTCGCCGCCGTCACCCAGACCTCCGTCTCGTTCTGGAACCCCGGCACCGGGCAGCGCACGGGCGGGTTCGACCTCGACGTCCCGGTCAGCGCCGTGCAGATGTTGAGCGGGGACCTGGTCGCCGTCGGCACGTTCGACGGCCAGATCCGGCTGTGGAGCACCGTCACCGGCACCGTGGTCAGGACCCTCCCGTCGCACAAGGCAGGTCCCGTCGCCCTGGCCGCGAGCGCCGACCGCACGGTGCTGGCGTCAGCGACCTACAACGAGTCCGAACTGCACATGTGGGACGTCGTGCACAGCACCGCTCTGCCACCGGTCACCGTCGAGCCCGGCACCCGCGACATGGCGTTCACCGACGACGGCAGGCTGGTGTGGCTGGGCGAGTCGACGATGCGCCTCCTGCCGCGCGCCGCGGTGCCCGTGTCGTCCGCGTACCCGGTGCGCGCGCTCGCGGTCGACCCGGACGGCACGATCCTCACGTTCGACGACCGCGGCACGGTCGAACGCCACGACGCGGCTCTGCGCAGCCTCGGCCGCCTGGACACCGGCGCCCCCGGCCGCACCCTCGCCCGGTTCAGCCAGGACGGCAGGACGCTCGTCAGCGCGGGCCAGGACCAGCCGATCGAGGTCAGGGAGACCGCCACCGGCCGCCGCACGGCCACCCTCACCACGCCGAACAAGGACAAGCCTCCCGTCACCGTCGCGTTCTCGGCCGGCCACGACGTGCTGGCCGCCGGCGGCGACAGGTCCTCCACGGTGTGGACGCCGTCCGGGGCACCGACGCTGATCGACAGCTCCTCCGACGGGGAACCGACCGCCGCCACGTTCGGCAGGAACGACCACGAGGTCGTGCTCGGATCCCAGTGGGGTCTGCTGGTCGTCCGCGACACCACGACCTGGAAGACCTCGAACCTCGGGGTGATCCACCAGGGCCCGGTGCGCGTGCTCGCGACCTCACCGGACAAGCGCACGCTCGCGACCGGTGGCGACGACGGCCTCATCACGCTCTGGGACACCTCGACGTGGCGGAAGAAGGGCGAGTTGCGCGGCCACACGGGCGCGGTGGCCGCACTGGAGTTCAGCCCGGACTCGACGAGGCTCGCGAGCGGCGGCAACGACAAGACCGTCGTCGTCTGGGACATGAGCACCCAGCAGACGTGGGCGACCCTGCGCGGCCATGCCCAGGGCGTCACGCACCTCGCGTGGATGCCCGACGGCCGTTCGGTGGTGTCCGCGGGGCAGGACTCGGTGCTCGTGTGGCCGCTCGACGTCGAATCCGCGCTGCGAGCACTCAGTTGATCCGTTGTTCGTGGTCGGACCCTCGAACGTCGTACAACGGATCCCGGACAACAACCCTCTGACCAGCACGCACTCTGCCAGCATGAGTTCGATGCCCAGGGGAGAACGTCCACTGGACGACGGCGACAGCCCGCTGCTGGTGTTCGCCGCGGACCTGCGACGACTGCGGACCAATGCGGGACAGCCGAGTTACCGGGAGCTGTCGCGGCGCGCGCACTTCTCGGCCAGCACGTCCCGGCTCGCGAGCGGCGGCCGGGACAGCGACGTGATCGTGTGGGACGTGGGCACCCACGCGCTCTGGGCGGCGTTGCGCGGCCACAGTCAGCCGATCACGCACCTCGCGTGGCGGCCGGACGGCACCGCTGTGGTGTCCGCCGGGGCGGACGCGATGACCGTCTGGCCACTCGACGTCGAGAAGGCTCTCGACGTCCTCGGTTAGCGGACGAGGTCCTTGCGGAGCTCGCGCGGCAACGAGAAGGTGATCCGCTCGTTCGCCGTGGTGATCTCCTCGACCTCGTCGAAGCCGTGCGTCTCGAGGAACTTCAGCAGCTCCACCACCAGCAGGTCCGGCACCGACGCGCCCGACGTGACGCCGACGGTCTCGACGCCCTCGAGCCACGCCAGGTCGACCTCCTTGGCGTAGTCGATCAGGTACGAGGCCTTGGCGCCGTGCTGCAGCGCGACCTCGACCAGCCGGACCGAGTTGGAGGAGTTCTTCGAGCCCACGACGAGCACCAGGTCGCACGACGGCGCCATCGTCTTCACCGCGGTCTGGCGGTTCGAGGTGGCGTAGCAGATGTCGTCGGACGGCGGGTCCTGCAGCTCGGGGAAGCGGTCCTTGAGCTGCCGGACGCGCACCATGGTCTCGTCGACCGAGAGCGTGGTCTGGGACAGCCAGATGACCTTCGAAGGGTCGCGGACCTCGACGTTGGCGGCGTCCTCGGCGGTGTCCACGAGCTTGACGTGGTCCGGCGCCTCACCGGCGGTGCCCTCGACCTCTTCGTGGCCCTCGTGTCCGATCAGGAGGATGTCGTAGTCCTCCTTGGCGAACCGCACGGCTTCCTTGTGCACCTTCGTCACCAACGGGCAGGTGGCGTCGATGGTGCGCAACGAGCGCTGCGCCGCCTCCTCGTGGACGGCCGGCGACACGCCGTGCGCCGAGAACACCACGAGCGCGCCCTCGGGAACCTCGTCGGTCTCGTTGACGAAGATGGCGCCGCGGTCGGACAGCGTCTCCACGACGTACTTGTTGTGGACGATCTCCTTGCGCACGTAGACGGGCGCGCCGTACTTCTCGAGGGCGAGCTCGACCGTCTCCACGGCACGATCAACGCCCGCGCAGTAACCACGCGGCTTCGCCAACAGGACTCGCTTGGGCATACCGACAGGGTACCCAGGGAGTTCCGTCGCATTCTCAGCCGTGTTACGGCAGGCTAGGCGGCATGAAGCCACTGCCC
Organism: Lentzea sp. NPDC051838; assembly: GCF_040681245.1. Classification (NCBI taxonomy): domain Bacteria; kingdom Bacillati; phylum Actinomycetota; class Actinomycetes; order Pseudonocardiales; family Pseudonocardiaceae; genus Lentzea; species Lentzea sp. NPDC051838. The sequence goes on from NZ_JBFAYI010000020.1 coordinate 34,529, forward strand.
CTGGGTGTCCGCGTCGCCGCTGGACTCGCGGTGACCGCCCTCGAACAGGCGCGCAAGCTGCCGCAGCAGCTCGCCGGACTCCCCCTCACGGTGGTCAGCGAGGCAATGCAGTTGTCCATGCGCGTGCAGCAGCATGTGACCGAACTCGCCATCAAAGGAGACGACGCGCTCTCCGGGCTGAGGCCTGCCGAGGAAGAGCCGGAGTGGGCGACGTTCGACGAGGACGAGACGCCGGTCGCCACTCCCGCCGAGACGCTCGCCGACGACCCGTGGGAAGAGGAGGAACGGGCGATCGCCGAGGTTCCCGAGTTCCTCCCGATGTACGACGAGCTGTCGATCGCCCAGCTGCGCGCCCGCCTGCGCAACCTGAGCGTCGAGCAGCTGGACGAGCTTCTGAGCTACGAGAAGGCGCACGAGGGAAGGCCCGAGTTCGTGGGCATGCTCAACCGCAGGATCGCGACGGTCAAATCTCAGTGAGTGAAGGAAAGTCCACGCCGGAGAACCCCTGGCCGGTGCGGACGGTCGCCCGCAAGCTGCTCGACTGGATCAACCGGCTCGGCGACGTCTGGGTCGAGGGCCAGGTCACGCAGCTCAACGCGCGGAGCTCCACGGCGTTCCTGACGCTGCGCGACCCGAGCGTCGACATGTCGATGTCGATCACGGCCAACGCCGGTCTGATCCGCGAGCTGCAGCTCACCGAGGGCAGCCGCGTGATCGTCCACGGCAAGATCAGCTTCTACCCGAACCGCGGCACGCTCAGCCTCAGGGCGGACGAGATCCGCGCGGTCGGCATCGGTGAGCTGCTCGCGCGCATCGAACGGCTGCGCAAGCTGCTGCACGCCGAGGGCCTGTTCGACCCGCGCCGCAAGCGCCGTCCGCCGTTCCTGCCGCAGAAGATCGGTCTCATCACCGGTCGCGCCTCGGCGGCCGAACGAGACGTGCTCACGAACGCGCGGAACCGTTGGCCCGCAGCGCACTTCCGCGTCATCAACGTCGCCGTGCAGGGTCCGATGGCCGTCACCCAGGTGATGACCGCGCTGTCCACTCTGGAACGGGACCCCGAGTGCGACGTGATCATCATCGCCCGGGGCGGCGGCAGCGTGGAGGACCTGCTGCCGTTCTCCGACGAGGCGCTGTGCCGCGCGGTGTCCCAGTGCCGCACGCCGGTGCTGTCCGCGATCGGCCACGAACCGGACACTCCACTGCTCGACCACGTCGCGGACCTGCGTTGTTCGACGCCGACCGATGCAGGCAAACGGGTGGTTCCCGATGTCGCTGAAGAGAGTGAACGCGTTCGCCAGATGCGCGATCGCGGCCGGCGCGCGCTGCACGGCTGGGTCGACCGCGAACGGAAACTGCTCGACGCTCTGCGCTCCCGACCAGTACTTTCGGACCCTTACGGTCCGTTGGAACGCCGTGCCGAGGAAGTGAAACGTTTTCGCGACCAAAGCCGTAGGGCCGTCACGCAACGTCTCGATCGGGAAGACGTCCACCTGTCAGGGACGAAAGCCCGCTTGACGACCCTCGGACCAGCAGCCACGCTTGCCCGCGGATACGCCGTTGTGCAACTCGTCACACCTGACGGGCCCGACGGCGTGTTGCGTTCTGTCACGGACGCGCCGAGCGGAACACAGCTGCGGGTACGCGTCGTTGACGGAGCAGTGGGAGCAGTGGTCACCAGCGTGGAAGGGGGAGGTACCGATGATGCGTGATGCCGTGTTCCTGCCCCTGACCATGGAGGCGGCCGGCTCGTGCGGGTCGGGACTGCGGTCGAAGGCGGAGGCGGCGAACCGCGCCGCGGCGGAGTGCTGGACGGCGTTGGTGGGCGACTGCGACACCCCGAGCCGCCGCACGCTGATCCTCACGTTGCACGACCTGAGCGAAGCCACCGCGGGCACGGTCCAGTACCGGCGTGTCACGGAGGCCGAGGCGCTCATCGACGAGGCCGTGCGAGAGGGTGACGGCGAGGAGTTCGCGGAGGCGCTGGTCGGCTACGACCTGGCCGTCGCGACAGTGCTGAGCCGTCTGAGGAGCCAGTCCGCGTGAGTTCGGAAACACTCGGTTACGAAGCCGCCCGCGACGAGCTGGTCGAGGTGGTCCGCAAGCTGGAGGCCGGTGGCCTGTCGCTGGAGGACTCACTCGCCCTGTGGGAACGCGGTGAGGTGCTCGCCAAGACTTGTGAGCAGCATCTCGCCGGTGCGCGCGAGCGAATCGATGCAGCTCTCGCCGTGGTCGAGGAGGACGTCTCCGAGGCGTGATCTCGTGCAAGGATTCGGTTTGCCGATCACAAAATCCGGCACGCTGAGTAGTCGCATGGAGGCGCGCAATGGTGAACACCCCCGCGGAACGACGTCGCGAAGCCCCCGACCGGAACCTGGCACTGGAGCTCGTGCGCGTCACCGAGGCCGCCGCCATGGCCGCCGGCCGGTGGGTGGGACGCGGCGACAAGAACGGTGGTGACGGCGCCGCGGTCGACGCGATGCGCAAGCTGATCCACACCGTCTCGATGCGCGGTGTCGTCGTGATCGGCGAGGGCGAGAAGGACGAGGCGCCCATGCTGTTCAACGGCGAGGAGGTCGGCAACGGCGAGGGCCCCGACTGCGACGTCGCGGTCGACCCGATCGACGGCACCACGCTGATGGCCAAGGGCATGCCGAACGCGCTGGCCGTGCTGGCCGTGGCCGAGCGCGGGGCGATGTTCGACCCGTCCGCCGTGTTCTACATGGAAAAGCTCGCCGTCGGCCCCGAAGCTGCCGACGTCATCGACATCACCGCGCCGATCGCGGAGAACATCCGCCGCGTCGCGAAGGCCAAGCACAGCGACGTGTCCGACGTGAACGTGTGCATCCTGGACCGCCCGCGGCACGAGTCGATCGTGCAGGAGGTGCGGCGCGCCGGTGCCCGCATCCACTTCATCTCCGACGGTGACGTCGCGGGTGCGATCGCGGCGGCGCGTCCCACGTCGGGCGTGGACATGCTCATCGGCATCGGTGGCACGCCGGAGGGCATCATCGCGGCGGCTGCTTTGAAGTGCGTCGGTGGCGCGATCCAGGGCCGGTTGTGGCCCAAGGACGACGAGGAGCGCGAGAAGGCGATCGGCGCGGGCCACGACCTCTCCCGCGTGCTCACCACGAACGATCTCGTCTCCGGCGACAACGTCTTCTTCTGCGCCACGGGCGTGACCGATGGTGACCTTCTGCGCGGTGTGCACTATCGGGCAGGTGGCTGCACCACGCAGTCCATCGTCATGCGCTCCAAATCCGGCACCGTACGCATGATCGACGGCTTCCACAGCCTGCACAAGCTGCGCGAATACGCGTCGGTGGACTTCGACCTGCCCGAGGACGCGCAGCAGCCGCTGCCCTGATTGTCCTATTTGCTGTGAACTGTGAACGCTGTGTAACCAGACGAGTGACCCTAGTGACAGTGTGACCTTCGTCCATAGTTTCCGATCTGACCCCGGCAACCCTGCGCCGGGTTCAGGAAAGGAAACCAACGATGAGGGCACGTTCGTTGTTCTCCGCAGTCGTCGTGGCCGCGGGCGCCCTGCTCGCCTCGGCCGCCGCGGCTACCGCGGCCCCCGCCCCCACTGGCGACGGCGACATGGGCACGATGATCGTCGGTGGGACCAACGCGTCACAGGTCTACCCGTTCATGGTGTCCCTGCAGAGCACCTCCGGCAGCCACTTCTGCGGCGCCTCGCTGGTCAAGGCCAACTGGGTCGTGACGGCGAAGCACTGCGTCCAGGGCTCGTCGGCGGCCTCGATCCGCACCCGGATCGGCACCACGAACCGCACCAGCGGCGGCACCACGACCGGTGCGTCGCGCATCATCACGCACCCGTCCGCGGACCTCGCGGTGGTGCAGCTCAACACCTCGGTCAGCCAGGCTCCGATCGCCATCTCCACGGCGTCCGGCCCGGTCGGCACCGCCACCCGCATCATCGGCTGGGGCCAGACCTGCCCGACCCGCGGTTGTGGCTCTGCTCCGATCACCCTGCAGGAGCTCAACACGTCGATCGTCGCGGACAGCCGTTGCTCCGGCATCAGCGCCGCGTCGGAGATCTGCACGAACAACACCGGTGGCAACAAGGGCGCCTGCTACGGCGACTCGGGTGGCCCGCAGGTGAAGTCCGTGGGTGGCCGCTGGGAGCTCATCGGCGCGACCAGCCGCTCCGGTGGTGGCGCGACCTGCGCGACCGCTCCGTCCATCTACGTGGACGTGGCCTACTACCGCTCCTGGGTCAGCACGAACGTGGGCGGGCTGTAACCAGCTAGCTCCGCGGTAAACGCATTCCGAGGGTCCGTCTCCCAACTGTTACAGGAGGCGGACCTTCGGTTTTGCAACCTGAGTGATCCTTCGGTCGTCTACTTCGGCAAGGGATGAATCACTGAGGGGGTGCGCGATGCGGATGCTGCTCGCGGCGATCGCGTTGATGTCGGTGGCGGGTTGTACCCAGGGAGCGGTGCACGCCGAAACTCCAACAGCGCCACCATCTTCTTCATCGTCTTCTTCCGCGCCTTCCTCTGGGACCGCGTCCTCCACGCCGGCCGCGCCGTCGTCCTCGGAGACGCCTCCCCCGCCGCCGCCACCGCCTCCCGCTCCGGTGGTGAAGCCGACGCCGTGCGACATCAGCGACGGCGCCTGCATCCAGCTCTCCACGAACCAGACGTGGGTCGTGCGCGGCGACAAGGTCGTCTACGGCCCGGTGCCGATCACCCACGGGCGCAAGGGCTACGAGACGCCACTGGGCAAGTTCCCGGTGCTGCGCAAGGTCCGGAACGACTGGAGCAAGCCGTACAGCGCTTGGATGCCGTGGTCGACCTACTTCACCGAGAGCGGCATCGCGTTCCACGAGGGCTCGCTCACCGACCCGTCGCACGGCTGCATCCACCTGGACCCGCCGTCCGCGCAGTACTACTACAACAACCTCTCGATTGGCGAGACGGTTCAGGTGGTCTCATGATGATCAACTATGAGATCGCTGGCCCTCACGGCCCTTCTTCTGCTTAGTTTCGCGGTGCCGGCACAAGCCTCCGGCTGCTCCGTCCACAACGGAGCGTGCGTGGAGAAGCACTCGAACCGGGCCTGGCTCGTCACCAACGGCGTCACGAGCTACGGCCCGGTCCAGATCAGCCACGGCAAGCCCGGCTTCGGCACGCCGGTGGGCATGTTCTCGGTGCTGCGCAAGGTGAAGAACGACTGGAGCATCCCCTACAACGGCCCGATGCCGAACGCCGTGTACTTCACCTACGACGGCGTCGCATTCCACCAGGGCGATCTGAACGCCCAGTCGCACGGTTGCGTCCGGCTCACCTGGGAAGCCTCCGCCGTGTTCTACGACAACCTCGCGGTCGGCGAGGCGGTTCAAGTTCTCCCGTAGTGGTTACCCCGTCACCGAGGGGTGATGAGAGATGCGAGTACTTGTCGCGACGGTGCTCCTGATCCTCGGTTTCGCGGTACCCGCCCAAGCTGCGGCGGGATGCACCGTCTACAACGGAGCGTGCCTGGAGAAGGGCGCCAACAGAGCCTGGCTGGTCTTCAACGGCGCGGTGAGCTACGGCCCCGTTCCGATCAGCCACGGCAAGCCCGGCTACGAGACGCCGCTGGGCACGTTCTCGGTGCTGCGCAAGGTGAAGAACGACTGGAGTGTCCCCTACAACGGCCCGATGCCCAACGCCGTGTACTTCACGACGACCGGCATCGCGTTCCACCAGGGTGACACCGCGGTCCAGTCGCACGGCTGCATCCGGCTCCCCGCCGACGCCTCGCTGGTGTTCTACGACAACCTGGCGATCGGCGAGAAGGTCCAGGTGCTGCCCTAACCGATTGCTGCCCACCAGCACCCGTCGTCGCGTCCCATGACCGAGACGCGCCCGGCGAGGCCGGTGGGCAGCCATCCGGTGAGCCGTTCCAACTCCTTGCCCACGACGACGAGAGCGGTGCCCTCGTTCGCGGACAGGTTGTCCAGCAACACCGGCACGTCCACCGCGCTGAAGTCCACATCGGACACCGGCCTGCCCGCGGCGTCGGTCGTGGCCCTGACGATCCGCCAGCCCTCGTAGCCCTCCCACCGGACTTCCTCGGCGTCGAGCAGGAACTCCCCGGTGCGCGGCGACACGAGCGCGATCGTGCCGCCGAACCTGCCCGCGAGCGTGCTCAGCCTGAGCGGGTGCTCGAGGCTCTGCGGCTCTTTGTTCGTGCGGTGGTAGCTCACTCCCAGCCGGCGCGCGACCCGTTCGACCGCGGCGTGCACCCCGTCTTCGAGCGCTTGGACGACCAGTTCGACATCCCTGCTGCGGTTGATCGCCTCGGGCAGCGCCAGTTGCACAACGGTGAACCCCGGCATGACGGCGATGTCCGAACTCAGGTGGGGTGGAATGGTCAGCTCGACGAGGACGTCGCATCCCCACTCCGAGGTGTCGACCGCGGCGTTGACCCGCCGCTCGACCAGGTCGGACAACGGCTGCCAGTACACGGTGCGCGGCCTTTCGCGCGTGATCGGCCCCGCCCACCACGGCGTGCCGGGCACGACATCGGCCCAGTAAACGTGAATCACAAAGCCCCCCAGGGTTTGCGTCTCAGTTTACGGGCGTGAGCCACCTCCGGACCGTCGTCTCGATGACATCAACCCTCTTGAGTGCGGTCTCGTGATCGTCGCCGTCGTCCTCCCTGGCGAGCGTGTAGATCACCCCGCCCGCGCTCGCGATGTGGTCGGGCACCCACACGATCCCGCGCTCTCGCAACAGATCCGCGACGCCGTCATCGGTGAGCTGGTTGTTCGCCGGGCCGACGATCAGCCTGACGTCGAGTTCCTGCACCACTTCCGGACTGAGCACCCCGCCGACCGCGGCCGGCACGAGCACGTCCGCGCTGATCTTGTACGCCTGGTCCGGGGCCACCCAGCCGAACTCGTTCGTCCGCTTGGTTTCGTCGAGGTCCGACACGATCACCTCGGCGCCTTCGAGCCCTTGCGCGATCAGCTCACCCACCGAACCGAACCCGCTGATCACGACCTTCTTCCCGGCGAGGTCCGGCGTCCCGAACACGTGCTGCGCCGAGGCCTTGAGCGCGGCCAGCACACCTCGCGCGGTGGGCCCGCTCGACGAGCCCGTGCCGCCGTGTTCCTCCGGCAGGCAGTAGGCGTGCGGGGTGCGTTCCCTGAGCACGAGCATGTCCTGCGGCCCTGTGCCGACGTCCGGTCCTGCCTGGTACGCGCCTTTGAACTCGTTGATCAGATCAGCGTGGTCGAGCAGGACCTCCCGCCGGAGCTCCGGGGTGAGCTCGCGGTCGACGACGATCACGCTTTTGGCTCCACCGTGCGGAATTCCGGCGTCCCGGCACTTGAGCGTCATCGCCTTCGACAGCCTGAGCACGTCCGTGATGGCGTCAGTGATCTGTTCGTACGACTTCATCCGGCACCCGCCGACCGCCGGCCCTGCTTTGGTCGAGTGCAGGGCGACCATCGTGGTCATCCCCGACCGCTTCCCGGTGCGCACGACGAGCTGTTCGTGTTCCCACATCAGCGTTGCCCCTCCCGAACTTCCGCCAAGATCTGACTTCGAAGTTAGGGTGAGAACCAATGGTTTCATCGCTTGGCCGAACATAATTCGATCCGGAGCGGCGGGGAGCGAGATGGACGAACTTGATTCGGCGATCGTGCGGGAACTGCAGCGCGATGCCCGGCAGTCGAACCGCGACATCGCCCGCAAGGTCGGCGTCGCCCCGTCCACGTGCCTCGAACGCACCCGCCTGCTGCGCGAACGCGGCGTGATCCGGGGCTACCACGCGGACATCGCCCCGGCCGCGCTGAACCGCGGCGTGCAGGCCCTGGTGTCGGTGCAGGTCCGCCCGCTGAGCCGGACGGTGATCGACGCGTTCAAGACGTTCGCCGCACGGCTGCCCGAGGTGCTGTCGGTGTTCGTCATGGCGGGCAGCGACGACTTCGTGATCCACGTGAGCGCTCAGGACAACGAGCATCTGCACGCTTTCCTGGTGGACCGGCTGAGCCAGCGCAAGGAGATCGTCGGCTGGCGGACGTCGATCATCTTCCAGCACCTGGCGAACCACGACCCGGCACCGCTGCCTAACAGCTGACCCGCTCCTTGGCGAACTCGCCTGCGGTGAGGTACCGGTACTGGAACCGGACCTTGCCGTCCTTCAGCTCGTCGAGTGTGAAGCTGTCGCCGGGCTCCCACAGGTCACCGTTGTAGAACAGGACGTCGTGCTCCTGACCACCCGCCGGTGGCTGCCACGCGACCTTCTCCTCACCGCCTTCCGGCACCCTGCCGACGGTGATCGTGTAGTGCTGCCTCGGTTGTGCGAAGTCGATCTGCCAGACCAGCGGGTCCCGCTCGTCGAGCACGTCGTCGTCGTTGACCGCTCGGATCTCGACCCGCGTGAGCGTCCGAGACTCGCAGGAGGTGTCGATGATCTCCGGCTGACCAGCACCGTTGAGCTTGATCGCTCTCGTCGTGGCCGGCGAACATCCGGCCAGCAACAGGCAGGCCGCGAGCACGGCCACAAGTCTCCCCATGCTCGCGGATCCTGCCAGCGCTGCTCAGCTCGCGTCGCTGGAATGCCCGGGAAAGAGGTGCGCGGAGGGGTTGAGCATGACGGCGATGTTGTTGACCGCCGTCGCCGCCTCGCCGAACCCGGTGGCGATGAGCTTGACCTTGCCGGGGTACTGCGCGACGTCGCCCGCCGCGTAGACACGATCCAGCTTGGTCTTCATCGTGGTGTCGACGACCACCGCGCGGTGGTCGAGTTCCAGCCCCCACGACTCGATCGGCCCGAGGTCGGCCGTGAACCCGAGCGCCGCGACAACTGTCTGCGCGGGCAACGTCTTCACGTCCTCGCCCTTGACCTTGACGTCCACTTCGGACAGAGGCTCACCGCGCAGCGCGAGGACCTCGGCGTCGACGATGATCTCGACCCCGAGCTCCCGCACCTGCCGCACGGTGGCGGCGTGTGCGCGGAAGTTGGCCCTGCGGTGGACGATCGTGACGCTCGCGGCGATCGGGTGCAGCGCCAGCGCCCAGTCGAACGCCGAGTCGCCACCACCCACGATCACGACGTGCTGCCCGGCGTGCTCGGCCAGCACCGGCACGAAGTGCACCATGCCGCGCCCCAGCCAGCCGTCACCGGCGGGCAGCGGACGCGGGTTGAACTCGCCCATGCCGGCCGTGATCAGCACGGCCTTGGTCTTGACGGCCGAACCGTCGGCGAGACCGATCGCGAGACCGTCCTCAGTGGACTCCAACGTGCGCGCCTGGCTGCCGAGCAGGTAGGTCGGCTTGAACTGCCCTGCCTGCTCCACCAGACCGTTGACGAGGTCGCGCCCGCGCACCGCGGGAAACCCGGCCACGTCGAAAATCATCTTCTCGGGATACATCGCCGTGACCTGCCCGCCAGGTTCTGGCAGCGCGTCGACGACGGCGACGTTCATTTCCCGGAAGCCTGCGTAGTAAGCGGCGAACAACCCCGTGGGACCAGCACCCACGATGAGGAGGTCGACGTCACGCTCCATGAGAGGGCCCTTCTGCCAGTGGTGGGTGGCAGTGCTGTGATCGACGATAGAGACTCGGAGGTATGTCTGAACAGGAGTACCGCGTCGAGCACGACACGATGGGTGAGGTCCGGGTACCGGTCGACGCATTGTGGCGCGCCCAAACACAACGCGCGGTCGAGAACTTCCCGATTTCCGGTCGAGGCCTGGAACGAGCCCAGATCAGGGCCCTGGGCCTGCTCAAGGGCGCGGCGGCCCGAGCCAACGCCCGCCTCGGCGTGTTGGATTCCGACGTGGCCTCCGCCATCGCTTCCGCAGCCGACGAGGTCGCCGCCGGCTCCTGGGACGCGGAGTTCCCGGTCGACGTCTTCCAGACAGGTTCCGGCACCTCGTCGAACATGAACGCCAACGAGGTCATCGCCACCCTGGCCTCCCGTGCGCTGGGCCGCGACGTCCACCCGAACGACCACGTCAACGCCTCGCAGTCGTCCAACGACACCTTCCCCACGACCCTGCGCGTGGCCGCCACCGAAGCCGTTCTGGGCGACGTCATCCCAGCCTTCGAGCACCTCGCCTCGGTCCTGGAGTCGCGCGCTCTCGAGTGGTCCGACCTGGTCAAGTCCGGCCGCACGCACCTCATGGACGCCGTGCCCATCACGCTGGGCCAGGAAGCGGGCGCCTGGGCGTCCCAGGTCCGCTACTCCGTCGAGCGCCTTTCCGCCTCGATCCCACGCCTGGCCGAACTGCCCATCGGCGGCACAGCGGTCGGCTCGGGCCTGAACGCGCCGGCTTCGTTCGGCGCTCTGGTCGCCTCGGAACTGGCCTCCGCCACCGGCCTCCCGTTGGTGGAAGCCCGCGACCACTTCGAGGCCCAGGCGACCCAGGACGGCGTGGTCGAGATCTCGGGCCAGCTGCGAGCCTCCGCCGTGGCCCTGTTCAAGATCGCCAACGACCTCCGCTGGCTGGGCTCCGGCCCCCGCACGGGCCTGGGCGAACTGGCCCTCCCCGACCTCCAGCCGGGTTCGTCGATCATGCCCGGCAAGGTCAACCCGGTGATCTCCGAAGCCACGATGATGGTCGTGGCCCAGGTGATCGGCAACGACGCCACCGTCGCGTTCGCCGGCTCCCAAGGCAACTTCCAGCTCAACGTGATGCTGCCGGTGATCGCCCGCAACGTCCTGGAATCCTCGCGGTTGCTGGCAGCCGTAGCGCGCCTGCTCGCGGACAAGGTCCTGGCCGGTGCCGTCGCCGAGGTCTCGCAGATGCGCGAGTACGCGGAGTCGTCCCCCTCGATCGTCACCCCGCTGAACCGCTACCTCGGCTACGAGGAGGCGGCGTCGATCGCCAAGCAGTCGCTCAAGGAACGCAAAACCATCCGCGAGGTCGTCCTGGAACGCGGTCACGTCCCGTCGAAACTCACCGAGGAACAGCTGGACGCGGCCCTCGACGTCCTGCACATGGCCCGCGGAGGCCGTTGACACCTACCGTCCGGCGCCTTCACGGGCGCCGGACGGTAGCTTCCCCGCCTGTGGAAGATCAGACGCCCGGTTGGGACGCCATCCAGTCCGCGGTCGAGGCCACCGTGCCCGCCCAGGAGCCGCTGCACTGGGGCACGAACAATCTCCCAGGCCAAGGCGTCTACGGCCTGAGCGCCTACCGCGGCGACGACCACTGGTTCCTGGTGACGTTCGGCCTGAGCGAGCTGTTCACAAAAGACAGCGACAACCCGGCCGTGAGCGGCTTCGGCATCGAACTGACCATGCGCATCCCCCTGACCGACACTCCGCCGACCTGGGCACCGAACCTGCTGAAGAAGCTCGGCGACTACGTCCACTCCAGCGGCCGAGTCTTCGCAGAGGGCCACCGCATGGATCCCGGCGGCCCGATCACCGGCGCACCGGGCACCAACCTCACAGCGCTGGCCTTCACCGAGGACCCGGCCCTCGGCACGATCGACACACCGCACGGCACCCTGCAGTTCCTGACCGTCGTAGGCATCACCGTGGACGAGCTGAACCGGGCCAAGGCCTCCAGCACCACCGCCGTCCTCGCCGGCCTCGGCCCGCTGCTGGTCACCGACCCGGAACGCTAGGAGGCCCGCGGTGAAGGCACTGAAGATCGTGGCCAGCGGCACCTACCGGTACACGGGAGACACCATCCAGAGGCGGGTGGCCATCGTCCTCTCCGACCACGACTACTGGTACGAGTACGCCAAGGCAGCCAACGACCTCGACATCGGCCAGCTGCCCGTCGTCGACGACGAGGGCCATGCCTTCTACGTCTCGTACAGCAACATCAGCGAAGGCGGGACGTTCCTGCCGGACTCCAGAACGCACCGCACGTTCGCCGACGCCAAGTTCGACGCCGAGTCGCGCGCGCCCTCACCAATCAACTGGCTGGAAACTCCCTGATCAGGAGTAAATCGCGAGCCAGATGGCGATGTCGTGAACCCCGGTTTCTCGTGACCTGCGGCCAGATCACTGAAACAGGGCGCTAACAGCGAGAACGTGTTTCGACACTTCTCGCTGGTCTTCGTCCTTTTCGGACGTCCGACGGCCTGTGGACGGCCTGGAAGTTGATCAAGGAGAACCAGCAGGCACCAGAAGAGGGCAAGAGCAATGGCCGACACTGCCGACAAGCACTGGCGACGATGTGACGGCTGGGCCATGGCAGGCTGCGGCACCTTGCCCTCGCTCCCGCCCAGCCACTCACCCGCGCTTCTTCGCTTCATGTAGCAGAGCTCTGCAACATCACGCCCCATCAGCGCGATACTGCTACATACTGCGGAAGGGGTCACACATGCAGGACTTCCTTAGGACCATAATAGCCGGGATAGCGGGCGGCGTATTACTGAACTGGTTCTACGCCGTCCTTCAATCCAAGTGGCCTGATAGCTATTATGCGATATCTTCGCTCGTCGACGAGGGGATTAGCCATAGCTCGCTTCGCTATGCACTATTCCGCCTCCTCCCTCCATACACAATCGGCGTGCTTGTAGCAAGTTTTGCAATCCGTTTCACTTTCTCGATCGCATGGGCGATAGCCGTTTGCGGAGTTATCCACCTAAGCGCCACAAACGGAACTGCGTTGGTTCGCGGCATTAAATCCAAAGAGATGAGCCCTAGGGCGTCAATTGCCCACCTTGCAACCATCGCAATGTCTACCATCGCCCTCATTTTTGCCGGATTCTCAGCGAGATGGTGGTACCCGTACACACCTGGGCCCGACAAATACATGGAAGTTGCACTCACCGGCATCGTAGCCGCAGCCGTCGTCTTCCAAATGCAACGCGCCACTCAACACCGGTTTGACGCGTCAGCGGCGGTAACGGATTTCAGAGCGCACATAGATCGCGATTTGATCGCACACATGGAGCAGGAATGCGTACGGTACCAAGTAGACCCAGACTTAATGCTTGCAGTCCTAATCACTGAAGACAAGCAGCGACCCGACTGGTTCCGCCGAGCCGAGAAGCTAGCCGGACGATTCGGCTTCAAAGGAACGTTCGGGATCGCTCAATCTTCCCGCGACTGGCGCGCTTCCGACCAGCAATCGATCACAGAAGCAGCGAAAAACCTAGCAGGCGCGCTGGCCAGTGACGATGGCGGCAGCTGGGCACATGGCGCACCTCTACGCTACCAACTGGAGCGACACAATAAGGGTGCTACATTCATTGAATTCGCATCCGAAGTCTACAACGCTATCTCAAGCGGATATAGAGCCAGAAGCCAGAAAAAGGAGCCCCACGGAGCAATCAGCCTTCGAGTGTTCAGCTACGAGCGAATCGAAGACCGCTGGCACATCTCAGGCGACATCGCAGACCGGTTCAAACACATGGTCGCAGCAAGCGAGCTCCAGCAGCTTCCGTCCGGTTTTGCATTAGACAAGACCGACAGCGGGCTTCGAACAAAATGGAGTACAACTATACCGATCAGCATCAATCGACTCAGGATAACAGGAAGGGAGGTTTCAGATACCGGCACCGAAGCTGACCAGGTTTCAGTGGATCTATACCTATATTGACCAAATATCAACTTCACGAAACATGCGCACTAGCCGACCAAGCGCTGCTACATAGAGCCCAACGTCAGGCAAGTTTCAGCACAACCGACGTTTGTCGACCGGATGGCTGGACTTGATCATGGTCCGAGGTCCTAGTCCCGCAGCAGTCTCCGTCCAGCGGCGACAAGAGCAGAAAGGCCGCCAACGCGCTCTTCAAGCCGAAGAAGCGGGCTGACGGCCTGGAGACGGCCTGACAAGATCAGCTAACCCGAAAACTCCAGGTCAGGAGTACATCGCGAGCCAGATGGCGATGTAGTGGCAGATCGCCGCCACCACGGTCGCCGCGTGGAAGAACTCGTGATACCCGAACACCGAAGGCCAGGGGTTCGGCCACCGAGTCGCGTAGAACACCGCGCCAACGGTGTAAAGCGCCCCACCCACCAACAGCAGCACCAAAGCGGCCACACCGGCGTGGTGCAGCAGCTCGGGCAGCACGAACACGGCCACCCAGCCCAGGGCGATGTAGATCGGCACACCGAGCCACCGCGGCGCGTGCGGCCAGGCGAGTTTCAGCGTCACGCCCAGAACCGCCCCGATCCACACGACGGCCAAAACGACGCGACCGGTCGAGGGATCCATCGCCAGCAGCGCGAACGGGGTGTAGGTGCCCGCGATGAACACGAAGATCATCGAATGGTCCAGGCGCTTCATCCACGTGCGCACGCGGTCTGACTTCCACGTGACGCGGTGGTACAGCGCGGAGACGCCGAAGAGGCCCAGGACGGTCAGGCCGTAGACCGAAGTGGCCAGAGCGGCTCGCGCGGACACTGTGGACGCCGCCAGGGCGATCAGCGTCGCGCCGGTCGCCACCGAGGTGATGAAGGACCAGAAGTGCAGCCACCCACGAAGTCGCGGCCGCAGTCCGGGTTGTGGAGGTGTGGTCGCAGTGGTCACGGGAAACCAGGTTACGCGACCGTAGGTTTCGGACCGCGGCTCTGTGGCCAAGCTTGCACGGCGTAGGCTGTTCGGACGTGGCACTCCGCACTCGCGTGAAAGACGTCGCTATCCACCTCTACGAGTGGATTCTCCGGCGTGAGCTGAGCGGGACACAGGTGCCCAAACACGTCGGTGTGGTCCTCGACGGCAACCGCCGGTGGGCCCGGGAAGCCGGGTTCACGGACGTCGCGCACGGGCATCGAGCGGGCGCGCGCAAGATTCTCGAGCTGCTCGAGTGGTGCGGTGACTCCGGGGTCGAGGTGGTCACGCTCTGGATGCTGAGCACCGACAACCTCAACCGGCCCACCGAAGAGCTGGCGCCGTTGCTCGACATCATCGCCGACATCACCGACGAGCTCGCCGAGGACGGCAACCCTTGGCGGGTGCGGCACGTCGGCGCGATCGACATGCTGCCCGCCCAGCACGCCGAGCGGCTCACCAACGCGTCGAACAAGACCAAGAACAAAACCGGCATCCAGGTCAACGTGGCGGTGGCGTACGGCGGCCGTCAGGAGATCGCGGACGCCGTCAGGAAACTCCTGCAGTCCCACGCCGAGCGCGGCGGGACGATCGAGGAGCTCGCCGAGGTGCTCGACGTCGACCACATCGCGGAGCACCTCTACACGTCCGGGCAGCCGGATCCGGATCTGATCATCCGCACGTCCGGTGAGCAGCGGCTCTCCGGCTTCATGCTGTGGCAGTCGGCGCACTCGGAGTTCTGGTTCTGCGAGGCCTACTGGCCCGGCTTCCGGCGCACCGACTTCCTGCGGGCCATGCGCGAGTACGCCAAGCGCCACCGCCGCTACGGCAACTAGACACGCAAAAGGGGCGCCCACCGCGAAGGTGGGCGCCCCTTTTCAGCGAACGAAGGCTCAGCCCTCGTGGCCCCACTCGGCGCCGTCCTCGATGCCGCCGGCCGCGCAGGTCTCGGTGATGGAGGGCGAGTTCACCGGAACCGCTCCACCGAACACACCGACGTTGTTGCCACACGCGCCCAGAACACCGTTCAGGTTGTTCGCGTTGCCGACGATCAGCAGCGGCGCGTTCTCCCACTCGTGGCCCTGAACGGCCATTGCCGGGGAACCGACGGCAACAAACGCAGCGGCCACACCGAGGGCGGCGCCAACCTTCTTCAGCACGATTTTCTCCTTCATGAAGGGCACAACAGGTCTAAAAGGATCTGGGGGCGCCATGAATGACGCCCCCAGAGGCAGAGCTAAAGGGAGATCAGCCCTCGTCGACGATGCCGCCGGCGGCGCAGGTCTCGGTGATCGACGGCGAGTTGATCGGCACGGCACCGCCGAAGACGCCGACGTTGTTGCCGCAGGCACCGACGGTGCCGTTGAGGTTGTTGCCGTTCAGGGCAACCAGCAGCGGGCCGTTCTTCCAGTGGTGTCCACCGTGGCCTTCGCCGGCCATGGCGGCCGGGGCGAACGCGAGGGACAGCGCAGCTGCGGCGGCAACCGCGGCACAAGCCTTCTTCACGTCAATCTCCTTCATGTCGGGTTATCCCCGTCATTTCCGGAGTCTTCGGGGATCTCCGGAGGGTGGGGTCTCCGGGCGGAGACGCTATCGGTGAAGATCTCGATTGGCCGCCCTCATGACCCCATTGTGTGACACCAAGATCAACAACATTCCCCGATCAGGTGGCCTTCCATTCACGATTCGGTCGCGAGTAAGTCCCTGTGGTAGAGGCCGTACGCTCTTCGACTCATGGACGCTGACGAGCTGGTGCGCGGATATCTGGTTCTCGGGCTGCGGCTCGGGCGCCTGGTGTCCGGGTTCGTCGACTCGTTCACCGGCGACCCCGCCCTGAGCCGCACAGTCGACAACGAGCCGCGCCTCGACCCCAGGGCGCTGGCGGGCCACGCGCGGCAGCTGCTCAAGGAACTCCCCGCCACAGACCTCGCCGACCAGCGCAAACAGTTCCTCGAAGCGCACCTGAAGGCTCTGGAGTGCACCGCCCGCAAACTCGCCGGCGAGCGCATCACGTTCGTCGACGAGGTCCAGCAGTACTTCCAGGTCCGCATCCGCCCTGGTGACGAGGACGCGTACACGCAGGCCCACCGCAACCTCGACGCCCTGCTCCCCGGCGCCGGCACGCTCACCGAACGCCTCCAGGCCTACCGCACGGCCGACGAGGTGCCCGCGCGCAGGCTCCAGGGCGCCGTGCAGGCCATTTCCAGTGCCCTGAGGGACCGCGTGCGGGCCAAGTACGCGCTGCCCGAGCAGGAGATCGTCGAGTACCAGGTCGTCACGAACAAGCCGTGGAGCGGCTTCAACTACTACCTCGGCGGCTACCGCAGCCGCGTCGCGATCAACGCCGACCTCGGCCACCGCATGTCGAACCTGCCGCACCTGGTCGCGCACGAGTCCTATCCCGGCCACCACACCGAGCACTGCCGCAAGGACGCGGGCCTCATCGCCAAACGCGGCCACGCCGAGCAGTCGATCTTCCTGATCAACACGCCCCAGTGCCTGATGGCCGAGGGCATGGCGGACCTCGGCCTGCACGCGGCGGTCGGACCGGGCTGGGGCGTGTGGACCGAGCGGATCTTCCGCGACCTCGGGTTGCGAATGGACGGCGAACTGTCCGAAAAGGTCGAGTCAGCGGCGGCAGGCCTGCTCACGGTGCGGCAGGACGCGGCTCTGCTGCTACACGATCGTGGTGCGGATCAGGATGACGTGGTTGCGCATCTGCGCAGGTGGCTGCTAGTCCCCGACCGTCGCGCACGGCAGATGGTTCGTTTTCTGGCGGACCCGCTGTGGCGCGCGTACACGACCACGTACGTCGAAGGAGTGCGTCTCGTGAGGGCGTGGCTGGACGTCCGCGCGCCCGGCGAGTCGCTCGACTCCCGCTATCTGAGACTTCTCGACGAGCCGCTGACCCCGAAATCACTCGAATCCCAGGTCAGGGACGGTCTGTCGTGGCTGGCACGCAACACCCAGGAAAACAGCATCTGACCAGCAAAAACACGGCTGCGGTCACGTTTCGTTTTGTTTTCCGGCAGGTGACAAATCGGGATTCACCTGTGTGGCTTCGTGCAGATGGGGCGTCCTCGCAGGTAACTTCAAAAGTGGCGGGACGCGACCACTGCGGACCGCGCAGGGAGGTCCTGATCGTGGCTGACAACGTCGCGAGGGGGCCGGCACCCGGCCCTCGTGGTCGACCCGCCTGAGAAGGCGAGACGATCAATCAGGGTTGTGCCTGGCCCAGCGAGGAGCGGACGCGGGTGCCGCGTTCGTGAGGGAGTTGCCGTGAACGCACGACGTCCCGCGAGCCGTACCTCAGGCTCATCGCGCAGTTCCTCCCCCAGGCGCAAGTCCGCCGCCCCAGCCATCACGACATATGTGCTGGACACGTCGGTACTGCTGTCCGATCCTCTCGCCCCCACCCGGTTCGCGGAGCACGAGGTCGTGCTGCCGCTCGTGGTGATCAGCGAGCTGGAGGGCAAGCGCCATCACCCCGAACTGGGCTGGTTCGCGAGGGAAGCACTGCGTCTGCTCGACGACCTGCGCTTGCGGCATGGTCGCCTCGATTCGCCCATCCCCATCGGGGATGTGGGAGGCACCTTGCACGTCGAGCTCAACCACTCCGACCCGGAGGTGTTGCCATCAGGTTTCCGAACGGACTCCAACGACGCCCGAATCCTCGCGTGCTCCCTCAACCTCGCTGCTGAGGGCCGCAACGTCACCCTGGTGACCAAGGACATGCCGCTTCGAGTCAAGGCCGGATCGGTCGGACTCCAGGCGGAGGAATATCGGGCGCACGACGTCACCCTGTCAGGCTGGACGGGAATGTCCGATCTGGACGTTCCACAGTCCCTGGTGGACAGCCTGTTCAAGGAGAACGTCGTCGACCCCACCCAGTACGAGGACCTGGAGCACATCGCGGAAATGCCGTGCCACACCGGACTCCGGTTGCTGGCGGGCACGTCGAGCGCTCTGGGCCGGGTGACCGCGGACAAGCAGATCAGGCTGGTCCGCGGAGATCGGGAGGCGTTCGGACTGCACGGAAGGTCCGCCGAACAGCGGATCGCGCTGGACCTGCTGCTCGATTCCGACGTCGGCATCGTCTCGCTGGGCGGACGTGCGGGCACCGGCAAGTCGGCGCTGGCGTTGTGCGCCGGCCTCGAAGCCGTGATGGAACGCAGGCAGCACCGCAAGGTCGTGGTGTTCCGGCCGTTGTACGCGGTCGGTGGCCAGGAGCTCGGCTACCTGCCGGGTAGCGAGAACGAGAAGATGGGGCCGTGGGCGCAGGCGGTGTTCGACACGCTGGGCGCGCTGGTGAGCCAGGCGGTGCTGGAGGAGGTGCTGGACCGCGGGATGCTCGAGGTCCTGCCGCTCACCCACATCCGCGGCCGCTCGCTGCACGACTCCTTCGTGATCGTGGACGAGGCGCAGTCGTTGGAGCGCAACGTGTTGCTGACCGTGCTGTCGCGTCTGGGCAGCAACTCGCGGGTGGTGCTGACGCACGACGTGGCGCAGCGCGACAACCTTCGGGTAGGCCGGCACGACGGTGTGGCGGCGGTGATCGAGAAGCTGAAGGGCCACCCGCTCTTCGCGCACGTCACCCTGACCCGCTCGGAGCGTTCACCGATCGCGGCTCTCGTCACCGAGATGCTGGAGGACTACGCCTCGTAGTGTCCTGAGTGGAACGGCCCCGCGCAGCTTTCGTTGCGCGGGGCCGTTTTGCTAGTCCAGGGCCCGTTTCATGAAGCCGCGCAGGCCGAGCCCGCCGAAGCCCGCGATGGCGATCACGAGCACCAGCAGCACGATCGGCAACGGGATGTGCGGCACGCTCGGCACCAGCTCCGCGCGCATGCCCTCGCTCACGTACGTCAGCGGGTTGAGCGCGCAGATCACCTTGAACCACAGCAGATCATCGCTCAGCGACCGCCACGGGAACTGCGACGAGCCCGTGAACAGCAACGGCGTGAGGATCACAGCGAACATCACGTTGACCCGGCGCGCGGGCACCGATGTGCCGATGACCATGCCGACGCTGCCACCCGCGAGACAGCCGAGGATGATCACGACCAGTGCACCGGGAATCCCCTCCCAGGCCCAGGAAACGTCGAGCATCACGAACCCGACCGGCACCATCAGCACCGCCGCGAAGAAACCGCGGATCGCGCCGAACACGATCTTCTCCACCGCGACGAGCGGGATGGAGATCGGCGCCAGCAGCCTGTCCTCGATCTCGCGCGTCCAGCTGAAGTCCAGCACCAACGGCAGCGTCGTGTTCTGCAGCGCGCCCAGGAACCCGTTCATCGCGATGATGCCGGGCAGCAGCACCTGGGCGAAGTCGTTCTGGACGTAGCCGATGTCCCCCAGCACCTTCGCGAAGATGAAGAGGATGAAGAACGGCTGGATGATCACCTGCGCGAGGAAGCTCGGCAGCTCGCGACCCGTGACGAAGACGTCGCGCCACAGGATCGCCTGGAACGTCCTGAGTTGGCTCACCGCAGCTCCCTGCCGGTCAGGTGGATGAAGACGTCCTCCAGGCTGGGTTTGCCGATCGCGACGTCGCTGACGACCACGTCGAGGTCCCGCAGCACGTTCAGCACGGCGGGCAACGTGACCGCGGTGTCGACGTCGGTGTAGACGCGGAACATGTTGTTCACGTCCTCGACCCGCTGCGCCCCGTCCACTTCGGACAGTGCTTGGGTGATCTTCGCGGGCTCGTGGCCGTTCAGGCCGACCGTGACGCTGACGGTGTTGCTGCCGGGCAGGTTCTTCGTCAGCTCGTCCGGCGTGTCGAGCGTGAGCAGCTTGCCGTGGTCGACGATGCCGACGCGGTCGCAGAGCTTCGTCGCCTCGTCCATGTCGTGCGTGGTCAGCACGACCGTGACCCCGTCCGCGTGCAGTGCCGCGACGCGTTCGTGGACGAAGAGCCTGGCCTGCGGGTCCAAGCCAGTGCTCGGTTCGTCGAGGAACAAGACCTTCGGGCGGTGCATCAGCGCGCGGGCGATCATCAGCCGTTGTGCCTGACCGCCGGACAACGTGTCGACGAGCGCCTTCTCGTGGTCCTTCAGACCCATCCGCTCGAGGATGTCGTCGGCGAGCTTCTCGCGTTCCTTCGCCCCGATGCCGTGGTACGCCGCGTGGAACAACAGGTTCTGCTTCGCGTTGAGCGAGCGGTCGAGGTTGTTGCGCTGCGGCACGACGGCCAGCAGCTGCCGCGCCCGCTTCGAGTCGGCGACCACGTCGACGCCCTCCACGAACGCCCGCCCCTCCGTGGGACGAACGCGCGTGGTCAGGACGCCGACCGTGGTGGTCTTTCCCGCGCCGTTCGGGCCGAGCAGCCCGAACACCTCGCCGCGGCGGACGGTGAAGCTCAGTCCGTCCACCGCCGGTTTTTGTCCGGTTTTATAGACTTTGCGGAGATCTCTTACTTCTACCGCTTCGTCCATTTCTCACCATCCCCCTGGCAGTGGCCGTCCCTCCGCGAACCCAGCCGCCGACTGGATGCCGAGAACCGCCTTGTCGTGGAATTCCTCCAGCGAGTTCGCACCGGCATACGTGCAGGCCGAGCGCACGCCGGAGGTAATCGCATCCAGCAGATCCTCCACGCTGGGACGGGTCGGGTCCAAGCGCATTTTCGAAGTCGAGATGCCTTCTTCGAACAGCCCCTTCTTGGCCCGGTCGAACGCGTTGTCGCTGCGCGTCCTCGCCGTCACAGCGCGCTTCGACGCCATTCCGAAGGATTCTTTGTAGAGGTTTCCACGCTCGTCGCGCTGCAGGTCACCGGGCGACTCGTAGGTGCCGGCGAACCAGCTGCCGACCATCACGCTGCTGGCCCCGGCCGCTAGCGCCAACGCCACGTCGCGCGGGTGCCGCACACCCCCGTCGGCCCACACGTGCTTGCCGAGCTTCCGCGCCTCTGCCGCGCACTCCGCGACGGCGCTGAACTGCGGCCGCCCGACCCCGGTCATCATGCGCGTGGTGCACATCGCGCCCGGCCCGACGCCGACCTTGATGATGTCCGCGCCCGCCGCGACCAGATCCCGCACGCCCTCAGCGGTGACGACGTTGCCCGCCGCGACCGGCACGCTCGGGTTCGCCTCCTTGACGGCCTTCAGCGCGGTGATCATCTTCTCCTGGTGCCCGTGCGCCGTGTCCACGACCAGCACGTCCACCCCGGCCTTGATCAGCGCCTCCGCCTTGGCCTTGACGTCGCCGTTCACCCCGACCGCGGCCGCGATCCGCAGCTGCCCGGCGTCGTCGGTGGCGGGCTGGTAGATCTCGGCCCGCAGCGCCGTGAGCTCGGTCAGCACCCCCGCGAGCCGTTGCTCGTCGTCGATGCCGAGCGCGATCTTGTGCGTGCTGTGGTGGAGCTGGTCGAACACGTCCTGCGGCTTGCTGTTGAGGGGCAGCTGCAGGATGTCGGTGTTCATGACGTCACCGAGGCGCGCGAACCGGTCGACCCCCGTGAGCGCCGCCTCGTCGACGACCCCGATGGGCCTGTTGCCCTCGTCGACGACGATCACCGCGCCGTGGGCCCGCTTGTGCAGCAGGTTCCACGCGTCCGCCACCGCGTCGCCCGTGGTGAGCGTCAGCGGGGTGTCCCAGACCGGATGCCGCTCCTTGACCCACGCGATGATCTCCGCGACGGCCTCGGTGGGCACGTCCTGCGGGATGACGACGAGCCCGCCACGCCGCGCGATGGTCTCCGCCATCCGCCGCCCCGCAACGGCCGTCATGTTCGCGACGACGATCGGGATCGTGGCTCCCGTGCCGTCCGAGGTGGACAGATCAACGCCGAACCGCGACTCCACGGCGCTGCGGCCGGGAATGAGGAAAACGTCGTCGTAGGTCAGATCGTAAGAGGGTCGATGCCCTTCGATGAACCGCACGTGCTTCCACGATACCCGCACCGTCTCACTTGGGCATTCAGCCCGAACCTGACCGAGGCGACGGCCCGGCGGCCCACCTCATGAGGTCGAACCCACCTGGCCTCAGCCCGACCGACCCCGCCCCCGCGCTTCCTCCTTTTGCGGAACGAAGGAACCGCGTTTTGGGTTCCCCGGCTGTCCACAGGTTACCGGGCTGAGCGTCGCCGCAGGTCAGAGCGCTGCAATCTGTGGACAACTCGAGATCTTGGATGCGCCACACGCAGCTCTGCCAACTCGACCCGGTCCTAGACAGGCACGAGATAGCCCTCGACCTCGCCGAGCCGATTCGCCGTGCCGCCGTACTGCTGCTCGTACGCGACCCCTGTCTGCGCGCGCACAACCACGTACAGCCAGTCGTGTTCGGTCCCGTCCGGGTCGAGGAAGACTCGCTTCACCGCGGCTTCCAGACGTAGCCCGAGGTCGTGGTGACCTTGACGAACCCCAGCCGCTCCAGGATCGGCCGGCTGTCCTCGGAGGCGTCGACCTGCAGATACTTCACGCCACGACTGAGCGCGACCTGGGCCCTGTGGGCGATGAGCGCGCGGTAGATGCCTCGGCCGCGGTACTCCGCGAGCGTGCTGCCTCCCCAGAGGCCGCCGAACTCCGTTCCCGCCACGACCTCGAGCCGCGCGGACGACACGATCCGACCGTCAGCCTCCGCCACGACGATGACGGTGTTCGGATTGTCCTTCCTGTCGTTCAGGAACGGGATCATGTACCGGCTGACGTCCTTGCCGAACGCCTCGTCCGACGACACCATCGCCCTGCGGATGTCCTCGGGGTCCCTGGTCTCGCGCAGGACGATCCCGTCGAGGTCGACGGGCGTGACCATCTCCGCGGCGAGCCCGATGAGCACGGTTTCCGTTGCGTCGTGCTCGAACCCGGCGGCCGTCAGCCGCTGCGGCAGATCCGCGGGTTTGTCATGGCTCCACGTCTTCCACTCGACGCTCTGGTCGCGCGCGGCGAAGAAGTCGCGTTGCCGGGCGATGACCTCGTCGAGCTCGGTGCCGTCGATGGCGAGGTTCGGCGGTCCGGCGACGAAACCTTGCCTCTTGGGCCAGGACACGCGGAACACGGGCCCGTCCCGGTCGACCGTGGCGTCGGGGTCGGGGAAGGTCCACTCGGCGGAGCGGGCTTGGTCGTCGAAGGCGCGAAGCAGCGCGGCAGCGTCGGTCATTGGTTTGACGCTATTGGTGGGTGCTTGTGGGCCGCACGCGATTTTCAGCCGTGGCGGGCGTCCACGATCAGGCGGTGCGGCCACTTCTCGGTCAGCACGCGCTTCAGCGTCGGGTCCTCGGCCTCGACCACGCGGGCCAGTTCGCGGTCCACGAAGCCGCGCGCGGTGATCTCGGTGTGGCTCGTCTCGGGCCACGGGCGCACGGCGTTCAGCAACGTGCCGGTGAACGTGTAGCCGACCCAGGCGTCACCGCCTTCCTGCGCGGTGTTGGCCATCGTCTCCGGATCGTCGGGCGCCACCCAGACGCCGAGCGTGACGGTGTGGCCGGTGTCGAGGCCGATCGGCAGGATGACCCGAGCCGCGGTGCCGAAGCCTTCGGCGACGATGAAGACCCGGCTCTCGAAGACGATCCTGGCCGCCCTGTCGTCGGCGGACAGGTCGGCGAGGTCGTCGGGCAGGTGGAAGTCCCACGCGAGGTTGTTCGGGTCCAGCACCTCGCCGCAGCAGTAGCAGGCGGTTCCCCCGGGCTCGGTCATGGAGGCGACGCTATTGGCCGGATCCGGGGAGCCGCACGCGATTTTCGCCGGTGAGAACGCGTTGGAGCACCTCGTGCTCGGAGCTGATCACGCGAGCCAGCGCTGGTCCGGTCGTCGCCTCGACGACGACTGGGGCTCCGAACACCTCCGGCCACGGCTCGGGTGCGTTCACGAGGACACCGCGGAAGGTGAATCCGCCCCAGTCGCCTTCGAACCGCGAGTAGACCCAGCGATCCTCGTCGTAGACGGCCACCCAGACACCCAGCGTCACCGGCTGCCCGGTGTCCAGTACGGCCGGCATCGCGGTCCGAACCATCGTGCCGACGTCCAGCGTGACCAGGACCCGGTCGTCGTAGAGCCACTTCGACGCGTCGGGATAGTGGTGATCGAAGTCGTCGGGCACCGGATACGTCCAGCCGAATTCCCCCATGCCACGAACCTACTGGCGTCAGGGCTCGGGATTCGGTTGTGCGGTGGGCAGAAGTGCCCGCACCTCCTCGATCGTCGTCGCTTCTGACGGGTCCTTGTCCGGGCGGTAGCGCACGACGCGGGCGAAACGCAGTGCGACGCCGCCCGGGTAGCGCTGCGAGACCTGTACGCCGTCCAGCTCGATCTCGATCACGAGCTCCGGGCGGACCATGACCACCCAGTCGCTTTGCTCGGTCGCGATCTCCTGCAGGGCCTTGGTCTGCCAGGTGAGCAGTTCGTCGGTGAGGCCCTTGAAGGTCTTGCCGACCATCACCGGCGGGCCGCCGTCCGGGTCGCGGGCGCCGAGGTGGAGGTTCGACAGCCAGCCTCGGCGGCGGCCGCTGCCCCATTCGACGCCGAGCACGACCAGGTCGAGCGTGTGGACCGGCTTCACCTTCTGCCAGGCGCGGCCGCGACGGCCTGCCGCATAGGGCGAGGCCAGCGACTTCACCATGACGCCTTCATTGCCCGCTGAGAGCGCTGCCGTGACCACGGCGGCGGCCTCGGAGGGCGACGGGTCCAGCACGCCTGGGATGACGTGCTCGCCCGCCACCTGGCGCAGGGCTGCCAGGCGGTCGCGCAGCGGTTCGTCGAGCAGGTCCTTGCCGTCGAGGTGCAGGCAGTCGAAGAAGTACGGGTGCAGGAGCAGCTCGCGCTCGTCCTGCGCGCCGAACCGGCTCATCGTCTCCTGGAACGGGCGGGGTCTCCCCTCGTCGGTCAGCGCCAGGGTCTCGCCGTCGAGCACCACCGACGTGCACGGGAGACCGCGCACCAGCTCGACCAGTTCGGGCACGGTCTTGGTGATCTCGCGCAACGTGCGGGTGAAGATGCGGACGTCGTCGCCCGAGCGGTGCACCTGGATGCGCGCGCCGTCGAGCTTGTGCTCCACCACGCAGCTGCCGAGCTCGGACAGCGCCTCGTCCAGCGACTCCGCCGGGGAGGCCAGCATGGGGCGCAGCGGGCGGCCCACCTCCAGCCGGAACGACTCCAGCTCCGAGGCACCGCCGGCCAGCGCGGCCACGGCCGTCTCCGGTAATCGGCCGGACAGCATGAACGCGCGCCGCACCGTCTCGCCCGGCACGTCCGCGGCCGAGGCGATGGCGTCCAGCATCACGCCTTCCAGCGCGCCCTGGCGCAGCTCGCCGGTGAGCAGGCGACGCAAGAAGTCCTGCTCGGCTGCCGTGGCACGGCCGAACAGCGCCACCAGCAGGTCGACCCGGCGCTGCGCCGAGCCCTTGCCGGACGTCGCGGCCACCGCAGCGAGCGCCGCGTCGACCTCGGCGACCGTGAGCGAGGCCTGGTCGACCGGCGGCACCGACAGGTCGAAGACGGTGCGCCAGCCCGCGCCGATGCGGCCCTGACGCGGGGTGCCGATGAGAAACGACACCACCGCGATCACGACGTCGGCCGAGGCCGCGCGCAGCAACGCCGACAGCGCCTTGACCTTGGCCAGGCGCGACCGGGTCGCCGCCACTGCGGCCGACGTGTCGACTACTTCGGAGAGAAGCACGGGTCCAATGGTGCACCCGAGCACTGACAATTTCTGGAGTCGCCCGCTAGGCTGGCTGCGACAACCGTTCTGCCTGGGGGTTTACCACGCCATGCGTGCTTTCAAGATCATCGCTGCTGCCCTGCTCGTCGCCGCCGTCGCCGCACTCACCGGACCGGCCGCGGGCCAGGACCGCGAGCACATCCTGGGCTCCGAGGTCGAGACCCTGCGCGAGCACATCCTCTAAGCAGCCGCGATCTCCCGGACCGCCTCCCGCAGGCGGTCCGGCGTTAGGGCCGCGTAGCCGAGCACGAGCCCCGGCCACATGGGCGTGCGCGTGTACTGCGCCAACGCCCACACGTGCACTCCACGCTCCTCAAGCCTGTCCTTCAGGGCAAGGTCGTCGGTCCCGTCCGGCATGCGCAACACGACGTGCAGGCCGGCCGCAACGCCGATGGGCTGCCACGCGGGCAGGTACTCCGCCACGGCGTCCAACAGCGCGTCGCGACGCTTCCGGTAGAGCGCGCGCGTACGCCGCAGATGCCGGTCGTAGCCACCCGTCCGCAACATGTGCGCGAACGCCGCCTGCGGGATCGTCGCGGTGCCCATGTCGTTGTACTTCTTGCGGTTCACGATGCCCTCGCGCAACCGTTCGGGCACCACCAGCCACCCGAGCCGCAACGCCGGCGCCAGCACCTTGCTCGTCGTCCCCTGGTACACCACGTGCTCCGGCGCCAACGCCTGCAACGCTCCCAGAGCAGGCCTGTCGTACCGGTGCTCGGCGTCGTAGTCGTCCTCGATGATCAGCCCGTCGCAGGAGCGCGCCCACTCCACCAGCGCCCGCCGGCGTTCCGGATGCAGCACCACGCCCAACGGAAACTGGTGCGCCGCAGTGACCAGAACCGCTCGACAGTCCGTTTTGGACAGCAGGTCGACCCGAAGACCTTTGTCGTCCACCGGAATCGGCACGGTGGTGAGCCCGTGCGACTGCAACATGTGCTCGCCGCCGAAGTGACTGGGTTCCTCGATCGCGATGCTGCCGTTGAGCAGCCGCGCCGTCAGCTGCAGCCCGTCCGCCGCACCGTTGGTGATCACCGCGTCCCTGGCGACCACCGCCCGCACCCGCGCCAGGTAGTCCACGATCTCCTTGCGCAGCCCCACGAATCCGGCCGGATCGGGATACGCGAGATCGTCGTCCGGCAGCTCCGCGAGCGCCGCCCGATGCGCAGCGACCCACTCCGCACGGGGAAACGCGCCGAGCGCCGGCAGCCCGGGACGCAGGTTGAACCGCCACCTCTGCGGCGGCTCCGGCACGCCGCACTCCGCGGCAGGCCCGAGGCTCGCCACCGTCGTCCCAGAACCTCGCCGACTGGTGAGAAAACCCTCCGCGAGCAGCTGCGTGTAGGCCGACGTGACCGTCCCTCGCGCCACCCCGAGCTGCGCCGCGAGGTCCCGGCTCGACGGCAGCCGCGTGCCCGGAGTGAGCCGTCCGTCCCGGATCGCCCGACGCAGCTCGACCTCCACCCCGCGCCGCCGCTGATGCCCCGGCAACAGCAGCTCGCGAAAAGTGGTCCAGTTCGTAGTCATCGAAGTGGAGCTTAAACCTGGACCAGTTCGGCGCAAGGCTTTCAGTCATGAAAATCGGGGTGGCCGCGGGAGCGACAGCGGCAACGATCGTCGGCGCGTCGGTTCCGGTGACGGGAATGCTGGAGGGCTACCCGGTCCTGACCGGCCAGGCCATGCGCTACCTGCTGGGCGCTGCCGTGCTGCTGCTCGTGGCACGCCGTCTGCCCATGCCGTCGTGGCGCGACATCCCGCCGTTGCTGGGCGTAGTCGCCACGGGCATGCTCGGCTTCAACGCCGTCCTGCTCGCCGCCCAGCAGTACGCCGAACCGGGCTTCGTCGCCGCCGTGATGGGTGGCGCCCCGATCGCCCTGGCGCTGCTCTCACGCCAACGCACCACGTCCGCCGTGGTCGGCGCGGTGGTGGTGGCAGCGGGCATCGTGCTGTTGTCCGGCGGCGGTTCGTGGCACGGTCCGGGTCTCGCGCTGGCACTGCTGACCATGGCCGGCGAGGTGTGCTTCACGTTGTTCGCCGTCGGGGTCGTGCGACGGCTCGGCGTGCTGGGCGTGGCCACTTGGACCTGCCTGTTGGCGGCGGCGATCGGGGCGGTGCTCGGCACGTTCTTCGGCGGCTGGCAGATGCCCGACACCCGGCAGGTCTTCGCACTGACGTTGCTGGCCGTGGTGGTGACCGCATTGGCGTTCGGGCTTTGGTACTTCGCCGTGAACCGCCTCGGGTCAGACCGCGCCGGCGTGCTCATCGGGCTGATGCCGGTGTCCGGGCTGGTGACGTCCGTGTTGTTGGGCGCTCAGCAACTCACGTTGGTGTCCGCCCTGGGGGCCGCCACGGTCGCACTCGGGTGCGTCATCGGGCTTCGCCGGCCACCACAGCCATCTGCTGCAGCACAACCTTCGAGTCCCACGAGTTCGGCCGCACTTCAAGGAGCATCTCCCGCTGCACAGCCGTGAACCGGCCGCGGTGCACCAGCGCAGCAGCTAGAGCGTGCACGTCCACATCGTCGGAAGCGCCCTTGGAGTACCAGAACCACACGGCGTGGAACGCGGCCTCGCGCCGAGCGCCGTACCAATGCGACGGACGGTTCGGGTTCGGCGCCGACGGGTGCGGCACGCGGTAGCCGAGCAACTTGGCACGACGGCGAAGCAACCCGTACGCGTGGAGTTCCGCCTGCCAGGCCGCGTGGCTCGCGGTCAGCAGGTCCAACGCCAGCAGCAACGCGGCGGGGTCCTTTCGCAGGTTGCCCACCAACGACTCGAGGAAGCTGAACGACGCGTCGAACCCGATCGGCTTGTAGTGCTGCAGACAGGCGCGAAGCCCGATCACGCGGGTGCTCATCGGCAACGACTCGTCTCGCACCCGGCGAGCCTCACGAGCAAAAGTCACGACTTCACCTTTGCCAGCCACGAAGCGACCTCGTCCGGCGAAAGCTCGCGCGTGACGTCGACCATCGGCGTCATCATCGGGTAGAGGCGGCCCGCGTTCCACAACCGCACGTAGGCCGGTGTGCCCAGCACGACCACGCGAACGCCGTCCAGCAACGGGATGTCGGCTGGGCGGCCCTCGTTCCAGATCGTTTCGCCGAACGCGTCGGAAAGCTCGAACTGGCCCTGAATTCCGCCCTCGGGCTCCAGGTCGGGGCCGACGGAAGCGGCCTCCACCCAGGCTTGCTGAGGCGGTTCGCCCTCCAGAAACGCGGGAACCAGGCGGTAGCCGAGCAGCGTGTGGAACTGGGCGTTGTCGCCGAGACCGCCGATCGTCACCTCGAAACCCTTGCCGCTCAACGGGTGCAGCACCACCAGCGTTTCGAGGTCCACCACCTGCAACAGGCCGAACAGCCACGAATCCGAAGGCACGAGAGACAACAGGCGGTCGCGCTGCGGCAGGCCGTGACGAACGTCCTCGTCCTGCATCGGCAGCAGCAGAGCGGGCTCCCACTCCTCGAACTCGCCGCGGGTCAACGCGTCCAAAACCCGCTGCACCAGAGGTTCCAGGGCCGGTGTGGCACCGACGTAGTAGAGGAGGTTGCCTAGCAGGCAGTTCACCTGGACGTCGTCGGACGCGGAAAGAACCAGGGCCGCCGCCGACAGTTCGTCGGACGAGCGGCCCTGGGCCTCTTCCAGAAACTTCTCGAACGCACCGGGTTCGAGACGAACAACGGCCGAGGCGATCTCAGTCAGCTCCACGCCGCGCAGGTTACGACAGATCCGGACCCTGCGAACGAAGATCGTCGACCTTCGACATCGCATCGCGCAGCTCGCCCAGCCACGAGTCCGCGTGCTCGCCCACGAGACGCACGGCCCACGCCAGGGCGTCCGCGCGGGAGCGGGCGACACCGGCGGCGACGAGCGTGTCGAGCACCTGGCGTTCCGGCTGGCGCAGGCGCGTCATCACCGGCACGGCGAGGTGCGTGAACAGCTCGCGCGTCGAACCCTGGACGGCACCCCAGGCGACCTTGCGGGCGTAGCGGTGCTCGGCCTGGCGGGCGATCTCGATGCGCGCGTCCCGCGTCTCCTCGCGCCACCGGGAGATGCGGCCCGACTCGGCCGCGGCGCGCGAGGCGTCGTCGAACTCGCCCTCCAACGAAGGCAGCGTGCCGATGACCGTGATCTCCTCGCGGTCCACGATCACTTCGACAGCGCCGGTGAACCAGCCGTCGGGCAGCCTGCCCGCGAACCACGCCGCCGCGTCGTCGGCCGACGGCAGGTCAGCCTGCTGCCAGCCGCCTCGTCCTCGCCATCCACGTCCCATTTCAACCACCCCTGATTACATGATTACGTCATTACTGACGTTACGCCTGCAATCAGCTAGCGGGTGTTCGCCGACAGCGAAGTGACCAGCGCATCTGCGGAAACGACGGGCCTGTCGCACACGTAGCCGCGGCACACGTAGACCGCCGGAGCCTCGTCGACCAGCGGGCGGTCCTCCAGCAACGGCGCCCCACCCGGTTCACCGGCCACGACGACGCCGCCACCGGGCACATGGGCGACCGCCGCCGCCCACAGCGATGCACGACGCGGTGAGTCGACACCAACAACAGCCACCTGCAACGGACCCGCGACCAACGTCTCCGCGACGGTCAGCCAGTGGCCTGCGAACCGAGGTGCGCGCGCGGCGAGCAGACCAGCGCGCGTCACGGCTTCAGCAGCAGCCGTCAGATACCGAGAAGGATCACCAACCAGCAGAGAAGCCGTCAGCAGTGCAGAGGCCAGCGAAGACGCACCCGAAGGCGACGCGTTGTCGGTCGAGTCCGCCGGACGTCGAACCAGCGATTCAGCGTCGTCAGCGGTGTCGTAGTAGGCGCCAGGAGAGTCAGCAACAGCGAAACGAGAGAGTGCGGTGTCCAACAGACCGCACGCCAGGTCCAGCCACCGAATCGAGCCGGTGACCTGGTGCAACGCCAACAAGCCGTCAGCGAAGCAGCCGTAGTCCTCCAAGACCCCGAACGACGGCCCGGCCACCCCGTCACGCGAGGTCCGCAGCAACCGCCCCTCGACCAGGTGCACCGAGGCCAGCAACGAAGCCGCCTCGGAAGCCGCCACGATCCACGCCGGCTCCCCGAAGAACGCCCCCGCCTCGGCCAACGCCGCGATCGCCATGCCGTTCCACGCAGCGATCACCTTGTCGTCGCGGCCAGGCTGCGGACGAGAAGCACGCACAGCCAGCAACGAAGCCCGCACGTCCTCCCCCGGCTCCGACACGAACCGCAGCGTCGACTTGCCGTCCTCGAAGTTCGGTTCCGCCCCAACGCCAAAGGCCTCAGCGGCAGAACCCAACTCCTCAAAAGACCACACGTACGTCAGACCCTCGACGCCGTCGGTGTCGGCGTCCAGCGAGGCAGCGAACCCGCCCTCGGCCGTCCGCAGATCCCGCAGCAGGAACGAAGCCGTGTCCCGAGCGACCCGCGCATAGCGCTCAGAGCCCGTCACGCGAGCGAGATGCGTGTAGAAGCGAAGCAGCAAAGCGTTGTCGTACAACATCTTCTCGAAATGCGGAACCACCCACGACGCGTCGACGCTGTACCGCGCGAACCCACCGCCGAGCTGGTCGTACATGCCACCGTTGGCCATCGCGTCGGCAGTGGAAGTCGCCATCGAGAACGCCTCGACCGACCCCGTGCGCTCGTAGTGGCGCAACAGGAACTCGCACACCATCGACGGCGGAAACTTCGGCGCACCGCCGAACCCGCCGTTGCGCCGGTCGAACTCACCCAGCAACGACACCACCGCGCCGGCCAACGCGTCAGCGTCCACAGCAGAGGGAGGCAGCGGCGCGGCATGACGCGAAATCTCTTCCACCACAACGGAAGCAGACTCCAGAACCTCGGCAGGCCTCAACGTCCAGGCAGACGAAACAGCCTCGACGAGCTGCGTGAACGAAGGCATCCCGGGACGCGGCGACGGCGGGTAGTAGGTCCCGGCGTGGAACGGACGCGCATCCGGCGTGAGAAACACCGTCATCGGCCACCCGCCGTGCCCTGTCATGGCCTGCGTGACCTCCATGTACACGGCGTCGACATCAGGACGTTCCTCCCGATCAACCTTCACCGCGACAAAGTGCTCATTCACATACGCCGCAACCGAAGCGTCCTCGAACGACTCGTGCGCCATCACGTGACACCAGTGACAGGCCGCGTACCCGACCGACAACAGCACCGGCACGTTCCGCCGTTGTGCCTCCTCGAACGCCTCCGGACTCCACGGCCACCAGTCGACCGGGTTGGAAGCGTGTTGCAGCAGGTACGGGCTGGTCGCGTCCGCAAGCCGGTTAGTCATGCAAACCACACTAAATGAGCAGCGGAAACAACGACTCTCGATCAGACTCGACCTCGTGCTGCTCACCATGACCACCACCCACCAGCCGGCGACCGACCTCGGTCATCTGCTGCACAAACACCCGGACCGGGCTCAGTCCTTCACGACGAGCTCGGGCGTCGCGCACGTCTTCTACCCGAAGGCGACGACCGAGGAGTGCACCGTCGCGCTGCTCCTCGAGGTCGACCCCATCGCGCTGGTGCGAGGTCCCGGCAGCACGCTCACCCAATACGTCAACGACCGCCCGTACGCGGCGGGCTCGTTGCTCACGGTCGCGCTCGGCAGCGTGTTCCGCACCGCGATGAACGGCCGCAGCGAGAGCTACCCGGAACTCGCGCAGACTCCGATTCCGCTGGTCATCCGCATCCCCGCGCTGCCGCACAAGCTCGCGGAACGCCTGTTCACGCCGCTCGGCTGGACTGTCGAGACGAAGGAGCACAGCGACTCGCGGTACGGCGACGTGACGCTGACCGGCACGAACAAGCTCAGCGACGCGTTGAAGCACCTCTACGTGCTGCTGCCCGTGCTCGACGGCGGCAAGCACTACTGGGTTGCGGCCGACGAGGTCGACAAGCTGCTCAAGGCAGGCGACGGCTGGCTGGCGACGCATCCCGACAAGGAGCTGATCACCACCAGGTACCTGGCCCGCAAGCGCCCGCTGGTGCTGTCCGCGCTGGAACGCCTCGCCGAGGTCGACGAGGTCGAGCCGGAGGAGCTGGACAACGCGCTCACCGAACCGAAGATCTCCCTTGCGACACAGCGCAAGGAAGCCGTGATCAAGGCGCTCAAGGAAGCACGGGCCAAGCGCGTGCTCGACCTCGGCTGCGGTGGCGGCGCGTTGCTGCGCGAGCTGGTCAAGGAGCCGGAGTTCACCGACATCCACGGCGTCGACGTGTCCGCGAAGGCGTTGCAGGAGGCCGCGCGCAAGCTGCACCTCGACCGCATGTCCGACCGGCAGCGCGAGCGGATCACGTTGCGGCAGTCGGCTTTGACGTACGCGGACAACGAACTGAGCGGCTACGACGCGGCGGTGCTGATGGAGGTCGTCGAGCACGTCGACCCGTCCCGCCTGCCCGCGCTGGAGCACTCGGTGTTCGCGGTGGCCCGACCGGCGACCGTGCTGGTGACGACGCCGAACGTCGAGTACAACGCGCTGTTCGACACGTTGCCGGAGGGCCAGATGCGCCATTCCGACCACCGTTTCGAGTGGACTCGGGCAGAGTTCGCGCAGTGGGCGGAGGGCGTCGCCGAACGACGTGGCTACCGCGTGAAGTACGTGGGGATCGGGCCGGAGGACGCCGAACGCGGTGCTCCGACCCAGATGGCGGTGTTCAGCTTGGGGGACGAGAACTGATGGACCTGAAGATTCCTGACCTGTGCCTGGTGGTGCTGATCGGCGCCTCCGGTTCCGGCAAGTCCACCTTTGCGCGCAAGCACTTCCTCCCCACGCAGGTGCTGTCGAGCGACTACTTCCGCGGGCTCGTGTCCGACGACGAGAACGACCAGTCGGCGTCCGCGGCGGCGTTCGACGTGCTGCACTACGTCGCGTCGAAGCGGCTGGAGGCCGGCAAGGTCACCGTCGTCGACGCCACCAACGTGCAGGCACCCGACCGCGCCAAGCTGGTCGAGGTCGCGAGGAAGGCCAACGTCCTGCCGGTCGCGATCGTGCTCGACACGCCGACCGACGTCTGCCTCAAGCGCAACGCCTCCAGACCGGACCGCGACTTCGGCGCGCACGTCGTGAAGCGGCAC
This sequence comes from Lentzea sp. NPDC051838, assembly GCF_040681245.1. Lineage (NCBI taxonomy): Bacteria > Bacillati > Actinomycetota > Actinomycetes > Pseudonocardiales > Pseudonocardiaceae > Lentzea > Lentzea sp. NPDC051838. The sequence goes on from NZ_JBFAYI010000020.1 coordinate 68,747, forward strand.
CGGGCGGCGTTGCAGCGCTCGTTGAAGTTCCTCGGCAAGGAGGGGTTCAAGCGCGTCCATGTACTGCGCTCCGAGTCCGATGTGGACACCTCGGTGATCGTGTACGAGAAGCTGCTCAACGACCTCAAGCACGAGACCGGCCCGTTCGACGTGATCGGTGACGTGCACGGCTGCCGTGCCGAGCTGGAGGAACTGCTGGTCGAGCTGGGTTACGAGCTCGTCCGCGACGACGAAGGCCGTGCTGTCGACGCGGTTCCGCCGGGCAACCGCAAGGCGATGTTCGTCGGCGACCTCGTGGACCGCGGCCCGGACACTCCCGGCGTGCTGCGACTGGTCATGGGGATGGTCGCGAACGACCACGCCCTGAGCGTACGCGGAAACCACGAGGAGAAGCTCGTGCGGGCCCTGCGCGGCCACAAGGTGACGGTCCGGCACGGGCTGGAGAAGTCGCTGGAGCAGCTCGCGCACGAGACTCCCGAGTTCCGGCGCGCGGCCGAGAAGTTCTGCGACGGCCTGGTCGCGCACTACGTCCTCGACGGCGGAAACCTCGTCGTCGCGCACGCCGGTCTGCCGGAGCGCTACCACGGTCGCGCGTCGGCGAAGGTGCGCAGCTTCGCGCTGTACGGCGACACGACCGGCGAGACCGACCAGTACGGACTGCCGGTGCGGCTGCCGTGGGCGAACGACTACCGCGGTTCCGCGATGGTGCTGTACGGGCACGTGCTGGTGCCCGAGGCCGAGTGGATCAACAACACCATGTGCCTCGAAACGGGTGTGGTGTTCGGCGGCAAGCTGACCGCGTTGCGGTACCCGGAGAAAGACCTCGTCTCCGTCAAGGCGCACCAGGCCTGGTACGAGAACGAGTGGCCGTTCCCACCGCCCGTAGTCGAGCGCGAGCCGGATGTGTTGGCACTGACCGATGTCACGGGTCTGCGCCGGATCGAGACGTCGGTGATGGGTGCGGTGACGATCCGCGCGGAGCAGTCGGCGAGTGCGTTGGAGGTGATGAGCCGCTTCGCGATCGACCCGCACGACCTGCTGTACCTGCCGCCGACGATGGCTCCGTGCGCGACGTCCCAGCGCGACGACGTGCTGGAGCACCCCGACGAGGCCTTCGCGGAGTACGCGGCCGCCGGTGTCTCGCAGGTGAACTGCGAGGAGAAGCACATGGGGTCGCGTGCGGTGTTGTTGGTGCGCAAGGAAGGTGGCGCGATCTACACGCGCACCGGCCGGGCGTTCTTCGACGGTGAACTGGGCTCAGAGCTGCTCGACCGCGTGCGAGAAGGCGCGAAGCCGTTGTTCGACGAGCTCTCGACGGACTGGCTGCTCATCGACGCCGAGCTGATGCCGTGGAACGCCAAGGCTTCCGGGCTCATCCGCGAGCAGTACGCGGCGGTCGGGGCTGCAGCGATCGGCGCACTGCCGGTGGCTGTCGACGCTCTGGAAGCCGCTGCCGCTCGTGGTGTCGACGTCTCGGAACTGTTGGCGCGCACCGGTCAGCGGGCCTCCAACGCCGAGGCGTACCGGCAGGCGTACGAGCGGTACTGCTGGCCCACCGACGGCCTGGACGGCGTGCGGATCGCGCCGTTCCAGCTGCTCGCGGCCGAGGGACAGACGTTCCACGACCGTTCGCACCTGTGGCACCTGGAGACGTTGAGCAAGCTGGAAGGCCCGTTGTTCCAGCAGACTCGGCACCTCGTCGTCGACACCGCGAACCCCGCGGCAGGCGTGAAGTGGTGGGAGGAGCTGACTGCGGACGGTGGCGAGGGCATGGTCGTGAAGCCGCTCGACAACCAGACGGGCCGCCACCAGCCCGGCGTGAAGGTGCGCGGGCGCGAGTACCTGCGGATCATCTACGGCCCGGACTACACCGAGCCTGCCAACCTCGCACGGCTGCGCAAGCGCGGTCTCGGCCGCAAGCGCGGGCTGGCGTTGCGCGAGTACGCCCTGGGCATCGAGGCACTGGAACGCGTCGCGCGCGGCGAGCCGTTGTGGCGCGTGCACGAATGCGTCTTCGGCGTGCTGGCCCTCGAGTCGGAACCGGTGGACCCACGACTGTGATCCTCGAAGCGATCATCGGCTCGCACGCCTACGGGCTGGCGACCGAGGAGTCCGATGTAGACAGACGCGGGGTGTTCGTCGCGCCCGCGGAAGCGTTCTGGCGCCTGGACAAGCCCGAGACGAGCATCGAGGGCCCGGAACCGGAACGACTCAGCTGGGAGGTCGAGCACTTCTGCAGGTTGGCGCTGAAGTCGAACCCGACCGTGCTCGAAACCCTGGTCAGCCCGCTGATCGAGATCACGACACCGCTGGGAGAGGAGCTGCGGGCGCTGCTGCCCGCGTTCCTTTCGCAGTACGCGGTGCGGGCATACACGCGCGCGACGGAGATGCAGCTGTCGCGCGCGGGGCGCAACCTCAAGCCGAAGCAGCTCATGCACGTCGTGCGGTTGCGACTGCTGGGCCTGCACCTGGTGCGCACGGGCGAGCTCGACATCGCCGCGGACCGCGAGCTCCTCAAGATCCGCACCGAGGAGATGCCGTGGGACGACGCGGTGGCGTGGGCTCATCGGCTCGGTGACGAGCTGCGACACGCCGACGGCCCGCTGCCGGAGAACCCGGACCGGGCACGGGTGGACGATTGGCTGGTTTCGGTGCGCAGGAGGGCGTTGTGAGCTACGAGGTTCCTGACCTGGGCGAGGTCGTGGCCGAGCAGTCGCACGACCTGCTCTTCGCGACCGTGTCCGGCGCGCATCTCTACGGCTTCCCGTCGCGCGACTCGGACGTGGACCTGCGCGGCGTGCACGTCCTGCCGCTCACCGAGGTCGTCGGGCTGAAGCACGGCCCGGAGACCAAGGAACGCATGTGGGTGCGCGACGGCGTCGAGATCGACCTGGTCACGCACGACGTGGAGAAGTTCTGCCGCCTGCTCACGCGCCCCAACGGCTACGTGCTGGAGCAGCTGCTCTCGCCGCTCGTCGTGCACACCACGGACGGCCATCGGAAGCTGGTCGAGCTCGCGACGGGGTGTCTGACTTCACGGCACGCGCACCACTACCGCGGGTTCGCCGTGACGCAGTGGCGGCTGTTCGAGCGGACCGGCGAGATCAAGCCGCTGCTCTACACGTTCCGCGCACTGCTGACCGGCGTGCACCTGCTGCGCACCGGCGAGGTGAACGCGCACCTGCCGACGTTGCTGGAGAAGCTCGACGGCCCGGACTACCTGACCGCGCTGATCGAGGCCAAGATCCTCGGCGAGCACCGGGCGCTGGCGGGCGTGGCGGAACGGCCCGCACCCGAGCGGCTGGAACGGGACCTCGCGCACTGGCAGGAAGAGCTGCAGAACGCGCGAACGACCAGCGACCTGCCCGAACACCCGCCGGCGTTCGAGGCGGTGCACGAGTTCGTCGTCGAGACGCGCTTGAGCTAGTCCTTCTTCTCCGTGGACTCGGCCGGGGCGTCGGCAGGAGTCTCGGCCGGCTCGTCGAACGACGCGGGCACCCGCTTGAGGTGCTTGTTCATCGACTTGACGAGGAAGAACACGGCGATGAAGAAGACGATCAGCAGAACGAGGCCGACCGGGGAGGACTTGCCGAAGTCCTCCCCCTGGCCGCCCTTGTCGTTCTCGTTCGAGTTCGACGGCTGCACCGCCACGATCGCGACGGTGTCTTTCCAGGGGTTCACCCCTAGACCTTAACTCCGGCGAACAGGTCGTTCTCCGGCAGCGTCGAGTCGACCTGCGAGCGAACGAGCTCGTACTCCTCCGTCGGCCAGACCTCGCGCTGCAGGTCCTGCGGGATCGCGAACCAGCGGCTGGTCGGGTCGATCTGGGTGGCGTGCGCCTTCAACGCCTCGTCGCGCACGTCGAAGTAGTCGGCGCACTCGACCTGCGTGGTCACGCGGTCCATCACGTCGGGACGGTTCGCGTCCCAGTTCGCGAGCCACTCGGTGTACGGGGACTCGAGACCGCGAGCCTCCATCGCCTCGTGGAACGCGGAGAGCTTCGCGCGCGAGAAGCCGTGGCCGTAGTAGACCTTCGGGGTCTCCCAGGGCTTGCCGAGCGACGGCTCGAAGTCGGGATCCGCGGCGGCGTCCAGCGCGGCCATCGAGATCTCGTGCGTGCGGATGTGGTCCGGGTGCGGGTATCCACCGTTCTCGTCGTAGGTGACGACGACGTGCGGGCGGAAGTCGCGGATGGCCTCCACCAGGGACGGCACCGACTCCTCCAGCGGCACCAGGGCGAAGCAGCCCTCGGGCAGCGGCGGCTTCGGGTCGCCCTCGGGCAGACCGGAGTCCTTGAAGCCCAGCCAGCGGTGCTGGATGCCGAGGATCTTGGCCGCGCGGGCCATCTCCTCGCGGCGGACCTCGATGATGTTCTCGAGCACGTCCGGCTTGTCCATCGCCGGGTTCAGAATGCTGCCCGCACCACCGTCGGTGCAGGTCACGACCATGACGTCGTGCCCTTCCGCGATGTAGCGGGCCATCGTGGCCGCGCCCTTGCTCGACTCGTCGTCGGGATGTGCGTGCACTGCCATGAGGCGCAGCTTGTCGGCCATGACCCCCGTGGTCCTCCTGTGTGAACGGTCCTGCGACACTCAACAACTGAACGTCAGGCCACATTGTTCCCCAGTGAGTCAGGAGGGCGCGGGAAAGTGTCGCAACGCGCGCTCCCCGAGGGACGCTACGGCAACAGCACTCGCAAGCCGCTCAACAAGTGGACGCGCTGGCTGTTACTCGCTGTAGCCGTGGCCGTAGGTGCCGTGGTCGCCTTCGTCGGTTACCGAAATCTCGGCACAAAGCCGATCGAGGCGAAGCAGACGGCGTTCATCCTCCTCGGCGACGACAGCGTGAAGGTCAGTTTCGAGGTTTCCCGAGATCAACCGGAGCGACCGGCTGTCTGCATCATTCGGGCCCGATCCAAGGACGGGGACGAAGCGGGCAGACGCGAGGTTCTGGTGCCCGCGGGGAATTCCGTCGTCGTCGAGACAACAGTTCTGCGCACCTCGAAGCCGCCGGTCACCGGCGAGGTGTTCGGGTGCTCCTACCAGGTTCCCGCCTACTTGTCCACGAGCTAGCGGCCAAGCGGGTGATCTGCGGTTTAAACGGCGAGATGCGGAACAAATCGCCGTCGCTGAACGTTGTCTCCGTGTTACTATTGCAGCTCAAGCACGGCCCCGGCGTGGGCCGTGTTTTTCCGTTCCGAGCCTCGGCCCGGGAACTATCTGATGCACACGCGTGCATCAGAGCAAGACGAGGAGTTGGTGACCGTGAGCGACACCCAGGTGACCTGGCTGACCCAGGAGGCCTACGACCGGCTCAAGGCTGAGCTGGACGAACTGATCGCGTACCGCCCGGTCATGGCTGCCGAGATCAACGCTCGCCGCGAAGAGGGCGACCTCCGCGAGAACGGCGGCTACCACGCGGCGCGCGAGGAGCAGGGCAAGCAGGAGGCGCGCATCCGCCAGCTGCACGAGCTGCTCCAGGCCGCGAAGGTCGGCGAGGCCCCCACCACCAAGGGTGTCGCGGCGCCGGGAACGGTGCTCACGATCCGCTACGAGGGCGACGACGAGGCAGAGACCTTCCTGCTGGCCACCCGTGAAGAGGGCGCGCACGGCGAGATGGAGGTCTACTCCCCGCTGTCACCGCTCGGCAAGGCGCTCAACGGTGCGAAGGACGGCGAGACCGTCTCGTACGAGCTGCCCAACGGCAAGCAGCAGAAGGTCACGCTGATCTCCGCGGTGCCGTACTCGGCGTAGTCACGCCACAAAACGTACGAAGGGCCGGTCACTTCGGTGACCGGCCCTTCACGCGTTCCAGCAGTGGCCGCACGCGTGGAGGCACTGGAGTCGACAAGGCGATGGAAGTCGACAGGCGGCGCACGTGCGGCACGTCCACCACGTGATCGACCACGCGCTGCAGGTCCGCGTTCGACCTCGCGACGATCCTCATGAAGAGGTCGCCCTGCCCGGTCGTCGCGTGCACCTCGCACACCTCCGGAATCGCGGCCAGCCCCTCGCAGACCTCCGCACGCCGTCCCTGCGCGATCTCCACGACCGCGAACGCCGTCAGCCCGTACCCCATCGCGGCCAGGTCGAGCGCCGGTGGGAACCCGGCGAGCACGCCTTTGTCGGTGAGGCGGTCGAGGCGAGCCTGGACCGTGCCCCTCGCGACACCGAGCCGGCGGGAGCATTCGAGGACGCCGAGACGGGGTTCGTCGGTGAGCAGCAGGAGCAGCCTCGCGTCCAGTTCGTCGACGGGCTGGTCAGAGTGCTCACTCTGCTGGTCGTTGGCCATAGATCACTGTACAAAATGTGCAGTGAAATCGCTGACTGTTGCTCACCCTGCTAGGCCGTTTCATGCTTTGAGGCATGACGCAGCAGCTTGACGACGTGAGCTACGACCAGCTCCGGCAGCTCGTGGGCTTGGTCGACTACGACGCGACCAAGGACCCCTTCCCCGTGCGCGCCATGGACGCCGTGGTGTTCGTCGCGGGCAACGCCACCCAGACCGCGTGGCTCTACCAGGTGGCGTTCGGCATGGAGCTCGTGGCCTACGCGGGCCCCGAGACCGGCCAGCGCACCCACAAGTCGTTCGTGCTGAAGTCGGGCTCGGCGCGCTTCGTGATCCACGGCGGCGTCCAGCCCGGCTCCCCGCTGCTCGACCACCACCGCAAGCACGGCGACGGCGTGGTCGACCTGGCGCTGGAGGTCGGCGACGTCGACCAGTGCATCACGCACGCGCGCGCACAGGGCGCCACCGTGCTGGAGGAGCCGCACGACGTCTCCGACGAGCACGGCACCGTCCGTCTCGCGGCCATCGCGACCTACGGCGAGACCCGCCACACGCTGGTGGACCGTTCCAAGTACTCCGGCCCGTACCTGCCCGGCTACGTCGCCCGCTCGTCCTCGGTCAAGCGCCCCGAGGGTGCCCCGAAGCGCCTCTTCCAGGCCGTCGACCACTGCGTCGGCAACGTCGAGCTCGGCAAGATGGACTACTGGGTCGAGTGGTACAACCGCGTCATGGGCTTCGTGAACATGGCGGAGTTCATCGGCGACGACATCGCCACCGACTACTCGGCGCTGATGTCCAAGGTCGTCTCCAACGGCAACCACCGCGTCAAGTTCCCGCTGAACGAGCCGGCCGTCGCCAAGAAGAAGTCGCAGATCGACGAGTACCTCGAGTTCTACGAGGGCGCGGGCGTGCAGCACATCGCGCTGGCGACCAACGACATCATCCGCACGGTCACCGCCATGCGCGACGCCGGTGTCGAGTTCCTCGAGACCCCGGACTCCTACTACGACGACCCGGAGCTGCGCGCCCGCATCGGAGAGGTCCGCGTCCCGATCGAGGTCCTGAAGGAGCACCGCATCCTGGTCGACCGCGACGAGGACGGCTACCTCCTGCAGATCTTCACCAAGCCGATCGGCGACCGCCCCACCGTCTTCTACGAGCTGATCGAACGTCACGGCTCCCTCGGCTTCGGCAAGGGCAACTTCAAGGCCCTTTTCGAGGCGATCGAGCGCGAACAGGAACGCCGCGGCAACCTCTGATGGCGTTCCCCCGGTAAGGTGCTTTACGGGGGATACACATCGTGGGGAGGTGGCATGGCACTCGTACGACGCGTGGCCGCGGTGATTCCGCTGGTCGGAGCCGTGACCACGGCTGCGGCACTGACCGGCGCCGCATTCCTGACCGTGGCGCACGCCGGCTGTGACGAGGCCGGCCGCTTCGTCAAGACCGGCGAGTCGATCGAGTTCGTCGGCGGCTGCGTCAACGGCGCCGATCTACCGGCGGCACCGACGGCCGACAACGCCGAGAACGTGGACAGGTTCGGCGGCTCCAAGAAGCCTTAGCGGCTTGCAGACGCAGAAAGGCCCCTCCCGCGCGGGAGGGGCCTTTCGCGTTGCCGAAAGACTCAGGCGAGCGCTTCGAGGAGGTCGGCCACCAGGTCGTCACCGGACTCGATGCCGACGGAGACGCGGACCAGGTCGGACGGAACCTCCAGCATGGAGCCCGCGGTCGAGGCGTGCGTCATCTTCCCGGGGTGCTCGATCAGGGACTCGACGCCGCCCAACGACTCCGCCAGCGTGAAGAGCTTGGTGCGGGCGCACACGTCCAGCGCCGCCTGCTCGCCGCCGTCGACGATGAACGACACCATGCCGCCGAAGCGCCGCATCTGCTTGGCAACCACCTCGTGGTTCGGGTGCGACTCCAGGCCGGGGTACAGCACCTTCTTCACCTTGGGGTGCCGCAGCAGCGCCTCAGCCACCAGCTCGGCGTTGTCCGAGTGCTTCTCCATCCGCAGCTCGAGCGTCTTGAGCCCGCGCAACGTCAGGTAGGCGTCGAACGGGCCTGGCACCGCGCCGGCGCCGTTCTGCAGGAAGCCGAACGCCGCGTCGATCTCCTCGTCGGAGGTGATCAGCGCGCCGCCCACGACGTCGGAGTGGCCGCCGATGTACTTGGTCGTCGAGTGCAGGACGACGTCCGCGCCGAGCTCCAGCGGGGTCTGCAGGGCGGGCGAGGCGAAGGTGTTGTCCACGACGAACTTCGCGCCGGCCGCGTGCGCCACCTCGGCGATCGCGGCGATGTCGCCGATGTTCAGCAGCGGGTTGGTCGGCGTCTCGATCCACACGAGCTTGGTCTCAGGACGTACGGCCGCGCGGATCGCGTCCACGTCCGAGACCGGGGCCGGCGAGTGGGTGATGCCCCACTTCGAGAAGACCTTGTCGATCAGCCGGAACGTGCCGCCGTACGCGTCGTTCGGGATGACGATGTGGTCGCCGGGCTTGAGGAAGGTGCGCAGCGCGGCGTCGGTGGCGCCCATGCCGGACGAGAACGCACGGCCGAAGCGGCCCCGTTCCAGCGAGGCGAGGGCGGTTTCCAGCGCGCGGCGGGTCGGGTTGCCGGTGCGCGAGTACTCGAAGCCCTCACGCAGACCGCCCACGCCGTCCTGGGCGTAGGTCGACGTCGCGTAGATGGGGACGTTCACCGCACCCGTCGTCGGGTCCGGGTCCTGGCCGGCGTGGATCGCCCTGGTCGCGAAGCCGTAAGGGGTGCTCATCACCCAAGGGTACTCACCCGGATGGCGGTCGACGGCACTAGTCCAACCAGTGAAAACGAGCCCCCGGCCACAAGGACCGGGGGCTCGTCGCGAACCGAGAGGGCTTACCAGCCCTGCTGCTGCCCGCCGTAACCCTGCTGCGGCGGCTGGCCGTAGCCCTGCTGCGGCTGCTGCGGGTAACCACCGGTGCCCGGCTGCTGCGGGTAGCCGCCGGTACCGGGCTGCTGCGGGTAACCACCCGAGCCGCCGTAGGGCGAAGCGGTCTCCGGGGCGTTGATCACGATGGACTTCATGATCTTGTCAGCCCAGGTCTGCTTCTTCGGCTCCCACAGCGGGGCGAAGAAGCCCGCGTAGCACGGCAGGCCGTCGACGATGTGGCACAGCTGGCGCACGAACGTCGTACCGCCGCCGAGCGGCTGCATGGTCTCCTCGGAGACCAGCTTGATCTTCGCGACCTTCTTGCCGATCGACTGACCGGTCTGGCCCTGCTTGATCACCGTGTTCCAGATGATGAAGCCGATGTTCGCGAGCCACACGATCACACCCAGGAAGATCAGGCCGGGTGCGTCGGACGCGACCGCGATACCGATGATCACGTAGTACAGGATCACCGTGACGACGGTCGGGGCGCCGATGTCGATCAGGTAGCCGACGAAGCGCGAACCCCACTCGGCATAGCCGGTGGGAGGCGGCGGCGCCATGCCGTAGCCGGGCGCGCCGTAGCCGGGCTGGCCGTACGCACCCGCGGCCGGCTGGCCGTACGGGTTCGACTGCGGAGCACCGTAAGGCTGCTGCTGACCGTAGGCCGGCTGCTGCGGCTGGCCGTACGGGTTGGACTGCGGCGCACCGTACGGCTGCTGCGGCTGGGCCCCGTAAGGCTGCTGCTGGCCGTACGCGGGCGGCTGCTGGGCGGGGAACCCGCCGGAGCCGGGTCCCTGCGCCGGGAAGCCACCCGAACCGGGAGCTGCCGGCGGCACCTGCCCGGGGCTGACGACCTGGGTGGCGTCCGCGTTCTGCTGCGGTGCTGCGGGAACCTGACCAGGCGAGACGACCTGCGTCGCGTCCGGGTTCGGGTTCGCCGCAGAGGGCGAGCCACCTCCCGGGACGATCTGCGTGGCGTCCGCGTTGGGCTCCTGCTGCGGCTGACCGCCGAACGGATTTCCTGGCGGCTGCGGAGCGTTCATCCGGTTTCCAACCCCCTTGGCTGGGCCGTGTGTGGGTAAGACTGACTTGATCTGGGGCGTCACGCTATCGGACGCACCCCGCTCTACGCTCAGCGACCAGCCAAGAACCCCAGAATGTCCTGTCGAGTTACGACTCCGGCAGGCTTTCCGTCCTCCAGGACGAGGGCCGCGTCGGCGTTCGAGAGCGCGTTCATGGCGATGCCGACGGGCTCGCCCGCGCCGAGTGTGGGCAGCGGCGGCGACATGTGCTTGTCGAGCCGGTCCGAGAGCTGCGCCTTGCCGGTGAACAGGGCGTCGAGCAGGTCGCGTTCGTTGACCGCGCCCGCGACCTCGGCGGCCATGATGGGCGGCTCCGCGTTGACGACCGGCATCTGCGAGACGCCGAACTCGCGCAGGATCGCGACCGCGTCACCGACGGTCTCGTTCGGGTGAGCGTGGACGAGGTCGGGGAGCATGCCGCCCTTGCGCCGCAGCACGTCGCCGACGGTCGCACCGGTCGAGTCCGGCGGGAGGAAGCCGTAGGACGCCATCCACCGGTCGTTGAAGACCTTGGACAGGTAGCCGCGGCCGCCGTCCGGGAGGATCACGACCACGACGGCGTCTTCCGGCAGGTCCTTCGCGACGCGCAACGCCGCCGCGGCCGCCATGCCGCAGGAACCGCCGACCAGCAGGCCCTCCTCGCGGGCGAGGCGGCGGGTGATGTCGAACGAGTCCGCGTCCGAGACCTCGACGATCTGGTCGCAGATGGTCTTGTCGTACGCCTCGGGCCAGAAGTCCTCGCCGACGCCCTCGACCAGGTACGGACGGCCGGTGCCGCCCGAGTACACGGAACCTTCCGGGTCCGCGCCGATGACCTGCACGGCGCCGTCCGAGACCTCCTTGAGGTAACGGCCGGTGCCGGAGATCGTGCCGCCGGTGCCGACGCCCGCGACGAAGTGCGTGATCCGGCCTTCGGTCTGACGCCAGATCTCAGGGCCGGTCTGGTGGTAGTGGCTGGCCGGGTTCTCGGGGTTCGCGTACTGGTTCGGCTTCCACGCGCCGGGGATTTCCCGCACGAGCCGGTCCGACACGTTGTAGTAGGAGTCCGGGTGCTCCGGCGCGACGGCGGTCGGGCACACCACGACCTCGGCGCCGTAGGCCTTCAGGACGTTGCGCTTGTCCTCGCTGACCTTGTCCGGGCAGACGAAGACGCACTTGTAGCCCTTGCGCTGGGCGACCAGCGCGAGCCCGACTCCGGTGTTGCCCGAGGTCGGCTCGACGATCGTGCCACCGGGCTGCAGCTCACCGGACTTCTCCGCGGCCTCGATCATGCGCAGCGCGATGCGGTCCTTCACGCTCCCGCCGGGGTTCAGGTACTCGACCTTGGCCAGCACCGTGGCCTTGATTCCCGTGGTCAGGGCGTTGAGCTTCACCAGCGGCGTGTTGCCCACCAGGTCGACGACGTGCTCGACGTACTCCACCGGTATCTACTCCCCACTCCCACTCTCCGAGATAGCGAAACGAAGCCTAGCTCTAGTCACCGCGGAGGTTAATTCGAACGGCGGTACCGACGATTACCTGGGAAAGGGGGTGTTGCGGATGATCGGACTGAGGACGCTGCGAGCGGTGGCGATGACCGCCGCGACGCTCGGCGGGCTTTCGGGGGCGCTGGCCGGGTTGCTGACCGAGCAGGGCAGACGTGCCCGGCTGGCCATCGGCGTGCTGGAGCACCTCTGGCCCGCACCCGACGGCGTCTACCACGACGACGGCCGCGACCCGCTGCGGTTCGCGCTGCTCGGCGACTCGATGGCGGTGGGTGTCGGTGTGACGCATCCCTCGCAGATGCCGGGCGTGCTGCTGGCCCAGGCGCTCGCCGAGGAAGCCGAACGACCGGTGCGGCTGTCCACGTACGCCATCAGCGGGTCGACGACGCGGGACCTGGTGCCGCAGGTCGAAGCGGCTCTTCAGGGACAACCCCAGGTGGCGTTGATCATCATCGGCGCGAACGACGTGACGTCGCGGATCGGCGTGCGGGACTCGGCCAGGTTGCTGGGCGAACAGGTCCGCAAACTGCGCGCGATCGGGTGCGGCGTCGTCGTCGGAACGTGTCCTGACCTCGGCACCGTGCGGCCGATTCCGCAGCCGTTGCGGTTCGTCGGACGGCAGTACAGCCTGCGGCTCGCGGCGGCGCAGACCGCCGAGGTGCGCAGGGTCGGCGGTGTGCCGGTGTCGTTGTCGAACCTGTTGTCGCCGGAGTTCATGGCGCGGCACCTCGACATGTTCAGCTCCGACCGCTTTCATCCCAGCGCCGTCGGCTACGAGGCCGCGGCCGGCGTGCTGCTGGCGCCGTTGTGCCAGGTAGCCGGACTGTGGCCGGGCTGGGCGGCTCCCGCTCTGCCGGTGCGATCGGCGGCGGCGCTGGCGATGCGCGCGTCCCGCGTCCCAGCTTGGCTGCAAAGACGGCACGCCTGAGTTCCGGAATTCTCGTCACGTGCGCTGGCCGGGGTGAGCGGGCGTTAACTAGGCTCGACGGCAACCTTGACTCTCAACGAGGAGTTTCGTGATGCCTGAGGCCGTGATCGTCTCCGCTGCCCGCTCCCCCATCGGCCGCGCGGGCAAGGGCTCGCTGAAGGACGTGCGGCCGGACGACCTGGCAGCGCAGATGATTCGCGCTGCACTGGACAAGGTGCCGCAGCTCGACCCCGCGCAGATCGACGACCTGATGCTCGGCTGCGGCCTGCCCGGCGGTGAGCAGGGCTTCAACATGGCGCGCGTCGTCGCCGTGCTGCTCGGCCAGGACTCCCTGCCCGGCACGACCGTCACGCGGTACTGCGCTTCTTCGCTGCAGACCACGCGCATGGCCCTGCACGCCATCAAGGCGGGCGAGGGCGACGTGTTCATCTCCGCCGGCGTCGAGACGGTGTCCCGGTTCGCCAAGGGCAGCTCCGACTCGTGGCCGGACACGCACAACCCGTTGTTCGCCGACGCCGAGGCGCGCACTGCCTCCGTTGCTCAGTCGGGTGCTTCGTCGTGGGACGACCCGCGCGTCTCGGGTGTCGTGCCGGACGTCTACATCCCGATGGGCCAGACCGCCGAGAACCTGGCGCTGCTGAAGGGCATCTCGCGGCAGGAGATGGACGAGTTCGGCGTCCGCTCGCAGAACCTGGCCGAGAAGGCGATCGCGGACGGTTTCTGGGCGCGCGAGATCACTCCGGTGACGCTGCCCGACGGTTCGGTCGTGTCCGCTGACGACGGCCCGCGCGCCGGCGTGACGTACGAGGCCGTTTCTTCTTTGAAGCCCGTGTTCCGCCCCGACGGACGCATCAACGCCGGCAACTGCTGCCCGTTGAACGACGGTGCCGCGGCCCTGGTGATCATGTCCGACACGAAGGCGCGCGAGCTCGGCATCACGCCTCTGGCCCGCGTCGTCTCCACCGGCGTCTCCGGTCTCTCGCCGGAGATCATGGGCCTCGGCCCGGTCGAGGCGTCGAAGCGCGCCCTGGCGCTCGCCGGCCTGTCGATCTCCGACATCGACCTCGTGGAGATCAACGAGGCGTTCGCCGCCCAGGTGATTCCGTCGTACCAGGACCTCGGAATCGATTTGGACCGTTTGAACGTGAATGGTGGCGCGATTGCCGTCGGCCACCCGTTCGGCATGACGGGCGCGCGAATCACCACTACCTTGATCAATTCCCTGCAGTTCCACGACAAGCAGTTCGGTCTCGAGACCATGTGCGTCGGCGGCGGTCAGGGCATGGCGATGGTCATCGAACGCCTCAGCTGACGTGGGGTTTCCCCACGGCTTTCCCTCAAGATCTGCAATTTGACGCCTGCAAGTAGCTCCGCTTCACCCGAACGGAGCTACTTGCCTGCCCCCTTTCTGCCGATGAGATGAAACGTCGCGCAACTGCGTCATCAGGCGAGGGGGAGTCCGTCCCTACCGACGAGTAAGGAGGGTCGGACATGCCGTACGTGTGGTGGCAAAGCGAATACGACCTGCAATGCCATGCTTTCTCTCGCGATCAAGCCAATGGCTCCCGCAGCTATTACGAGGCCGTCTGCGAACACTCGGTGCCCGATGAACGGGTGGCGCGGGCGCAGACGGGCGCACTCTGCACGACTTGCCTGATCAAGGTGGGCACCGACATGCCGGACGTGCGCTGGCGGGCCTAAGCCCGGCGCATTCCGATCGAGCCCGGTGCGCTCTCCACGAATCCGTGTCGTGCGTAGAGACGACGGCCGGGCGGGTCGGCCAGCAGATTGACGTACGCGTTGGGCGCGTGCGCATCGATGCGTCGCAGTAGCACGGTGAGGATCGCGTCGCCGATGCCTTTGCGTTGATGGCCTGCAAGCACCGCCATGTCGATGATGTGGAAGTACCAGCCTCCGTCGCTGATCACGCGGCCCATGCCGACGGTTTCGCCTGACTCCACGTGGACGACGTGCGCACTGGCCCACGCGCCGTTGATGCCGTTCTCGGCTTCCTCGCGGGTCCGTTCGCTCAGGCCGCCGGCCTCTTTGCGCAACCGCAGGTAGTCGTCGACGGTGGGCGGTTCCACGACGAGCCGGTACGCGGAGTCCATTCATTCCCCCTCAGTTGGGCGCACGGTTCGCGCGATCTCGATACGGTTTCAGGTTCCAGAAGCCCGTCTTCCTGCAGTTGAGGGTCGCGGCGGCGCATCAACCGCATCGCCTCGTCGAACCGCTTGCTCATGCCTGCCCCCAGAACGGCGAAGGGCGCCCCGCCGAAGCGAAGCGCCCTCCGAAGAACTCCGGATGTCAGTCCGAGTTGAAGTACGACAGCAGGCGCAGGATCTCGGTGTACAGCCACACCAGGGTGACCGTGAGACCGAACGCGATCTGCCACGCGTACTTGGCCGGCACACCGGCCCGGATCGCCTGGTCGGCGGCGTCGAAGTCGATCAGGAAGCTGAACGCCGCGAGGCCGATGCAGACGAGGCTGAAGATGATGGCGATCGTGCCGCCGGAGCGGATGCCGATGCCGCCGCCACCGTTGAAGAAGCTCAGGATCAGGTTGAAGAGCATCAGCACGCCGACGCCGATGATGGCGCCGGTGATCCACTTGGTGAACTTCGGCGTGACGCGGATCGCGCCGGTCTTGTAGACCACGAGCATGCCGAGGAACACGCCGAGCGTGCCGATCACGGCCTGGCCGATGACCGCGATGCCGTTGCCCGGCACCACGCCGTCGAGCGCGCGGCCGATGTAGTAGCTGATGCCACCGAGGAAGATGCCCTCGGCGACGGCGTAGGCGATCACGAGCGGCGGGCTCGGGACGCGCTTGAACATGATGATCAGCGCGAGCACGAGGCCGACGATCGCCGCCGGGAACGCGAGGAACGCCAGTCCGGTCACGAAGGTGATGACGGCGCCCGCTGCCACCACGCCCAGCGTGATGCCGGTCTTGGTGACGACGTCGTCGATCGTCATCGGCCGCTCGCTGGTCAGCGGCGGCGGAGCCTGCTGGTAGCCGGCCTGTTCAGGCTGGCCGAAGCCTGCGTAGCCTCCGTACCCGCCGCCTGTCGGCAGGTTACGGAAAGCCGGGTTGCTGCTGGAGCGCACCTGGTCCTCCTGGGGCGTTGCTGTACGCCGTCACGGGTACAACGAACACGCAAGGTGCCGGGTTCCCCGTCGGTAAAGGCGACTTTACCCCCGACGACGATCACACGTGCGCAAATACTGCGCTAACTCCGGAGCGTAGTGAGACAACGGCGTGTCGCGGCGTGTCACCCACAAAGTGAGTAAGCCTCGTCACATTTCAATCACGTTCACACCCAGAGTGACGAGACACTTCCCCCTCGTGGCGGCTTGTCCCCGGTGTGGGGTACCGACAGGCTCGCACGCGGGAATTACCACAGGTCAGAGGGGACCAAGATCCAAAATGGGCTGGAAACGTCTTGCCGCCGTGGCAGTGGTCTCGGGGCTCGCGCTCCTGACCTCGCCCGCGACGGCGACAGCAGTCGGCGTCAAGGGCATCGGTCACAACGCGTCAGAACGCCAGCCTCACGCCGTGCAGGGCAGCGAGTGGCACGGCTCCTACATCTACCAGGACAAGCACGTGTGGTGCGTTCAGTACGCACTGCCCGCGCCGGACAGCAGCGTGCCCTACAAGGAGGGTGACAAGCTGCGGACGAAGGCCGGCAAGGAGCTCGCGCCCGACATCGCGGCGAACATCTCCTACCTGCTGCTGCGCTACTCCACGACCAAGTCCGCCGACGAAGCCGCCGCGCTCGCCCACCTCCTGCACACCTGGACGTCCCCGGTCGACGGGCCCGTGGTCCTCAACACGGACGACCAGAAGCTCCTCGCCTACGACTCCGCCTTCTACGCCTCGAAGCTGCCCCCGTCCGTGATGGAGGCGGTCGCGCGCTTGAAGGCCGACGCCGAGGCCAACCGCGGCCCGTGGACGCTCAGCGCCACCGCGCCCAAGGAACCGCTGATCATCGGCACCGAGTCCAGCTGGACCGTCTCGCTGGTCAAGGCCAACGGCAAGGGCGTCCCGAACGCGCCGATCAACTTCACACTCGTCGACGCCACGCTCGTCGACGGCAGCGTCGGCGGCAAGGTCACCACCGACCCCAACGGCGGCCCGGTCACCATCAAGATCGTCCCCACCGGCCCGAAGCCCTCGATCGCGGCCGTCGCGGACTCCCCCGCCGACCAGCCGGTCGTGCACCAGCCGATCCCGACGGACAACATGCAGCGCATGGTCACCACCGGCGGCGAGAAGAAGCTGAACGCGGGTGCCAACGGCCAGGCGAAGACCGCTCCGGGCGCGGTGAAGATCACGAAGATCGACTCGGAGACCAAGAAGGCCATCGCCGGTGTCGCGCTGAAGGTCACGTCCAAGGACCAGACGACGCCCGCGAAGAAGCAGGACGACACCGACCTGGTCGGCACCGACGGCAAGCCGATCGTGCTGCAGACCGGCCCCGACGGCACGGTCGAGGTTCCCGGCCTGCGCACCCCGCAGGAGATCTGCCTCGTCGAGGTCGCCGCTCCCAAGGGTTACGAGGAGTTCTTCGACCCGAAGTCGCCGCCCGCCTCGTGCGGAACCGTCGCGGCAGGACAGACGCTCGCGCTCGAACTGGTGAACAAGCCGAACAAGCCGACGGTGCCGAGCACGATCCCGGCCGGTCAGGAAGGCAACACACCGGTCGCCACGGCGTCGTTCGACACCCAGCTGCGTCCGGGTCTCATGCTCGCGGTGGGTGGCCTGGTGCTGCTCGGTGCCGCGCTGGCAGGCTTCCTGGTGTGGCGCAGGCAGTGAGTCCCAAGGCTTTTCTGACCGGCGTGCTGGTGGCGGGTGTCGCCGCCACCAGCGTGCTGGTCACCACGTCCGAGACCGAGGTCGTCGGAGGACGTGCGCTCGCGGACGAGATTCCCGTGGTCGGCCCCGGCCCGGTCGCGGACAGCCTGAGCACCGGCCGCGGCGCCGACCTCACCGGTCTGATCGGCGGCGCGAACACGGCCAACGCCAAGCCCGCCGACCCGACACAGCAACAACCCGCGCCGCCCAAGGCGGGCCCCGGCTCGGTCAAGCTCCCCGCCGGCGGCACGGCCACGCTGGTCCGCCGCGAGGTCAAGGACGGCGTGCTGCCCGTGCCGGACGGGATCGGCGAGGCCACCTGGTGGGGCACCGAGCTCGCGGGCTCCGAGGGTGCGACGGTGCTGGCCGGGCACGTGGACTGGAAGGGCGCCAAGGGTCCCTTCGCCGAGCTGTGGCAGGCGCAGAACGGCCGGGAGGTCGTGATCGCGGACAGCGCGGGCAAGCAGTTCACGTTCCGGATCACCCAGATCGAGACCGTCCGAAAGGACGAACTTCCCGCGCGCGCCGTCGAGTTCTTCGGTCCCCGCGGCCCGCACCGGTTGGTGCTGGTCACCTGTGGTGGCACCTGGATCGGCGGACAGCAGGGTTACGAGGCGAACCGAGTGGTGATCGCCGAACCCGTTGGGTGATGAAGCAACCCCATCGGGTGACTAATCGTCTCCTTTAGTGTGAAGCGGTGGGGATGGTTGACCACGGGCCTGGCACTCGCGCTGGCCCTCGTGCTGGTGATGACTCTCGGTCCGAACAAGGACCAGGAGAGCCAGGCGGACTCGGGCCCGTTACCGATGGCTCCGCGCCTGCCCGCTCCCAAGGACGCCGGGCCGACGCCCACGGTGCCCGCCCCGACCGCCGAGCAGCTGCAGAAGCAGCCGTGGATGCACAAGCTCGCACCGGGTGAGAAGCCACCGCAGTTCGTGCTGTTCTCGTTCGACGGCGCGGTGTCCAAGCAGCACTGGGACAAGGTGCTGCCGATCGCCCGCCAGAAGAACGCGCACGTCACCGGTCTGCTGTCCGGCGTGTACATGCTGGCCGACCAGGACGCCAACCAGTACCAGCCGCCCGCCGGCCTCAAGCGCGGCGCCTCCGACATCTCGTTCGGCGGCACCAGGCAGGACATCGCGGCCCGCATCGGCTATCTCAACCAGGTGATCGACGAGGGTCACGAGATCGGCACGCACTACAACGGCCACTTCTGCTCCGGCGGCACGCAGCCGTCGGTCGACAAGTGGAACACCGCGGCCTGGAACGACGAGCTGGACCAGTTCAAGCAGATCGTGGACAAGGCCCGCGCCGCCGGGTTCAAGCTGCCGGACGGCGCTGTCCGAGGTGGACGGACGCCGTGCCTGGAAGGCGTGTGGGACCAGGCTTTCCCGGCGATGGCCTCGCACGGTCTGGTCTACGACACCAGCAAGGTCGCACTGGGCGTGCAGTGGCCGTCCGTCCAAAACGGACTGTACGAGTTCCCGATGCCCGAGGTGCGGGTTCCCGCGCTGGGCAAGCAGGTCGTCATGATGGACTTCAACCTCTGGTACTCGCTGAACGGCGCCCAGGAGCAGCCGGAGCGCGCGGGCGAGTTCACCCAGATCGTCTTCGACACCTACAAGTCCGTGCACCAGGCGGCGTTGAACGGCAACCGCGCGCCGCTCGTGATCGGCAACCACTTCAACGAGTGGAACGGATCGGCGTTCTCCACGGCGATGGAGCAGTTCCTCGGGTACGTGTGCGACAAGCCGGAGACGGTGTGCGCCACCTACACCGAGGTGATCCAGTGGATGCAGCTGCAGGATCCCGCGGTGCTGGACCAGCTCCGCAAGATGCCTGCAGCCCGCAACTAGCTCATCAGCCGTCGGTGGAGATGATCCGGTCGTCGTTCGCACCCGGCGAGCCGTTGTTGTCCTGGTTGGACGTTCCCAGCCACAACGTGCCGTCCGGCGCGGGAGCGATCGCGCGCACGCGGCCGTAGTTCGTGAACACGGCCTGCGGGGTGCCGAGCGACGTGCCGTTCACCGGGATCTTCCACACGCGCTTGCCGGTGACCGCACCGACGTACAGCGCGTTCTTGTAGAAGCCGATGCCGGCCGGGCCCGCCTGGCTGGTGGACCACGTCTTCACCGGGTTCGTCATGCCCGCGGTGTTGCAGTTGCCCTCGCAGGTGGGCCAGCCGTAGTTCTTGCCGGCCTCGATCTTGTTGATCTCGTCGGTCTGCGAGTTGCCGAACTCGGTGGCGTACGCGGTGTTGCCGACCCACGTGATGCCCTGGACGTTGCGGTGGCCGATCGAGTAGACGACGCTACCGGCGCGAGGGTTGCCGGCAGCGGCCTTGCCCGCGGTGTCGAAGCGGAGAACCTTGCCGCCCAACGAGTTCCAGTTCTGCGCGTTGGCCGTGTTCTGGCCGTCACCGGTGGTGGCCCACAGGAAGCCGTCCGGGCCCCACTCCAGTCCACCGCCGTTGTGGTAGCGGTTCTTGGGGATTCCGGTGACGATCGGCGCCGGCGTGCCGCCCAGCTTGAGCTTGGCGATCCGGTTGTCGCTCGCCGTCGAGTAGTAGATGAACACCGAGTTGTCGGTCGCGAAGGTCTTCGACACGGCCAGGCCGAGGAGTCCGCCCTCGCCGCCCGTCGTCTGGGCCTCGTCCACCGTGTCCAGCGTGGTCACGGTCGTGCCCTTGATCTGCTTGATCTTCTTCGTGTCCCGCTCGGTGAAGATGCCGCTGCCGTCCGGCAGGAACTCGATGTCCCACGGGATGTCCAGCTTCGTGGCGAGTGTCCGCTCGGCCAGCGCCGACGGGCCGTCCTGGGCAGACGCGCCGGGGATGACGCAGAGGGATGCGGCCATGGCAGTGCAGGCTGCCGCCACCGCGATATGACGAGCACGCATGTGTGCTCTCCTTTGGGTCCGCTCGTGATTAGTCTGCGGCGGCAGCGTTGCAGGGCGTATTTACCCAATCACACTTCGCATGGACTCACAACGGTGATCGGATGTCTGGGCACGCCCCTCGCCTCCGAGCGGGTGAGGCGAGGGGCGTTCTCAACTACCTCGGGTAGCCGAGTCTCGTGGTCAGCTGCCGTCGGCGATGTGGATGCCGCCGGGCGTGATCACCCAGAGTGAGCCGTCGGGGCCGGCGACCTCGTCACGGGTGCGGCCGAGGTTCGTGTAGATCTTGCCGCCGGAGCCACTGGTGTTGATCTTGAACGTGCCGCCCTTGAGGGAGGCCATGTAGAGCATGCCCTTGTAGGTGGTGAGGCCGGACGGGGTGGCTTCCGAGGTCGGCCACTGCTTCACCGGGTTGGTCATGCCCGCGGTGCCGCAGGAGCCCTCGCAGGTCGGCCAGCCGTAGTTCTTGCCGGCGTCGATCTTGTTGAGCTCGTCGACCTTGCTGGCGCCGATGTCGGAGACGTAGAGCTGGGTGCCGACCCAGGTCAGGCCCTGCACGTTGCGGTGGCCGTAGGAGTAGACGAGCGAGTTGAACGGGTTGCCGGGCGCGGCCTTGCCGTCCTTGGTCATGCGCAGGACCTTGCCGCCCAGGGAGTTCTTGTTCTGCGCGTTGTTCCCGTTCTGGCCATCACCGGTACCGGCGTAGAGGAAGCCGTCGGGACCGAACTTGATGCGGCCGCCGTGGTGGAACTGCGAGCCGCGCGGGATGCCCGTGACGATGGGCTTCGTGGCGGCGTCGCCGATCTTCCAGGTGGCGATCCGGTTGTCGGATCCGGTGGTGTAGTACAGGAAGAGCGTCTTGTCCGCGGCGTACGAGGGCGACACCGCGATGCCGAGCAGGCCGGCTTCCTTGGTCACCGAGATGCCGGGGATGTCCCCGACCTTGGTGACCTTGCCGTCCTTGGTGATCGTGGAGACGGTCTTGGCGTCCTTCTGCGTGAAGATGCCGGTGCCGTCCGGCAGGAAGTCGATGCTCCAGGCCTGCTTGAGGCCACTGGCGATGGTCTTCACGGCCATCGTGCCGACTTCGCCGCTCTCGGCCGCGGATGCCAGCGTGCCGCTGGACAGTCCGACCGCCAGTGCGAGGACGCCGATTGATGCGCTTCGACGAGCACCCATTGTGCTGACCCCTCAACTTTCGCGTCGTGCGGCGACGGCGAGTCCGAATCGGAGGTTTCGGACTTGGGGGCCTCCAGATACAACCACGGTGTGTAGTCGGGGGCGCATCCGCCAATCGGGTCACCCCTCCGATGACTTTAGGTAACTTTATGTACGGTCTAGACCTTGACCGGTAGGAAGACATAACGTGTGGTTCGCCGCCGCGCCCCACGGAAAGTGCCGCGTGCCCACGTCAGGGCACACCGGCCGAGGACCCGAGGAGTTGCGCCATGAACGTTGCCGTCACCACCACTGAGACGAAGCTTCCCGAGGTCAAGCGCGAGTGGGTCAAGCCCGACTTCCGCGACTTCGAGACGCCGATGGAGGTCACCGCCTACGCAGCTCGCAGCTGACGTAAGCCTTTCGCCGGGGCTCCCACTCCTGCCGGGAGCCCCGGCACCTACGCCTCGCCGCGCGTCTTCCTGGTTGACCGAGGAGTGTTCCGCCAATGACTGCCGTTGCACCTGAGGAGTTCGTCGCCGAGCTCCGCGCCCTCGCCCCCCGGTACTGGGACAGTCATCCGTTCCACCTGCGCATGCACGCGGGCCAGCTGAGCAAGCACGAGCTGCAGGCGTGGGCCGCGAACCGCTGGTACTACCAGCGCTGCATCGCGCAGAAGGACGCCGCGATCCTCTCCAACTGCCCGTCACCGGAGATCCGCCGCCAGTGGCGGGAACGGATCATCTGGCACGACGGGACGCAGCCTGGTGAGGGCGGCGCCGAGAACTGGATCCGCCTCGCGGAAGCCGTTGGGCTGACGCGGGAAGAGGTGCTCGACGAACGGCACGTGCTGCCCGGCACGCGGTTCGCCGTCGACGCCTACGTGAACTTCGCGCGCACGCAGCCGTGGGTCATCGGGATCGCGTCAGGCCTGACCGAGATGTTCTCCGGTGCGTTGATGCGCAGGCGTCTGGCGGCGCTGCGGGAGCAGTACCCGTGGATCGCCGAGGAAGGTTTCGCCTACTTCACCAACCGCATCCAGGCGGTCGCGGGTGAGGGACGGGCCACTTTGGACATCGTGGTGGAGCATTCGCTGACCCGTGAGCAGCAGCTGGCGGCTGTCGCGGCGTTGTCGTTCAAGTGCGACGTGCTGCGCGCGGTGCTGGACGCCGTCGACTACTACTCGGGCAAGGGCAAGCCGTGACGTCCGTGATCGCACTCGACGCCGTGCCGCACATCCGGCGCGGCGTGAAGTGCACCTACGACCAGATCCGCGAGTCGCACGTCGTGCTGTTCCCCGAGGGTGTGCTCGTGCTGAACGAGACCGCTGCTTCGGTTGTGGCGCTTTGTGATGGCGTCCGGTCGGTCGGCGACATCGCTCTGTCGTTGGGCGACTTGTACGCGGGTGTGCAGCCGGAGGACATCGCCGAGCTGGTGGCTCGGTTGGTGGAGCGGAGGGTGGTGGACGTCGATGGCTGAGGCGCCTTTCGGCCTGCTGGCCGAGCTGACGCACCGGTGCCCGTTGCAGTGCGGCTACTGCTCGAATCCCGTGGAGCTGGTGCGCAGGGACTCCGAGCTGTCGACCGAGGACTGGCGGCGGGTGTTCGACCAGGCGCGCTCGTTGGGTGCGTTGCAGATCCACCTGTCGGGCGGCGAACCGTTGCTGCGCCCGGACCTGCCCGAGCTCGTGGTGCACGCGAACAGCCTCGGCTGCTACGTCAACCTGGTGACGTCGGGAGTCGGTCTGTCCCGGGACCGGTTGCGGGACCTGGCTTCGCGCGGGGTCGATCACGTGCAGCTCTCCTTGCAGGACGCCACGAAGGCCGGCAACGACCGGATCGCGGGCATCAAGGCCTTCGACCGGAAGGTGGAGGCCGCGGCGTACATCCGTGAGGAAGGCCTGCCACTCACCGTCAACACCGTGCTGCACCGGCAGAACCTCGACAACATCGCGGGAATCATCGCGATGGCGGAGGAGATGGGCGCGGAACGGCTGGAGCTCGCCAACACCCAGTACTACGGCTGGGCCCTTCGCAACCGGGCGGTGCTGTTGCCGACCCGCGAGCAGCTGGCGGTGGCCGACCCGATCGTCGCGGCGGCGCAGGAACGGCTGCGCGGGCGGATGGAGATCGTCTACGTCATCGCCGACTACCACGAGGCTCACCCGAAGCCGTGCATGTACGGGTGGGGCGCGCGGCAGCTGACCGTGGCACCGAACGGCGACGTGCTCCCCTGTCCGGCCGCCACGGTGATCTCGTCGCTGAAGATCGAGAACGTGCGGGACTCGTCGTTGCACGACATCTGGCACGACTCGGAGTCCTTCAACGCCTTCCGCGGCTTCGAGTGGATGAAGGACCCGTGCCGCTCGTGCCCGCGCAAGGAGATCGACTTCGGCGGGTGCCGGTGCCAGGCGTTCCAGCTGACCGGTGATGCCGCGAACACCGACCCGGTGTGCTCGCTGTCCCCCGAGCGGTCCACAGTGGACCTGATTCTGGAGACCGAGATGACGCCTTCGGTCGTACCCGCGATGGCCATGAGGAAGATGACTTGAAAGCGGTTCTGCTCGGCACGACGGCCGGTGGCGGCTTCCCCCAGTGGAACTGCGCGTGCGATCTGTGCGTGCGCGCTCGTTCCGGTTCGTTGCCTTCGCGGTCGCAGGACTGCCTGGCGATCAGCGGCAACGGCACGGACTGGTGGCTCGTCAACGCGTCGCCGGACATCCGTACGCAGATCGCCGGCTGTTCGCTCCTGAATCCCGGTCCTGGCCCGCGCGACACGCCATTGCGCGGCGCTCTGTTCACCGACGCCGAGCTGGACCACACGCTGGGGCTGCTGACGTTGCGGGGTGGTGCCGGGCTGACGGTGTGGGCACCGGGGACCGTTCTGCACGCGTTGAAGGACCAGTTCGACCTGCGGACGGTGATCGACGGCTATGCGCCCGTGGCGTGGCGGCAGGTCGAGCCGGAGCAGTCGTTCGACCTGGGTGGGCTGACCGTCACCGCGATCCCGATCAGCGGCAAGCGGCCGAAGTACGCCCGCTCGTCCACTGTGGATGGACATTGGGTGGTCGCGTACCGCTTCTTCGATCCTGTGACGGGTGGCGTGCTGGTCTACGCGCCGTGCCTGGCGTCGTGGCCGCCCGGATTCGACGACGTGGTGGCCTCCGCCGACTGCCTGCTGCTCGACGGCACGTTCTACGCGGCGTCGGAGATGGGGTCGGCGACCGGCAGTTCGTCCGGTCAGGCCGCGATGGGGCATCTGCCGATCACTGCGAGCCTTCCCGAGCTGCGGCGGTTCCCCGCTGTCCGGCGTATCTACACGCACCTCAACAACACGAACCCGGTGCTCGATCCGGAGTCTCCCGAGGCCTCGAAGCTGCGTGAGGCCGGCGTCGAGGTGCCGCTGGACGGCACTGTCATCGAACTCTAACTCTTTCGGGTGACTTTTCTTCTCGTTAGAGCGAATAGTTGTGCGGCAATTCTCGCTATGAGTTGTTGATATCCCTCTAATGGGGATCGCCCTCGCGGCTCCGTATTCTTCGGGGCCTTGACGAGGGAGGTCCTGCGTTGTCCGGATACCTTGAGCTCGTTGTCTCCACCGCGCTCTACGGCCTGGGCATCGTGGCCCAGACAGTGGCTGCGCAGCGTGCGGACCGTCGGCCGGGAAGCGGACTGGGGCTGCTGGCGCGCTTGGCCAAGGACCGTCTTTACCTGTTCGGTTTCGCGGGCCAGGTGGGTGGTTTCGGGTTTGCTTTTCTCGCTCGCGCCGAGCTGCCGCTGTACCTGGTGCAGGCGGGTTCTTCGTGTGCCGTCGGACTGGCGACCGCATTCGGTCTGCTGGTGCTGAAATGGCACGTGCGGCCGGTGGAGATCGCGGTACTGGTGATGATGGCGGCCGGGCTCGTCCTGCTGGTCACCGCGTCGGAGTCGTCGGTCGCGAAGGACATCCCGACGGTGCCGGGCCTGATCTGGCTCGGGCTGCCGCTGCTCGTGGTCCTGTTCTGCTCACGGGCGGCGCAGGGCGCGAACGCCGTGATCATCTCGGTGCTCGCCGGGGTCGCGTTCGCGGTGGTGGCGATCATCGGCCGGTCCGTCGCGGACGGGTCGGCGCTCGACGTGCTGCTGAACCCGTTGACGTGGCTGATGATCGTGGCGGCGCTGGTCGGCCAGTCCTGTCTCGCGGTGGCGTTGCAGCGCGGCACGGCCACGTCGTCGGTGGCGGCCATGGACGCGACGACCGTAGTGCTCACGTCGGTGATCGGCATCGGGATGCTCGGTGACCGGATCACGCCGGGCTGGGAGTGGGCCGTCGGGTTCGGGATGACGCTGGTCGTCGCCGGTGTGCTGACGCTGGGCGTGCCGCAGCAGGGCAAGGTCGAGGTCGCCAGATGAGGACCGCGAGCGTTTCGCTGGACCTGGACAACCTGTGGGCCTATCTCAAGACCCACGGCGACTCCAGCTGGGAAAGCAGGCCGAGCTTCCTCGCCACGGCCGTGCCTCGGTTGCTGGACGTCTTCGGTGAACATCGGCTCACCACAACGGTTTTCGTGGTCGGCGCGGACGCCGAGCGCGACGACGGGGCGCAGGCCGTGCGTGACGTCGTGGCGGCGGGGCACGAGGTCGCGAACCACTCGTGGGGGCACGAGCCGTGGCTGCACCGGTACTCGCGGGCCGAGCTGGAGGCGGAGCTGGTCCGGGCCGAGGACGCTCTCGTGGCCGCTGGCGCTGCGCGGCCCGTCGGGTTTCGCGGTCCCGGTTACAGCGTCACTCCTGTCCTGCTGGAGCTGCTGGCTTCGCGCGGCTATCGGTACGACGCGAGCACGTTGCCCACCTGGATCGGTCCGCTGGCTCGGGCGTATCACAACCGCACGGCTCAGAACCCGTCTGCCGGCGATCTCTTCGGCGGGTTCGGCAAGGTGTTCACGCCGAACAAGCCGTATCGCTGGGGTGGCACCGGGCTCGTCGAGCTGCCGGTGACGACGATGCCGTTGCTGCGGGTGCCGATCCACGGCGCGTACCTGTTGCAGCTGCACCAGATCTCGCCACGGCTGGCGCGAGGCTACTTCCGGGCGGCGCTGCGGTTGTGCCTGGCGACGGGCACCGCGCCGTCGTTGCTGCTGCACCCGACGGACGTGCTGAGCGGCGCCGAGGCACCGGGGATGGAGTTCTTCCCGGGCATGGCGGTGCCGGGCTCGCAGAAGGTGGCGCTGCTCGGCTGGGTGTTGTCGTTGCTGCGGAAGCACTTCGACGTGGTGGGCACTGGGACGCAGGTCGATCGGCTGACGCTGCTCCGCGAACGCTCGGTGGAGCTGTGCGGATGACAGTCGCTGCGCGGATGACGTTGTTGCTGCGCTTCCTCGTCTGCGCCACGGTCCTGCTCGCCCCACTCGAGGGTTACCTGCAAGAGGTGCACCCGCATCTCGCCAAGGTGGCGCCGGGGCTGCTGATCGTGTCGTGGGTCGCGCAACGCGTCCGTGAGCGTCGTCTGCCCGCTCGTCATCCGTTGCACGTGTTGCTGGCCGTCTTCGCCGTGGTGCTGCTGGCGTCGTCGGCCGTGCACGCGGGTGACCAGTTCACGCTCGACTACGCCCAGCGGTTCCTGCCGTTCCTCGTGATCACCGCCGTGCTGGTGGACGTCGTGGCGCGCGAGGTGCCGGTACGCGACGTGCTGGCCGCCGCCGTCGGTGGTGCGTTGTGCGCGGCGCTCGGGGCGTTGTACAGCCTGGTTTTCGAGGGTGAGCCGCGGGCGACCGGTCCGCTGGAGGATCCGAACGACCTCGCGTACTTCCTCGTGGTGGCGCTGCCGTTGCTGATCGCGTTGCCTGCGCGCCGGTTCCTGCTGCCGATCGGCGCGGTGCTGGCGGCAGGTGCGGCGGCGACGTTCTCCCGTGGTGGTGGCATCGCGCTGGCTTGCGCCGCTGTGTGGCTCGTGGCGCGGCGTGGGCTGTCTCTGCGCGCGGTGGCGGCGACGGTGGGCGGGCTCGTGGTCATCGGGCTCGGTGCCGTCGTGTTCGCGGGTCCGGTGCTGGATCGGGCGCTCGACGAGAAGAAGTACATCGCGGCGACCAATGTGGACACTCGCGAGCTGCGCTGGCAGGCCGCCGCCCGGATGCTGGCCGACAACCCCGCGTTGGGCGTCGGACCCGGCGGGTTCCGCAGCTCGTACGCGGCTGCTTCGCGCAACGCCGAGATCGACGAGCAACAACCGGTGGCGCACAACATCTACCTGGAGGTCGGCGCGGAGCTGGGGCTGCCCGGCCTGGCCTGTTTCCTCGGCGCGGTCGCGATGGCGTTCGTGGCAACGGAACGCGTGCTGCGGGTCAGCACCGATCGGCGGCCGATGCTCGCGATCCAGGCCTCGCTGATCGCCGCGCTGGTGGCGTCGACCTTCCTGTCCGAGCAGTACTACCTGCCGATCTGGTCGCTGGTCGCGGTGGCGATCGCGGCTCAGATCCGCCTTGAGGAGCGTGAGCGCGATGCGTGTCTTGCACGTCATCAGTGAGATGGGCGCGGGAGGCGCCGAGGCCGTGGTCGCGGGCATGGTGCGGTCCGGCTCCGACTTCGGCTGGGAGTCGGGTGTCGCGAGCGGCGGCGGCCATCGGGCCGAAGCCCTGCGCGCGCAGGGGTTCTCGACGTTCGACGTACCGGTGGCCCGGCGTCGGGCCTCTGGTGTGCTTCGGGCTGTTTCCGCCGTGCGGTCGGCGGTTCGCGCCTTCTCCCCCGATGTCGTGGTGGCGCACAACGTGTCCGCGTCGCTCGTGGCCCGGTTGGCAGCGCGTGGCCGTCCCGTGGTGACGGTGTTCCACGGCGTTGCCGAGGCGGATCTGGCCGGTGCGGCGCGGGTCCTGCGCCGCACTTCACGTGCGGTGGTGGCGGTGTCCGAGGCGAGCGCGGATCGGTTGCGCGTCGGAGGCCTTGTGGTCGAGGTGATCCCGAACGCGGTGTTCGCCGAACCTCCTCGCGTACCTCGGGCCGCGGTGCGCGGAGTGCTCGGCATCGGCGCTGACGTGCCGGTGGCGTTGTGCCCTGCCCGGCTCGAACCCCAGAAGCGGCACGACGTGCTGCTGGAGGCGTGGTCACGCGTCGCCGGTGCCGTGCTGCTGCTGGCCGGCGACGGCAGCCTGCGGTCCGAGCTCGAACAGCGCGCTTCCGAACTCGGGGTGGACGACCGCGTGCGTTTCCTCGGCACCCGGTGCGACGTTCCGGACCTGTTGGAGGCCGCCGACGTGGTGGTGCTCACCAGCGACTGGGAGGGCATGCCGATCGCGGTGCTGGAGTCGCTCGCGGCGGGTCGCCCGGTCGTGGCGTCCGATGTGGACGGTGTGCGCGAGGCCCTGTCCGGCGGCGGTGGCGTGCTCGTGCCACGTCGTTCACCTGAGGCGACCGCTTCCGCGCTGGCCTCGTTCCTGTTCGACGCTCGGGCGTGTGCCGCAGTTGGTGCCGAGGGCCAGGCCGCCGTGGAACGCGACCACGACCCGCACACCTTCATGAAGTCCTACGACGAACTGCTCCGAAACTTTGTGGGAGAACGACGGTGAACAAGCGCACGCTGCTGGAGGCGACGGCGGTGGCGCTGGTCGTCGCGGTGCTCGTGCTGGCGGTGACCTCCTTGCGCGGCGAGCAGTACGAGTCACGGGTGGCCGTGCTCGCCGTGCCCGTCGCGCAAACCGACTCCGCCGCCCAGTACGGCGAGGTGGCGTCCTTGGCAATGCCCGCGATCGTCCAGCTGGTGCACAGCCCGACCGTGCTGGACGCCGCCGCGGCCGCCTCGGGCCTCACCGCTCAGGACATCGCGTCGGGTGTGGGTGTGGAGCTGGTGCCGGCATCGGGCCTGGCGCGGTTGTCGGTGCGCGCGGGTTCGGCTTCCGCAGCTTCGGCCGCCGTGACCGCCGTGGCCAAAACCGTGGCGGACGCGAACCTCCTCGCCCCTGCCGGACGGTTGCGCGTGCTCGACGAACGCCCGGACACCACCCGCGGCGCCCCGGACTGGAAGCTCGCGGCGGGCCTGGCTTTGGCCGCAGCACTGGCCGCGGGCATCGCCACCGCCGCGCTGCGAACGTTGCGGCGGCCTCGCACGGGTGAGGCGGCCGTGCGCGCTGCGATCGCCGCTGCCGGGGTGCGGCATCCGGTGGCGCTGGTGCGGGAGGACGACCCCGGCATGCTCGACCGGCTGGCCGCGTTGTGCGTCGCGGCGGCTCGGCCGGTGCGGGTGATTCCGGCGGATCACGGCCTCAGTGCTCAGGCCGAGTCGCTCGCGGACTCGTTGCCGGACAAGGCAGGCGAGCCCGGCGAGGGCACGGCAGTGATCGCGGTCGCTGATGCCGACAGCGAGCCGAGTGACCTCGCGGCTGCGTTGGCCGTGCTGCCGGGCTCGGCGGTGCTGGTGGCGGTGGTGCTGGCATGACCGCCGAAACCGAAGAGGTGCCGGAGGACTTCGTCGACACCTCGAACGTGCCGCCCACGCTCCTGGTGAGCGTGTGGACGCCGCCAGCGAGCGAATCCCGGCCTCCTGCCGTCCCGTCCCGAACGCTTGCAGTCCCTTCTGCTCTCGTCGCGGAGGCGCTCGCGTGATCACCACTACGAAGCCCAACACCCGCACCCTTCTCACCATCGGCGCGGCCGTCGTCGGCGCACTCAGCGCCGCCCGAGCCCTCAGCCCGTCCTGGGAAGCCCCCACTCCCACCGCGGCCAACCTCGCCGAGGAGCGGCTCCAGGACTTCCGCGACGCCACGTACTTCCCCATCCGCGAGTTCCTGGCGGGCGGCAACCCGTACGACCCGGCGGCGATGTTCGAGCACTGGCCGGTGCGCCAGAACTTCAACCTCTACCAGCCGTACCACCTCGTGCTGCACATGCCGTTCGCGCTGCCGGACTACCGGATCGGCGCGATCGCGTTCACGTTGGCGTCGCTCCTGCTCCTCGCTGTGCTGGGGTTGTTGGCCGCGCGCCAGGCGAAGTTGCCGCTCGTGCTCGGCACGGTGGTGATCGCGGCCCTGCTGGTGACCAGTCAGGTGGGCAAGGCTCAGCTGTACGTGGGGCAGGTCAACCCGTTGATCGCGGTGGGTGCGGCGGCGGCGTTGATGGCGCGGTCGAGTCGGCCGCGGGTGGCTGCGCTCGGGCTGGCGGTGGCGTGGTTGAAGCCGCAGTTCGGGCTGCCGCTGGCGATTCTGCTGTACGCGCGCGGGTCGCGGCGGGTGGCGCTGGGCGGTACCGCCATCGCGGCGATCGCGAGTCTGCCGGTGGTGGGGCTGCTGATCTTCCGGGGTGGCGGCGTCGGGCCGTTCCTCGACGTGATCGCCGCGAACCTCGCGCACGCCAGCCACACGAACTACGGCGCGGTCGACTCCCTGTCCGCACAACGGGTGGACGCGGCGGCCGTGTTCTTCCGGGTGACGGACTGGCTGCCTCCGGCGGCTGAGCTCCTGGCACTGCTGGGCATCCTCGCAACCACTGCTCTTCTCGCGCGCAAGCTCGACAAGGGTGATGAGGACAGCCGTTCGATGGCGGACCTGATCACCTGTGTCGGCGCGGTCGTGGCGCTGGTGCACCAGCCGGGAGATGTCCTGATCGCGGTGCCCGCGATGGCAGCGGTAGCGGTGGTGTGCTGGCGGCGTCGGAAAGAACGCGTCTGGCAGGTCACCGGCATCGCGCTGCTCGCGCTCGCGGTTCCGTTCGCGCACCTGTACTTCGTCAACGAAGCGATCGTCAAAACGCTTGGTAGTCGAGCAGACGTGACGGTCGACGGCGTGGCGGTCGTCGCGGCCTGGGTGCTGCTTACGGTCGTCGCGGCCAGGAAACGCGCGTGACGAACCAGGTCGGCACGCGGGCGGTCCGGGGATCGTTGTGGCTCTTCGCGGTCAACGTGATCAGCAAGGGCTGCCAGGTCGCGGTGACGCTGGTGCTGGCGGCGCTGCTCACCGAGGACGGCCTCGGCGCGGTGTCGATCGTGGTGTCGCTGGTCAACATCGGCCAGGTCGTGCAGTCGGCCGGCGTTTACGACGTGATCAGCCGGACGAACCGCGACCCGCAACGGCTCGCGGGCACGGTGCTCACGATGAGCATCGCGGGTGGCACGGCGATCACGGCGTTGCTGTTGCTCGCAGCAGAGCCCGTCAGCCAAGCGCTCGGAGCACCCGCCGACCTCATCCGGATCGCCGCGCTCAGCCTGCCGTTCACCGCGATCGGCGGCGTGCAGATGGCGATGATGCACCGCGAACTGGACTTCCAGAAGCGGATGCTGCCTGACGCGGGCGGGATGGTGCTGGGTGCGGCCGTCACGATCGTGCTGGCAGCGCTCAGCTATGGCCCACTCGCGATGGCTGTCGGACTGCTGTGCACGGCCGTCGCGCAGCCCGTGCTGGCGGTCGCGGCGGGCGCACGAGTCAGGCCGCGCTGGGACCAGGAAGCCGCGAAGGAAGCGTTGGGCTGGACGGCAGTTGTCGGGCCGGGAGCCGTCGTCGCCACCCTGCTGATCAACGTCGACTACCTGACGATCGGGCACGTGCTCGGCCCGTCCGCCGTCGGTGTGTACTCGCTCGCGTTCCGGATCGCCTGGATGCCGTACATCCTGGTGGCGGTCGTGCTGGGCGGCGTGCTGTTCCCGGTCTGCGCCGAGCTGGTCCGAAGTGGACAGAAGATGACCGGCGCCGTGCTGCGGTTCACCAAAGCGACCCTGATGATCACCGGCGGCCTCTACGCGGTCACCGCACTGCTGGCCGACCGCATCACCCTGTTCGGCGAACGCTGGGCGCCCGCTGCGCCGGTGCTCGTGGCGTTGTGCGGCTACGGACTCGGCCTCGGCCTGCTGCACACGTGGTACCAGGCCATCAGAGCCGCCGGGCACGCCCGCTGGTACCTGGCCCTCGAAGTCACCCACCTGGTGGCACTCCTGACCGCACTCATGATCACCACCCAGCACGGCGTGCTGGCCGTTGCGGTCGCTCAGGCCGTCATCGTCTGGCTGCTCGTCCCGCTCACCTGGTGGGTGCTGGCGCGGCACGGACTCGCCTTCCCACCACAAGAACTCGTCCGCACGGTCGCCGGAACGCTCGCCGGCGCCATCACCGCCGGACTCGTCGCACAGGTCCTGCCAATCCAAGGAATCGCCGCGGCACTGCTCAGCGGCGGAGTGCTGCTCGGCGTCTACGCGGCCGTCGTGCTGCCCCTCAACCGCGAAGCCGTCCGGGAACTGCGAGGAAACCTGTGAAGGTCGTGCACGTGACGCAGCCGGTCGAGGCGGGCGTCGCGAAGGTCGTGCTGGATCTCGTGCTGGCGCAACGTGCCGCCGGCTGGGACGTGCACGTGATCTGCCCACCGGAAGGCTGGCTCGCCGATCAGCTCGACGAGATCCATCCGTGGCCCGCGACCCGATCTCCCTCCACCGCACTGCGAGAAACGTTGCGGCTGAGCAAACTCCTCGACGGTCTCAAGCCGGACGTCGTACACCTGCACAGCTCCAAAGCCGGGTTGGCGGGCAGGCTCGCGGTGCGCGGACGGATCCCGACGATCTTCCAGCCGCACCTGTGGTCGTTCCGCCTCTCGGACGGACTGCTGCAGAAGGCCTGCACCCGCTGGGAAGCCTTCGCATCACGATGGACGCACCAACTGGTGTGCGTGAGCGACGACGAACTGGCGTCCGGACGAGAAGCAGGAGTCACCACCCAGGCCGAGGTCGTGTGCAACGGCGTCGACACCACCCGACTGCGCCCCACCGACCGCACCACCGCCCGGCGCCGCCTCGACCTGCCGGACGGGCCGACCGCGGTGTGCGTCGGCAGGCTCGCCGAGCAAAAAGGCCAGGACCTCCTGCTCGAAGCCTGGCCGGCAGTCCTCAACGACGTCCCGGACGCACAACTCGTCCTCGTAGGCGACGGTCCGATGAGGACGGTCTGGCAACGGGACCAGGAAGGCGTCGTGTGGTGGGGCCACAGCGACGACGTCGAGACGTTCTACGCGGCGGCGGACGTCGTCGTCCTGCCGTCACGGGCAGAAGGCATGGCCCTGGTGCCGTTGGAAGCCATGGCGTGCGCGCGTTCCGTCGTGGCGTTCGACGTCGACGGCGTGCTGCAGAGCCTCGGCCCGGCAGGAGCCGTCGTGCCGAAGGAAGACACCGCCGCACTCGGACGAGAGCTGTCGGCACGCCTCTCATATCCGTCGCTGGCCGACCACGAAGGCCTCACGGGACGACGACGTGCCGAGACGTTGTTCGACCGAGGCCGCATGACCGACCAGATCATCACCCTGGTCGAGAAGCTCAAGGGAGACGCACGATGAGGGTCGCGTTCCTGCTCACCCAGGACCGGGGCGGCCCGGTCGACGTCACCGTCCGGCTCGCCGCGGCACTGCAGGCGGACGTCAGGGTGTTCGGCCCGAAACCGGCCCGGGACGCGCATCTGGTCGACCACGAGGAGATCTCCGTACCTCGCAAGGGAGATCTCAAGGCCAGCCGCGAGGCACGAGCAGCGCTCAAAGCGTGGCGTCCGGACGTCGTGCACGCACAAGACCGCCGCAGTGGACTCGTGTGCGCCGGACTGGGCGACATCCCGGTCGTGCACACGTATCACGGCGTACCGGACGACGTGACCGAACCGTGGTTCCGCGGCACCCAACGAGCGTCAAGGCCGTCCATCTACAGCAGGACCGTGCTGGCCGCGGACGCTCTGGTCGCACGCAGGGTCGACCGCACGGTGGTGCCGGCCCCCGCGATGGGCAGGTTCCTCCGCGACCGGCTGCGCGTCCCGGCGAACCGGATCACGCACATCGACAACTGCGTCCCGATCGGTGACGCCGAGCCACCCACCACGCCGGTGCGCAAGCTCCTGTTCGTCGGCCTCCTCACCGAACGCAAGGGCCTCCAGATCCTCCTCGAAGCCCTGCCACCGGACGTGACACTCACCGTCGCGGGCGACGGGCCGGAACGCGCCAGGTGCGAGGAGCTCGCGCAGGGCAAACCTGTCGAGTTCCTCGGCTTCCGCACCGACGTGCCAGAGCTGCTGCGCAAGCACGACGCGCTGGTCGTACCGTCCACAATGGAACAGCAGCCACTGGTGATCGCCGAGGCCATGGCCGCCGGAAAGCCCGTCGTGGCAACGGACACCGGCGGCGTGGCGGACATGCTCGACGTGCCCGGCACCGCACTCCGCCTGGCCGCGCCGAACGACGTCACCTCGCTGGCCAAGCAGCTGCGTGCATTCGTCGCCGACCCGGATCCGGCCGTGACAGGCCGCCTGCTGGCCCAGAACGCCCGCGAGCGCTTCAGCCCAGAGGTGTGCGCGAAGAAGCACCTGGAGCTGTACCGCGAGCTCAGCTGACCGCTGGCTTCGGAGGAATCGGCGGCAGCGTCGGCTTGGTAGTGGTGGTCGTCGGCTTCGTAGTGGTGGTCGTCGTCGGCACCGTCGGCACCGTGACCGTCGTGCTCGGCACGGTCTTCGGCTTCACCAGCACCTTGGCGTCCGCACCGGCCAACTCGAACGGACTGGTCGGCGTCACCCCGTTGATGTCGACGAGCCCGGCGGGCGGCGTCACCTGCACAGGCTTGCCCGTCGGGTTCACCACCACCCAGCCGTTGCTGAACGCGCGCGTCCACAACCCGTTGGACATCCGGTTCGCGGCCTCGACCGCCTCGCCCAGCCCGGCCTCCTGGTACTGCGACCACGCCGGGTTCTTGTAGTCGGGCTGAGCGCCGTTCCAGCAGGTGTACGGACCGGCGAGCAACGCGGCCGTGGCATAACCGACCCGTTCCTCGCGCGGGCTGGAGGTGTGGGTGACCAGCAGCAGCCACGACTCGCCGAGGGCGGCCTGGGCGCGCAGTTCCTTGAACTCGTTGCCGCGGAACGTGAGCAGCTCCGCGTCGTCGCCGTCGTCGCGCAGGCCGAAGTTCTCCTCCATCGCGCCCTCGTAACGGGAGTGCGCGGTCCACCGGCCGGGCCGCAGGTGCGACTCGGACACGTTGGGGATCAGCATCTTCCCGGACTTCTGCAGCTCGTCACCCGCGATGCCGAGGAACGAGTCGAAGCCGTCGCGCAGCAGGCGATCGGTGGCGTCGACGTCCGCCGTTCCCTTGAGCACGGCGTCGGAGTAGAAGCGCAACGAGCTGAAGTCGTTGTCCGCCAGCACTCCGTCCCAGCCCTCGCGGACGACTTCCTGGACGACGGCTGAAGTCCAGGCGCGCTGGTAGGCCTCGTTCCACACCGTCATCTGCCAGTGCTTCTCGTAGCCGTCCCACTCGATCCGCTTGTCCGCGGTGTCGACCGCGAACCAGCTGGGGTTGGTCTTCTCCGTGGCCACGTACCCGAGCCCGGTCGGCAGGTACGTCGCGTCCAGACCGTTGTCGACGGTGCCCGAGTAGTTGCGCGTGCTGGAGAAGTCCTTGTACACCAGCACTTTCACCTTGGGGTTCAGCTGGCGCAGGCGACGCATCGCCGCCGTCTCCCACGCGTTGAGCACCACCAGGCTGTAGTGCTCCGCGGCGAACTTGAGCTGCAACGACGTCGGTTTCGCGCCGATGCCGTACCACCACGCACAGGGCGCGAGCGGCTTCGGGTGAGGACCGCTGACGACCGACGGGTCCGGCGGGGCGAGGCTGTCCTGCGCGGCCTTGTCCGAGACCGGCAGGTACGTGCACGCGCTCGCGCTGAAAACGAGCAGCACCGCCAGGAGACGTCCTGTCAGCGATTCCTTCGGCAACACAGCTCACCCACCGTCAAGAGCACGATTTTGACGTCCAGCCACAGCGACCAGTTCGCGATGTAGTAGTTGTCATACCGAGATCTGTCCACGATCGAGGTGTCCCCTCTCAATCCGTGGACCTGGGCGAGCCCGGTCAATCCGGTGGGTACCCGATGGCGCGCCCAGTATAGTTCGTGGATCGCCGAGAACTGGCGAACGAAACCCGGCCTTTCGGGTCGAGGTCCGACAATGCACATGTCTCCGCGCAACACGTTCCACAGCTGCGGCAACTCGTCGATCGACGTTCTGCGCAGGAACGCGCCGAACCGGCTGACCCGCGAGTCGCCGACCACCGACCACCGGACGTCCGAGTCGTCCACGCCGGTCTGCCGGACGCTGCGCAGCTTGAAGATCACGAACTTCCGGTCGTCCATGCCGACGCGAACCTGCTTGAAGATGATCGGCCGGCCGCTCTCGACCAGCACCGCCAGCGCGCACAACGCGATCACCGGCGAGAGCACGACCAGGGCCAGCAACGCGAGCGACCGCTCCACGAACCGCTTGATCCACCACGTCGGCCTCATCGTCGGAGCCGTGCTCAGGCGCAGCAACGGATAGCTGCGCAGCCGTTCGACGTCCGGCCCGTCCTGGTGCAGCTCGAACATCCGCGGCACGACGAGCGTCGAACAGCCGAGCCGGTGCGCGGTGACGGCCGCGTCGACCAGCGGCGAGTCGACGGCGTGCGAGAACGCGATCACCACGGTGCCCACGCCGAGCCGGTCGATGGCCGTGGCCAGGTCCTCGTGCAACAGCGGAACCGCGAGCTTGCGGTCACCGAGCGGTTCGGGGTCGATGAACCCGACGGGCCGCAGGCCGTACTCGGGGTGGCTCAGCATGACGTCGGCGAGATCGGTCCCGACCTTGCCCGCGCCGATCACGATGGCGCGGTCGCAGCGGTCGAACCGGCGGCGGCACCACCGCCCGAACGCGAACACCAGCAACCGCACCGGTTCACCCACGACGGTGAACGTCACGGCAGCCGTCAGGACCTGCGGAAACACTTCCGGCGGCCACCCGACGGCCAGCGCACCCACGCTCACCACCGCGAACGCGATCGCCGTCGTGGCGAGCGAGCGCGGCAGGTCGTGCAGCCACGACAGCATCAGGCGCCGGCGGTAGATCCGCCCCGACGCCCGCACTCCCAGCAGCGCGCACGCCAGCACGAGCGCCCACTCGGCGCCCACACCGGCGCCGTTCGCCATCACCAGCAGTGCGGCCGCGTCCACCAGGACGAGCAGCACCGCCACCCCGTTGACCCGGCCGAGCAAGCCGCGCGGACGCACCTCGTCACGCACCGGCGCCATCGGCGCCGTCAGCTCGCCGGCGAACCACTCTTCCAGGGGAAGACCCACCCTTGACCCCGCCTCAGCGCTTTGTCTCATTCGAGATCACCCGATCGAGATCATCTGGGAGGAAAATGTTCCGAGAATGACGGCAGCGAGCCCCGTCGTCACCCGTTCGAGGAACACTCGTACCCCTTTCGAATTACATCCGGAATCAGTTCGGCCTTCCGCTCCCCTGTTGCCGAGCAGAAGTCAGCCAGGGGTGGCCCGAAATTTACTGCCGGGCGTGCGAATAATTCTCGCCGCCGCTCTGAGACAACATGAAATGGGGTGCCGCATGACAGTCGACGGACGTGAGGTCCGCACCTCGCCGACGCCCGGCCCAAGACCCGCGACCGCGGTCGCGACACCGGTCCGGGGGCGCGCGCACGTCGTGCTGCCCGCCTACAACGAGGCCGCCTCGCTCCCGTCGTTGCTGCGCCGCATCGCCGAGGTCGCCCGCACCGAGCAGGTCACCGCGTGGGTGGTCGACGACGGGTCGTCCGACGGAACCGCCGACGTGGCAACGGACGTGACAGGGCTCGACGTCCGGCTGGTCCGCCACCCGGTGAACCTCGGCCTCGGCCAGGCCGTCCAAACAGGACTGAGGTCCGCGCTGGCCGATGCCGACGAGGACGACTTCATCGTCGTGATGGACGCCGACGACACGCACGACCCCGCGCTGGTCACCAGGCTGGGCAACGAGATCCTCGCCGGAGCGGACGTCGTGATCTGCTCGCGGTTCGTCGCCGGTGGTGACGACAAGACCGCCCCGCTGTTCCGCCGGATGCTCTCCCGCGGTGCCGCCGTGCTGTTCCGCCGCGTGCTCGGGCTCGTCGACGTGCACGACTTCACCAGCGGGTTCCGCGCGTACCGGGTCAGCCTGCTCACCCGCGCTTCGACGCACTGGGGCGAACGACTCGTCGAGGAACGCGGGTTCGCGTGCATGGTCGAGCTGCTGCTCAAGCTGCGGCACTGCCACCCGGTGATCACCGAGGTGCCGCTGGAGCTGCAGTACGACCGCAAGCAGGGGCCGTCGAAGCTCCAGCTGCGGCGCACGATCGTGCAGTACGTCCGGCTGCTGGCGCGTGACCGGCTCACGCCCGCGCCGTACCGGGAGCTGTGATGCGCACGGTCGTGATCGGCGGTGGCATCTGCGGTCTCGCCGTCGCACATCGGCTTGCGCGCGAGGGCGTCGAGGTCACGCTGCTGGAGGCGTCCGACCAGCTCGGCGGGCTCGGCACGTTCTTCCCGTGGCGCGACAGGTGGGTCGAGCGCTTCTACCACTGCGTCATGCCGACGGACGAGAACCTGTTGCCGCTGCTGGAAGAGCTCGGACTGCGCGACGACGTCCGCTGGGAGCGCACCAGCATGGGCATGGTCGTCGATGGCCGGCACTACCCGTTCAACTCGGCGCTGGACCTCCTGCGGTTCACCGCATTGGGTGTTGTCGACCGGGTTCGGTTCGGTGCCGTGTCGGTGTTGCTGCGCAGGTTGGGCAAGGGCAAGGACCTCGACAACCTGCGCACCGAGGACTGGTTGCGCGGCCTGTACGGCGACCGGGTGTGGACCGATCTGTTCGCGCCGCTGTTCGGGTCGAAGTTCGGTGCGGCGTTCGGAGACGTGCCCGCGCTGTACCTGTGGCAGCGGCTGGGGCGCGAAAGCAACGTTGCCGTGCGCGGCTATCCCCGCGGTGGCTACAAGACGATCATCGACGCGCTGAGGGCCTCTATCGAGTCTCATGGCGGCGTGGTGCGGACTTCCGCGCCGGTCCGGATGGTGCGGGACGGGTCCGTCGAGCTGGACGACGAGGTGATCACGGCTGACCGGATCGTGTCCACGCTCCCGCTGCCGGCGTTGCGCCAGGTGGCGGACTCGTCGTTGACCCTGCCGTCGGTGGACCTGCGCTACCAGGGCGTGGTGAACGCGCTCTTCGTGCTGCGCAAGCCGTTGTCGGGGCACTACTGGACGCCGGTGCTGCGGTCGGGCACCGAGTTCGACGGCGTCGTCGAGATGTCGCCGCTGACCGGACCGGTCGACGGACGGCACCTCGCGTACGTCATGCGCTACACCGACCGCTCGTCGCCGCTGTTCGCCGAGGACGCCGACGCGATCGCGGCCAGGTGGACGGCACAGCTCAAGTCGCTGCATCCCGAGGCGGACGTCGAGGAGGTGCACGTCTTCCGCGCGCCGTTCGTGGAACCCGTGTACCCGGTGGGATATCTGGCGTCGAGGCCGGAGGTGGAGGTGGCGGGCACGTCACTGCTGCTCGCCACCACCGCCCACGTCTACCCCTCGGTGACGAGCTGGAACTCGAGCGTCGGACTGGCGAACTCGGTGTCGTCGATCATCCTGCGCACGGCGGCCTCGATGAGCCCGGACGGCGAACCGGTGCCGTAGGGCGACGGGATGTCCTTGAGCCTCGCGCGGTGTCCGCTCACGTCGTCGAGCCACCGCAGCACCTCGGTCCGGACTCGGGGGCCGGGCGGCACCAGCGTGCCGAACGTGCCCTCGATCTCCGGCCGTTCGGTGCTGCGGCGGACCACCACGACGGGCCGCTTGAGGACGCTGACCTCCTCCTGCACGCCGCCGGAGTCGGACACGAGGACGGCGGCGTGGCGGGCCAGCGACAGGAAGTCCTTGTAGGGCTGGGGTTCGACGACCCGCAGCCGGGTGAGCAGGTGGTCCAGCCCGAAGGCGGCCACCTGCTTCGCGGTGCGGGGGTGCAGCGGGAGCACGACCGGCAGCGGGAGCCTCGCGAGCTCTTCGAGGATGGTCTCGAGGTTGTGCTTGTCGTCCACGTTCTCCGGCCGGTGCACGGTGGCGAGCACGTAGTCGTCCTGCCGGAGCCCGAGTCCGTCGATCAGTTTCCTTGAGTCGTCATGGGTTGGGAGCGCTTCCTCCAGGGCCTCGACGACCGTGTTGCCGGTGACCGTGATCCGGTCCGCCGCAACGCCTTCCGCCACGAGGTTGGTGAAGTTGATCGACGTCGGCGCGCAGCAGAGGTCGGCGAGGTGGTCGATGGCGACCCGGTTGTGCTCCTCCGGCATCGCGCGGTCGTAGCTGCGCAGCCCAGCTTCGACGTGCACGAGCTTCAGGTCGTTCGCGTTGGCGGCCAACGCACCCGCGAGCGCCGAGGTCGTGTCACCCTGCACGATCACCACATCGGGTGGTTCTTGGGCGAAGTGCGCGTCCAGTGCGGCGACCGCGTTGCCCAGTTGCGCACCCCGGCTCGTGCCGCCCAGGCCGAGCTCGACGAAGCTGCCCGGTTCCGCGATGTCCTGGCGGATGCGCGCGTACATCGCCTGGTCGTAGTGCTGTCCTGTGTAGACGACGGATGCCTCGTCGCCGAACCGGCGGATGAGCGGAGCGAGCTTGATCAGTTCCGGCCGCGTGCCGCACACCATGGAGATTTTCACCGGGCGCACCCTAGGTCTCGGTGAGGCGTTTCCGTTGGCGTGTCAGTCGATCGGGTGAGTCACGGCTTCGGGTGCCACGGAAACCGTTGCAGCGCAACTAGTGTGCGATGGTGTTCAAGAGACCCATTGCGGTGATCATCGCTGCGGTCACTGCTTCCGCGCTCACCGCTTCCTCCCACGCCGCCACCCAGCTGCTGCCGGACCTGAAACAGGCTCCGGTGGGGTGTTCCGGCGGCTACGACGGCGATCCGAGCAGGTGCGATGCCTGGGACGTCTGCATGGTCACCGATACTTCGAACCCCGGCGGCGACTGCGTCGACGAGGGCGACATCAGAGCCGTGCGCCTGAGGTTCACCACATCGGTGGACAACGTCGGCGACGGGCCGTTCCTCGTGCACGCCCATCGCGACAGCACGCGCCAGGACCGAATGGCGGTCCGGCAGGCGATCCAGTCCGAAGTGGACGGACCGATCCCGA
The DNA here is from genome assembly GCF_040681245.1 of Lentzea sp. NPDC051838. Lineage (NCBI taxonomy): Bacteria > Bacillati > Actinomycetota > Actinomycetes > Pseudonocardiales > Pseudonocardiaceae > Lentzea > Lentzea sp. NPDC051838. The sequence continues at coordinate 110,295 of NZ_JBFAYI010000020.1, forward strand.
TGACGTTCGGCGAGGCGCAGCACCCTACCCCCACCTGGTCCTACTACGAGCCGGCCGCCGCCCACGAGCACTGGCACCTGATGGGCTTCGAGTACTTCCAGCTGCGCACACCGGCCGGCGACACGGTCGTGACGGACCGCAAGAACGGCTTCTGCCTGGGAGACCGCTACACCAGCGCACACGCGTCGGCCCTGCCCAACCGGCCGAAGAGCGACAGCCCCGCCGGTGCGCTCGCCCGTGAGCTCAACGGCCACAAGTGCCAGCACCACAACCCGGAAGCGCTCGACGTGTTCTTCGGGATCTCGGTCGGCAAGGGCGACGACTACAAGTACCACGTCGAGTTCCAGTGGCTCGACATCACGCGGGTCGCGTCCGGGACCTACGACGTCGTGACGGTCGCGAACCCGGACCGCGTGCTGCTGGAGAAGAACTACGACAACAACGCGTCGTCGATGGCGATCTCGGTGCAGTGGCCGAACGGTGCCTCGCGCGCACCGGCCCGGATCACCAAGCCGCCGGTGGTGAAGCTGCTGCGCGGCTGTCCCGGCAAGATCCGCTGCGCCGAGGGGCTCGGACACCGCAGAATCGGCTGATGTCCTATGTGATCGGTGGCCGCCCGTTGGCCGAGCGGCTCGTCGCGGAGATGCCCGACTTCGTGCGGCGGGTGCTGCACGAGCTGATCGAGCGCGTGCCCGCCTACGGGCAGCTGCCCGCCGAGGAGCTGTCCGGGGACATCTCCCGCGTGATCGAGGGAACGTTGCGCGCGTTCGCGGAGGTGCTGCGCACGCGCGAGCTGCCGTCCCCGGACGAGTTGCGGTTCCTGCGGGAGTCGGCGGCGCGTCGAGCGGAGGAGGGCGTGCCGATCGACGTCGTGCTCACGGCCTATCACGTGGGCATCCAGGTGGTCTGGGACGTTCTCGTGCCCGAGGCGCGTCCGGAGGAGGTCGGCGAGGTGCTGGCCCTGAACGCGCTGGCGATGCGCTACCTCCAGGTGGTGACGCCCGTGGTCAGCGCGGGATATCTCGACGAGCGGCAGACGATGTTCGACGACGAACGCTCGGCGCGGCAGACGCTGCTGACCGGTTTGCTCGCTGGAACCGTTGAGGGGCCAGGACCTTACGTCGTCCTGGCGCTGCACGTGCCGCCGCACCCGGACGAGCTGCTGCCCGGCGTGGACGCTTCCGTTGCGGGGCGCCGGAAACTGCGGCGGTTGCGGACGGAGCTGGAACGGCACAGCAGGGAGCCGGTGCTGTCGTCGCTCGGCGTGGACGGCGGCCTGGCGTTGCTGCCCGGCGAGGATCTCCCGCTCGACCGGATCGTCGCGGACGTGACCCGAGCCGCCGGAGTGCCGTTGACGGTGGCGGCGGTCGCGGCCCCTCCCTCCGGGGTCGCGACCGCCGCCGGGTTGGCGCGCGAGGTGCTGCTCGTCGCGCTGCGGTCAGGTCCTGGCCTGTACCGGCTGGCCGACGTGCTGCTGGAGTACCAGCTGTCCCGACCCAGCGCGGCTCTCGAACCGCTGGCCGCGATCGTGGCGCCGTTGACCGAGGAGCTCGCCGGCACGCTGGAGGTCTACCTCCGGCGCGGGTCGCGGCGCCCGGCCGCCACCGAGCTGCACGTGCATCCGAACACGGTGGACTACCGGTTGCGCCGGGTCGCCGAGCTGACCGGACTCGATCCCACGCGGATCGAGCACGTCACGCTCCTGTCCGCAGCCCTTGCAGCGCAGCGCGCCCGACCGTGAGACCGAACGCCTTCATCCCGGCCGCGTTGGGGTGCAACGGCGCGGCGATCGTCGTCGGAATCAGGCCTTCCAGGTAACGCTCGCTCGGTGCCGCACAGGCGTCGTGCCCGACGCTGACCGCCGCCAGGTCCACATAGGCCGCACCGCGCTTGGTCGCCTCGGCCTTCGCCGTGGCGCTGAGCAGGTTCACCGAGCCCTGGATGTAGTCGGCGTCACGGCCCCAGATCGGCTGGACCGGGTGGCAGCCGCCGGGGCGGATGTAGGTGCCGTAGCCGGTGACCAGGATCTTGGCGTTCGGTGCGCGGCGCTTGACCTCGTCGAGGGCGGCACCGAACTCCGGCGCCCACTTCGCGATGTCCGCGGCGACCTTGTCACCACCCGCCGTGAGCCGGTCCTTGCAGGAGACGCCGAACGGCTCCGGGAAGAGGTTGAGGCAGCTCAACGCGGTCTGCACCAGCCCGACGTCGTTGCCGCCGATGGTGATCGAGACGAGGTCGGTCGTCTTCTTCAACGCGTCGTACTGCGGTGCGACGAACCCGAACTGGCGGCCACCGAAGTCGTCGGTGGTCGCGCCGGAGCAGGTCACGTCCACGAGTCTCGCGCCGAGGAACTTGGCGGCGACCTGCGGGTAGTTGCGGTCGCTGCGCAGGCACCACAGAGCGGGGTCCTGGTTCGGGATCAGCGGGCCCGCCGCGGCCGAGTCGCCCAGGGCCACGTACTCGATGGTGCTCGCCTGCGCTGTGGTTGTGCCGGCGACCAGCACAGTGATCATCGCCAACCCGGCCAAGATCCGCATTCCGAACCTCCAACATCATCGTCAGGTCAGGTTTCATCGTCGTGGCTGAGGTCGAAACGGGCCCGTCAACCGCCGATCAACGGCCAGACGGTCCGCGAGCAGTCAGGTGCTCGCGCGTTCTGCGGATCGAGCGCGTTGAGCACCTCCCGCAGTGCCACGTGGTCGAACGCGAGCGCCAGGTGGTCGGCGAAGTCGTTGGCGCACAGGTCCTGCAGCACCACGTTGCGGCCGCCGTCGAGGAACTGCGACCGGTACGGCGTGACGATGCCGTCGTAGCGGGTGGTGATCGTCGTGTACTGCACACCCGGCACGACGTCGGGCGTCGCGTTCATCCGGTTCATGAACGGCGAACCGCGCAGTTGTTGCAGGGCAGCGGGATCCGTCGCGCTGATGGCACCTTCCAGCGCGGGGAAGATCTGCAGCAGCGACCAGATCCACCGGTCCACGCCCAGCGCGTCCGAGCCGTGGCTGGTGGGCGCGAGGCCGACCACGTCGTGCACCTTCGCCGCCCCACCGAGGAACTTCACGTAGTACTGGGCGAGCAGGCCGCCCTGCGAGTGCCCGACCAGGTCCACTTCGGACGATCCGGTCGCCATGCGCACCCGTTCGACGAACTCCGCCAGCTCCTCGCCGGACTCCTCGATCGGCCCGGTACCGCCGACCTGGCCGAACTGCAGACCGCCGTAGTTGAGCGCGAAGACGCAGAAGCCGTTGTTCTTCAGCAGGGGTGACAGAGCGTTCCAGTTGAGCGCCATGTTCACGTGTGTGCCGTGCAGCAGCACTACTGGCCTCTTGGTCGAACGGCACGTCCACTCGTTCGCACCGGGTGGCGCGGCGCCGGGGTGTGCGATCGTCGTCGCGACCGCCGGGATCGAGTGGTAGGTGACCGGCAGCGGGGCGAAGGTCAGCCCGACCGCGACGAGCAAGGCGATCACTTCGCGGCCTTGGCGACCGCCGTGCCGAACGCCCGCATCCCCGCCGCGTTCGGGTGCAGCGGCGCGGCGATCGTCGTCGGGACCAGGCCTTCCAGGTACCGGTCGGCCGGTGCGGCGCAGATGTCGTGGCCGACGGTCACCACGCCGAAGTCCACGAACGCGGCACCGCGCTTGGTCGCCTCGGACTTCGCGGCGGCGCTGATCCGGTTCATGACGCTCTGCAGGTAGTCGCCGTCGCGACCCCACACGGGCTGGACGGGGTAGCAGCCACCGGGCCTGATGTAGGTGCCGTATCCGGTGATCACGAGTTTCGCGTTCGGCGAGCGCTTCTTGATCGCGTCGAGGGCCGCGCCGAGCTCCGGTGCCCACGCGTCGACCGCCTTGGCGAGCTGGTCACCGCCTGTCGTGTAGCGGTCGTGACAGGAGATACCCACGGGTTCGGGCAGGAGGTTGATGCAGCTCAACGCCGTCTGGAACAGGCCGACGTCGTTGGCGCCGATCGTGAGCGACACGAGGTCCGTGGACGGCTTGAGCGCGGCGAGCTGCGGCGTCACGAACCCGAACTGACGGCCGGCGAGGTGATCGGTCTCGGCGCCGGAGCAGGTGGCATCGGTGAGCTGCGCGCCCAGGATCTCCGCCGCGACCTGCGGGTAGTCGTGGTCGCTGCGCAGGCACCACAGGGCAGGATCCTGGTTCGGAATCAACGGGCCGGCCGCCGCCGAGTCGCCCAGCGCTACGTACTCGATGGTGTCCGCCTGCGCTGTGGTTGTTCCCGCGACCAATGCCGCCACGAACGCCAACCCGGCCACGATCCGCATCCCGAACCTCCAACGTCATCGTCAGGTCAGCTCATCGTGGTGGCTCTGGTCACTGAAGCGGGTGGGACGTTGCCCAGAGTCAGCCGGTCGTGTTTGTGACCGATCACAATGGAGCAGTGACTCCTGGGGAACTCCTCTCGTTGGCCACGCAAACCTGCCTGGACGCCGCCAAGCTGCTGCACGAGGCTCACGTCTCAGTCGCCTCGAAAGGCGCGTACGACCAGGTCAGCTCAGCTGATCTGGAGGTGGAGACGTACCTGCGGTCCGCCTTGACGTCGGGTGTGCCGGGCTCGGCGGTCGTCGGGGAGGAGCTCGGGTCGGCTTCCGCTTCTGTCACGTGGTTCGTCGACCCGATCGACGGCACGCGGAACTTCGTGCGCGGCATCCCGTTGGCGTGCATCTCGGTGGCGGCGGCTGTGGACGGTCAGCTGGTGGCGGGGTGCGTGCTGGACCCGTTCCGCGACGAGCTGTTCACGGCGGCCGTCGGTGTGCCGTTCTCGGTGCGGTCCACGGGTCTCGTCGTTGCGCCTGGAGAGAGTCCGCGGCCGCTCGTGCTGACCGACATCCCGTTGCCCGGCAGCCCTTACTCCGGCGAGATGGAGCTGCTGTCGTCGCTGATGGAGGTCGCGGACGTGCGGCGGGTGTACGTGACCGCGCTGTCGCTGGCCTGGGTCGCGGCCGGGCGGGCGGACGCGGCGGCGAACCTCGGCATCCACCCGTGGGACGTGGCGGCGGGCTCGGTGCTCGTGCGCGCGGCGGGCGGGGAGTTTTGGCCTGTCGGCGCGGACGGGTTCGTGGCCGGTCGTGGTGAGATCGTTGGCTGGCTTCGCTCACAGTTGGAGGGCATCGTCTCGTGATCGATCTCAGCGGCAGGGTCGTGCTGGTCACCGGGGCCGGCGGTGGTCTGGGTGCGGGTATAGCTCTCCGGTTCGAGGACGCGGGCGCGCTGGTCGTTCGCCATCGCGGACTGGCCGACGGTGACCTGCGCACTGACGCGGAGCGCGTGGTCCGCGAAGCTTTCGAGGTGCACGGCCACCTGGACGCCGTCGTCAACAACGCGGGTGTGCAGCCCGTGGAACCGTTGCCGGACATGACCGTCGCGCAATGGCAGTCCGTTGTGGACACGAACCTGACGGGCCCGTTCGCCGTCACCCAGGCTGCCGTGCGTTGTGGGGTCGGCTCGATCACGCACATCGCGTCGATCGAGGGCTCGCACCCGGCCCCCGGCCACGCCCACTACGCCGCGTCGAAGGCGGCGCTGATCATGCACGCGCGGGCGGCCGCGGTGGAGTACGGCCCTTCCGGCATCCGCGTCAACACGGTCTCGCCGGGCCTGATCGCCCGCCCGGGCATCGAGTCGCAGTGGCCGGAAGGCGTGGCGCGATGGGAGGCGGCGGCGCCGTTGACGCGTCTGGGTTCGCCGGAGGACATCGGCAACGCGTGCGTCTTCCTGGCCTCAGAACTGGCTTCCTGGATCACGGGCCACGACCTGGTCGTCGACGGCGGCGTGACGGCTCGCCCGACCTGGTAGCACGAAGGGCTGATCCGGCACGCGCTCGCGCCGATCACGATCCACTATTCGAGCATGTTCGTTGGTGGTACAGGCACTGCCCTCACGAAGTTCCGTGCTAGACCCGAGGAAGCCCACGCGCTGATGTGCGGTGTGCTCAAACGGGCGCGCGCACAGGGTTTCCTGACGCGGCGACTGGGCCGCGGCGTACATCTGTGCGACGCGGACGCCGCGTTGCTGATGCTGACGCTCGCCCCACCGGCCGACCCGCGCACCGAGCCTCGCGACACGTACCTGTTGAGCGGAACGGTGACCGGCGGCATGCCGAGCGAGCTGACCCGAACGTTGCTCTCGCTCGTCGAGGACATCGGCTTCACCCCGCTGGAGACGTCGGAGCTACGGGCGGGCATGCCGTTGCTCTCCAACCTCACGACCAGGCTCGACGGGGTGGCGCTGGTGATCGTGGGCCACCTGATGACCGACCTGGTCGTGCAGGCCGAGAAGGCGCTGGAGCTGGGCGCCTCGGCGATCACCGTGCTGTGCAAGGACTACCCGTACCAGCTGCGCCGCCGCGTCTCGGCACACCTGCGTTCGTCCGGCGTCACCGTCGCGCCCATCTCGGTCGAGGCAATGCGATCGCACTTGTCCACAGTGGACCACCCGACCGTCGTGATCGACGACGGCGGCTACGTGCTGCCGTCCCTGCTCACCGAAGCCCCGCACCTGCTGTCGTCGGTGCGCGGCGTCGTGGAGCAGACGATGTCGGGCATCTACCGCCTGGAACCGTTCTCCAGCCTGCCGGTCCCGGTGTTCTCGGTGGCCGAGTCGCGGATGAAGGGCACGATCGAGTCGTACTGGGTGGCCGACACCGCCGTCCGCGCCGTGCGGGACCTGATCCCGGACGAACCGCTGGAAGGCCGCCCAGCCCTCGTCATCGGCTTCGGCAACGTGGGCGAACGCCTGGCCTCGGTCCTGCGCTCGCTCCGAATGCGCGTGGCGGTGCACGACCTGGACGTCCTGCGCCGGCTCAGCGCGAGCGAACAGGGCTACACCACGTCCGGCGACCTGTCCGTGCTGCTGCGCGACCACGGGCCGTTGCTCATCTTCGGCACAACAGGCCGTGGTTCCCTGCACGACGAACACTTCGGCCTGCTACCACCGGGCGCGCACCTGGCCAGCGTCTCCAGCCGCGACGTCGAGTTCGACCTCCCAGCCCTGGCAGGCCAGGCCCGCCGCGTGGACGACCTGGCCGTCGTGGGCACCCGCTACCACCTGCGCCAGGGCCCGGTGACAGTCCTCGCCGACGGCTTCCCGGTGAACTTCCACCACCGCGAAAGCATGTCGAACCGCCACTCGGACCTCACCATGTCCGCCTTGCTGGTCGGCGCGAGCGCGCTGGCCCAACCCGGCCACGACTTCACGCCCGGCCACAACGTCGCCAGGTCCAACGCCGTGCTCGCCTCCAGCGGCCTCGCCGAGGCCTTCTACTCACTCGGCGTCCCCGCCCCTACTGTGCCAAGTAGCCGCCGTCCACCGGCAAGATCGCGCCGGTGATGAACGAAGCCTGATCCGAAGCCAGGAACGCGATGGCCCTGGCCACCTCCACGGGCTCGCCGAGCCGCTTCATGGGGTGCATGGCCGCCATGCCGTCGACGTAGGCCTTGCCCTCGTCAGTCGTTTCGAGGTCCTTCACGACAGCCGTGCGGATCGTGCCGGGCGCGACAGCGTTGACCCGAATTCCCTTGTGCGCCCACTCGACGGCGAGGTGCTTGGTGAGCCCTGTGGCCACGAACTTGGCCGGCCCGTAGATCGCCTGCTTCGGCTGCCCCGCCACCCCGGAGATCGACGACAGGGTGACGATCGAGCCGCCGGTGTCCTGCATGGCCTCGATCGCGTACTTGCAGGTGAGGAACATGCCCCTGCCGTCCACGGCCATGACGTGGTCCCAGTCGTCCCCGGTCGCCTCCGTGACGGTCATCAACGGAATGACGCCCGCGTTGGCCACCAACACGTCGATGCGTCCCTGCTGGTCGACCGCGGCCTGGATCATGGCCTTCGCGTCCTCGTCCTTGGCCACGTCGCCGACGACCTTCGTGACGCCTTCGAGGGTGTCGAGGCCTGCTTCGTCGATGTCCGTGGCGATGACCGCGGCGCCCAGGTCGACGAACAGTTCGGCGGTGGCTCGGCCGATCCCGCTGGCGGCGCCGGTGACGACACAGGTCTTGCCCGAGAGAGTCATGATCGGCAACCTAGCGACCCTCACTCCCCCACGAGATATCGAAAGCTCAGCGGGGTGAGGTTCGCCGGCGCTATCAGCCACGGGTGGATGGCTTTCAGCTTGCCGCCCGACGCCGACGGCGGGGTGGCGGCGCGGTCGAGCACGATGCTGCTGACGATCAACAGCATGTTGTCGGGGTACTTCTGCAGGTGAAGATCGACCTCGTTCTTCGTCAAGATGATCTCGGAAGCACTCGTCCACATTCCCGTGGTGCCCTTGACCTCGACGTAAAGGTGTTCCTCGCCCCCTCGAGCGTCGAGGTCGTACGACTCGGTGGCACCGACGTCGGCGACCTCGTACCCCTGCTCGACGAGGTACTCCGTCGCCACCGCGACAGCCCGCCGTTCGATGGCCGTGCGTTCCGCCGCGTTGAGCAGAAAACCCTGGCCTCGCCGCGACTTCCCGGCCGACCGATCGGCCGCGACCACCGCGTCGGCGACCTCGGGCGCCATGTCGTCGGGGAGCTCGTAGAGGTAACCGAGAACCGAAGCGAGAAAGATCAGGTCGTTGCGCAGCACGTCGTCGGAAGGCATCGCGTCCACCGGGTACTCGAACGCCACGACGGTCCCCGCCTCGTAAGCCCGCCCGAGTTTCGTGTTGGTCGCCTCGAGGCTGATCACGTCGACCAGGTCGGGGCGCTCACGCAGTCGGTCGGCCAGCACAGCTCGTGCTCGCTCCGAACGCTCCCGCAGACCCTGCAGCGGTCGAGGCTTGAACTCGCGTCCTCTCTGCTCGCTGCTGCCCTGCATCAACGACAGGTAGACCCGATCGCCCCGAGCCTGGAACAGGTAGACGACGTACCACCCCTTGGTCGCCTCCGGCGAGCGAGCGTCCGAGTACACCCGCACCCACGGAATGACGCTCTTGTTCCCAGCGCCGTCGCTCGCCTTCACCTTCCAGTCGTCCATCTCGACCGGCGCGTGCGTCCTGAGCGCGGGCAACTGCTCGTCCAGCCATCCCGCCACACCATTGCGAAGCAGGTCGCCGCGCCGCTGCATGGCAGGCGTGTTCTCCGCACTCCGCTCGGGCTGGAGCCGCAGAACGCCACGCAGATGCTCACGCATGGGTGAAGAACCACCGCCATTCACACGATCCGTAGTCACAAGATCGTGTGTAACCCATTCAGGCGTTACCCATCAGGGAGTTGCCAACTACAGCGGGAACTTGACGGGACGGCCGAGATGCTCGTGACGAAGGCCACACCGTTCGACACGCCGGAGCCGGACAAACCGACCACGGGACCCAGCGGACCAGAACGCCCGGCCGAGCACGACCGATGGGGCTCTGACCTGCTGCTACGACATCCGTTCAAGATCACCCGGCTCGGCGTCCACCTGAACGATGACCATGATCAACTTCCGGTTACTCTCCGGCTCCCCTCGCGGCACCGTTCGGAGGTAGCGGACACGGCCGAACGGGCGGCCGCGACCACGAGGGAGAAGAGCAAAATGCCTGTTCAGGCACCGGAATGCAGATGGTGCCCCCGACGGGATTCGAACCCGTACTGTGATCCTTTTAAGGGACCTGCCTCTACCGATTGGGCTACGGGGGCGCGGTGAGCCTAGGCCTTGATCGTCGGCTTGTGTGAGCGGATGGTCTTTTCTCGCCCGCACGGCCCAGCGAATTGGACTAGAGCGACCATTCGGGTAAGCATCGAACGGACCCGAACATCAGCGGGCCCTCCCCGCTCCGAGCAGTTCCTTGAACCTCAACGCGACCCAGTCGTGCACGGCCGCGGAGACCGAGTTGTCGCCGGCGCGGTGTTCGAACCAGCGCCAGTCGCAGTTGACGTTGATCTCCAGGAAGACGTAGTCCGAGGCGCCGGTGACCAGCAGGTCGAACGCCGCGACCTGGACGCGCCAGTGGCGGGCGAGGGCCAGAAGCCGGTCTGACAAAGAAGAAGGGACCGAAGTCGGCGTCACGCGCACGGCGTCGGGATCGACCCAGAGCTGGGCCGGGTCGAGCTTGTCGACCTGGAAGGCGATGCAGCGCTCCCCCACCACGAACACGCGCAGCTCGGTGTCGGACGGCACGTACTCCTGAACGATCACCGGCGCGGGCTCAGGGGCGTCGGACGCGCGTGAGGTCTCCAGAGGGCGCGGGAACAGGCCGTGCTGCACGCCCGGACGTGGCTCCAAAAGGTGCCTGCCCGCGGTCTTGACGATGCAACGGCCGCCGCCGGGACGCGTACGGCCCGGACGTGTCGTCACGGCCGTGCGGGGCACACGCAGACCGAAGGCGGACGCGTCGGAAAGCTGCGTCAGGCGGTCCAGATGCGTCGAGAAGCGTGAGGGGTTCACGTGTGCCCAGTCGGAGCGGGACGACAGCCAGTTGGCCACTGAGGCCCACTGGTCGACCGCGTAGGCGCCGGCCAGGGTGCCGGGCTCGACGGGGACGGCGGAGAGCTCGAAGTGGCGGCGCCACACCAGCAGAGGGCGCAGCAGCCAGCGGTCGAGTTCGATCAGAGGCTGGTCCGTGTAGACGGACAGCGGGAGGTCCACGCAGCGGTCGGCGTCGATGCGCGCCATGCGGATGCCGCGCTCGGCCAGGGCGATGGAGAGCTCGTTCATCTCCATGTCTGCGGCGCGCGCCAGTACGAGCACACAGGGTTGGGGGTTGCCGTCGCCCTCGTCGACCATGCCGAGGCGGTGCACCTGTTCCTGGAAGTCCAGGCATTTGGGCGGAGAGCGGAAGAGGTAGTCCTGGCCCTGGAGCAGAAGGGGTCTGGCAGCCTCGGACGGGGCACCTGGCACCCGCCCGTCAGCTGACCTGCTCAATCGTCCTTCTTGCTGCGGAAACTCTGCCCCGCCTGCGCGTACTCTGCGGCGTACTGCGCCAACGCGGGGTCCTCGATCTCGCCACGACGAAGCTGTGCGGCCAGCTCCTCGAGAGACATCGGGATCACCTCTCTCCCCACATGAGCGCATCACGCATTCAGGTGATGCACCAGCCGTAGTCTCTGGTTCACGTAACGCAATGTCAAGGAGAGTACCGGAGCTTTACTCCGTTTGGGCGCTCAAGTTCCGCCTCTGGACCAGCGAAATGCCCCGAACGAGATAACGCTCGGGGCATCTCACTACTCACAGAGAGTGAACGTCGTACCCGATCAGCTCTGCACCGCGCGGTCGAAGTCCGACTTCGGGTCGTTGATCTGACCCAGGGCGACGATCTCGCGGCCGTAGAACAGCGCCTGCGTCCAGTCCATCAGCACGCGGAGCTTGCGGTTCACGGTCGGCATGAACGCCACGTGGTAGCTGCGGTGCATGAACCACGCCGGCACGCCCTTGAAGCGCAGGCCGAACACGTCCGCCACGCCCTTGTAGAGGCCGAGGCCCGCGACCGAGCCGAGGTACTTGTGGAAGTAGTCCTTCGGCTTCTGGCCGCGCAGCGACGCGACGATGTTCTTCGACAGCAGCTTCGACTGACGGATGGCGTGCTGCGCGTTCGGCACGCACGTCGCCGTCGGGTCCTCCTCGATGCGCGAGAGGTCCGGCACCGCGGAGCAGTCACCGGCGGCCCACACGCCGTCGAGGCCCTGGACCTGCATGGCGGCGGTGCACCGGACGCGGCCGCGCTCGTCGAGCGGGAGGTCCGTGTTGCGCAGCACCGGGTTCGCCTTCATGCCGGCGGTCCAGATGATCGTGTCGGAGTCGAACTCGGTGCCGTCGTCGAGAACGACGTGGCCGCCCTCCAAGGACTTCACGCGGGTGTCGAGGTAGATCTTCATGCCGCGCTTCTCGAGCGCCTCGACGGTCCACGCGCCGAGCTTGGCGGACACCTCGGGCATGATCCGGCCGGCGGCCTCGACCAGGACCCAGTTCATCTCTTCGGGCTTGATGCCCTCGTAGTACCGAAGCGCATACCGCGTCATGTCCTCGAGCTCGGCGAGCGTCTCGATGCCCGCGAAGCCGCCACCGATCACGACGAAGCTGAGCAGCTTCTTGCGCAGGTCCGCGTTGTTCGTGCTCGCGGCCTGGTCCAGGCGCGACAGCACGTGGTTGCGGACGTAGATCGCCTCGCCGATCGTCTTCATGCCGATGCCGACCTCGGCCAGGCCGGGGATCGGAAGCGTGCGGGAGATCGCACCCAGCGCGGAGACGAGCACGTCGTACTCGATCTCCTCGACGTGGCCGTCCGACAGCTCGGCGGTCACGATCTTGCGCGCGTGCTCGATCTTGGTGACGCGGCCCGTGACGACGTGGCAGCGCTTGAGCACCTTGCGCAGGGGGGCGACGACGTGGCGCGGCTCGATGGAGCCGGCCGCCGCCTCAGGCAGGAAGGGCTGGTAGGTCATGTGCGGCTGCGGGTCGATGACGGTGACGGAGGCCTCACCGGAGCGCAGCTTCTTCTGCAGTCCGAGAGCCGTGTACATACCGACGTACCCACCGCCCACAATGACGATTCGCGTGGGTTGCGACTTCACAGCAGCCATACACATATGGTCGCACCAGGACCCCCTTTTTCGCGCGTCTGAAGGGGCCGTTGTGACTACCGTCGCCGGGTGATGCCGAACACCATCCGGACTGACCTGGGGCTTGAGTCTGATTTGAGGAGTTCTCGCTGAGAGGAGCGATTCAGATCCTCAGCGCGACGACCCCGATCACGACCGTCAGAGCCCCCAGTCCGAGCAGCTCCACAAGCCCGAAGTTGGGCCCTGATGGGATGAACGAGGCGAACGCCGCGACACCAAAAGAGATCGCCTGGACAATGGCGAACCGCCGGGCTGGTGCTTTCAGCGCAGCGAGCTCGATCCTCGTTTTCACCGGAACGACCGCCGCCAGTCCGCACGTCACGTGAACGAGGTGCAGCGCCGGGATCATGAGCCACACGCCGAGCCGCAACGGGTGCCCGTCGCCGAACGCCATCGCGAGCGCCGCGTAGCCGATGAGCAACGCCGGCCCCGCGCTCCCCGGCATCAGCACGGACAACAGAGTCAGCCCCGCCACGATCGCCAACGGCACCGCGGTGTCCGACTCCAGGTGCAGGATCACCGCCACGGGCACCGCCGCGAGCACGATCAACAGCCGCATCAGCATTCGCGCGTCACCGCCACCCCGTGCTCGGCCATGCGCCGCAGCCGCTGCCGGTGCTCCGCCGCGATCATCTCGGCCGCGACCTCGCCCCACGGCGTCTCGAGATCGGGCTTCAGCGGCAACGGCAGCGTGTTGATCGCCAGCACGACGTGTCCGTGCTTGCGCGTCTGCACGGCCAGCTCGGCGATCTCGTCGTCGAGGAACGGCGACAGCAACACGACCACACAGCCGTGCGGCAGCTTCCGCAGCGCGACGCGCGACGCCCACCCCGCCGCCTGCACGCACACGACCAGCTGCGTGCGGATCCGCATCAGGTGCCGCCGCCCGACGCCAGACCGCACGTTGAGCTGTGGCCTGCTCAGGTCCATCAACCCGACCCGGTCGCCCTGCCTCAGGTACCCGGCGGCCATCGACGCCGCCCGCCGCACCGCCCGGTCCAGGCTGCCGTCGGGCCGCGTCGTGGCCCCGTACTGAGGAGACGACCAGTCCGCGACGTTGACGCCGACATCAGTACGAGTGTCGAGAGCCAGCACGATCTCCGCGTCGGCCTCCGCGTGCCGTTCGCGGACGTGCACGGTGCCGGTCCGCGTCGTCACCCGCCAGTCGATGCGCTTGAGCCGGTCACCGGGCTGGAACACCCGGATGTCCCGCAGCTCCGTCGAGTCGCCCGCACGCGGCGAGCGGTGGATGCCGACCAGGCCGGCGGGACGCGGCGGCAGCGGTCCGGACGGGTGGTGCTCGACCGGCGGCAGGATCGTGCGGACGTGCTCGACCCCGACGATCGGGCCGTAGACGTGCATCCCGTCCGGCCCGGCGAACAGGTGGTCCAGCCGGAGGTCGACGCCGGGCCCCCACGCGTCGCGCCGGATCTCCACCGGCAGGTCGGGCGAGTGCGCCGGGAGCGCCCTGACCCCACCCGGCAGCTTGATCACCGCGATCTCCGCGTCCGCGCCGTCGACCTGGGCGACGGTGTGCACGACGCCCGCACCGGCTCCGCGCGGCACCGGCCGAACGCTGACCGTCGGTGTGCCGGACGGCTTGTGCGTCAGCAGCACCGAAAGGATCAGCGGAACTCCGAACAGCACCATCTCGACCTGGTGCAGGAACATCCCGGCGACGATCAGCCCGACACCGAGCCACACCGCCCGCGAGTAGGCGTCCGTCGGATGCCAGTGCGCGCCGTGCGACTGGGCGAACGCCTCCCTGATCTTGTCCGCTCTGCTCATGAGCTGGGCGGGCCCGGAACCTTGCCGAGCAGCTCGGTGACGACCTGCACCCCGCTCACCCCGGACGTCCACGTCTCCGGCTTCATCACGAGCCGGTGCGACAGAACGGCGACCGCGCACTCCTTGACGTCCTCAGGAGTCACGTAGCCACGTCCGTCCAAAGTGGCCAGCGCACGAGCGACCAGCACCAGACCCTGCGCACCACGCGGCGACGCACCGACCTCGACGGACGGGTGCTGCCGCGTCGCCACGGCCAGATCCACGCAGTACCGCAGGAGATCGTCGTCCACTGTGGTCTGTTCGAGCTCGGCCTGCAGTTCGGCGAGACGGCCCACAGCAAGCACCGGCGGCACCTCGGCCTCTTCCTTCTGCCGCGCGAGCCGTCGCCGCAGCACCTCCACCTCTTCTTCCGCGGGCGGATAGCCGATGTCGAGCCGCACGAGGAACCGGTCGAGCTGCGCCTCGGGCAACGGGTAGGTGCCCTCGTACTCGACGGGGTTCGAGGTCGCGAGCACGTGGAACGGCCTCGGCAACGGGAACGTGCGTCCCTCGACCGTGACCTGACGCTCCTGCATGGCTTCCAGCAGCGCGGACTGCGTCTTCGGCGGCGTCCGGTTGATCTCGTCGGCCAGCAGCAGCCCGGTGAACACGGGCCCCTGGTGGAAGTCGAACTCACGCGTGCCGGGGTCGTAGAGGAACGACCCGGTGACGTCGGCGGGCAACAGGTCCGGCGTGCACTGCAGACGCCGGAAGTCCAGCGACAACGCCTGCGCGAGCGACCGCGCAATCAGCGTCTTGCCCAGGCCCGGGACGTCCTCCAGCAGCACGTGCCCGCCGGCCAGCACAGCAGCCAAAGCCAGCCGCACGGTCCGCGTGCGCCCGACGACGACCTTGCCGATCTCGTCGAGAACGGCTTTGGCCTCCAACGCGATGGTCACTCGACTCTCCTAAGCCTTTCCGCGAGTTCTTGAGGGTTCGGCATCTCGGATGCGTCGATCCCCAGTCGGTGCAACCGGCCCCGGAACCGCTCCTGGTACCGCCGCGGGCTTTCCGCCGCCTCGGCCAGCCTGGACGTCAGCGTGCTGGCGTGCGCGGTGCTGATCGAACCGGGCGCCGCCGGTGCCGAGCTCCACACGATGTCCGTCGCCCGCCGCAGCCGGGTGATCAGCACGGCGAACGCGGTCGGCGGAACGGCCAGCGCCGCCGACCAGAACGGTGACGCGCCCAGCAGCCAGATCACCACGCCGATGGCCACCCCGACGCCCAACGCCAGCGCGGTCTTCACGCGAGCTCCCGGACGATGCGGCTCAGTTCCCGTTGCGCCTCTTGAGCTTGCTCGGCGCTCACGTCCTCGTGCCCGAACCTCGCACGTTGGTAGAGGTTCTTCAGCACGGTCGCATCGACACCAAGCCGCTCGGTGAACTCCGTGGGCGTCTGGTGCGGCAGGCGCTCCTCGGCCTCCTCCAGCGCGAGCCAGGCGGCGATCACGGCGTCGCGCGGCGGCCGTTGCGGATGGTTCGTGAACTCCTGCAAGGCTTTCTCGACGCGCTGCACCGCCGAGGCGGTCTCGCCGACCTCGAAGTCCTCGATCTCCACTCCGCGCGCGCCCCTCCGACGACGCCAGCGCGGCAGTTCCAGAGCGAGGATGATGCCGATGAGTCCGAACAGGACCAACGCGGTGAGCGCCAGCAGGTACACCGTGAACGGCCACGCGATGACGCCCGGCAGCTCCTGCGGGATCGGCACGTCCATCGACGGTTCCTGGTTCTGCGCCGGCGGGCGGTCCTGCATGCGGTTGACGAGCGTGACCGGCGACGAACCGCTGGCCGCGACGACGACGATCAGCAGCGCCGCCACCGCCACCCCGGCCCGCCACCACTTCATGCGGGTCAGCCTGACACGGAACGGGCCCGTTCGGATGATCCTTCGACCAACTCGCCTAGTCGGGCAGCGGCTTCGCGTGGCAGCGCTCCATCAGGGTGAAGCACTCCGGACCGTCGAGCCGCAGCATCACCTTGCGCAACGCCGCCGAGTGCTCGCCGATCCGCTTCCGCATCAGGTGACCACTCCCCGTCGACAGGCCCACCGCCTGCAACGGGCCCAGGTCGCACGCCACGTACAGGCAGCCGAGGTCGGCGTGCCACCTCCGGTAGGGCTCCCCGCCCGACACCTCCACGTAGGTGGTGAACCCGGTCTCGCCTTTCCCCCACCAGGAGGAGATCGAGATGTGCATACCGGGGCGGTGGTAGGTGAAGCCGTCGTCCTCCAGTTCTGGGCCGAGGAACCCGTACTTCTCGACCAGGAACGCGAAGGCCGGCGGCCCCTCGGTCTTCAGCACCTGCATGGGTTTTGGCTTCCCCATCAGCTCACCGCCCTCCGCAGCACCTCCTGAAGCATCTCCTGGGTCAACTTCCCGGTGAAAGTGTTTTGTTGCGAGACGTGGTAGCAGCCGAACACCCGCAGCCCACCCAGCGACACCTCGACCCCGTGCCCGAACTTGGGCCGCGCGGACCCCAGCAGCGGCAGGAAGGCCTGCCACCCGAACGCCCCGAGCACCACGACCGACCGCAGCGAAGTCATCAGTCCGAACTCCTCGCGCAGGAACGGCGTGCACCGGTCGCGTTCCTCGGGGGTCGGCTTGTTGGCAGGAGGCGCACATCGAACGGGAGCAGAGATCCGCACGCCGTACAGCTCCAGCCCGTCGTCCACCGAAACCGACTCAGGTTGCGACGCCAGCCCGACCTCGTACAGCGCCCGGTACAGAAAGTCGCCGGAGCGGTCGCCGGTGAACATCCGGCCGGTCCGGTTCGCGCCGTGCGCGGCGGGCGCGAGGCCCACGATCAGCAGCGACGCGTCCAGCGGTCCGAAGCTCGGAACCGGCTTGCCCCAATAGTCCCAATCCCGGAACGCCGCACGCTTCTCCGAGGCGACCGACTCACGCCACGCGACCAGGCGCGGGCACGCTCGGCAGGCCGTTATTCGATCGTCGAGTTCCGTAGTGTTGCTCCTATGTCCGAGGAGAAGACCGAAGAGAAGCCCGCGACTCCCGCTGATGACCTGGTCACCACCCAGCACAGCATCACCGTCAAGGGCCGCGAGCTGAACTACACAGCCACCGCCGGGCGTGTCGTGCTCAAGGAAGAAGTGGTCAAGGACGGCGTGTTCGAGGGCCACAAGCCCAAGGCCGAGGTGTTCCTGACCGCGTACACGCTCGACGGCGCCGACCCGTTGAAGAGGCCGGTGACGTTCGCGTTCAACGGCGGGCCCGGATCCGCGAGCCTCTGGCTGCACATGGGCATTCTCGGGCCGCGCCGGGTGCTCAGCGGCGACGTCGGCAACCTGACCGCGCCGCCGTACGGGCTCGCGGACAACGAGGAGTCGTTGCTGGCCGAGAGCGACCTGGTGTTCATCGACCCGGTGTCGACCGGCTTCTCCCGGGCCGCACAGGGCGAGAAGCCCTCCAGCTACCACGGCTACCAGCCGGACATCGACTCCGTCGCCGAGATCATCCGGCTGTGGACGGCGCGCAACGGCCGGTGGATGTCGCCGAAGTTCATCTGCGGCGAGTCGTACGGCACGCTGCGCGCGGCGGGCCTGGCCGAGCACCTGCAGAAGAAGTTCGGCATGTACGTCAACGGGCTCATGCTGATCTCCTCGGTGCTGGACTTCGCGACGCTGGAGTTCAACGAGGGCCACGACCTCGGCTACACGCTCTTCCTTCCCACGTACGCGGCCATCGCGCACTACCACGGCCTGCACGGCGACCGTCCGCTCAAGGAGGTGCTCGCCGAGGCGGAGGACTTCGCGTCCCGCGACTACCCCTACGCGCTGGCCCGCGGCAACAGGCTGTCCGACGTCGAGCGCGCCGCGACGATCGAGAAGCTGGCGCGGCTCACCGGCCTGACCGAGGAGTACGTGGACGCGGTCGACCTGCGCATCGAGCACATCCGGTTCTTCACCGAGCTGCTGCGCCGCGACCGCAAGACCGTGGGACGCATCGACGGCCGCTTCACCGGCTGGGACACGGACTACGGCCGCGAGGGCATCTCCGCGGACCCGTCCATCGACGCGATCCTCGGCCCGTACGCGGCGGCGATCAACCACTACCTGCACGCCGAGCTCGGCTACTCCAACGACCTGCCGTACGAGACCCTCGCCTGGTCGGCCATCGAGAAGTGGTCGTACAAGGAGTTCGAGGGCCGTCACGTGAGCACGGCGGGCAAGCTCTCGGCGGCGATGCGGGCGAACCCGCACCTGAAGGTCCACGTCGCGTTCGGCTGGTACGACGGCGCCACGCCGTACTTCGCGGCCGAGCACCTGATCGCGCACCTGCAGATCCCGAAGGAGCTCGCCGCGAACATCGAGTCGGCCTACTACCCGGCCGGCCACATGATGTACGTGCACGAGCCCAGCAGGATCCAGCAGTCCGAGGACCTGGCCGCGTTCGTGCGGAACTCGTCCAACACGTGATTCTGGACCTGGCCGACGACGCCGTCCTGCACGAGCTGTGGACGGTGCAGCGGCTGGCCTACGCCGTCGAGGCCGAGATCATCGGCTTCGACGGCATTCCGCCGCTACACGAGACACAGCAGGAACTCCGGCAGTGCGGTGAGACCTTCCTCGGGCTGTACGACGAGGAAGGTCTCGTCGGCGCGGTCTCGTACCAGCTCGACGGGTCCACTGTGGACATCTGCCGGCTGGTCGTCCACCCACGCGCACATCGGCGCGGCATCGCGTCCAAGCTCCTCGACGCACTGCCTGAGGGGCCGCAGATCGTCAGCACCGGCACCAAGAACGAACCCGCGCTCCGGCTGTACCGGAAGCGCGGGTTCGTCGAAACGGGCCAGACGTTGATCGCCCCGGGGGTGACGATCACGCACCTGGGCAAGCCCTAGGCCCACTTGGTGTCGAAGCAGTTCGCGTCCACGTAGTCGCGAACCGGTGCCGGATCGCCGGCCGCGGCGCGAGCTGGCGCGTCCCGCACGAACTGGCGGCCTGCCTTGTCGTCCTCCGGCGGGTACCGCGTCACGAGGTTCGTGATCGCGTCGAGCGACGAACTCGCCGCTGCCGAGTCGCCACGGGTGACGGCGGCGTCCCAGGAGCGGTACCAGGCGCAGGTGTTGACGACCGCGAGCGCCTGGCGCGAGTAGCTCTGCTCGTCCGCGGCCGGCGTGGTGGCCTTGATCAGCGCGTCCAGATCCGGGCGAACGTCCGCCGGCCACCTCATCGTCGAATAAAGCGAACGAACCTCATCCGCGTATCCGACGGGTTCAGCGGGTGCGGCCGTCGCACTGCAGCCGGCCACGAACAACAAGAGCAGGCAGGCGAAACGCATTCAGCTCACGTTCCACTTGACGGTGCCGTTCCACGTGTCCGTGGTGTTGCTGCCGTACGACTTCGCGGAAAGGCAGAAAACGGTGCTCGCGCGGAAGTTCGTGTCGATCCGCACGTACGGCGTCGGGTCGGCGTTCTGCAAACGCACGGCCGAACCCTCAGCGCCACCTGCACAGCGGCGCCACTTCACGTCGATCTCCGGGCCGTCGGTCTTGCGGACGTAGATGTTGGTGCCGCCGACGTGACGACAAGCCACCGGCAGGGTGTTGCCGCACACCGTCAACGCCAGAACGCCCTGCACGACGAAAGAGGGGCCGCGCCCAAGGCACGGCCCCTCGATCAGATGAACATCAGACGACCGTGCGCTCCTCCGCGAAGTGGCACGCGGAGGGGTGGCCGTCGTTGCGCACGACCAGCTCCGGCACCTCGGTGGCGCAGATGTCCTGCGCCTTCCAGCAGCGCGTGCGGAACCGGCAGCCCGACGGCGGGTCGATCGGCGACGGCACGTCACCGGTCAGGCGGATGACGTCACGGCGACCGCGCTGGGTCGGGTCCGGCACCGGCACGGCGGACAGCAGCGCCTGCGTGTACGGGTGCATCGGCCGCTCGTAGATGTCGTCCTCGGTGCCGATCTCCACGATCTTGCCGAGGTACATCACCGCGACGCGGTTCGACAGGTGGCGGACCACCGAGAGGTCGTGCGCGATGAACAGGTACGACAGGCCGAGCTCGGACTGCAGCTCGCCCAGCAGGTTCATCACCTGCGCCTGGATCGACACGTCCAGAGCCGACACCGGCTCGTCGCACACGATCACCTTGGGCTTCAACGCCAACGCGCGGGCGATGCCGATGCGCTGACGCTGACCGCCGGAGAACTGGTGCGGGTACCGGTTGATGTGCTCCGGGTTCAGGCCCACGGTCTCCAGCAGCTCCTGGACCCGCTGCTGACGCGACCCCTTCGGCGCCACCTCGGTGTGGATCTCGAACGGCTCACCGACGATGTCGCCGACCGTCATGCGCGGGTTCAGCGACGTGTACGGGTCCTGCAGCACGATCTGGATGTCGCGGCGCAGCTTGCGCAGCTCCGCGCCCTTCATGCCGAAGATGTCGCGGCCCTCGAACTTGGCCACGCCCGCGGTCGGCGGCTCCAGGCGCATCAGCACCTGGGCCAGGGTGGACTTGCCGCAACCGGACTCGCCCACGACGCCGAGGGTTTCGCCCTTGTTCAGCGTGAACGAGACGCCGTCGACGGCCTTGACGTGGCCCACGGTGCGCTTGAACAGCACGCCGACGCGGACCGGGAAGTGCTTGACGAGGCCCTCGACCTCGAGGATCGGCTCAGCCACGAGCGACGACCTCCTCCGCGATGTGGCACCGGCTGGTGCGGCCCATGCCGAGGTTGTGCACGGTCGGCACCTCGGTGGTGCAGAGCTCGAACACCCGCGGGCAGCGCGGGTTGAACGGGCAGCCGGCGGGGATGTTGGTCAGCGACGGCGGCAGACCCTTGATCGTCTTGAGCTCCTGGCCCTTCAGATCGAGCCTGGGCAACGACTCCAGCAACGACTCGGTGTACGGGTGCCCCGGCGCGCGGAACAGCTCGTACACGTCGGCGTGCTCGACGATGCGGCCCGCGTACATGACCGAGATCCGGTCCGCGACGTCGGCGACGACGCCGAGGTCGTGGGTGATCAGGATCATGCCCATGTCGCGTTCCTTCTGGATCTCCGCCAGCAGGTCCATGATCTGGGCCTGCACGGTGACGTCCAGCGCGGTCGTGGGCTCGTCCGCGATCAGCAGCTCCGGGTCCAGAGCGAGAGACATCGCGATCATCGCGCGCTGCCGCATACCGCCGGAGAACTGGTGCGGGTAGTCGGAGATCCGTCCCTTGGCGTTCGGGATCTTGACCTGGTCGAGCAGCTCGACGGCGCGCTTGCGGGCGTCCGCTTTGGACATCCCGCGGCGGACCTTGAGCTGCTCCTCGATCTGGAACCCGACGGTGAACACGGGGTTCAGCGCCGACAGCGCGTCCTGGAAGATCATGGCGATGCCCTCGCCACGAACCTGGCGACGGTCCTCCGCCGACTTCGACAGCAGGTCCTCACCGCGGAACTTGATGGAGCCCTTGGTGATGAACGCCGGCGGCATGTCCAGGATGCCCATGATCGTCTGCGCGGTCACGGACTTGCCGGAGCCGGATTCACCCAGCACGGCAAGGGTTTCGCCCGCGGAGACGTGGTACGAGACGCCGTTGAGCACCTTCGCGACACCGTCGCGGGTGCGGAATTCCACGTGGAGATCCTCGACCTCCAGCAATGGCTGAGTCACAGGATTCCCCTATCGGGACTTGGGGTCGAGGGCGTCGCGCACGGCGTCGCCGAGCATGACGAAGGCCAGCACCGTGACGGTGACGAAGCCCGCGGGGAACAGCAGCATGTGCGGTGCCGACTGGAAGTAGTCGCGGGACTCAGAGATCATCACGCCCCACGACACGACCGGCGGGCGCAGGCCGATGCCGAGGAACGCGAGCGTCGCCTCGGCGCCGATGAAGGCGCCCAGTGCGATCGTCCCGTACACCAGCACCGGTGCGACCGTGTTCGGCAGCAGGTGCCGGAAGACGATGCGCAGCGGCGAGGCGCCGAGACCGCGGGCGGCCTTGACGTAGTCCTGCTGCTTCGCCACCAGCGTCGCCGAACGCATGATGCGCATGACCACCGGCCACGACAGCACCGCGATCGAGAGCACCACCTGGGTGACGATCCGGACCACGCCGGGGTTCTCGGTCGGTGCGTTCAGCGTGGTCAGGATGACGATCGCGCCGAGCACGAACGGGATGCCGGCGAAGATGTCCGCGAACCGGGACAGCACGCTGTCGATCCACGTCGCCGCGTAACCCGAGATGATGCCGACGAGCGAGCCGATGACCACGGTCAGCAGCGTGGCGAAGATGCCGACCAGCAGCGACGCGCGGGCGCCGTGCATGGCGCGGGCGTAGACGTCGTAGCCCTGCAGGTCGTAGCCGAACCACGCGTCACCCGACGGCGGCTGCAGCGACTTGTCGAGGTCGGCGTGGCGCGGGTCGACGGAGGTGAACAGCGTCGGCCAGATCGCCATCAGCACGATGACCGCGATGATCACCAGCGAGATGATGAACGAGGGCTTGCGGCGCAGCTCGCCCCACGCGTCGCTCCAGAGCGAGCGAGGCTTCTTCTGCTTCTGCGACGAGTCGTCGACGTGGCTGAGCTGGTCGACACCGGCCGCCGCGGCCGCTTCGAGTCCGGAACCGCCGGACACGGATCCTGGGTCACTCATAGCGAATCCTCGGGTCGAGAACGGCGTACAGGAGGTCGACGAGCAAGCTGGCCAGCAGGTACACCAGCACCAGCAGGGTCACGATGCCCGTGACCATGATGCCTTCCTTCTCCTGGATGCCGCGGAAGATCAGGCCGCCGATGCCGTTGATGTTGAAGACGCCCTCGGTGACGATCGCGCCACCCATGAGGCTGCCGAGGTCGGTGCCGAGGAACGTGATCACCGGGATCAGCGAGTTGCGCAGCAGGTGGATGCCGACGACGCGGGTCTGCGGCTGGCCCTTCGCGATGGCCGTGCGCACGAAGTCGGCGCGACGGTTCTCGACGATGCTCGTGCGGGTCAGCCTGGCCACGTAGGCCATCGAGAGACTGCCCAGCACGAAGCCGGGCAAGATCAGTTCCCCGATCGTCGGATCGGAGCTGACCGAGGTGTCGATGAGGTCGAAGCCCTGCGGGCCGAGGTAGAGGCGCAGGACGAAACCGGTGACGAAGACCGGCAGCGAGATCAGGAACAGGGTCGAGACCAGGACCAGGTTGTCCAGGAAGCCCTGCTTGCGCAGACCGGTGAGGACGCCGGCGGTGATGCCGATGATGGCCTCGATGATCACCGCGATGATGCCCATCTTGAACGTGATGGGCCACGAGGTGGCGATCTGCTCGCCGACGGACACGCCGTTGAAGGTGGTGCCGAAGTCTCCGGTGAGGAGGTTGCCGAGGTACTTGAAGTACTGCAGCAGCAACGGGTCGTTGAGGTTGAGCTTCTGGCTCATCTCAGCGATGTAGGCCGGATCGCACGGCCGCTGGCCGCACTTGCCCGCGAAGGGGTCCTGAGGGATGGCCCAGACCAGGGCGTAGATCAGAAAGGTGGTCCCGAGGAAGACCGGTATCAGCTGCAGCAGACGGCGCAGCACATAGCGACCCATTAGGTCGGCTCCTTGCGTGGTGGGGGGCGCCCCGAGCCTGAACACCGCTCCGGCCCCACGCCCGTGATCGCTCGACGGACGCAGGGCCGGACGGTCTCACTCAGAACTCAGGTGTTCGGCAATCAGGCCTTGACGCGGAAGGACTCCAGCACGCCCTGGCGCTTGAACGACATCTTGGCCTCGAGCAGGTTCTTGGAGCGACCGCCGATGCCCTTCTCGTTCCAGGTCGGCATGGACGGCATGTCCTTGGCGATGAGGTCCTCGGCCTGCTGGTAGAGCTTGATCGCCTCGTCCTCGTTGGCCGTCTCGTCGGCCTTCTTCAGCAGCGCGTCGACCGCGGGGTTCGAGTAGTTCGAGTCGTTGGACGAACCACCCGTGCGGTACAGCGGGTTGAGGAAGTTCTCGATCGACGGGTAGTCGGCCGACCAGTCCGAACGGCTCATGCCGGTCAGCTGCTTGCCGTCGACGATCTGGCGGAACGCACCGAAGTTGGTGGCACCGACGAACTCGCACTCAACGCCCAGCGCCTGCTTGATGCTGTTGCAAGCCGCCTCGAGAGGCTCCTTGCGGCCACCGTCCTGGTTGGACTGGATGGTCAGCTTGCCGGTGAAGCCCGACTCCTGGAACAGCTGCTTGGCCTTCTCCGGGTTGTACTTGCAGTACTCACCGCAGGTGTCCGGGCGGTAGCCCTTGATGCCAGGCGACACGTAGCTGGTGGACGGCACGTACGAGCCGGCCAGCACGGTCTTGGTGATCTGCTCCCGGTTGATGGCCATGGAGACGGCCTGGCGCAGCTTCACGTTCTTGAACGCGTCGATGTACTGCGGGAACGCGATGGCGCTCTGGCCGAGCAGGTTCGCGGTCACGACGGCGTCGCCCAGGTCTGCCTTGTACTTCTCGCCGACCTTGGCCGACGGAGGCAGGGCCTCCATGAAGTCCAGCTTGCCCGCGACCAGGTCCTGGTACGCGGTCTCCTGGGAGGAGTAGATCTTGTAGTCCAGGGTCTTGAAGTGGACCTTGTCCTCGCCCTTGTAGTCGTCGAAGCGCTCCATCTTGATCAGCGCGTTCGGCGTGCGGGAGACGAACTTGACCGGGCCGTTGCCGATCGGCTTGGCCTCGGCGGCCTTCGGGTCCTTGAAGAACGAGTCCGCCATCGGCGAGAACGGCGTGTAGCCGATCATCGTGGTGAACACCGAGGTCGGGCCGTTGAGCGTGACCTTGAACTCGTAGTCGCCCACGAGCTCGAGGCCGGACATCTTGTCCTTGGCCGGCTTGGCGTTCTCGTCGGCCGGGTGGACGTCCTCGAAGCCCTGGATCGGGGCGAAGAAGGATGCCGCCTGCTGTGCGTTCGGCGCGTACGCGGCCCAGTTCCAGGCGTCGACGAAGTTCTTCGCCTTGACCTCGGTGCCGTCGTGGAACTTCCAGCCCTGCTTGATCTTGATGGTGTAGACCTTCGCGTCACTGGACGTGATCGAGTCGGCCATCAAGTTGTAGGGCGCGCCGTCTTCGGCCTTGTAACCGACCAGCCGCGAGAACAGCGAGTCGGTGACCTTGCCACCGCCGGCCTCGGTCGTGTTGGCCGGGAACAACGTGCTCTTGGGCTCGGTGCCGTAGATGGACACCGTGCCGTCCGGGTTGTCCTTGCCAGTAGCAGTGGAGCCGCCCCCACCGCCGCCGCACGCGCTGAGCGTCATGGCCAACGCGGCTGGCAGTGCCACCCACGCAACCCGTGATCGCGACATCAGTCTCTCCCGCCTTTCCCCGGCGTCGGCGCAGTTATTGCGCACGCACGCCTCCCCGGGAGGTCTCGTCCACCTCCCAAAACGTGAGAGGACGTTAACCGGGGTGTCCAGGAGTACGCGCATCGAAAGCGGTCACAAACTCGTCACGATCACCTCAAGCCGACCTTAATTCTCGGCTAGACCAGCGAAAACGCGATGCCGTCGAGGATGTCGTGCTCACTGCACACGAGCGTGCGAGTACCCGCGCGATTCTCCAGCTCCCTGGCAATCGCGCGCAGAACGATGGCTCCACCGCAGATCACGTCCACCCGACCGGGATGCATGGGCCCGAGCGAGGCACGCTCATCATGAGTCATCGACAGGATACGGTCGGTGATTTCTTCTACATTGTCAAGTGTGATCCTGCTGAGGTGAATAACGTCGCTGTTGTACACCTCCAGCCCTTGGACCAGGGCTGACAACGTCGTAACCGTTCCAGCAACGCCAATCCAGGTCTTCGTCTTCTCGACTGGCACGATCTCGAACGCTTCTTTGATCTGCTGCCGCGCAAACGCTTCCGCTGCGACGATTTCTTCCTTGCTCGGCGGGTCTTCGCGGATGAACCGCTCCGTCAGCCGGACGCACCCGATGTCCATCGACCGCGCGGCCTCGACCTCCGTGCCGCTGCCGAGGACGAACTCGGTCGAACCTCCACCCAAATCGGTGACGAGGAAGGGTCCCTCTTCCGGGTCAAGATCGGCCACCGCGCCGAGATAGCTCAGTCGTGCTTCTTCGTCCCCGGTGATCACCTCAGCGGGCGCGCCGAGGATCTCCTCGGTCATGCCGAAGAACTCGTCGCGGTTGCTCGCGTCCCGCGTCGCACTCGTGGCGACCATGCGCCCCCGCTCGACGCCCTTCCGCTGCATCGTGCGCGCGTAGTCATTCAGTGCTTGGCGCGTCCGCTCGATGGCGTCGGGGTGCAGCCGCCCGGTCGCGTCGACCCCCTGCCCGAGCCGGACGATCTTCATCTCGCGGTGCACGTCCCGCAGCCACGCCGTGCCGTCGTCCCTTGTGGTCACGTCGGCGATCAGGAGCCTGATCGAGTTGGTCCCGCAGTCGATGGCCGCAACGCGCGACATGCTCACCCCTACCTCTTGTTCTTGAACTCCTCGGCAAGCATGGCGTAGACGAGACCGTCGCCCGACGTGCCCTTGCGCATACCGAGCCGTTCCATCACCCGCCGGCTCGGCTCGTTGCGCGGGTCGCACTCGGCGACGATCCTCCGCAGCTTCAGCTCGTCGAACCCGATCCGGAGCATGGCCTCGGCTGCTTCGCGCGCGTAGCCCTTGCCCTGGAACGTTGGATGCAGGCTGTACCCGATCTCGCCTTCGTGGTCGGTCCGCCACACGAGGGCGACGTCACCGATGACCTTGTCGTCCAGGCACACGGCCAGCGCGAGCCGTTGCCCCGCCTCGGCCAGCTGGTGCTCGGTCGTCCGCCGGGCGAGCAACTGCGCCACGCCCTCCCGGTCCGCCGCCTTGTTGTTGAGGTAGCGGTGGACGTCGGGCAGCGAGCGGTAGGCGTAGAAGGCCTCGAAGTCGTTGGCGTCGAAGGGCCTCAACGTCAGGCGCTCGGTCCTGATCGGATAGTCAGGCCTGAGCACGCCGGTACTCCTCTTCGAGCATCGCGTAGACGAAGAGGTCACCCCACTCGCCCTTGAAGATCTCGTTCTGCCTGAAGTGCCCTTCCCTGCGAAGGCCGAGCCGTTCCATCAACCGCCAGCTCGGCTCGTTGCGCGGGTCGCACTCAGCGGCGATCCGGTGCAGGCCGAGCTCGTCGAACCCGATCTTCAGCATCGCCTCAGCTGCTTCACGCGCATAGCCCTTGCCGTGGAACTCCGGGTTGAACACGTACCCGACCTCGCCCTGCCGATGCTTCTCGCTGACCCACTTGAGGACGACGTCACCGATCACCCGATCCGCTTCGGGGAGGTAGACCGCGAGGACCAGCCACTCACCCTCTTCGGTCAGCTCGTCCAGGGTGAAGCTCCTCTCGAGGCGTTTCTGCGTCTCTTCGAGGCTGCTGGGTTCGCTGTAGAGGTAGCGGCAGACGTCGGGGTTCGACATGTAGGCGTGCAGGTCGTCGAGGTCCTGCTCTTCGAAGGGGCGGAGGACGAGGCGGTCGGTCTTGACCGGGTAGTCAGGGCGCACGCCCACCACCTTGCCAACGTCAGCCGCGCCTCGCCTCGGGTTTTCCAGGCCAGGTGTTGTGGAGGGCCTCGGGCATGACGCCCAAGATCAGGTTTTCCAGGCCGGCGTCCCCGGAACCGAACCGTGCGAGCCAGCCGGCGACGAGGTAGATCACGCCCTCCTCGTCTACACCGAGGAAGAACCCGTCGTTGGCGAGTTCGCCGAGTGGAGCAATGACCCGGCCGATCAACGCTCCCAACGCTCCGAAGCGGTCGTCCTCACCGAAGGCGAGCAGCGGATCGAACTCGAACGCCTCCCTCGCGGTCGTGATCCCAGAGCCCTGATCCTCAACGGAAAGGCCGCCGAACTCCCCGAGAAACCGTTCGGCCGCTTCAGGGAAGACGAATCCCGACTCCTCCAGCGGAACACGCCACTTCGCGGTGTCGATGGTCCTGCCGGGGTACCAGCCCGCCTGCCTCAGGGTCCGCTCGGATTCTGGTGAGAACCTCCGCGTCACGGTGCCTTCACGAGGTGGAGGAACGCGTCCCAAGCCTCGCCAGACACCGGAAGGTGAGCGACCGGGGCCTTGCTGTCGCGGATGCCGATGCCGTGCCCGATCTCGACGCACTCGCTCCCCGATGCGCTGTAACTGCTCTTGCGCCACGTCGACATGCGGCACGCCTCCTCAGAACACGATGCTGGTGATCAGCTCCCTCGATTGTTCCGCGTCCAAGGCATCACGATCCAGCCCTATCAACGCCTCTTCGTACATGCCAAGTGAAGCCTTGTCCTCGAGAAAGAGGCCGGTGTTGAGGCTCTCCACGTAGACGACCGGCTCGAACTTCTCGTAAGTCAGCAGGGTGAAGTTGCTCGCCAGCCCTGCGTGCGCGCCGATGGCAGTCGGCACGACTCGGAAGGTGATGTACTTCCGGACCAGCATCATCATGATGTGCTCCAGCTGCGTCCTCATCAGAGCTGGGCCACCGACAGGCAGCCGAAGCGCCTGCTCGTGAACGTAGAAGGCGAACTCCCGGGCAGGCGTGAGGATCGCTTGGCGTTCGAGTTTCGCTCTGATCAAGTCGTCGATGTCCGCGGGCGTGAGGTTCCGGGTCGACTTCTCGGCCACCTCCCGGATGTAGCCGGCGATCTGGAACAGGCCGGGGATCACGTTCATGGTCCACACGGTGATCTTGCTGGCGAGGCGTTCCTGGTCGACGAGGCTGCGCAGCTGCTCCGGCACGCCGTCTGCGGGGAACTGCAGCCAGCCCTTCTCCCTGGACTCGCGGAAGAGGGCGATCAGGTACTCGACTTCGGCGTGAGGGATGCGGCAGTAGGAAAGCAGGCGGACGAGGTCCACCTCGTCGACGCCGCCCTTGCCCTGCACCAAGTCCGAGATCTTGGCTTGCTGCCAGCCGAGCAGTTCGGCGAGCTTGGCCTGGGTCAGGCCCGACTGCTCGATGGCGTAGCGGACGGCGTTGCCGAACTCCCGGCCCACCACGCTTGAGTTGCGCTTCGGCATGGAAAGCAAGCTAGGAGACGGAATCCCCGCTCCTCCAACGTTTCTGCCCGAATCGCACCGAAGGAAGTACGGCTTGGAACGGCTCTAACGCGACACGCCGTGCTAGCTGGGCGTGCTCGTCATCAAGCTGTTCGACGTCGACTGCGGCGTCGAGCTGCCGCTCTCGGACTTCTCGGTCGACGACGTGGACGACTGACCTGAGGTGCCACCCGTCGGCTGCTGCGGCGTGTTGGCCGCCGTGGTCGTCGTCGTGGTGGTGGTCGTCGTGGTCGTAGTCGTGGTGGTCGACGTCGTCGTGGACGTCGTGGGGCACGACGAGGAGGTGGACGTCGGGGTCGTCGTCGACGTGCTCGTGGAGGTGCTGGTCGACGTGGTCGTCGTCGGGCAGTTCGGAGGCGTCGTCGTCGTGGTCGTGGTGGTGGTGGTGGTGGTGCCACCTGGGTTGCCGGGATTTCCGGGGTTGCCCGGGTTACCGGGGTTTCCAGGGTTGCCAGGGTTTCCCGGAGTGGGGTTCTGCACGTCGTTGCCGGTGCCGGGCAGCGGCGGGAGGGCGTTGACGTTCTCGCTGTACTCCTTGGCCCACTTGAGGACCGTCTCGACGTAGGTCGTGGAGTTGTTGTAGCGGAACACGGCCTTGGCGCGGTCGGCCTGCTTCGTCATGTCGCCGCCGCCCGCGCAGAGGTAGCGGCCGGCGCCCAGGGCTGCGTCGTAGACGTTGTTCGGGTTGACGGTGCCGTCTTCGTTGCCGTCGCCGCCGTAGCCCGCCCAGGTGGCCGGGATGAACTGCATCGGGCCCACCGCGCGGTCCCAGGTGCTGTCGCCGTCGAGGCGGCCGCCGTCGGTGTCGTGGATGGCCGCCACGCCGGGGGAACCGTTCAGCAGCGGTCCGAGGATCTTGGGGGTGGCGTCGCCGACGGCGTTCACGCGGCCGTTGCTGGCGTGGTTGGACTCGACCTTGCCGATGCCGGCGAGCAGGGCCCAGTCGAGGTTGCAGCCGGGGACGAGCTCGCCCATCTTGCCCTCGGCGCGGAGGTAGGCCTCGAAGACGACGCCGGGGATGTCGGCGCTGCCCAGGTCGTCATCGACCGAGTCACCCGGGTCGTTGTCGAGGTCGTCGTCGATCTTGCCGTCCTCGAGGTCGGCGAGCAGGGCCGCGCTCAACTCGTCGGAGAGCGGCAGGCGGCCGGACGCGCCGAGTTCGGACGGGTCGCGGTGCAGGGCGTTCCAGACGTCCGCGGGGCCGAGGCTGACAGCGATGTCGTTGTGCTTGGAGAGGTTGACCCAGTCGACGAGCTTGGTACCGACGATCATGGTTGGCGCGAGCATGGCGGCAAGCGCGGCCACGGCGAACCCCCGTTGCCTCGGGGACAGCCGTACCGGACCACGCAGTTTTGCCATTGCCACGAATACTCACCTCTCGTGCGTCATCGCGGCGCGCCGCCCGGCAGTTACGGCGCCGCCCCCATCGCTGACCCGTTCCACCCTGCCCCACTCCTGAGCCTAGGTGTACCCAAGACGGAGTGAAGCGTCTGTTCGGTTCCGTTGACTGTTAACTCCCCGAACATTCACCGGTCGGCCACAGCCCCTGCCCGGTCAAGATTGCCAGGGCTTCGTCCCCCATGGGATTGACCCCAGGGCCCTTCGCGAGGGCATGAGCGACGTGCACGTGAAGGCACTTAACTCTGCTCGGCATGCCGCCCGCGGTGACTTGCGTGCCCAACGACTCGATGGCGTCCCTCTCCGCGAGGTACGCCTCGTGTGCACGCAGATAAGCGGCGGCGAGCTCCTCGTCGGTGGCCAGCCGGTCCTGCTGCTCCTTCATCAGCCCGCCGCCCTCCAGCGTGCTGACCAGGGAGTTCAGCTTCGGGCAGGTCAGGTAGTACAGCGTCGGGAACGGGGTCCCATCAGGCAGCCGCGGGTCGGTCTGCACGACGTTCGGGTGCCCGCTGGGGCATCTCGAGGCGATCGCACGTGTTCCGCGCGGCATGCGGCCGAGCTGCTGAGCGACCGTTTCCAGGTCAGCAGCACTTACTTGTGCGTCACCGATTCCCACAGTTCCTCGTACCAAGACCTTTGTGCCGCGGGCTTGCCCGACGGCCTCTCCGATTCAGTGTTGCGCTTCTCGTCGCCCGGCAGCTGGACGATGTACGGCGTCTCGCCGGGCCGCACCCAGTGCAGCCGTTTGCGCGCCTCGATCTCGACGTACGCCGGGTCGTTCAACTGCGCCTTCCGTTGCTCCAGCGCAGCCACCTGCTCCCGCAGCTTCTGCTGCTCGGCGCCGACGTCCCTCAGGTCGTCGCGCTGGGACAGGTAGGTCCGCAACGGGACCGCGACGCTCAGCGCCAGTGCACAGAGCACCATCGCGAACATCGCGGCCCGCCGCGTACCGGTCATGCCGAACGCGCCGCCCGTGCCGTCACTACGACGCGACGGCGCCTTCGGACGGGGCGGCTTGCGCACGCGCGCGGGCCGCGCCTCCCGCTCTTCGCGGGGGCGGCGGGGACGACGCGCGCGCTCGGCCATGATTTACAGCTTCTCAGCTCTCCGGCGTGTAGCGCGGGAACGCGAGCTCACCCGCGTAGCGCGCCGCGTCGCCGAGGGACTCCTCGATGCGCAGGAGCTGGTTGTACTTCGCGGTGCGCTCACCACGCGCCGGGGCGCCGGTCTTGATCTGGCCGGCACCGGTCGCGACGGCGAGGTCGGCGATGGTCGTGTCCTCGGTCTCGCCCGAGCGGTGCGACATCATCGACTTGTAGCCGTACGACGTGGCCAGCGAGACCGCGTCGAGCGTCTCGGACAGCGTGCCGATCTGGTTGACCTTCACCAGCAGCGCGTTGGCGGCGCGGCGGGAGATGCCCTCCTCCAGGCGCTCCGGGTTCGTGACGAACAGGTCGTCGCCGACGATCTGGACCTTCTCGCCCAGCTCGGCGGTCATCTGCACCCAGCCGTCCCAGTCGTCCTCGGACAGCGGGTCCTCGATGGAGACCATCGGGTAGTCGCGGACGAGCTCGGAGTAGTAGCCGATCATCTGCTCGGCGGAGCGCTTGTTCTTCTCGAACGTGTAGGCGCCGTCGGAGAAGAACTCCGTGGCGGCCACGTCGAGCGCGAGCGCGACGTCGCGACCCGGCCGGTAGCCGGCCTTCTCGATGGCCTCGAGGATCAGGTCGAGCGCGTCGCGGTTGCTGGCGAGGCTGGGCGCGAACCCGCCCTCGTCACCCAGACCCGTGGCGAGGCCCTTGCTCTTCAGCACGGACTTCAGGGCGTGGTAGACCTCGGTGCCCCAGCGCAGGCCCTCGCGGAACGTCTCCGCGCCGATCGGCGCGATCATGAACTCCTGGATGTCCACCTCGGTGTCGGCGTGCGAACCACCGTTGAGGATGTTCAGCATCGGCACCGGCAGCACGTGCGCGTTCGGGCCGCCGACGTAGCGGAACAGCTCCAGGCCGGACGACGTGGCCGCGGCCTTCGCGACAGCCAGCGACACACCGAGGATCGCGTTGGCGCCCAGGCGCCCCTTGTCCGGCGTGCCGTCCAGGTCGACGAGCTTCTGGTCGACGACGCGCTGCTCGACGGCCTCGATGCCGACCAGCTCGGGCCCGATCTCGTCGAGCACGGCGGTGACCGCGCGCTCGACACCCTTGCCCAGGTACCGCTTGGCGTCGCCGTCCCGCAGCTCCACCGCCTCGTGCTCACCCGTGGACGCGCCCGACGGAACGGCCGCGCGCTCCAGCGTGCCGTCGTCCAGCGCCACCTCGACCTCGACGGTGGGGTTGCCGCGAGAGTCCAGGATCTCGCGTGCTCCGACCTGCTCGATGACCGCCACTTGCGCTCCCTGTTTCTCCTGCGTCTCGTCTCGCGACGAGCCTACTTGGGCCAGGTGACCGGCTGGGGCTCGCCACCTGCACATCACAGTGGGCCGCCAGCTCCGGTCGTCTGAATCGTGCCAGATCGCTACTCGGCGGCCCAGCTGATGTCCGAACTCTCCAGTCCCAACTCGCTCACCACCGCGCGGTGGGTGCTCTCGAGGTCGGCGTCCCGGTCGACGTACACGGTCGTTCCGTCAAACGGTGCGTCGACGTATCGGATCAGGCCCGCGACACCGAACGACGCCCTGACGACGGCGAGCTTCAGCGGCCCGAGGTCATCCTCGTCGTCGTCGAACACGAGCCCGAACTTCTCGGCCAGTTCCTCAGGGCTGAACAACATCACCAGGAGCGGACGATTCTCGCTGGTCGGCCACTCCGCGGACGGCACCTGCTCAATCGCCATGAGCTTCCCCCAGAAGCAACGTCACTCCAACCTCAGCGGCAGGTGCTTCACGCCGTTCTGGAAGTTGGACCGCAGTCGGCTGATCTCGCCGTCGAGCTGAAGCATGCCAGGCAGATCCAGGACCGCGTCGAACACCGCGCGCATCTGGGTGCGGGCCAGCTGGGCGCCGAGGCAGAAGTGCGGACCGTGCCCGAAGCTCAGGTGGTCGGCCTCGCGCCGCCCGACGTCGAACGCCGCAGGATCGGTGAACGCCAGCTCGTCGCGGTTCGCGGACGAGAACCAGACGACGACCTTGTCCCCCGCCTTGATCGGCACGCCGGACAACGAGGTGTCCTCCACAGCCGTGCGTCGGAAGTGCATCACCGGCGTCCACCACCGCAGCATCTCCTCGACGGCGGTGGGAAGCAGCGAACGGTCGTCGCGCAGTCGCTTGTACTGGTCCGGGTGCTGAAGCAGCGCGATCATGCCGCCGGGGATGCCGTTGCGCAGGGTTTCGTTGCCCGCCACGGAGAACAGCCAGAAGAGGTTCTCGAACTCCTCGACGGAGAGGTCCTCCTGCATGAGGTTGCTGACCACGTCGTCGGTCGGATGCGAGCGCTTGTACGAGCCCAACGCGTGCGCATAGGCGTAGAGGTCGGGCATGCCGTCCCGTGCGCGCGGGTCACGTCCATCGGAAGGACGCAGCTCCAACGCGGCCAACGCCATGTCGGTCATACCGGCGGTCGAACTGGACGACAGCGCGTATTCGGAGTCCTGGAAGCCGATCACGCGGTTGCTCCAGTCGTAGAGCAGCGCGCGGTCCTGCCTGGGCACGCCGAAGACGTCGGCCAGCGTCAGCAACGGCAGGTCGGCGACGTCGTGAGCGAAGTCGCCGGACATCTCCGCGACGATCCGGCGAGCGTTCGAGCGGATTCCCTCTTCCAGGCGGGCCACGGCGCGCGGGGTGAAAGCCCTGGTCAGCATGCGTCGCAAACGACTGTGCGCGGGCGGGTCCTGGTTGAGCATCATGCGCTGGACGTAGGCCAGGTCGGCGGGCTGAGGGTCGCGGATCTGGGTGGCGCCGCGATGGGACGAGAACACCCCGGGCGACCGAAGAACTGCGCGGACGTCGGCGTGGCGGAAGACTGCCCAGAAGTCGTCGACGCGCACGACGTTCTTTTCGCGCAGCCGGGTGAGTGCGTCGTGCGGGACACCCGAGGTATACGTGTCCGGGTCGGCGATCAGCTCGGCATCGGTCCGCATAGAACGGGATTCTGACGTGCTTCATGTCGAACGTGGGGGAAACGGGCCGCTGCTGGTGCTGCTGCACGGCCTGGGCGCGACCGGTGAGGTGTGGCAGGACGTCGTGCGGGACTGGCGGGGCAGCTGGCTCGTGCCGGACCTGCCCGGACATGGCCGCTCCGGAAAGATCGAGCGCTACTCGTTCGGTTCGTTCGCGTCCGCTGTGGCCGACGTGATCCCGAAGGAGCCCGTCACGGTGATCGGCCACTCGCTCGGCGGGGTGGTCGGGCTGGCGCTGGCGAGCGGCTGGTTCGGCGTGAAGGTGACCACGTGCGTCGGCGTCGGGATCAAGGTCCAGTGGACCGACGAGGAGCTGAGCAAAGCAGCGGCACTCGCCGCGAAACCGGGCAAGGTCTTCGCGAGCGAGGAAGAAGCCGTTGAGCGCGCTTCCAAGATGGCGGGCGTGAAGCTGGCCCACGGCGTGTCCGAAGTGGACGGTGGATGGACGCCGTCGCTGGACATGAAGGCGTTCGGCGTCGGCAGGCCGGACATGCCTGGCCTGATCATGGCCGCCGAGGCCGAGGTCGTGCTGGCGGCGGGCGAGAACGACCCGATGAGTCCCCAGGAGCACCTGAAGGAGCTGGTGCCCGAGCCGGTCGAGTTCCCCGGCACGGGCCACAACGTGCACGTCGAGTCGCCCTCGTCGATCACCGCGCTGCTGGCTCAGCTCGCCACGTAACCGCCGTCCGCGGTCAGCACCGAGCCGGTGAAGTAGCTCGACCGGTCCGACGCCAGGAACAGCACGGCCTCCGCGATCTCCTCGGGCTCGCCGACCCGCTTCAACGCGGTGAGCTCGGTGATCGTCTGGAACAGCTCACCGGCCTCCTGGACGGCCTGGTCGGTGCGGATCGGGCCGGGCGCGACGGAGTTGACGCGGACGCCCGCGTGACCGAACTCGGTCGCCCACGACCTGGTCAGCGCGTCCATCGCGGCCTTCGAGGCGTTGTAGACGGAGCCGACCGGGGTGCCGATCACGGCCGCGATCGAGGAGACGTTGATGATCGAGCCCTTGCCCTTGGCCACCATCGCCGGGGCGAGGGCCGCGGTGAGGAAGTAGGTGCCGCGGACGTTGACGTCGAACACCTGCTGGTAGCCGTCGAGCGACTGCTCTGGCGTGGGCGAGAACGGGAAGATGCCCGCGTTGTTGACGAGCACGTCGACGTCGCCGACCTCCTCGGCCAGCTTGCGGACGTCGTCGACGCTGGCGACGTCCGAGACGATGAAGTGACCGGTGCCGCCGGCCTGCTCGATGAGCGCGACGGTCTCCTTGCCGAGCTCGGCGCGGCGGCCGGTGACGTAGACGGTGGCGCCCTGTTCGGCCAGCTTGACCGCGATCGCGCGGCCGATGCCCGAGGTGGCGCCGGTGACGAGTGCCTTCTTGCCTGCGAGTTCCTTGGTTGACATGTCTACGAACGTGCTCGCACCACATGGTCGAGCCATAAATTCCAGATGAATCAGCTGGTCAGAGCAGGTATGCGCCACCCGAAGTAGAGGCGCACGAACCGCGGCAACCGGTACCGGCCGAGCACCAGCGGTTCGATCAGGTGCACGTCGGCGAGCGACTCCAGCACGTACTCGATCGCCCCGGCCTCGATGCCCGCCATCTCCGCCGCCTCGCAGACGTCGATCACGTCGGCGTCGCGGCGCGCGAAGCACTGCAGCAGGTGCTTCTCCGGGTCGGTGAGCTCCTTCTCTGCCTTGATCATCGGCGCCAGCACCGCCCGGCAGTCGGACGGGATGGAGGTACCGAGCCGCTCTTCCCTTTCCATCTGAGCCAGCAGCATCGCCACCGTCCAATGAGGACGCCCGCTGAGCTTGCCACCGAGCACGCGGATGGGGTTCGGCATGCGGGACACCCGCTCCAGCACCACTTCCGCGGTGTCGGACTCCGCGTCGATCCGCGCGGGATCCAGAACCTTGCGGAAGAACTCCCGCGCCTCGGGCTCGGTCAGCCCGGCGATCGTCAACCAGGTCACGCCGGGCAGGCCGTTCCACCGCCGCACGCTCGTGAGGATCATGGCGCTGCCGGGCGTGTGCAGGTCCTGCAGCTGCGAGGGGTCCTGCACGTCGTCGACCACGATCAGGAACCGCCGGCCGCGCGCCTTCTCCCGCCACAGAGCCGCTTTGTCGCCGTTGGGGTTCTCCACCCCGACCGCGCGCAGCAGCTCGTTGGCGACGTCCCTGCCCCGCACGAAGATCTGCCCGTCGGGGTAGTCGTACTTGGCGAGGTGCGCGATGTGCGTGGCGAGCGCCGTCTTGCCGCTGCCGCTCATCCCGGTGATGCCGACGGTGTTCGGGAGCGTGCGGAGTGCCTGGGCGATCTCCGCGGACCTGCCGGTGAAGTCCGGAAGGCTGGACGGCAGCTGCTCCGGCCTGCGCGGGACGGTCAGGTCGCCCTTGAGGATCTGCGCGTGGACCCTGCGCAGCTCAGGCCCCGGTTCGAGGCCGAGCTCCTCGTTCAGCAGTGCGCGCGCCTGGTGGAAGTGGTCCAACGCCTCGGCCTGGCGGCCCTCCTGGAAGAGAGCGTGCATCAGCAGGGCACGCGGCCGTTCCCTGAGCGGGTGGGCCGCGACGTGTTTCTGCAGCTCAAGGGTGTCGAGCTCGCGTTCGAGCCACTCCTCGCGCGCCTTGAGCCGGTGCTCGGCGAGCCGGACCCGGTGCGCCTCGAAGTAGGTCCCTTGGAGCCCCTCCAAGGGTTCGCCGCGGCAGTCGTCGACGAGCTCGGCCCTGAGCGTGTAGCCGCCGTCCTTGGACTTGAGGTTCAGCTCGGGCAGCGTCTTGCGGATCTTGTACATGTACGTCCGCAACGCCATGACCGCGCTCGGCGTCGGGTCGTCCCAGACCATGCCGATCAGCTGGTCGTTGCTCAGCCGGATGCCGTTGTTCAGCAACAACGCCGCCAGCACCGCCCGCTGCTGACGCGGACCCAGGTCGATCTCCTCGTCGTCTCGCCAGGCTCGTACCGGACCCATCAGTGAGAAGCGCAGGCTCATGCAACAGCACAACGCCCGCAGGCATTCCCTGCTTCCCGTCTCACGGGTTGGCCGGCAACGGGCGCGGCTCGATCACCTGCTTCATCACGATCGTCGACGTCAGCCCCCGCACCCCTGGCAGCTTGGCCAGCGTCTCCTCGTACAGCCGCTGGTACGACACGAGGTCCGCGGTGACCACCCGCAGCAGGTAGTCGGGGCTGCCGAACAACCGTTGCGCCTCCACCACGTTCGGCACGTCCACCAGCGCGCGGTCGAAGTCGTCCATCGACTCGATGCGCAGCTTGGCGAACACCAGTGCCTCGAAACCGAAGCCGATCGCGGCGGCGTCCACGACGGCTCGGTAGCCGCGGATCACGCCCGCTCGTTCGAGTTCGCGCAGGCGGCGCTGCACTCGGGAGACGCTCAGCTGCACGCGTTCGGCCAGTTCGGTGATGGTCAGGCGGCCGTCGGCCTGCACGTGAGCAAGAATCTTGCGGTCCAGGGCGTCCATGCAGCAAAGAATCGCAAACACTTCCTCTGCCGACGACCCTAGGTTTGCGGGTATGAACCCGTTACGTCAGCTCACCCTGGATCAGCTGAGGCAACGCACGAGCATGAAGTGGCGGTACTACCCCGAGGACGTGCTGCCGGTGTGGGTCGCCGAGATGGACGTCCAGCTGGCCGAACCGGTGAAGCGAGCGATCATCGAGGCGGCCGAACGAGGCGACACGGGATATCCCGCGGGCACCGCGTACGCCGAAGCACTGGCCGAGTTCGCCAAGAAGCGATGGGACTGGGCGCCCGCTGTCGAACGCACCGCGATCGTGCCGGACGTGATGCTCGGCGTCGTCGAGATGTTCCGGCTGGTCTCGCACCGGGACGCACCGGTCGTCGTCAACTGCCCGGTGTACCCGCCCTTCTACCAGTTCATCGAGTCGCTGGGGCGCCAAGTCGTCGAGGCACCGCTCGACGCAGCGCACCGGATCGACTTCGACGCCCTCGATGCGGCGTTCACCAGAGCCGGCAAGGGATCCGTCTACCTGCTGTGCAACCCGCACAACCCGACCGGCACCGTCCACACCGAAGCCGAGCTCGCCCAGGTCGCACAACTCGCGCGCAAGCACGGCGTCCGAGTCGTCGCGGACGAGATCCACGCGCCGATCACCAAAGCGAAGTTCGTGCCGTACCTGAGCGTTGCGGACGACGGGCTGTCGTTGATGTCGGCGTCCAAGGCCTGGAACCTGGCCGGGCTCAAGGCCGCGCTCGCGATCGCCGGACCGGATGCGGCGGAGGATCTCGCGAGGCTGCCGGAAGAGGTCAGCCACGGGCCCAGCCACGTCGGCATCCTCGCCCACACTGCCGCGTTCACCGACGCCGGCGACTGGCTGGACGGACTCCTCGAAGGACTCGACGAGAACCGGCGACACCTCCAGCACCTGCTGGCTGAGCACCTGCCCGAAGTCCGCTACCGACCGGCACCGGGCACCTATCTGGCCTGGCTGGACTGTCGGAAACTGGGCCTCGGCGACCGGCCGGCCAAGACCTTCCTGGACCGGGGCAGGGTCGCGGTCAACTGCGGCACCACGTTCGGCACCGGCGGCAACGGGTTCGTGCGGATGAACCTCGCCACCTCGCCGGAGATCATCACCGAGGCGGTCGCGCGCATGGCCCGTGCGTGGAACGAAAGCTCGTCCGGAACGTGATCGACTGGTAGTTCTGGAGTCTGTGCGGATCAAACCCGGCTTCGCGGCGGGCACTGTGCTGGTCTGGGCCTCCGGGTATCCGGTGGGCGCGCTCGCCGTGGCCGTCGCTCCGCCGTTCCTGATGACCACCATCCGCTTCAGCCTCGCGGCCGCGCTGATGGCCCTCGTGGCGCTCACGACGAGCGCCGGCTGGCCGCGGGGCTGGCAGCTCGTCCACACCTGCGTGGCGGGGTTGCTGGTGCAGGCCTGTCAGTTCTCCGGTGTGTACCTCGGGCTCAGACTCGGCGTCCCGGCGTCGGTCACCGCATTGATCATCTCGTGCACACCGGTGCTCACAGCCGTTGTGTCGGCGGGTGTGTTCGGTGTCCGAATTGGACTCAAACAGCTGCTGGGCCTGGCGCTGGGAGTCGCCGCCGTGCTCGCCGCGCTGTGGGACCGGCTGGGATCGTTCGGGTCCGGCGCGGTGTTCACGGTGCTCGGCATGCTCGGGTTCGTCGCGGGCGGTGTCTACCAGCAGAAGTTCTGCCGCGACACGGACTTCCGCAGCGGCAACGCGGTGCAGCACGCCGTGTCGGTGCCGGTGGTCGGACTGCTCGCGCTGACCGAGCACGCCGGGGTGACCGACTGGAAGCAGTTCTGGCTGACCATGGTGTTCCTGGTGCTGGTCAACTCGATGGGCGGCGCGTCGCTGTTCCTGGTCGGGGTTCGCAACGGTGGCGCGGCGGCGATGACCACGCTGTCCTCTGTAGTCCCGTCCGTCACGGCGTTGATCGCGTGGCCGTTGCTCGGGCAGGCGCCGACGGCCGGTGTGGTGGCCGGGCTGGTGCTCGGTTTCTGCGCGTGCTGGCTCGGCACCGCCACCCCGAAGAGTGCTGTCGCCCGGACGGCAGTCGAAGAACGGGCGAGCGGTGGGTAACGTTGATCGAATGACGGACAGCACCTTCGAGGCGTTCAGGAAGGCGGAGGCGCTGATGGCCCAGCGCCGCCCTCTCGATGCGCTCCGCGAGCTGAAACAGGTGCTGGACGAAGCCGGGGAAGCTCCGTCCGTGCAGCTGCTGGCCGGCCGCGCGTACCTCGGGTCCGCGCAGCTCAACCGGGCGGAAGAGGCGTTCCGGAAGGTCCTCGACCTCGACCCGTCCGACCACTACGCGCGGTTCGCGCTCGGCAAGACCCTGCAACGGCAGGGCCGCCTCACCGAGGCGCTCGCCCAGTTGCGGATGGCGGTCGCGATGAACCCGTCACCCGAGTACCAGGAAGCGCTCGGCGAGGTCAAAGCCCGCCTGGCCCTGGGAAACTAGCGGAACAGTCCCTCGCCCCAGAACCCGCCTTCCTTCACGCCGGGCGGGATGGCGAAGTGCGCGGAACCGGTGTGCTCCACGTACTCCATCATCTCGTCCTTTGTGGACAGGGCCTGCTGCATCGGCACGAAGTGCGTGCGCGAGTCGCGGCTGAACCCGAGGAAGAACAGCCCGGCGTCGAGGTGCCCGAGCCCGTCCGACCCGTCCGTGAAGTTGTAGCCGCGACGCAGGATCCGCACGCCGTTCAACGACTCCGGCGACGCGAGCCGGAT
Source organism: Lentzea sp. NPDC051838 (assembly GCF_040681245.1). Lineage (NCBI taxonomy): Bacteria > Bacillati > Actinomycetota > Actinomycetes > Pseudonocardiales > Pseudonocardiaceae > Lentzea > Lentzea sp. NPDC051838. Next base: position 151,421 of record NZ_JBFAYI010000020.1, read on the forward strand.
GTGCGCGACCTCGCCGATCAACGGAATGCCGCCCGCGCCACGCACGTGCAGGTCCGGCTCGTCGAACTCCTTCTGCTGCCCGAGCGCGGCGCCTTCGCCCTTGGTGCGGCCGACGATCTGCTCCTGCTCGACCAGCGACGTGCGGTCCCAGATCTCGATGTGCATGCGGATCCGGCGCGCCACCAGGTACGTGCCGCCGCGGATCCACTCCGGGCCCTCGGTGACCCACACGTGGTCGCGCAGCAGGTCGGTGTCCTCGGCCTTGATGTTGCGCGTGCCGTCCTTGAACCCGAACATGTTGCGCGGCGTGGCCTGCGCGCGCGTGGTCGACGACGTGCGGCCGAACCCGAGCTGCGACCAGCGCACCGCGACCCGGCCGAAGCCGATCCGGACCAGGTTGCGGACGGCGTGCACGGCGACCTGCGGGTCGTTCGCGCAGGCCTGGATGCAGATGTCGCCGTTGCTGCGCGCGGGATCCAGGTCGTCCTGCGGGAAGCGCGGCAGGTCGATCAACGCTTCCGGCCGCTTGTCCTTCAGCCCGAACCTGTCGTCGAAGAGCGACGGCCCGAAGCCGATCGTGATCGTCAGCGCGGACGCGGGCAGGTCGAGCGCCTCACCGGTGTCCTTCGGCGGCGCTTCCGCATTGCCACCAACGGCACCGTTCTCAGCGGCTTCCTGGCCCGCGGTCATCCGTTCCGCGGCGATCGTCCACTGCTTGAGCAGGTCGATCAGCTCGTCGCGGCTGGTCGTCTTCACGTCCAGCGCGACGAAGTGCATGTGGTCCTGCGCGGGCGTGGTGATGCCCGCCTGGATCTCGCCGCGGAACGGAACCTTCGCCGCGGCGACGTTCTCGACCTCCGGCGACTGCCTGGTCGCGAGCACACCGGCAGTCGCGCCGGCACCCGCGAGCGCCACCCCGGCGCCCGCGTAGCCCAGCAGCCTCCGTCGCGAAACCCCTTCGCTCACTTGGCCGACACCACTTCCGCGACCTTGCTGACCGGCTCGCCGAGCGCGTCGACGGCTTCGGCCAGCGCCTTGATCTCGTCCTGCGACAGCTCGGTGTAGGACTTGAAGCCGTCGCCCTTGCGGTGCTTCTCCAGCGCCTCGTCCAGCGCCTTGAACTTGGCGTCCAAAGTGGACACGAGAGCCTTGTCCTTCTGCTCCACCACCGGACGCAGCGCCGCGATCGCCGCCTGCGAGCCGTCCACGTTGGCCCGGAAGTCCCAGAGATCCGTGTGCGAGTAGCGGTCCTCCTCACCGGTGATCTTGCCGGTGGCGACCTCGTCCAGCAGCTCCTTGGCACCGTTGGCCAGCTGCACGGGCGTCAGCTCGACCGTCTTCGCCTTGGACACGATCTCCTTGACGTCGACCAGGAGCTGGTCCGCGATCTTGTCGGAGTCGGCCTGCAGCCCGGACTCCCACAGGTCCTTCTCCAGGCGGTGGTAGCCGGTGAAGGCCATGCCCTCCTCGATCACGTCCTCGCGGCCGTCGATCTTGGGGTCGAGGTCGCCGAAGCTCTCCGCGACGGGCTCGATGCGCTCCCAGTAGGTCCGCGACACGGGGAACAGCGCCTTGGCGTCGTCGACCTTCTTGGCCTTGACCGCGTTGACGAACTCCTCGGTCTTCACCAGCAGCTGGTCCGCCTGCGAGTTCACGTACCGCTGGTAGCTCTTGGTCGCCTCGGCCAGCAACGCGTTGCCGTCGGTCGACTTCTTGCTGTCACCGGTGACCGTGAAGTCGCCGCGGATGCCGTCGCCCTTCATGCCGGGCTTGCACGCGGTCTGGAACTTCCCGGACTCGGTCACCTCGACGATCAGCTTCCTGGACAGCCCAGGCCCGATGTTCTCGACCTCGCCGAGGATCCGGTCACCCTCCGCGTAGAGGTAGAACTCGGTCACCTTGGTGCCCTTGTTGGTCACCTCGAACGTGACGTTGCCCGTCGCCGCCTCGGTCTTGGCGACCTTGCACGCGTCATCGGTCGCCTCGACGGCGATGTTGCCACTCGCTGCGCCGCCCCCGCCGTTGCTGCACGCCGCCAGCACCGCGAGCGAACCGAGAATCACCACTGCCTTGCGCACGGTCACTACTCCATTGATCAGTTGGCCACGGCGGCGCGACGGCGCGGCCGGATGAGGAACACGGACAGAACAACCCCGACGTACGCCACCCACGCGATGGCCTGCAGCACCGAAGTCCGCTGCGAGTAGTTGAAGAACCCCTTGAGCAACGCCCCGTACCAGGAGTCCTCGGGCACGGTCTCGCTGATGTCGAACGCCAGCGTGTTGAGCCCGGGCAGGATCGCGGCCTCCTGCAGGTCGTGGATCCCGTAGCTGAGCACCCCGGCGGCCACGAACACGAGCAGCACACCCGTGACGGTGAAGAACTTCCCGAGATCGAACCGAATCGCCCCTTGGTACAACAACCCGGCGATCACGACAGCCACAGCGATCCCGGCCAGGAACCCGAGCAACGGCTCGGTCGTCCCCCCACCGGCCGCCTGCACGCTGGAATAGAAGAAGACCGCCGTCTCCAGCCCTTCCCGCCCCACCGACAAAAGGGCAACGACAGCCACGGCGATAGGTCCGATTTGCAGCGCTTCGTCCATTTTCCCGCGCAGCTCGGCCGCAATCGTCTTGGCCGCCTTGCGCATCCAGAAGATCATTCCGGTGACGAACGCGACGGCAATGATCGACATGATCCCGCCGAACGCTTCCTGCTGCTCAAAGCTCATGCTGGCAGCACTGAAGGTGATGATCGCCCCGGCCGCTACGGAGAGTGCCACCGCAGTCGCAACACCCACCCAAACCCACTTGAGCGCGTGCCGGCGGTCCGTCTTCACCAGGAATGCGATCAAGATGCTCACCACGAGCGCAGCCTCGAGCCCTTCCCGCAGCCCGATCAGCCCATTGGTGAACAACATCCCGACACCTCCAACAAATTAGGTCGGCCTTATTTAAGGTAAGCCTCACCTGTATGTCCAGCCGCCATCAGTGCCGGTTTCATCACGCTTGACCCCGTCACTGCGCGTGTCGAGCACGTAGCCTGGATCCCGTGGTCCCGCCGCCGCCCCAGCAAACCCAGCCCCGACGCCCCAACTACGGCAACATCTTCGGCCGCATCGTCCTGGTGCTGCTGCTGATCGTCGTGGTGGCCGCCGGAGCCTGGGCCCTGGGCGCCCTGAACCGCAGAGACGCCTCCCCACCAGGCCCGCCACCGTTCCTGGTCCCCATCCAGGACGTAAAACCAGGAGCCGCAGCCCCAGGCAACGCCTCAACCCCAGGAAACACCGACCCCAACCCGCTAGCCGACTGGGCCTCCAGGGTCGCGTCCAAAACCGACATCCCCCAACGCGCCCTCCAGGCCTACGCCGCAGCAGACCTGGAAATGCAACGCGAAGCCCCAGCCTGCCGAATCTCCTGGGCCACCCTCGCAGGCATCGGCCGAGTCGAGTCCCACCACGGCAGCATCTTCGGCGCCCGCCTACAAGACAACGGCCTCCCCACCCGCCCAATCGTCGGCGTCCCCCTCAACGGCTCAGCAGGAGTCCGAGCAATCCAAGACACCGACGGCGGCCGCCTGGACGGCGACACCACCTGGGACCGTGCCGTGGGCCCAATGCAGTTCATCCCAGGCACCTGGAACCGCTGGGCAAAGCGCGCAGCCGGTGACGGCCAACCAGCAGACCCGCAAAACATCGACGACGCCGCCCTGACCGCCGCCCGCTACCTCTGCGCGAACGGCGCCCGAGACCTCGGCACAGGCCAGGGTTGGTGGGCAGCGATCATGTCGTACAACAACTCCGTGGAGTACGGCCAAAACGTCTTCAGCGGAGCTGACGCCTACGCGAGGGCAAGCGCGACCTAGTAGCCCGAGGGCAAGGCAGGGGCGCAAGGCAGTGGCGAAGGCGAAGCCGAGCTGCTTTGAGCGAACGCTCTGGGTGGGGTGGGTCCCGTCACGAGTCGTGGCTGATCGTTGGCCGCGCCCGAGGAGGGGTGTCAACTCGACACGCTTTTCGTCGAGTTGACACCC
>NZ_JBFAYI010000021.1:0-71825 GCF_040681245.1 Lentzea sp. NPDC051838
GGGTCAAGTCGACACGCTTTTCGTCGACTTGACCCATCCCCTCTGGTGTGGCTCGCTCGGACGCGACTCGTGACGGGGCCCGCCGGACCGCACCACCTACGCAACAGCAAGCCGCCCAAAGCAACAGGCGTGCCATCAGCCCGCTGAGGGCGCTGGACCCCTGATCAGATTGGCGGGGTTTGGGGCAGAGCTCCAAGAGGGAAGCACGCAACAGGAACTCTGACTACGCAACAGGGGAACGGCACGGACACGGAACGGGACACGCGATACGCAAAGCGACCACCCGCCCAAACCGCGTCACGACTTCATAACCAGCTGCACAATCGCCGCAACCCCCACCACAACGATCACCCCACGCAGCACAGCAGGCGGCAGCCGACGCCCAACCTTGGCCCCGATCTGCCCACCAACAACAGACCCAACAGCCAACAACAACACCGCCAACCAAGCCACATCAGCGATGAAGATGAACAGAACCCCGGCAACGAGGTTCACGAACGCGGTCAACAGGTTCTTCAACGCGTTCATCCGCTGAAGATGCTCGTTGACGAGCACCCCCATGATCCCCATGACCAGCACACCCTGAGCAGCCCCGAAGTACCCGCCATAAACGCCAGCCGCAAACACCCCGACCCACAGCAACACACCGCCGTCGCCGTCGCCGCGACGATGAGCGAGCTTCCGGTTGAGCCAGGGCTGGATCACCACGAGGACCAGCGCGATCACGATCAACACCGGCACGATCGCCTGGAACGCCTTGGCGGGCAACGTCACCAACAAGATCGCGCCGACGATGCCGCCCAGGATCGAAGCGGGCAACAGCCGAGCGACACGCGACTTCTGCCCCTTGAGCTCCTCGCGGTACCCCCACGCGCCGGACAACGAGCCGGGCACCAGCCCCAGGCTGTTGGAGACGTTCGCCACCACGGGCGGATAACCGACAGCGAGCAGCACCGGGAACGTCACGAGCGTGCCGCTGCCTACGACGGTGTTGATGCCGCCTGCGAACACACCCGCGATGACCACCGCGATTGCTTCCCAGACCGTCATGTCACCTGTCATGTCACCCCCAGGTACCCAATGGTTAGCGACGCTAACACTCCACTCGGGACGAAGAAGTGTGGCGCTGATGACAACAAGGCCCGCACTCAGGATGAGTGCGGGCCTTGTAGGTGGAAATTCAGTTATGCGAGGCGGCGCCGACCGATCAGGCTGGCACCGAACCCGAAGGCCACGAGCAGCGCACCGACGAGGCCCAGGCCGAGCACGCTGGCACCGGTCTTGGCGAGCGCGTCACCGGAACCACCACCCGCGGCGGGCGGAGGGGTGTTGCCGCCACCGCCTCCCGGTGCGGGCGGAGCCTGCGTGTCGGGCACGACGACGAAGCCGGTGCGACCCTCGATGTCGGCCCGGACCATGACGTGGCCGCCGTACTCCCCCTCGAACTTCCACGGGCCGTCGACGCGTGCCCAGAAGTCGCCTGCGGGCACCCGGTCGAAACGCACGTGCCCCTGGGCGTCCGAGAACGTCTCGGCGACGTCCACGTTCAGCTCGCGGTCGTGCAGCACGATCCGGGTGTTGCCGATTGCCTCACCGCCGTCGAGGGTCCAGTTGCCGTTGCGGTCGTAGTAGAGATCACCGGACAACGAACCGAACCCACCGGGAACGCGTGCGGAGTCGAACGCCTCGGCGGCGTCGCTGTTCCAGCCGGCGTACGGAGCGAAGCCACAGGATGCGATGACCCTGCCCGTGGCGAACGAGGCCTGTGGCACCTTCTCGGTGGCGATGAACGTCTTCGTCTCGCCGGCACCGACCGTCACGCCCTTGCCGGGAGGGATCAGCTCGCCCCAGCCCGTGGCGGGACCGCCCGGCGAGCCGCCGAGCTGGTCGCCGTCACCGATCCGGTTGCACCAGGCCTGGATGTTGGTGAGCTCGCGATCACCCGAGTTCGTCAGCGTGATCGTGATCTTGGCATCCTCGCCGGCCTGGTAGACCTCCTTGTCGAGCGTGAGTGTCGCGCTGAGCGACTCGGTGTACGGGCGCTCGGCGCGTGCGGTCAGCTGGACCGGCTGGCCGGGCTGGACCCGGATCTTCGAGTCCGTGCCGTCCGAGTGCACGACCCAGCCGTCCGTGAAGGTGTAGCCGACGTGGTAGTCACCCGAAGGGAGGTCCTTGAACGAGTAGCGGCCGTCCGCGTCCGTGGTGGTCTTGAAGTAGCCGTAGGGCGCACCGCCGTTGGCCTCGACCACGACACCCGCGGTGGCTTCGCCCGCGTCCTGCTGCCCGTTGCGGTTCTTGTCGGCATAGGCGACACCAGAGATCTCGCCCTTGGTCTGCACGACGATGACTTCGCCCGAGAGTCCGCACTGACACGGGTTCGGCCGGCCCTCCCAGTCGATGATGGTCGACGGTCGCACCTTGCCGTTCGAGATGTCGCGGATCAAACCGGAAACCTGGAACGTGCGGGATTCCCCGGAAGCCAGCTCGATGCCGGCACCGCGCCAGCCGAAGTCGCCCCACTGCTCTTCAGCGGTCTCCACGCCCGACAGCGACCACATCAGCTTGGCGCGATGGGCCGTCTGACCACCGATGTTGGTGACAGTCGCCGTCATGCGCACGGTCTCGTGCGACTCGTAGCTCGACTTCTCGAACGTCAGCGAGCCACGCAGGTCGGCGGCCGACTCACCCGGCTCCATGAAGTAGATGGCGCCACTGCCCGTGTCGGACTCGGGGACGTACACCGGCATGCCGCCCTGGCCACCCCGCAGCCTCCAGGCGGTGTCGAACACACCCCAGTACTGGCCGGCAGGGATCCCGGTGAACACGATCTTGCCGTCCGAGCCGCTCACGAAGTCGGCGGCCTTGGCGCCGGTGGCCTGGTTGAGCACGGCCACCTTGAGACCGACGATCTCTTCACCGGGATCGTCCTGGTTGTTGCCGTTCTTGTCCTGGATGAACTTGACCGTGAACTTGCCGACGGCGGCCTTGGGCGTCTCGGCAGGCGCGGCGGGGGCCTCGGTCGTCGGCTCGGCGGACTCAGTCGGCTGAGGCGACCCGGTCGACCCGGTCGGCTGAGGCGACTCGGTGGTCGGCGTGGACGAGGGTGGTGCGGGCTCGCTCGTCGGCGGAGTGGACTCCGTCGGAGGAGTGGACGTCTCCGTCGGCACCGGCGAGGTGCTCGTCGGGTCGTCGTCCTGCGCGAGCGCGGCGGACATGCCACCGAACGCGAGGACGACGGCGGTGGCCAGGGCACCAACCCTGAGCAGGGCGCGTCTGGCCGATCTCTCGGACATGTGGATCCCCCAAGTGAACAAGATTCGTCATAGTCGGTTGTTTGTCATGCGGTTTCCGCTGGCAGAAGCAGGCTTCACCTCGGTGGGCTCGTCGCGTTGTGGTTCAGGAGGTCCTGCGGCGCCCGGCGACACGTGCGCCGATGCCGAACGCGACCAGCAGTGCGGAGAGCCCGGCGAGTCCGAGCACGCTGGCGCCGGTCTTGGCGAGGGCGCCCTCGGTGCTCGTGGTGTCCGTGTCGTCCTCGGGTTCAGGCGTGACCGGGTGGGGGTCATCGCCACCGCGCTGGGGAGCGGGGCCTGGCACCACGGAGAGGTCGACCTGCGCCACGCCCCCGTCCCAGATTCCGACGTGGCCGCCGTACTCGCCCTGGAACTGCCACGGTCCGTCGACCACCAGCCAGAAGTTCCCCACCGGAAGGTTCTCGAAGGTGACGTAGCCCTTCGCGTCCGACCTCGTCTCGGCGACGAGGAAACCGTCCTTCGCATCGGTGACCAGCATGATCCTCATGTTCGGGATCGCTTCGCCGCTGTCGACCAGGAAGTTGCGGTTGAGGTCGTGGTAGAGCCGCCCCTTCAGCCCGCCGCTGGATCCACCGGGCACGCTGGCCCAGTCGTAGCCGAACGGGCCGTCGGTGTTGTAGCCGGGGTTCGGCGCGAAGTCGCAGGCCACTTCCACCTTGCGCGCGGCCCGCGCGGCGACGGGCACCTTCTCCACGGCGACGAGCGTCTTCGTCTCGCCGGGGTTGAGAGTGACGCCCGGAGTTCCGTACCGGAGGTCACCCCAGCTCTCCGGCATGGGGTCGAGATCCGTGCCGCCGAGCTGGTTGCGGTTGCCGACCCTGTTGCAGCCCGCCTGAATCCCGGTGATCACGCGGTCTCCGGTGTTGGTCAGCGTGATGGTGATCTTGGCGTCGTCGCCGGCGTTGTAGGTGGCCTTGTCGAGCACCACCGCCGCCTTGAGAGTCTCGCGGTACGGCCGCTCGCCGCGCACGGTGAGGTCGACCGGTGCCCCAGGTTCGACCTTGATCTGCTCCTGCTGGCCCTCGAAGTGCACGACCCAGCCGCCGGCCAGCGTGTAGTTGATCCAGTAGAGGCCGGACGGGATGTTCTTCGCGGAGAACCTGCCGTTGGCGTCCGTGTAGAGCTTGGTGCTCCAGTAGGGCGCGCCGCCGCCGAGCTCGACCACGGCGTCCGCGGCGCCCTCGCCCGGATCCGGCTGCCCGTTGCGGTTCTTGTCCGTGTAGACGAGACCGCCGAGGTCACCTCGGGTCTGTCCCACCTCGACGGAACCTGAGAACGCGGGCTGGCCGGTCCTCGTCTGACCGACGAAGTCGAAGGCCACCCACACCGTCAGCTTGCCGAAGGTGAAGTCGCGGGGCTGTCCCGAAACGTTGAACGTGCGCGACTCGCCGACGGGAATCCGGATGCCGGCGCCGTTGTCCCGGAACTCGCCCCACTGTTCGTTGGGGATGTTGAGCTGGTACGGGTTCCAATCGAGGCGCGCGCGCTCGGCAGCCTTCCCGCCGACGTTCGTGACAGTCAGCTCCATGCTGATCGTCTCGTGCGACTCGTAGCGCGGCTTGCCGAACTTGATCGTGCCGCGCAGGTCCGGCGGCGACGAGTGCTTCAGGAAGCGGTGGCCCGCACCGCCCTGCTCGGTGACGTGCACCTGCTCCCCGGCGGCGTCGCGGAAGTCCCAGTCGCCGAGGAGCACGGCCCGGTAGTCACCGACCGCGAGACTGCCGAACTCGATCGTGCCGTCACTTTCGCTGGCGCCCTGGACGACCCGTGCACCCGTCCTCGCGTCAAGGAGGACGACCTCGGCACCGGCGATCGCCTCGCCGGGGTCGACGGCGGAGTTGCCGTTCTTGTCGTCGGCGAGCAGCAGCGTGTAGGCGGGGGTGCCGGCGACGGGCGCCTCGGTGTGGATCTTCGGGCCGTCGGTGTTCCACTTGGCGAACGGCGCGAAGTCGCAGTCGAGGCGGAAGTTGCCCTTGTCCCTCGCCGCGCGCGGGATGTCCCGGACGAAGGTGACGGTGCGCTCGTCGCCGGCCTCGATCTCAAGGCTCATCGGCGCCAGGTCGCGGCCGAGCATCTCCGGGAAGATCTCGCGGTCGCAGACGACCTGAATGCCGCTGATCGTGCTGTCGGTGGTGTTGGTCAGCTTCACGTTGATCGTCGCGATGCCCGGATAGCCGTAGCTGACCTTGTCGAGCGTGAACGTCGCCTTGAGCTGCTCGTCGAAACGCCGCTCCGCGCGTGCGGACACCTCGGCCGTCTGGTTCGGAAACACCGTGACCAGGCCGCCGTTGACGTCGTACTGGTGCACGGCCCAGCCGTCGGTCAGCTGGTAGGTGGGCCGGTAGTTGCCGGGTACGAGACCCGTGAAGACGAACTTGCCGTTCGCGTCGCTGGTCGTCTCGTGCGGGGAGGTGTCGACGTCTCCCTTGATCACGACCTTGCCGCCCGAGATCGCCTCGTCCGGGTCCTGCGCGCCGTTGCGGTTCTTGTCGGCGTACAGGACACCGTTGAGGTTGCCGGCGGACGCGGGCTTGTCGCTGGGCTGGCCGCCCGGCTTCACCTCGAACTGCGGCGGCGCGGGTTCGTCACTCGGCGTCGGCGCGACCGGTGTCGTCGGTGTGCTCGACGCCGTCGACGTCTCGACCGGGGCAGGCGGCGTGCTCGTGGGCTCGTCCTGCGCGAACGCGGGTGACCCGAACGTCAGCGCGACAACAGCCGCCAAAGCACCGCATTTGAACAGCGCACGACTGACCGACCTCTTGGCCAACGAATCCCCCAAGGACCCCACGACGAATGGCGTCCGCCGACGTCAGAGCCCCCGCACGCGTCCGCAAGACGCCCGAAAAATACCGCACGCACAGTGCTCGCGGAAGTGTCAAGAGGTCACGAAAATGCGCTCAAGATTTTCTTTCGAACAGGGCAACCGCAGGGCTTCGACAAACGTGAGCACAGCGAGGACAGCTGTGCCCGAGCCCGGCTGGCATGCTGGTGGGCGTGACGCCGGAGGACCTCGCGCACCTGCGCCGGGCACGCGACCTGATGGACCGCGAGTACGCCCAACCGCTGGACGTGCCCGCGATGGCCCGTGCCGCCCTGATGTCACCGTCGCACTTCTCCCGCCAGTTCCGCGCGGCCTACGGCGAGACCCCGTACGGCTACCTGATGACGCGCCGGATCGAGCGCGCGAAGGCGTTGCTGCGGCTGGGCACGCTGTCCGTGACCGAGGTCTGCGTCGAGGTCGGCTGCACGTCGCTCGGCTCGTTCTCGGCCCGCTTCACCGAACTGGTCGGCGAGACGCCTTCCGCATACCGGGCGCGGACGCACGACGCGCTGGCCGCCGTGCCGGGATGTCATCTGAAAGGCCTGACGCGACCGAGCAGGTTTCGAGAAGCGTCGCGTTCCCGCCGTACCTAGGGTTTCGTGACATGAAGCTCTCGCACACGTTCCTCTTCGTCCACGACCAGGACGCGGCCCTGAAGTTCTACCGCGACGTCGTCGGCCTCGAAGTCCGCACCGACGAGACCGTCGAGAACGACTACCGCTGGCTCACCGTGGGCCCCGCCGACCAGCCGGACATCGAGATCGGCCTGTCCCGTATCGGGCCGCCCGTGCCGCCGACCGACTACGAGGCGTTGGGCGCGTTGCTGGCCAAGGGATCCCTGCAGGGGATCATCTTCGAGATCGACGACGTGGACGCGAAGTTCGAACAGGTCCGCGCGGCCGGTGCCGAGGTGCTGCAGGAGCCGATCGACCAGTTCTACGGCGTCCGCGACTGCGCGTTCCGCGACCCGTCGGGCAACATGATCCGGTTTTCCACTCCGCGGTCCGTCTCGCCGTAAACCGGTTCCGATCATCGGCTCGGTGTGCTGAAGTAGGGCCTTCAGGACGGCTCTTGAGACAAGGTTGATGCCATGGGCAGCCCCGGACACACCGGGCGCCTCCGCAGTGCCCGGTGACACGCGCCCTTTTTCGCGCTCACCAGGGAGTTTCCTACCTTGACTTGGTACACCTCTTTCTTCACCGATCTCGCCAACGGTTTCTGGCGCGGTGCCGTCCAGCCCTCGCAGACCACCGCCGAGATCGACTTCGTGACCGGCCTGGACGTTCCGGGTTCCCGTGTGCTCGACGCACCGTGCGGCAGCGGCAGGCACAGCATCGAGCTGGCCCGCCGCGGCTATTCGGTCGTGGGCCTCGACATCTCCGCGGAGGCCGTCGACCACGCCCGTTCGCTGGCCCCCGAGCTGGACTGGCGGCTGGGCGACCTGACGTCGATGGCGTCGCAGTCCATCACGGCGGATTTGGCGCTGTGCATGGGAAACAGCTTCGGCTACCTGGAGCACGAGGAGTCGGTGCGGTTGCTGGCGGACTTCGCGGCCGTCGCACCGGTTCTCGTGATCGACTACGGCTGCGCGGCGGAGTCACTGCTGCCGTCGCTGCCGGGTTCGATCGAGATGTCCGCGGGCGGCGTCGACATGGTCGCCCGCAACACCTACGACGTGGCGTCAGGCCGACTGCTGATCGACTTCACCTTCACCGACGGTGAGCGGACCCAGCAGTCGACCTGCGCGCAGCACGTCTACACGGCCGGCGAGCTGACCCGGATGCTTCAGGCGGCCGGGTTCGCGTCGGTCGAGCTGTTCGGCGACACCGACGGGCGGGCGTTCGAGGTCGGCAGCCACCGGTTGCTGGCCGTGGCGCGCCGCTGATCAACAGCTCGCTCGGCCCGTGACGGCACGCCGTTCACGCCCTCGGTCGTGACGCCGTAGGCAGCGATGACATGCGCTGCCGCGGCCACGTTGCGACCGAGGGCCTCGCGGTTGATGTTGCCGAGGTGGTCGCAGGCGCGGTGGTAGCAGGGATCCATCTCCACGCCCGCCGTGCCGCCCCACTTCGCGGCCTGCGCCGGCGTCTTGACCTCGCCGCCGCCGGAGATGATGCCGCCGGCCGGAATTCCGAGTGCGGTGAACGAGCCGTAGTCGCTGGCGCCGCGGACGTTCAGGCCCTCAGGACCGAGGTTCTTCGCGTTGTAGTAGTCGGTGAACGCCTTCTCGATGTGCTTCGAGCCGTACGGGAGGCCGGGGTCGTTGTAGACGAAGTAGCCGGGGTTCGGCGAGCCGACCATGTCGAAGTTCAGGTACAGCGCGATGTCCAGCTGCTGCTCGAACGTCAGCCCTGCCGCGTAGGCCTTCGACCCGACCAGCCCGGCTTCCTCCGCGCCCCACCAGGTGAAGCGGACGGCGTTCGGCAGGCCGGGCCGCGCGCCCATCTTCAGCGCGATCTCCAGCAACGCGGCCGAGCCGGAGCCGTTGTCGTTCATGCCCGGTCCGGCTTCGACGCTGTCCAGGTGCGCGCCGGCCATGACGACGTTGTCCTCGCGCCCGGTCCGCGTCTGCGCGATGACGTTGCGGTCCAGGTGCACGACGTCGTGGTGCCGCAGTTCGACGGTGACCTGCTGCCCTGCCTTCGCGGCGAGCGCGGTGCCGTCCGCCTTGGTCACCCCGGCGCCGGGGATCTTTCCGGGGATGCGGAGGTCGAGCGGCCCGTCGGCGTTGTTGGAGATGATCACCGCGGCCGCGCCGGCGTTCACCGCGTTGGTGTACTTGGTGACGAACGTGCAGCTACCGCGCCGGATCAGCGCGACGGAGCCGGTGAAGTCCTGGCCGGCGAAGTCCGAGGCCTCGCAGCCGGGGGTGCCGTCCTCCGCGACCACCCGCAGCGGCGCCGTGAGGCCTTCGGCGTTCGGTGTGTCGCCGAACGGGATCAGGTCGTACGCGCTGCCGCCGACCGCGATCCGGCCGGCGTCGTTGACCTTCCGCTTCACCTCGAACGTGGGTGTGGTGACGTCGAAACCGGCCTCACGAAGACGACCTGCGACGTAGTCGACGCTGGCGTCGTAGCCCGTGGTCATGGCCGCGCGGTTGCCGCCGTGGGTGTCGGCGATGCGCTGGAACGCGATGAGGTGCCGGTTCGCGCCCTCAGCGCTGACCTGGGAGGCCAGGTCAGCGGAGGCGTTCGCGGTCGGGACGAGGACGGTGGCGCCGGCCAGGGCGAGTGCCGCGGTGGCTGTGCGAACAGTCATGATCCGACCTTGGCAACACCCGAGCCGTGCGCGCTACAACTGTTCCGGCGTGGACCTCAGCCCAGGTTGTTGGTGTCGAACGTGTTGCAGCGGGCGGGGTCGCCGGTCTGCAGACCCGTCGTGAACCACTTCTGCCGCTGCGCCGAGCTGCCGTGGCTGAACTTGGTCGTGTCGACCCGGCCGCCACCGAGCTCGCGCTGGATGAAGTCGTCACCGATGCGCGAGGCCGCGTCCAGGGCGGCGTTGACATCCTCTTGGGTGATGTTCGAGATGAGAGGTTGACCGTTGGCCGACGGGGTCGTCGTCGCGGCCTTGCCCCACGCGCCCGCGTAGCAGTCGGCCTGCAGCTCCAGCCGCACCGAGTCGGACGTCGGGCCGGTGCGCGAGCTGACGCGGTCCGAGGTGCCCAGCAGGTTCTGGACGTGGTGGCCGTACTCGTGGGCCAGCACGTAGGCCTCGACGAACGGGCCGCCGGTCGCACCGAACTTCGTACGCAGCTCGTTGAAGAAGTCCAGGTCGATGTACACCTGGGAGTCCGCGGGGCAGTAGAACGGGCCGACCGCGGAGGTCGCGTTGCCGCAGCGGGTGTTCACGCTGCCGCGGAAGAAGTTGGTCTTGGTGACCACGTAGCTGCGGCCAGAGCGGGAGAACTGGTCGGTCCAGAAGGCCTGGATCGAGTTGATCGTGGCCACGACCCGGCAGTCGCTGTCGCGGTTCGCGTCGGCGCCGGTCTTGCACTTCTCGGCCAGCTGGCTCGACTCGACCTGGGCGCCGGGGCTCAGCCCGCCGCTCTCCAGACCGCCCGCGGGCAGCTGGATGCCGGTGAACTGCTGGATCAGGAAGTAGACGATGAGGCCGACCACGCCGAGGCCACCACCGACGCCGGCGACGCGGCCGCCCACTCCGCGCTGGTCCGAGACCTGAGAGAGATCGAGTTCCGCGCCTTCGTTGAACTGCACCGCAATCCTCCTGCCAAGGACCCCGTGGGGGTGGGTGCCGCAAACGATAAAGCACGAAACACGCCTTGGTGCGGAGCCCGACGTCGGGGCACCGCACCAAGGCTTTTCCCATTTGGTAGTGACGACTACGGCCCACGAAGGTTGGCGTGGCGCTCAGCCGATGACGCCATGAGACGTCAGCGATGCCGAGCTCAACAGCGTCGAAGTGCACCGAGCGACGCCGATGGCGCCTGGGCACCCGAAACCTCGTGTCCGTTGCTACACAGTCGCGACCGGACCGGTCACGTCCGATCCACTCGCGGGGATGCAACAGACCGCGTTTCGCCACAGCGAGGAGATACCTGCACAGCACCACCTACCCCTTCTGGGCGTGGCCTCCGGTGGTCTAGTTCATTCACCTTCCGGTTGCCAGCTCGTTATCGACTATGCGCTTGATCGCCGCATTTCTCAACACCTCACGCGGAACCTGAATTGGTGAAGTCGGACGGGTGACCAGCGGAGATCGACTGTGCAGACAGCAATCGCCCGGCGAGAAGGTTCTCGCCGGGCGATTGTGAGAAATCGTCGTAAAACTACCTGAAAATGATCAGACCTTGGTCACGCGGCGCGCGCCGCGACGGGCCATCACGCCCGCGGTCATCAGACCCAGGCCGACCAGCAGGAACTCCAGCGGGTCCGCACCGGTCTTCGACAGGTTCGGGATCGGGGACGCCTGCTGCGACGCCTTCTCGCCGGTCGTCGGGACGCCGGAGCCCGAGTCGCCGTCGCCGGTGTTGCCGCCGGAGTTGTTGTTGTCGCCGTTGTTGCCGCCACCGGGGTTGCCACCGTTGTCAGGCGGGGTCTGGCCGGGAGGGGTCGTTCCGGGCGGGTTCTGGCCGGGCGGGTTCTGGCCGGGAGGCTGCTCGCCGGGCGGCTCCTCACCCGGAGGCTCCTCGCCGGGCGCCTCGGACTTGCCGCAGTCGCCGCTCGCGGTACCGAGCACGGCCGCGCTGGTGCCGCAGACCGTCACCGGGGCCTCGATGGTGCCGTTGGGCGCCTCAGGCTTGGTCTCGCCGCAGCTGCCGGAGCCGCCGCCGGCGACGCCGACCGAGTTGCCGCACGCCGTGATCGGCGCGGAGACGAGCGCCTTGTCGGCCTGGATGCGAGCCTCGGGCGTCTCGTCGCACGTGGCGTCGCTGTTGCCGAGGACGTTGATCGCGTTGCCGCAGACCTTGACCGGGACGCTCACCAGGTTGCCGACGCGGACCTCCTGGTCGACGTCGAGCGGCACCGGAATGGCCTGGGCGAACCCGGCCGTCGAGAGCATGATGCCGCCGGTCAGCAGTGCGGCGGACATGGTCCTGTTGAGGTTCTTGCGCATGGCTGTTCTCCCTGGAGTGGAATGACGAATCCCTCTGCGTGCCCTGTGGAGGCGCGGGATCAGTCGGGGGAGAACGTCGGTTCCTCCGCGCGCACGGTGCGCGGCACGTCTTGCTGCTCTGTGCTGACGAGAGACGTCGTGGTGGTGGGCGGGCGCATCGCGTACGTCAGCGTGCCCGCCGGGATCTGGCTGGTCGTGCTCGTCCCGGCGCCGCTCTGCGGGAGCGTGCCGGTGATCGGTTCCGCCTGCGGTTGGTGTTCACGCCGCGGAACGGGAACGGGGTCCGTGGGGCGCGTCGTCGGCGGCGTCGCGTGGTGTTGCTGCGGCGCCTCGGCTTGAACGGGCGCTTGCACGGCAGGTTGTTGTGCCGGCTGCGGTGCCACGGGGTCCGGAGCGGGCGTCTCGGTGCGCGGGTCCGGCTTGTTCGGAGGCTGGGGAGCGTCCGGCTGGTGCGGGACGAGGCCGGTCTCGACCTTCAGTCCGAGGTCGACGACGGGAAGCTTCACCTCGACGTGGAGCTGGTCGATCTCGACCTTCACGTCGGCGCTCGCCTCGCCTGAGCTGCCCAGCAACCAGGCGCCGGTCACCAGACCAGCGAGCAGGAGTAGCCGACGCAACCAGGACATCGGCCCTCACCCTAGATCAAATGGAGCAGCCTCACACGCGAAAAAGGCCATCTCGACGACTTTCGTCGCCGAGATGGCCTTCCTGCGCGTTCTGCGGTTACGGCAGCTTCGTGATGCGGTCGGTCGCCGGGGGCGCCTGGTTGGGGTGCGCCGCCAGGTACGCGGTGAACGCGTCCAGGTCGATGCCGCCACCGGTGATCGCGGTGCCCTTGGTGAACTCGCTGAAGCCGTCACCACCGCCCTGGAGGAAGCTGTTGATCGTCACGCGGTAGCTCGCGTTCGGGTCCAGCGGCGTGCCGTTGATCGTGACGCCGGAGACCTTCGACCCGAACGGCGCGGACGCCGAGTAGCTGTACTTCAGGCCGGCGGAAGGCTGCAGCACGAACGTCCTGGCAGCGGTGAACTGCTGCTCCAGCACGCTCTTGATGTTCGCGCCGGTCAGCGTGACCGTCTGCAGGATGTTGCCGAACGGCTGCACGGTGAAGACCTCGCCGTAGGTGGCGACACCGTTGCCCTCGCCCTCGGTCGAGCCGGCGAACGTGAGGTCAGCGCGCACGCCGCCGGGGTTCATCAGCGCGAGCACCGCGCCGTTGCCCGTGGTGGCCGCGAGCTGCGAGTCCGCGATGAGGTTGCCGAGCGGCGACTCGCCGGAGGGCGCCGCGGCCCTCGGGATGTCCGCGCTGATGGTGCCGACCGGCCGGTTCGCGATCGGGCGGACCTTCGTCTTGGCCACGTCGGCCAGGGCCTGGATCTCCGGGTCCGGGGTGACGGTGCGGGTGACGATCTTGTTGTCGGCCTTGGTCTCGCCGCGGATGACGTCGCGCGTCCGGCGGTCGATCTTCAGGTCGACGACGCTGAGCTCACGCCCGAACGCCAGACCCTCGATGAACGGCCGCGGGTTGCCGGCCGGGTCCTTGACCACGCAGTTGTAGTGCTGGTGGCTGTGGCCGGAGAAGACCGCGTCGATCTTCGGGCTGACCTGCGTGGCGATCGTGGAGCCGGGGTTGTTCGGCGCGACGTTGCACGCGTTGGGCCCACCGGTCGGCGCCGTGACCTGGTCACCCTGGTGCACGAGCAGCACGATCGACTTCACGCCGATCGCGTCGAGGAAGTTGGCGTACTTGTTGGCCGCCTTGACCTCGTCGCCGAACTGCAGCTCCTTGATGCCGTTCGGGTCGACCAGGATCGGCACGTCCTTGAGCGGCATGCCGATGAAACCGATCGGCATCCCGTCCCGGATCTCGACCCAGAACGGAGGCAGCGCCGGCAGCCCGGTCTTGGCCTTCGTGACGTTCGCGCCGAGGATCGGGAACTTCGCGCCGGGGTAGGTGTCGCGGAACTGGCAGCCGTCCGTCGGGTGGCAGCCACCGCGCTGCATGCGCAGGAGCTCCTGGTAGCCCTCGTCGAACTCGTGGTTGCCCGCAGCGGTCGCGTCCATGCCGACCTTGTTGAGCACCTCGATCGTGGGCTCGTCGTGGAACAGCGCCGACACGATCGGACTCGCGCCGATCAGGTCACCCTGCCCGACGATCACCGAGTTCTTGACCTCGTTCTGGAGGTTCTTGATGTGCGTCGCGTTGAACGCGGCACCACCGGCGTCGACAGTCGTGCCATCGGCCAGCACGACACGCCCGGACGACCCGGACGGCGGCTCGATGTTGCCGTGCAGGTCGTTGATGCCGATCAGGCGCACGTCAACCGTGCCCCGACCACGCAGTGACTGGACGTCGGCCTGAGCAGGCCCGGTGGTGCTGATGAGGGTGGCCGCGGCGGCGGTGATCGCCAGAACGGAAAGCCGTCTGAACGAACTCATGGGGGGAAGCCTCTCCGACAAGGCGTGGTTAACGCGCGTGTACGGCGGAGGAGTCTGCCTCCCGAGCGCGGCGTTTACCAGAGGAATGACCTTATCGACACTTGCAGGTTTAGCCTTGTTCGCGTGACACCTAGTGAGCAGGAGCCGCGCTGGCTCGACGAGGGCGAGATGCGCGCGTGGCGCACCTACGTGAACGGTTCCTCCATGCTCATGGACCGCCTGCACCGAGAGCTGCAGGACACCCACGGAGTGTCACTGGCGGACTACGAGATCCTGGTGCGCCTGTCCGAGCAGCCCAACCAGCGCATGCGCATGACCCAGCTGGCAGAGGACGTGGCCTCCTCGAAGTCCCGCGTCTCGCACCAGGTGGCCCGCATGGAGAAGGCCGGGCTGGTGCTGCGGCGCGAGTGCACCGAGGACGGGCGCGGGGTGCTGGCCGAGCTCACCCAGAAGGGCATGGCGCAGCTCGTGGAGGCGGCGCCCACGCACCTTGCCGGGGTGCGCGCGCACATCGTCGACCTGCTGACGCCTGAGGAGGGTGAGGTGCTGGCCAAGGTGTTCGACCGGGTCATGACACACCTGCGGGAGTCGAACGGCTAGGCTTCCTGGCTGACGCACTTGGCGTCTTGGAAGCGTGGCAGAGCGGCCGAATGCACCCGCCTTGAAAGCGGGAGACGGGAAACCGTCCGGGGGTTCAAATCCCTCCGCTTCCGCTCAGTGGGTGAGGTGTGTCGACGGAGAGCGTCGACCTGACCTCGCTCCAGGTGTCTTTGGGGGCCGGGGCCCCGATCAACCGCATGGGCAAGAGGGGTGTGAGAGTCCGGTTTGGACTCTCACACCCCTCTGTCGTTCAGTGAGCGGTTAGGCGGTGGCCTCGTGCGAGTGATCGTCGGCCACGGTTGCCTTCATCAGCGACGCAGACTTGCGGGCGTCGGCTCGCTTCGAGCGCGGGGGCACGCCGTTGACGTCCTCAGTGGACACGCCGTACGAGGCGGTCACGAAGGCCATGGCGCCTGCGTTGCGGCCCAGGGCCACGCGGTCGATGTTGCCCAGGTTGTCGCACTTCGAGTGGTAGCAGGGGTCGTAGGCGATGCCTGCGGTGCCGCCCCACTTGGCTGCCTGGGCCGCGGTCTTCACGCCCTCGGCGCCGGTGAAGAGGCCGCCGGCCGGGATGCCCTGGGCGATGAACTCGCCGTAGTCGGAGCGGCCCGAGAAGTCCGTGCCTTCGGTCGGGACGCCCTTGGCCGCGAAGTAGTCGGCGAAGGCCTTTTCGATCTGGGCCGAGCCGTACGGGCCGGCAGGAGAACCCACGCCGTCCGAGTTGTCGCCGTCGTAGATGAAGTAGGCGGCGTTCGGGGAGCCGATCATGTCGTAGTTCAGGTACAGGGCGATGTCCAGCTGCTGTTCGAACGTCAGCGAGCGGACGTACTGGGTCGAGCCGATGAGGCCTCGCTCTTCGGCGCCCCACCAGGCGAAGCGGACCGCGTTGTCAACCTTCGGGCGCGAGCCGAGCTGGAGAGCGGTTTCCAGCAGGCCCGCTGAGCCGGAGCCGTTGTCGTTGATGCCGGGGCCGACCTCGACCGAGTCGAGGTGTGCGCCTGCCATGACGACGTTGTTGGTGCGGCCCGTGCGAGTCTGGGCGACGACGTTGCGCTGGGTGCGGGTTTCCAGGTGGTAGCGCATGTCCACGGTGATCGCGGCACCGGCCTTCGAAGCCAGCGTCGTGCCGTCGGCCTTCGAGACGCCGCCGGTCGGGATCTTGCCGGGGTTGGTCAGGGTGACGTTCGACAGCGGGCCGTCGACGTTGTTCGAGACCAGGACGGCCACGGCGCCGCGGGCGAAGGCGTTGAGGTGCTTCTGCTCGAACGTGCAGCCGCCGCGGCGGATCAGGGCGACGGAGCCGGTGAAGTCCTGGCCGTCGAAGTCCGTGAGCTCGCAGCCCGTGGTGGCGTCTTCCGGGACTACGCGCAGGGGGCCCGTCACGCCGCCTACCGGGGTCTGCGGGGAGGCGGTCATGACCAGCGCCTCGTAGTTCACGCCGCCGGTGGTGGCGACCTTCGCGTCGACTACCTGGATGTCGAAGTTGAAGGTCGGCGTCGTGACGATGAAGCCCTCGTCGCGGAGCTTGCCCGCGACGTAGTCGACGCTCGCGTCGTAGCCGGGCGTCAGGGCGGCGCGGGTGCCACCGTTGCGATCAGCCAAGCGCTGCAACGCGATCAGGTGCCGGTTGACACCCTCGGTCGTCACCTTCTTGGCGAGTTTCTTGGCGAGAGCAGGACCTGCGGGTTCTTCCGCGGCGGACGCGGTGGCGGTAGGGGCTGCGACAAGTGCCGAGATGGCAAGCACTGTCGCCAGCTTGGTTCTGCCTGACATGAACGTTCCCCTTCGTTCGAGACTCGCTGAACCCTCACAAAACGGAGACCTGCGCCACAATCCGTCAGTCGTTGGGAGTTCAGTTGGTGATCAGCTGAACACACTCAGCAAGGCCCTCGACAGAAACGTTCCACTGCGGGCGCACGAAATTGGCCCGGTCCAACCGCAATCGCACCTGCTCAAGGGGCTCGCCGCGGGGTGCGGCGGTGATGGTGCCGTCGGGCACGTAGCCGAGCTTCGCGCTGACCCGGTTCGAAGCCCGGTTCCCCACCCACGCCTCCGAACGAGCGACGCGCGCGTCCAGGTGGTCGAACGCGAATTCCAATACGCCCATTCGCATTTCAGTGCCGAGACCGGCGCCCTGAAACTTCTGGCCCAACCACGAACCCGTGCGCACCTCGCGCAGCACACCGAAGTCATGCCCACTAAACGACTGCACGCCGATCGCCTTGCCCTCGAACCGCGCGATGAAGTTGATCGTCCAGTCCTTCGGAGCGATCTTCGCGCGCTGAGCCCAGTAGAACTGCACCATGCCGAAGCCGTGATCACCGGGCAGCCAGTCGGTCCACGGCACGGTGAACGGCATCTCGGCCGGGTCGTGCACACCGGCGAGAGCCACGTCGACGAGCTCGAACAAGCCGGAGTCGTCGTCCGGGCGCAGCTCCAGGCGCGGGGTGCGGAGCACCAACTTCCTCAACGGCCAGGCATCCATGTTCCGATGGTGCCGGGCCTGTCGAACGGTATTACGGTCGACTGTATGCATGCCATCTCTGTTCGCGAACCCGGCGGCCCCGACGCGCTCGTGTGGACCGAGGTCCCCGACCCGGTGCCCGGTCCTGGCGAGGTGCTGATCGACGTCGCCGCGAGTGCGGTCAACCGCGCGGATCTCCTGCAGCGACAGGGTTTCTACCCGCCGCCTCCCGGCGCGTCGGACATCATCGGCCTGGAGTGCTCCGGCACGATCGCGGCGCTCGGCGAGGGCGTGACCGGCTGGAACGTCGGCGACGAGGTGTGCGCACTGCTGGCCGGCGGCGGCTACGCGGAGAAGGTCGCGGTCCCCCAGCAACAGGTCCTCCCGCTGCCCAAGGGCGTCGACGTCGTCACGGCCGCCGCGCTGCCCGAGGTGGCGTGCACGGTGTGGTCGAACGTCGTGATGGACGGAAAGCTCAAGCTCGGCGAGACGTTCCTCGTCCACGGTGGCGCGGGCGGCATCGGCACGCACGCCATCCAGGTCGCCAAGGCACTGGGCGCCACGGTCGCGGTGACGGCGGGCTCCGACGAGCGTCTCCAGAAGTGCGCGGAGCTCGGCGCGGACGTGCTGGTCAACTACAAGACCCAGGACTTCGTGGCCGAGGTCAAGCGGGCCGACGTGATCCTCGACAACATGGGCGCCTCCTACCTGCCGCGCAACATCGACGTCCTCGCTCCGGACGGCCGACTCATGATCATCGGCATGCAGGGCGGCGTGAAGGGCGAGCTGCCGATCGGCAAGCTCCTCACCAAACGAGCCTCGGTCATGGCGACCGGTCTGCGCGGCCGCAGCATCGACAGCAAAGGCGCGATCGTCGCCCAGGTCCGCGAACACCTCTGGCCGCTCGTCGAAAGTGGCGCGGTGAAGCCGATCGTCGGCCAGCAAGTGCCGATGTCGAACGCTGCCGAAGCTCACCGACTCCTGGAAGCGAGCGACGTCTTCGGCAAGGTCCTGCTCACGCGAGAGCGGTAGCACCCGCGAGCGAGGTCCGGGGAGCCGTGCGGAACTTCAGCCCGAACTCCTCGGACCACCGCGTCAGCACCGCCTGCTCGTCCGGACGATCGACGTCGTCCACCAGAACCGTCGCACCGGGCGCCAGAACGGCTCGCAGCACGGGCAGCGCCGGATAGCGCGAGTCGCCGAACCCCGGCCCGTCCACGAGCAACAGGTCCACCAGCCCGAACTGGTCGATGTACGCGAGCACCTCGTCGTGCACCTGCTGCGGCGCGTACCACTGGCCGTGCCGCGACAACGCCGCCGGATGACGCGACAACGGCGCGTGCACGACGCGCGCGACCGACCCCAGCCCTTCACGACGTACTTGTGAGGCAACGAAAGCAGCCGCACGCTCGTCGTGCTCGATGGACAACAGATGTCCGAACCCGCGCTGCTGCAACAACCGAGCCAGCAGGACGGAAGAAGAGCCACAACCCAGCTGCACCAGCACGGTCCGGGCGCCCAGCACGATCTCGTCCATCACCACGACGAGTCCTGCCGGTCGCAGGTCACCGGAGAGCTGGGGCAGGTACTCGGTGTTCAGGGATCCGATGCGCTGCAGGGCCGAGAGATCGGCGAGCTCGCGAGCAAGCGAGTCGTCCAAACAAGATCTCCCAAACCTCAGCCCAGCTCGGACACCGCCCTCACCAGGTCGTCCACCTCGACGGCGTTCGTGTAGTGCGCGAGCCCGACGCGGATCGCGCCGCCGACCTCACCGACGCCGAGCACCGAGAACACGCCGTGCTGTCCGGGGTCGGCGAACGCGCAGACACCCCGTGACGCGAGGTGTTCCACGCCGTCCTCCGCCTTGACCCCGGCGATCGTGAACGCCAGCGCGGGAACCCTGCGCATGGCGTCGCCGATCACCATCACGTGCCGGAGCGTTCGCAGTTCGTTGATGAGATTAGCGAGCAGACCTGCCTGGTACGCCTTCACCGATCCCAAAGATGTGACCAGACGCTCACGACGAGTGCCCGAGGCCGCGTCGTCGAGGTCCGCGAGGTACTCAACGGACGCAACGAGCCCGGCGAGCATCGGGTACGCGTGCGGACCCAGCTCGAGCCTCTCAGGGCCGCGCGCCGTCGGGTCGACCGAGACCGACGGCAGCCGCTCCAGCATCGACGGGTCGCGGAACACCAGTGCCCCGACCGGCGGACCACCCCACTGACCGGCGGAGATGGCCACCACGTCGGCACCCATGTCGACGATGTCCAACGGCACGAACGGCGCCGCGGAAGACGCGTCCACCACCATCAACGACCCGTGCGTCCGCGCCACCGCGGAGATCTTTCCCAGATCCGGCCGGGTGCCGACGACACCGGACGCCGCGGTGATCGCGATGAGCTTGGTGCGGTCGGTGACCAGCTCGTCGTACTGCCAGCTCGGCAGCTCGCACGTCTCGATGTCTATCTCTGCCCACTTGACCGCGCTGCCGGTGCGCTGAGTGGCGCGCAGCCACGGCGCGATGTTCGCCGGGTGGTCCAGCCGCGACACGAGCACCTCGTCGCCCATGAACCAGTCGTCCGTCATCGCGTCGGCGAGACGTTGCAGCAGCACCGCGGACGACGGACCGAGCACGACACCCGCCGGGTCACCGCCCACGAGGTCGGCCACCGAACGACGGGCCGCGTCGACGATCGCCTCCGCCCGTTGCGAGGCGGGGAAGATGCCTCCCGGCCCGGAGACCGGGGCGCGCAGCGCGGTGGAGACGGCGGTGGCGACCTGTTCTGGCACCTGCATGCCGGCCGGTGCGTCGAGGTGGACCCAGCCGTCGCCGAGCGCGGGGAAGAGCCCTCGTACCCGTGCGACGTCGAACGCCATGCCACACACCGTACGTATGTGCGCAAACACGGTGTCGGCCAACCCCCACCCGGATAACCTCCGACGACGGAAGAAGGCCAGGATGGAGACCATGAACCAGGAGCAGCCAGTCGTCATCGTCGGCGGCCAGGACGGCGACATCACCGACATGGTCGAGCAGCCCGCGAAGGTCATGCGGATCGGCACGATGATCAAGCAGCTGCTCGAGGAGGTCAGGGCGGCACCTCTGGACGAGGCCAGCCGCAACCGTCTCAAGGAGATCCACAAGCGGTCGATCGAGGAGCTCGAGGACGGCCTGGCGCCGGAGCTGCGCGAGGAGCTGGAGCGCCTCTCCCTGCCGTTCACCGAGGAGGGCACCCCGAGCGACGCCGAGCTGCGGATCGCCCAGGCTCAGCTCGTCGGCTGGCTCGAGGGTCTCTTCCACGGCATCCAGACGGCCCTGTTCGCGCAGCAGATGGCCGCACGCGCACAGCTCGAGCAGATGCGCGGACGGGCCCTTCCGGCGGGCAGCGGGGACGCCCAGGAAGCAGGGCCGACCGGCAAGGGGACGGGGCAGTACCTCTGACCCCCGCGTGGGCCCTACCATGCGGCCCACAGCAAAGTGGTGTGAGGAGTCGAACGTGCTCGACCGTGTTCGCCGGAGTCTGCAGCCCGGCTTCGTCCGCAAGGCCGTCCGCGACAAGCTGATCCGCGTGGTCGAGGACGCCGTCCGCCCCATCCACGCCGTTCAGCAGGGGCGCATCGACGATCTGCAGCACCAGCTCAACGAGGCGATCAAGGACCAGGCCGACCGGCTGGCCGAGATCACCGCGAACTACGAGCACCGTCAGCGCCGCGACCTGTTCTTCGCGGCCGAACGCGACGCGGCGGCGGACAGCGCGAGATTCGCGATCGAGGCCATGCCGACGGCGCCGCGGTTCCCGGACCCGCACGCGACGCTGAACCACGCGCTGAGCCTGATGGACGACGGCGAGGGCATGGTCCTCGAGTTCGGCGTCTACACCGGCACCACGCTGAAGATCATCGCCAACGCCACGGCCGGCCGCGAGGTCTACGGGTTCGACTCGTTCACCGGGCTCCCCGAGGACTGGCGGACCGGGTTCGGCGCGGGCGCGTTCGGCGTCGACCAGCTGCCGGACGTGCCGGGTGCCGAGCTGATCGCCGGCTGGTTCGACGAGGTCCTGCCCGGTTTCGCGGCCGAGCACGCGGGTCCCGTCGCGTTCCTGCACGTCGACTGCGACCTCTACTCGTCGACCAAGACCGTGCTGGAGCACGTCGGGTCGCGGCTGCGGGTCGGTTCGATCGTGCTGTTCGACGAGTACTTCAACTACCAGGGCTGGCGCGACCACGAGTACAAGGCGTGGGCGGAGTTCACGGCTGAGACCGGCATCAAGTTCAGCTACGAGGGGTACTCGGTCGACCACGAACAGGTGATCGTGAAGATCACCGAGGTGCCTGGGCAGTCGTGACGTTGACCTGCCCGTGACCGACCGGGGGCGAGGTCGTTCAGAACTCGCCGGTACGCTCAGTCCTCGTGCAAGCCACCAGTACGCAGGACCATCCTGAGGCACCCCCTGCCGCGAACTCCAGGACGTTCGGCCGCGCCTTCGAGGACATCACGGCGGCCTGGAACCACCGTGAGCTGTGGGGACACCTGGGCTGGCAGGACATCAAGCAGCGCTACCGCCGGTCGGTCATCGGGCCGCTGTGGATCACCATTTCGATGGGAACCACAGCGCTGGCCCTCGGCCTGCTGTACTCGCAGCTGTTCCAAGAGGACATCGCGACGTTCCTGCCGTACGTGACAGTCGGCTTCATCGTCTGGGGCTTCATCCTCGGTTGCGTGAACGACGGCACCGACGTCTTCATCGCCAACGAGGGCATCATCAAGCACCTCCCGGCACCCATCACGGTGCACGTGCTGCGGCTGGTGTGGCGTCAGACCCTGTTCTTCCTGCACAACCTGGTCGTCTACTTCGTCGTGCTGGCGATCTTCTTCACAACGCTGAGCCACCAGTACTCGATGACGAACGACCCGGAGCCCAAGCCGGGTGTCAGCTGGGAGATCCTGCTCGCGCTGCCCGGCTTCGCGCTGCTGGCGATCAACGGTGTGTGGATCGCGCTGCTGTTCGGCATCATCAGCACCAGGTTCCGCGACATCCCGCCGGTTGTGCACAGCTTCATCAACCTGGTGTTCTTCATGACGCCGATCGTCTGGCACGCGGGTGTGCTCAACAAGGTCACCAACGGCCAGGGCAGCTGGCGCATCCTGATCGCGGAGCTGAACCCGGTGTACCACTACCTGGAAATCGTCAGGGCGCCTTTGCTGGGCCACGTCATCGACTGGCACCACTGGGCCGTCGTCGGTGGCCTGACGGTCTTCGGGTGGACGCTCGCCCTGATCGCACTGCGCAACTGGCGCGCCCGCGTCTCGTACTGGGTCTAAGAGGAGGTCGGCAAACCATGGTCAGCATCAACGTCTGGAACGCGTCGGTCGACTTCCCGATCTTCGACGCCAAGTCGAGGTCGCTGAAGAAGCTCGCGCTCGGCAAGGTCGGCGGCAAGATCGGCTCCGAAGGCCGCGTCCCGATCATCGAAGCACTGCACGACGTCACGCTGTCGCTCAAGCACGGCGACCGCGTCGGTCTGGTCGGCCACAACGGCGCCGGCAAGTCGACGCTGCTGCGCCTGCTCGCGGGCATCTACGAGCCGACCCGCGGCAGCCAGCGCATCGTCGGCAAGGTCGCGCCGGTCTTCGACCTCGGCGTCGGCATGGACCCGGAGATCTCCGGGTACGAGAACATCATGATCCGCGGCCTCTTCCTGGGCATGACCCGCAAGGAGATGGAGAAGCGGGTCGACGACATCGCGGAGTTCACCGAGCTCGGCGACTACCTGTCGATGCCGCTGCGCACGTACTCCACGGGTATGCGCGTGCGGCTCGCGCTGGGTGTCGTCACCTCGATCGACCCCGAGATCCTGCTGCTCGACGAGGGCATCGGCGCGGTCGACGCGGCGTTCATGGCGAAGGCCCGCGACCGCCTCAAGGACCTCGTGAAGCGCTCCGGTCTGCTCGTGTTCGCGAACCACTCGGACGAGACGCTGCTCGACTTCTGCGACAGCGCGATCTGGATGGACGAGGGCCGCGTCAAGCAGCACGGCGGTCTGCGTGAGGTGCTCACCGCGTACAAGGGCTTCGACCCGTTCGAGCGGATGAGCGCGGACCAGCTGGCCAGGCTCGGCTACTCCTCCCCCGTCCTCAGCGGAAATGGCGGCGAATAGACCGTGAACCTCCAGGCACTGCCCAAGGGCTCCGTCGTCGCGGTGGTGGTCACCCGCCACCGCCGCGAGCTGCTGGCCGAGTCGCTCAAGGCGCTCGCGACCCAGACCCGCGTCCCCGACCACCTGGTCGTCGTCGACAACGGACCGGACCAGCCGGTCGACGACCTCGTCGAGCAGTGCCCGCTTCCCACCACCTACCTGCCGTCGCACCGCAACCTCGGCGGCGCCGGTGGTTTCGCGCTCGGCATCCTGCACGCGCTCTCGCTGGGCGCGGACTGGGTGTGGCTCGCGGACGACGACGGGCGCCCCGCCGATGAGCACGTGCTGGCAGTGCTGCTCGAAGAGGCCGACCGCCGCAAGCTCGCCGAGATCTCCCCTGTCGTCACGAACATCGACAGCCCGGAGAAGCTCGCGTTCCCGCTGCGGCGCGGCCTGACGTGGAAGCGTTCGGCAGCTGAGCTCGGCACGGACTTCCTGCCGGGCATCGCGTCGCTGTTCAACGGCGCGCTGTTCCGGGCGGAGACGCTCGACGTCGTCGGTGTGCCGGACTACCGGCTGTTCTTCCGCGGCGACGAGGTGGAGATCCACCGCAGGATGGTGCGTTCCGGCCTGCCGTTCGGCACGTCGCTGCGGGTCGCGTACGTGCACCCGGACGGCTCCGACGAGTTCAAGCCGATGCTGGGCGGCAAGTTCCACGCTCAGGACCCGGAGAACCCGATCAAGCGCTACTACACCTACCGCAACCGCGGCTACCTGCTCTCGCAGCCGGGCATGCGGAAGCTGGGTGCGCTCGAGGTGTTCCGGTTCGGCCTGTACTTCCTCGCCGTGAAGCGGGACCCGAAGGCGTTCGTCGAGTGGCTCAAGCTCGTGCGCCTCGGCCAGCGGGAGCGGTTCTTCCGCAAGTAAGTCTTGATCTGCTGAGGGCGGATTCGCTACCCGCGAAACCGCCCTACAGCCGTGCCCGGAACGCGGTTTGCTTCAACCATGAGCAAACTCGTGCTGTTCCTCGCCGCCAACCCGAACCCCATCACCCTCACGGTGACGCCCGAGACGCGGGACGACCTCGCGCCGCGGCTGACCCAGATCGTCCGCAACGGCCACACGCAACCGATCCCCGGGCCGGACGGTCGTGAGTACGTCGTGAACTTCGCCAACGTCGTCGTCGCGCACTTCGAGTAACCGCTCGCGCACACGAGGTGATCGGAGTAAGACGGGATGGGTGATCTCCCGACGCAGACTTCTCTCTTTGGCGGGCGCGTCCGCGTTGCTGGCGGCGTGCGGCTCGAACACCGGCCGGGGCGGCAACGGCCAGGCCCTGAAGCAGTGGTACCACGCTTACGGCGAGCCCGGCGTGCAACAAGCGGTGGAGCGCTACGCCAAGGCGTTCACCAAGACCCCGGTCGACGTGCAGTGGAACCCCGGCGACTACGACTCCAAGCTCGCGACGAGCCTGCTGTCCGACGGCGGACCGGACGTCTTCGAGTCCACCCCGCAGATCAGCTCGGTCAGGGCGAATCAGGTCGTGCCGCTCGACGACGTCTTCGGCGCCGCCAAGAGCGATTTCTCCGAGTCGATTCTCGCGACGCACACCGTTGACGGGAAGATCTACGGGGTCCCGCAGGCCGTCGACATGCAGATGTTGTTCTACCGCAAGAGCATGCTCGCCGCCGCAGGAGTTCAGCCACCGTCCACAGTGGATGAATTGATCGATGCCGCGCGGAAACTCACGAAGGACGGCGTGAAGGGGCTCTTCGCCGGCAACGACGGTGGCGGTGGGGTGCTCGGCGGGCCCGCGCTGTGGTCGGCGGGGCTCGACCACGTGCGGGACCACCAGGTCGGGTTCGACGATCCCCTTGCGGCGCAGGCGATCGGCAAGCTGCGCGAGCTGTACTCCAGCGGCGGGTTGCTGCTCGGCGCGGTGAAGGACTGGGCGGAACCGGACGCGTTCACTCAGGGGCTCGTCGCCATGCAGTGGACCGGGTTGTGGGCGGTTCCGGCTGTGCAGAAGGCGCTGGGCGACGACTTCGGGGTGCTGCCGTTCCCGAAGCTCGGCGACAGCGGGAGGCCGAGCGTGCCGGTCGGCGCGTTCGGGGCGATGGTCAACGCCAAGTCGAAGCGGGTCGACGAGGCGAAGGAGTTCGTGCGCTGGCTGTGGATCGAGAAGACCGACTACCAGGAGGACTTCAACCTCAGCTACGGCTTCCACATCCCGCCGCGCAAGTCCATCTCGGAGAAGGCGTCGAAGCTGACGTCCGGTGCCGCGGCGGACGCGGTGAAGTTCGTGCGGGACAACGCGAAGGCGTCCAACCCGCCGGACTGGACGTCGGTGATGCGGACCGCG
Source organism: Lentzea sp. NPDC051838 (assembly GCF_040681245.1). Lineage (NCBI taxonomy): Bacteria > Bacillati > Actinomycetota > Actinomycetes > Pseudonocardiales > Pseudonocardiaceae > Lentzea > Lentzea sp. NPDC051838. Next base: position 25,716 of record NZ_JBFAYI010000021.1, read on the forward strand.
TTCAACGACGCGGTGTCCAAGGTTGTCCGTGATGGCGCCAAGGCCGACGAGGAACTGAAGACCGCGGCGGGCAAGGTGCGGGACGAGCTGAAGCGCATCTACGGATGAACAACGGACGCGCGTTCTGGCTGTTCGTCGGCCCGTTCGCGATCGGGCTGGTCGTCTTCGTGTACGTGCCGATCGGGTGGAGCCTGCTGCTGTCGTTCTTCGACGCGCGCAACACGGTGACGCCCAGCGAGTTCGTCGGGCTGCGCAACTACGCGGACATGCTGACCGACCAGCCCTTCCTCTCGAGCCTCGGCACGTTCAGCGTGTTCGCGGCCTTCATCGTCCCGCTGACGTTCGTGCTGGCGCTCGCCCTCGCGTTGCTGGTCAACCAGATCACCTTCATGCAGGGGTTCTTCCGGTCGGTGTTCTTCCTGCCGACGGCGTGCTCGTACGTCGTGGCGTCGCTGGTGTGGAAGCTGTCGATCTTCAACGGCGTGCGGTTCGGGCTCGCGAACACGGTGCTGGGGTGGTTCGGCGCCGAACCGGTCGCGTGGACGGTGTCGACGTCGCCGCCCTGGTACTGGCTGGTGCTCGTGACGCTGCGGCTGTGGCTGCAGATCGGCTTCTACCTGATCCTGTTCATCGCGGGGCTGCAACGGATTCCACAGCACCTGTACGAGGCGGCGTGGATCGACGGCGCCAAGCCCGGCTGGCAGACGTTGCGGTACATCACGCTGCCGCAGCTGCGCACCACGTCGGTCGCCGTCGTGTTGTTGCTGCTCATCGCGGCGTACCAGGCGTTCGACGAGTTCTACAACGTGCTGGGCACCGACCGCGGCTACCCGCCGTTCGCGCGGCCACCGTTGATCTACCTCTACTACACGGCACTGGGGTCGGGCGGGCAGGACTTCGGGCACGGCAGCGCGGGCGCGGTGATCCTCACGTTGCTGATCGCGGGCGTGACGCTGCTGCAGGGCCGGGTGATCACGCGGTGAAGGCGCTGAGGTACCTGGCGCTGTCGATGGCGGCGGTGCTGTTCCTGGTCCCGTTCTACCTGGTGCTGCGCAACGGGCTCGCGACCGAGCAGGAGATCACCGCGCAGACCTGGACGTTCTGGCCGAGCGAGATCCACTGGGAGAACTTCACGGAGTTGTTCGGCAACCCTGCCGTGCCGATGGTCCGCAGCATGGTCAACTCGCTCGTCGTCGCCGTGCTGCAGACCGTGGGACAGCTGTTCCTGTGCGGGCTGGCGGGCTACGGCCTGGCCCGGATTCCGTACCGGTACGCGAACGTCGTGCTGTACCTCGTGGTCGCGACGCTGATGATCCCGGCCGCTGTGACGTTCGTCCCGACGTTCGTGGTCGTGTCGACGCTGGGCTGGGTCTCGGACCTGCGCGGACTCGTCGTCCCCGGGCTGTTCAGCGGGTTCACCGCGTTCCTGTTCCGGCAGTACTTCCTGAACTTCCCGCGCGAGCTGGAGGAGGCCGCGCGGATCGACGGGCTCGGGCACTGGGGCACGTACTGGCGCGTGGTGGTGCCGAACTCGAAGGGCTTCTTCGCCGCGCTGGGCGTCATCGCGTTCGTGACCAGCTGGAACCAGTTCCTCTGGCCGCTGGTCATCGCCCAGGACCAGGACTCGTGGACGGTGCAGGTGGCGCTCTCGACGTTCCTCACCGCGCAGTCCACCGACGTCGTGCAGCTCTTCCTCGCGGCGGTGATCTCGATCACACCACTGGTGATCGTCTTCGTCGCCCTGCAGCGCCTGCTCGTGCGCGGCGTCACCGAAACGGGCATCAAGGAATGATCCACCCGCCACTGAACCGGGTGACACCAGGCCAGCCGGGTTGAGTCTTGGGGCTCATACACGGCTAAGCTGCGAAAGCCCACGGCAGGGTCGAGGCGATGCAGCCCGCACCAGCCGTCCAGGTGCTCCAGTTCTGGGGGAACTTTTAGGACACGCGGTAAGGCGGTTCTTGGCGATGACTCATGAAGTCTCGCGACGGCCGTCTTGGCGCTGGGGGCAACGCAGCGTCCACTAAAGACTGTGAGCAATGGACTGTGAGACATGGACTGTGAGCTGACCATCCTGATGCCCTGCCTCAACGAGGCGGAGACGCTCGAGATCTGCATCCGGAAAGCACAGGGCTACCTGGAGCGTTCGGGCGTCGTCGGCGAGGTGCTGATCGCGGACAACGGCAGCACCGACGGATCGCAGAAGATCGCCACCGATCTCGGTGCCCGAGTGGTCGACATCCCGGCCAAGGGCTACGGCAACGCACTGCTCGGCGGTATCCGAGCAGCTCGCGGCAAGTTCGTCATCATGGGCGACGCCGACGACAGCTACGACTTCTCCAGCCTCGACGACTACGTCACCCGCCTGCGCGGCGGTGCGGACCTGGTCATGGGCAACCGGTTCAAGGGCGGCATCGAGCCCGGCGCCATGCCCCCGCTGCACAAGTACCTCGGCAACCCGGTCCTCTCCGCGATCGGCGTGCTGTTCTTCAAGGCCCCGGTCCGCGACTTCCACTGCGGCCTGCGCGGCTTCCGCCGCGAGAGCATGCTCAAGGTCGGCCTGCACACCTCCGGCATGGAGTTCGCCAGCGAGGTCGTGGTCAAGTCCTGTCTCTCCGGTCTGCGCATCGAAGAGGTCCCCACCACGCTGAAGAAGGACGGCCGCAGCCGTCCGCCGCACCTGCGGAGCTGGCGGGACGGCTGGCGCCACCTGCGCTTCCTGCTCATCTACAGCCCGCGCTGGCTGTTCCTGTACCCCGGCATCGCCGCCACCCTGCTCGGCCTGATCACCACGCTGACGCTGCTCATCAGCGGTCCCACCAAGGTCGGCAACGTGACGTTCGACGTCGGCACCATGACCTACGCCGCCGGACTCACCGCGGTCGGCTACCAGGCCGTGCTGTTCTCCGTGATGGTGAAGCTGTTCGGCGCCCGCGAGGACCTGCTGCCGATGAGCCGTCACTACCGGCAGCTCGTCGAGCGGTTCACCGTCGAGCGCGGCCTCATCCTCGGTCTGCTGATCTTCGTCGTCGGCTTCGTGGCCGCCGCGCTGCAGGTCGGCTTCTGGGGCGGCGACGGCTTCGGCAACATGGACGCGACGGCGACCGTGCGCATGGCGATCCCCGCCGTGCTCGGCCTGCTCCTCGGCTTCCAGACGATCATGTTCAGCATGTTCGCCGGTGTGCTCAGCATCCCGACCACGGACGGTCTCACCGCGGCCGCCGCCGCACGTGAGACCGAGCCGGCCGGGAGTGTGCAGTGACCGGGGCACCCCCGATCCCTGCAGAAGCACTTCAGCACAGCGAACCAGTGGACCCTGTGACGGTGGAAGCACCGTCGCGGGGTTCCCGGTTCCGCCGGGTGCTCCTCTCGCCCGTCACCGTCGCCCTTGCGACGTGGGTTCTCGCCCTGCCGGTCGCGGTGGTCCTGCCGCGCATCGCGGACGTCAGCCCGTTCAGCGAGAACGGCATCTTCCTCCCGCTCGGCGTCGGTCTGCTGGCGCTGGCCGCCGTCACCGCGCTGGCGTGGCGGCCGCGTGCCGGTGAGCTCGTCTCCGCCGCCGGTGCCGGTCTGCTGGCCGCGTGGGTGGTCCTCGTCTTCCGCACCGGGCTCTACGGGTCCCCGTGGGGCACCACCGGCCTGATGAACGGCGGCGACCGCACCAGGACCGCGGCCGCGGCGATGCGCGACACGGTCTCGCTGCTGCCGACCGACCAGTTCGTGGCGGAGGCACCGGCGGAGTACCCGCCGCTGTTCCCGTGGCTGGTGGCCAAGTCGTCGCTGCTCGTCGGCGTGCCGGTCTGGCGTCTGCTGGTCGTGTTCGAGGTCGGCCTGCTGTCGCTCGCCGTGCTCGCCACGTTCCTGATGTGGCGGCGGATCGTGCCCGCTCCGGCCGCGCTCGTGATCAGCGGCGTGAGCCTGTTCGTGAACGGCGACCCGCGCAAGGCGTTCGCGGTCATCACGCTGTTCGTCACCGTGCCGTGGCTGATCTCGACGCTCGGCGAGCCCAAGCGCGGACGGCTGCACTGGCTGCCCGCCGGGATCATCGCCGGCGTCATGATGATGCTCTACAACGGCTGGTACGCGTTCGGCGTGATCGGCTTCGCGGCCATCGCGATCTCCACGTGGCGCCGGGTGGGCGACAAGGGCGCCTACGTCCGCCACGTCCTGCTGGCCGCCGGTGTCGCGCTGCTCGTCGCCTCGCCCTACCTCGCGCCGTACGCCTTCGGGGTGCTGACCGAGAAGGGCCAGGCGGTCAGCGACGAGTTCGTGTTCAACGGCCAGACCCTGAACGCGTTCCCGTTCCTGAAGCCGTCGCTGCTGGGCGTGCTCGAGCTCGTCGGTCTGGCCGGGCTGGTCTGGTACCGCGGCCGCACCGACTGGGCCCGGCCGCTGCTCTACCTGCTCGTCGGCGCGTACCTGTTCTGGCTGCTCGCCGGTCTGCGGTTCGTGTTCAGCACCCACACCACGCTGTACTTCTACGTGCCCGTGCTGATCGGCGCGATCCTGGTGCCGGCCGGTGTGCTGACGCTGGCCACGGCAGGACCTGCTTTCGCCAAGCGGTTCTCGTTCCCGACGCCGTACCGCGCCGGTGCCGCTGTCGTCGCGGTGTCGCTGGTGTGGGTCGTCTACGCGTACTGGCAGGACTGGCGGCCGAGCACCGAGACGGCCACGACCGTCACGTACAACACGGCGGGCACCTTCAACACGTACACGGGCTGGGCGCACCTCTCGCCGTTGCCCGACTGCACCTACCCGAGGTTCGCGCCGAAGGAAGGGCGTTTCGACTGCCTGGCCGCGAACCGGATCATCGCCGAGGTGGAGCAGGTGCGCGGCAAGGGTGCGATGCCCCGCACGGTGGCGTCGGACGAGCGGCTGTTCGCCTACGTGCCGTGGCCCGGTTACATGGGCGTGGACCGCACCGCCGCCAGCACGCTGACCAGGTGGGACGACCGCCAGGCCGAGGTGCACAGGATCTCCGAGATCACCGATCCCGCCGAGTTCGCGCGAGCCAGTGCGAACACGGAGTTCGGCTCGATCGACGTGTTCCTGATGACCAAGTCCGCGGACCAGAAGTGGTGGGACGCGGTGCTGGCCTCGTTCCGCCCCGAGTCGTTCGACTCCTCGAAGTGGCTGATCGTGCAGGACCTGCCCGGCGGCCAGGTGCTGGCGGTCCGCAAGCCCTAGCGCGCAACTCCTCGACGAAGCAGGCCTCACCGTCTCCGGTGGGGCCTGCTTTTTCGTACATCGGCGCAGTTCAGAGCCCTGCAGACGGCTTGCAGGCCGCTTGCAGATTTTTTGCAGGTGCGCCCGGCAGAGTTCTCATCGTCAGGCAATGCCAGCAAGAAAGTTCCAGGGGGGAACCGAACAATGAAGGCCATCACTCGCCTCGCCGCACTTGCTCTCGCCGTCGCCGCACCGCTCAGCCTCGCCGGCACCGCTCACGCCGACGACACCGGCTCGATCTACGGCTTCGTGTGGGAGGACGCCAACAACAACGGCGTCCGCGAGGTCGGCGAGGCACCGATCGCCGGGCACTGGATGTACATCGACGGCACCAACAAGGCCGCGCAGTCCGACGCCAACGGCCGCTACGAGATCAAGGGGCTCGCGGCGGGCAGCTACATCGTCGGATCCGGCGACCGTTCGCTCTCGCACGGCCAGGGGTGGAGCCGCGCGGGATTCAGCTCGAGGTTCAGCCAGGCCAACGGCAAGATGACCAGCCCGGTCCAGCTCGAGGCCGGTCAGCAGTACGGGATGTTCGACAGCGGCTTCGTGACCGGCGTCGTCGACACCAAGGTCAACCAGCTCTTCATCAGCAACCCGAACCCGAAGGTCGGCGACACGATCGACATCGTCGGCTCGACGGTCCACAACGGCAACGTGTACGACCAGTTCGGCGGCCAGCTCACGCTGCCGGAGGGCCTGCGCGTGGTCGAGCGGCTCGGCGGCATGCCGAAGTTCTACGAGACCGAGCCCGCCGGCAAGGTCACCGGCTACTTCTACGACCGCAAGCCCGGTGGCCTGCCCGAGTGGGTCGGTGCCCGTGTCGTCGTGGAGAAGCCGCTGGACGGCGCCGAGATCAAGTTCGACGTGTGGAAGGGCCTGTTCCGCAACTCCGACACGAACCTGTCCAACGACACCGAGACGAAGACGATCACCACCAGCTGATCATCCGACCGTGAAGCCCGGCTCCCTTGGGGGTGAGCCGGGCTTCTTTTTTGCTGGTCAGGGGCTCTTGCAGGTTTCTGCAAGGTCGGCTCGGCAGAGTTGTCCGCGTAAGCAGTTCCTGGGGGACGCGGTCCGACTCACTGGGGGTGAGCCGGGCCGCGGCACCGTTGAAAACGTCCTGGGGGGACACCATGAAGATCAGCACGCGCCTGGCCGCTCTGGCGCTCACCGTCGCCGCGCCGCTCGCACTCGCCGGCACCGCCGAGGCCGCACCCACCGGTTCCGTCTCCGGTGTCGTGTGGCACGACCTCAACTCCAACGGCCTGCGTGACGCCGGCGAGCCCGCGATCAAGGGGGCCGCCATGTACATGGAGGACACCGGCACCGCAGTCTTCACCGACGAGCAGGGTCGCTACGAGTTCAAGAACCTCACCGCCGGTACCTACCCGGTCCGGGTGGGAGACCGTTCGCTCTCGCACGGCCAGGCGCTGACGCGTCTGGGCGGCACCTCGAAGTTCCACCCGTCCAACGGTGTTCCGCTGAACCCCGTGGTCGTCAAGGCCGGGCAGAAGGTGAAGCATCTCGACGCCGGGCTCGTCACCGCCAAGCTCGACCACATCGCCGAGAAGATCTACGTCAGCAACCCGAACCCGAAGGTCGGCGACACGATCGACATCGTCGGTGGCGCGTACCCCGACGGCAACGCCTGGGACCAGTTCGGCGGCGAGCTCTCCTTGCCGGAGGGCCTGCGCGTCGTCGAGCGCCTCGGCGGCATGCCGAAGTTCTGGGAGACCGAGCCCGCCGGCAAGGTCACGGGGTTCTTCCACGACCGTCGTTCGCCCAGCGCACGTGAGTTCGTCGGCGCTCGCGTCGTCGTCGAGAAGCAGATGAACGGCGCGGAGCTCAAGTTCGAGGTGTGGAAGGGCCTGTACCGGAGCACCGACACCAACACCGCCAACGACGTCGCCACAGCGTCGCTGACCACCAGCTAGACAGCGAAAGGCCCGGTCACCGCAACGGTGACCGGGCCTTTTACCGTGCGGATCAGTCGTCGAGCGAGCCGTTCAGCGGCTTGCCCTCGGTGAAGAACGGCGCGATCTTGTTCTCGAACACGGTCAGCGCCGAACCGATGGCCATGTGCATGTCGAGGTACTTGTAGGTGCCCAGGCGGCCACCGAAGATCACGTTGCGCTCGGCCGCTTCCTTCTTGGCGAGCTCGCGGTAGCTCTCCAGCTTGGCGCGGTCCTCCGGCGTGTTGATCGGGTAGTACGGCTCGTCGTCCTTCTCCGCGGCACGGGAGAACTCGCGGACGATGACCGTCTTGTCCGACGGGTAGGTCGTGCGCTCCGGGTGGAAGTGCCGGAACTCGTGGATGCGGGTGTACGGGACGTCCGCGTCGTTGTAGTTCATGACCGGCGTGCCCTGGAAGTCGCCGATCGGCAGGACCTCGCGCTCGAAGTCGAGCGTGCGCCAGCCGAGCCAGCCCTCGGAGTAGTCGAAGTAGCGGTCCAGCGGGCCGGTGTAGACGACCGGGATGCCCGCGGGGATGTCCTCGCGCACGTCGAAGTAGTCCGTCGACAGCAGCACGGTGATGTTCTCGTGCTCCGCCATCTTCTCGAGCCACGCGGTGTAGCCGTCGACCGGCAGACCCTCGTAGGTGTCGTTGAAGTAGCGGTTGTCGAAGTTGTAGCGGACCGGGAGGCGCGCGATGACCGCGGCGGGCAGCTCCTTCGGGTCCGTCTGCCACTGCTTCGCGGTGTAGTCGCGGATGAACGCCTCGTACAGGGGACGGCCGACCAGCGAGATCGCCTTCTCCTCGAGGTTCGCCGCGTCCTTGGTGTCGATCTCGGAGGCGTGCTCCGCGACCCACGCCTTGGCGTCCTCCGGCGACATGTAGCGGCCGACGAACTGCGACAGCAGGCCCAGGCCCATCGGGAACTGGTACGCCTGGCCGGCGTGCATCGCGAAGACGCGGTGCTGGTAGCCGGTGAACTCGGTGAACTGGTTGACGTAGTCCCACACGCGCTTGTTGGACGTGTGGAACAGGTGCGCGCCGTAGCGGTGCACCTCGATGCCTGTCTCCGGCTCCTGCTCGGAGTACGCGTTACCACCGATGTGGTCGCGTCGGTCGATCACCAGCACCCGCTTGCCCAGCGTGGCGGCGGCGCGTTCGGCGACGGTCAGGCCGTAGAAACCAGAGCCGACGACAATAAGGTCATAGCCCGCGAAGTTCACCTCGCTGATTTTACAAGGGACCCCCGGCGAGGAATTCGCCGAGGGTCCCTTGGTACAGCACGGAAAATTGATCTCGCTCAGAGAACCGAGCGCGGCATCTTCGGCTTCGGGTTGAACGTGATGCCCTCGATCGCCTTGCGGAACAGCTTGGCCCGGATGGACCACGGCACGTTGCCGCCGCGCAGACCCTGCGCCAGGCGGTAGAGGAACTTCAGCCACGCCACCGGGTTCTCGTGGTGCAGGCGGAAGGACGACTCGTTGCGGGCGCCGTATTCGAACTTCCACAGGTTCGACGCGTTGGCGTCGCCGAAGTTCACGCCGCGGTTCACGCCGAGGTCGTGCACGACGACGCTGCGCAGCACCTGCACGCCGGGGCCCGCCTTGGTGATGCGGAGCGTGTACTCCTGGTCGTCGAACCAGATGAAGTACTCGGTGAGCGGCAGGCCGAACTTGGTGAGCGCCCAGCGCGGGAACAGCACCGAGACGAACGAGCAGTGCGTGACCAGGACGTTCTCCTGGCCCTTCGCGATCAGCTTGCCCCAGTCCCAGGTGGTGCCGGGGTTGTTCATCTCGCAGATGTTGCCGTCGACCCACTTGACCAGCGAGCACGCGTACGGCAGCGGCATGCCCATGGCCTCTTCGGCCTTGGAGTGGCCGTTGAGGAGCTCCTCGAGCGCGTCCGAGTTGGCGTAGCAGTCGTCATCCATGATCCAGATGAAGTCCGCGCCGAGCTCGTAGCTCTTGTTCATGCCGGTCGCGAAACCGCCCGCGCCACCGGTGTTCTCGCTGAGCGACACGACGACGACGCCGTCGATCTGCTCGTACTCCTTCAGCACCTGGTCGGTGCCGTCGGTGGAGGCGTTGTTGACGACGACGATCCACTCGGGACGGCGGGTCTGCGCGAGGACGTGGTCGAGGACCGTTGTGAGCTTGTCCTTGCGGTTGTAGGTGACGACAACGGCGGCGACAGTGCTCACTTGAGCCATCCTCGGTAAAGGTCACGCGTCCAGTCCTCGGCACGCGGCAGCTTCGCGAAGGCCTCAGCCTTGGCGGCCTGCTCGTCGAGCCAGGTCTTGCGCTGGTCGGGAGAGGTCATCATGGTGCGGATCCTGGCCGCGGCGGCCTGGATGAACGCGTAGGGGTGACGCGGGCAGAGCAGGTCGTCCGCGATCAGCGACGACTGCGAACCCACGTCGGCCGACACGACGGGCACGCCCGCCGCCGTCGCTTCGAAAGACGTGAGAGTGAGGCCCTCGTTGTCCGATGAGACGACGAGCACGTCGGAGTCGCGGAACGTGTCGCTCACCGGGCGGTCGGGACCGCGCAGCTCGACGGCGTCACCGAGACGGGCGCGCAGGCTGTTCACCTCGGCGGCCAGCTCACCGTGGCCGTGGATGATGAACCGCACCTCGCGCGGCGAGTTCTTCTTCAGCTCCGCGGCGAGCTGCAGGAAGAGGTAGGGGCGCTTCTGCTGGGTGAACCGGCCGACGAACGCCACCGTGAACGGGTTGCTCTCGACGTCGTCCGCGCCGCCGACCGCGATGCCGTCGGTGGTGAGGCCGGCGAGCGTGGCGAGCACGACCTTGTCCTCGGGCATGCCGTGCTTGCCGACGAGGTAGTCGCGCAGCTGCGGCGAGATCACGTGGTGCTCGTCGATCATGTTCGACAGCCGCACGGAGATGTCGACGAACCCGCCGGTGCGCCACTCCAGCACGTGCAGCGAGTCGACCACCGGGATCTCCGGGCGGACCGACTTGATCCACGGCAGCTTGTCGTAGAGCCACGTGCAGTGGTGCAGGTGGATGCCGCGCACGTCGTACGCCGACAGCAGGCCGTTGAGGAACGCCGACTCCTGCTTCGGGTCCATCGGCACCGTCAGCGGCACGACCAGCGCGCCGTCGAGCTCGGGGCGGGTGATCCACTCGTGCGCCGAGTCGCGGTCGGTGACCACGATCGGCAGGAAGCCCGCTTCCTTGGCGAGGCGGATGGTGTCGATCGCCCAGCGCTCGGCACCTCCCAGCTCCAGCCAGTGCAGACCGAAGAGGATCGCCGGGGTGTCGCCGTGCGGGGTGGCCGCGGCACCGCGGGACAGCCGGATCGGCGCCTTGCGGGGAATGTCGCGGCCCCTGCGCTCGACCATGTCGGTGCGGAACTGGCGCAGCGCGTCGAACTGGACCGGCGCGAGGAACCGCACGGCCTTGCGCGCCTTGCCGAGCACGCCCTTGAGCTGGTCGTACGCGTTGATCATGGCGGGCGGGCCGCCGATGTCGACCGCGATGTCGACGAGCCCGTCCGACGGCGGGTGGTCAGCGATCGTGTGCATGAGGCTGCGGACGACCAGCGAGCCGACGACCTCGTGGTCGTCCTCCCACTCGATGGTCGTGCGCTCCTCGTCCGTCAGAGCGGGCATGGTGCCCGCGGGTCCGCGCAGGACCGTGAAGCGGAAGGTCTGGCCAGGGCCTGCCAGCGCGTAGAAGTTCGCGGCACCCTCGACCAGGCGGCGCTCCCGGTCGTCGAGGAGTGCTTCGCCGTCGCTCAGACCGACTCCGCTGTCGTCGAGCACCTCGAACACAGCGGTCGGCTTCTGGTTTCTTGGCTTGTCCGTCACGTCTCTCGGGTGGGGTCGATCGGCGCTCACCGCAGAATTGGGGAGCCGAGCGAAGCCGATGGTACCGGGGACACCCGAACGCCCCACGTAAGCATCCAACTAGACCGTTCGGCCCATCGCCGGTAGCTCCGCGTCGCCGAATTTCACAGCAAACACTCAGGAATGCCCCGAGTGGATGGCATCCTCCCACAGGCCGCTACGGAACGCGGTCGCTTTGCGCGCCCGTCGTGGCGGTTCCCCCTGCACTGGTCGAGGTCTTCATGCCGCAGCTCACCCATGCCGACTACCTGGCGTTGAGACGGTTTCCCGCCCTGGACGGGCTGCGAGCCGTCGCGGCGGTGATGGTCGTGTTCCAGCACTTCGGCGGCAAGACGTGGGCCTACTCGGGCGGCTGGATGGGCGTCGACCTCTTCTTCGTGCTCTCCGGCTTCCTGATCACGACGCTCGCCCTGCGCGAGGAGGGTCGCAAGGGCCGCGCCTCGGTGCGCAACTTCTACCTGCGGCGCGTGTTCCGGCTGATGCCCGTCTACTACGTCGTGCTCGCCGCGACCGCGCTGCTCTACTACTGGCGCGGCGACTGGGTGACCGCTGAGCTGGACAAGGTGCTGCCGTACTACCTGACGTTCAACAACGAGTTCATCGCGGCCGGGCACATCTTCGGTCACTCGTGGACGCTGGCCGTGGAGCAGAAGTTCTACCTGGTCTGGCCGCTGCTCGCGTTCGCGGCCGGGTTCATGCCGATGGGCAGGCGCCTCGGCATCGCGTTCGGTGCGATCGCCCTGCTGGCGCTCGTGCTGATGGTGCCGTCCTTCAACTACGGCACGTCGTCCTACATCGTCATCCTGATGGGCTGCGTGGTGGCGATCCTGCTGCACGACCCGAAGGGGTTCGCGTTCCTGCGCGGCCTGACGCGGCCGTGGCTCGGTTTCGTCTTCCTGCCGGTGCTGGTCGCGGTTCAGCTGAACGCGCACCGGCTGATGATGCTCACCGGGTCCGACACCACGCCCGTCCTCATCTACGGCCTGGTGGTGTGCCTGCTGCTGCTGAGCGTGCTGGGTGACGGACCGCTGGTGAAGTTCTTCAGCACGCCCCCGATGAAGTTCGTCGGGGAGCGCTCCTACTCGCTCTACCTCGTCCAGGGCATCGCGGCCAGCTTCATGGTCTCGACGTTCCCGCCGTTCCGCATCGACCGGACGTTCACCGCGATCATGATCACCCTGGCCGCGATCGGGCTCGCCGACCTGCTGTTCCGCCACGTGGAACAGCCGATGATCGAGGTCGGCCGCAAGCTCATCGCGCGCCTCGACCGGCGGACCGCGGAGAAGCGGACGCCGCAGGCGGAGGAACCCCCGGTGGCCGAACCGGCGCCCGTGCCGGTGCCGAATCCCGCCTGAACCCCGGCCAGTACCCTCTTCGCCATGCCTGCACCGGTCAACGGCGTCAGCCCCAAGTTCGTCTCGGCCCGCGGTGAGATCCTGCCCCTCACCGGCCTGCGCATCGTCGCGGCGCTCTGGGTCGTGGTGTTCCACGTCGGTGGCAACTTCCTGAGCGAGTTCCCGAGCGTGGCGCGGGTGCTGTGGCCGATCCTGCACAACGGCGGCCTGGGCGTGGACCTGTTCTTCGGGCTGAGCGGGTTCGTGCTGACGCTGAACTACGTCGACAAGATGGGCGAGAAGGTCGACCGCGCCAAGACGCGGATGTTCCTCTGGGCCCGGTTGTCGCGTGTGTGGCCGGTGTACTTCGTGACGCTGAACATCGCGGCGTTGTGGCACGGCGGGCTGATGGCCATCCACAGCCACGACCCGGTGGTGGTCGACGAGTTCTCGGTGCTGAGCTACCTGCGCCAGCTGTTCATGGTCGTGCTGTGGACCTCGCCCGACTTCGACCGGCTGACCTGGAACGGTCCCGCCTGGTCGGTGAGCGCGGAGTGGCTCGTCTACTGCATCTTCCCGGTGCTGGTGCTGCTGTTCGCGCGCATCGGGCGGGTGGCGCGCAACCGTCAGCTGATGGTGCTGGCGATGCTCGCGGTGATGCCGGTGGCGCTGTTCGCGGTGGCCGGTGAGGGCCTCTACGCGATGCCGTACCTGTGGCTGATCCGCCTGCTCGGCGCGTTCGTCGCGGGCTCGCTGGCGTGCCTCGTGGTGCGACGCATCCCGCGGACCGCGCGCACGGACCGCCACGGCACGTGGTGGTCGTACATCCTGCTTCTCGCCGTGTTCGTCGTCCTGTACGGCGCGCACGCTCTGGACCGCCCGAACGCGGTCATCCTGGTCGTGTTCCTGTTCCCGCCGCTGCTGGTCGCGCTGGCGATCGCCGACGGAGGCCCGGCCAGGCTGCTGTCCACCAGGCCGTTCGTGACCGGCGGGCACTTCTCGTACAGCGTCTACCTGGTGCACATGCTGATCATCGAGGTGATCTGGTGGGCGCAGTCGGAGTACCCGAACTGGCTCGGTGGCGGACAGCCGCTGTTCCAGGTGGTGCTGCCGCTGATCCCGGTGATCGTCTGCGTGGCCGGCTACCTGATGTGGCGCTACGTCGAGGAGCCCTCGCGCAAGAAGATGCGGCTCATGGTCGACACCCCGCTGACGCCGGTGACGATCTCGCCGCCGCCGGTCGAGCCCAAGGAAGAACGCGTACCCGAGAAGGTCTGACCTCGGGGCTTGAATACAGTGAGAACCGCCCCGCGGTGCTCAGCGGGTCCTCAGAAAGGCGTGTAACCCGATGAGTGCCCATATCGGCGTGCTGGCCGTGTTGCTGCTCGTGCTGATGGTGCCCGGTCTGGTGGTCGGGCTCGCAGCAGGACTGCGCGGCTGGCTGCTGGCCTCCGGCGCGCCCGTGCTGACGTTCGGCGTCATCTCGCTGACAGGGCCGATCGTGCCCAAGGTGCTCGGCGGCTGGTCGCCCTGGACGTTCGCGCTGGTCACGGTGGTCATCGCGGCTGTCGTGTTCCTGGTCCGCCTGGTCGCGCGCCGCTGGTACGGCTCGCTGCGGCTGGAGACGGGCGCGACGACGCCGTGGACGCGGGTGCAGCACGTGGGCATCGCGCTGGCCGTCCTGGCCGCCACCGCGCTCGGCCTCTACGTCACCAGCAAGGCCACCGGCGGCTTCAACCAGGTGCACCAGTTCTGGGACGCGATGTTCCACGCCAACGGCATCCGCTACATCGCGGACAGCGGGGCGTCGGCGCCGGGCGACCTGCGGTTCGTGAACGACCCGAACAACGCGAACTTCTTCTACCCCAACGGCTTCCACGTCCTGCTCGCCACCGCGGTGCAGATCACCGGCGCCGGCGTGATGCCGACGATCAACGTGTGGATGGGCCTGCTCGCCGGTGTGTTCTCGCTGAGCCTCGTCGGCGTGCTGCGCGTGGTGAACGCCCGCCCGGCGCTCGTCGGCTCGGTGGCACTGCTGGCCGGCACGTTCACCACGTACCCGTACGCGCTGGAGTTCTTCGGCCCGGTGTGGCCGTTCGCGAGCGGTGTCGCGGTGATCCCGGCGTTCATCGCGCTGCTGGTCGAGGCGGTGACCGTGCGGCACCTGGCGCTGGTGGTGCTGGGCGCGCTGGGCATGATCGGCCTCGTCACGATCCACCCGAGCATCGCGCTGTCCGCCACGATCGTCGGCTTCTTCTTCGTGGTGCAGCGCTGGGTCCTCGCCCGCAAGGTCCCGCTCAAGGACGTCGTCGCCCTGGGCGTGATGGCGGTGCTCGCGTCGCTCGTCGCGGTGCCGCAGCTGCTCGGCGCGGCGGCCACCGCCACGTTCTCCGCGGTCGACTGGCCGATCTACGCGACCCCCGGCTCGGCGCTGGGCCAGCTGTTCTTCCTCAACTTCGAGTCGGCCAAGCCGCAGTACTGGCTGGTCCTCGCACTGGTCCTCGGTGTTGTCGGCGCACGCAGGCTGAAGGACCTCACCTGGTGGTTCGTCGGTGGCGGCGTCTTCATGCTGCTGTTCGTGATGACCACGTCGTACAAGGGCACGCTCGTCGCCCTGCTGACCGGCCCGTGGTGGAACGACCGCTGGCGCTTCATCGCGCTGTGCACGCTGCCGCTGGTGGTGCTCGCGGGCAACGGCCTGGTCGTGGCCCGCGACGGCCTGCTCCGCGTGGTCGAGCGCTTCAAGGTCGGCGACACCCAGTGGTCGCGCATCGGCAGCTCGGCCGTCGTGGTCCTGGTGCTGACGCTGGTCAGCAGCGGCCTCTACGTCAACCGCAACACGGTCTACATCCTGGGTGCCTACAACGGCCTCAGCACGATGACGCCGGCCAAGGAAGCCGCGATGGACGAGCTCGGCAAGCTCGTGCCCAAGGGCGACCTGGTGATGAACGACCCCGGCGACGGCTCGCCGTGGATGTGGGCGCTGGAGGACGTGCAGCCCGTCTTCGGTCACGTGATCACCGGTGTGCCGGACGAGAAGGGCGTCGGCAAGGACCGCGTCCTGCTGTTCTCGCACTTCGACGAGCTGGACACGAACGAAGAGGTTCGTCGCACGGTCGCGAAGCTCAAGGTCACGTACGTGTTCCACAGCGACGAGAAGGTCTTCGGCAGCAGCACGATCGCCGCGGGCACGGACAAGCTCGACGGGGTGCGCTCGCTCAAGCTCGTCTACTCGCAGGGCGGCTCGAAGATCTACCGGGTGGACCTCAGCGCCACCGGCTGAGGCACTGGACATGAGAAAGGCCCCCGGTTCGCCGGGGGCCTTTTCCGTTCTCGGGGCGTCACCAGCGGCGGTTCGCCACCTGCACGCCGAGCCACGCCACGTGCCTGGCCGAGGTGGCGAGCCCGCTGACGCCGATCCGCCTGGCCGCTGCCTTCTTGCTCGCGAACAGCAGCTTGGTGGCCGGGCCGAGCAGGCCGCCCCTGCTGTACTGGCCGGGGTGCACGCGGTAGCCGAGGAGCTCCTCCGGCAGCACGTCGCCGTCCGCCTTGGCCAGGATGCGCAGCCACAGGTCGTAGTCCTCGAGCCGGATCAGCCGCGGGTCGAAGCCGCCGACCTCGTCCACCAGCGCCTTGCGGGTCATGATCGTGGACGTGGTGAGGATGTTGTAGAGCAACATCGTCTTCGCGACCTGCTCGCGGCCGGTGACGGAGTGGAATTCGCCGACGCGGGTGCCTTCCGGGTCGATCTTGTAGGACCACGCGCCGACCAGGCCAAGACCGGGGTCCGCGTCCAGGGCCGCTGCCTGGCGCTCGAGCCGCTCGGGGGTGCAGAGGTCGTCGGCGTCGAGGAACGCCACCAGCTCGTGCTTCGCCGCGTCGAGGCCGATGTTGCGGCCGACCGCGGGGCCGCTGCGAGGGGCCGGGGTCACCAGGATCTGCACGCGGTCGCTCGGGAGCACCTCGGCGGCGGCGCGGTTCTGGGCGCAGTCGCCGTCGAGGACGAGGACGACCTCCCACTCCTGGTGGGTCTGCGCGGCGACCGCGCGCAGCGTCTCCTCGAGGAAGTCGGTCTTCGGTGCGCACGGGATGACCACTGAGACCGGCGAGACCACCACTGCCTCCAAGCAGGCGTGAATCGGGGACACCGTAGAGTAGGCGACTCGAACTCCCCTTCGAGAAGGTACCCAAAGCCGTGACGAAGCCTGCGCCCTCGCTGATCCGCAAGCTCGTCGACCGGGCCGGTTACCAGTCGCTCGTCACCGTCGACCAGCTCGTGTTCTCCGCGATCGCGTTCGTGGTGCAGGCGGCGGCCCTTCCGATCTCGGGCGACGCCGAGTACGGCATCTTCTCGCTGATCGTGATGGTGCAGACGGGCCAGTGGTACGTGAGCCGGGCGATCGCGTCCGAGCCGATGCTGGTCGCGCGCACCGCGTCGTCCAACGATCCGAAGGCGCTGCGCCCGCCTGCCGCGACGGCCCTCACGCTCGGTCTCGTCATCGGCGTGTGCGCGCTGATCGTCGCGCTGTTCCTCGACGGAACCGCTCGCGACCTGTTGCTGATCCAGGCGGTGGCCTCGCCGTTCCTCGGTGTGCTCGACCACGCCCGGTACGTCGGCTACGGCAAGCAGCGCCCGTTGCTCTCGCTCGCCCTCGACGGTGGCTGGCTGATCGTGTTCGCAGGTGCCGCGGGCACGTTCGCGCTGGTAGACCACCTCGACGTCTCGCGCATGTACCTGGTGTGGGCGATCACCGGCATCCTGGCGACGCTCGCCGCGATCGTGCTGACGGGCGCCCCGTTCTCGCTGGGCTCGGTCGTCGGGTGGATCAAGGAGCAGCGCAAGCTCATCCCCGGCTTCCTGATCGACGCGGTGTACCTCGCCGCCGGCATCTACGCGACGTTCGGCATGGCGATCTGGGCGACCGGCCTCGACGGCTACGGCCTGCTGCGCAAGGCGATGACGCCGATCACCGCGATGACCGTGCTGTTCGTCGGCATCGGCAACGCGCTGCTCGCACACCTCGCCGGTCGCAGCGCCAAGGACGTCGTGCGCGCGCCCGCGATCGTGTCGCTGCTGGCCGCCGGGGTGAGCGGGATCGGCATGCTGATCGTCCTGGTCCTGCCGACGGAGCTCATGAGCACGTTCCTCAAGACCGACTGGACGAAGCTCGAACCAGTCGTGCTGATCCTGCTGGTCTACGCGCTGCTGCTCGCGTCGGGGCAGACCGCGATGGTCGCCGCGAAGGCGAGCGGCCGGGCGTGGGTCGGACCGCGGGTGCGCACCATCCAGCTGCTGTGCGAGCTGGCGCTGATCGCGTTGCTCGGCACTCAGTTCGGTGTCATCGGCGCCGCGTGCGGTATGGCGCTGGCGTGGGCGATCGGTGCGGCCATCGCGTGGATCGGGCTCACCCGGCACGCCCGTGCGGACACCGAGAAAGCGGCAGCGGCCACCGCTGAGTGACCACTGCCGCCGCTCGAATCAGGAGTTCAGCGTCCACACCTGGTCCGCGTATGCCGCTTCGCAGACCTGATAGGTGGCCTCGGCGCCGTCGTCCGGCGTGCGCCACCACACGGCCAGGCAGAGGCCGGTCACCGAGTTGCGGATCTGCGTGCCGTTGGCGACCGCGTTGACCTGCCACGCCTGCAGTGGCTCCGCAGCGCTGCAGTCGAGCATCGGCACGGTCCAGCCGGCGACGTCGGAGGTTCCCCGGGCCGACGCGCAGAGCTTGGTGTGCACGTTGTACACCGCGAACCCGCCGTTCACCGGCTTCAACGTCCAGACCTGGTCCAGGTACGGCGCACAGGTGTACTGCTTCAGCGTCGTACCCGCAGTCGGCTCGAAACCGAACTGCACCGCGCACTTCTGCGTGTAGTTGTTCTTGAGCGTCACCGTGCGTCCACCGATCTGCTCGGTGATCCACGCGCCGATGTTGTCCACCCGGCCCGCGGTCGCGCCGGTGCGGGTGTCCGAGACGCCGTAGCAACCGCCCTGCCAGGACTTGGTGCCGACCGCGACGAGCTCGGCGACACCGTTCACCTCACGGATGGCAGGACCACCCGCGTCTCCCTTGCACAGGCCGACCGACTGACCGGTCACCGCGACGGTCTGGCCGTTGGCGGAGTCGACCGAGAACGACGCCACGTGCAGCCGGTCGTTCGCGAACGTCTGACGCGTGCGGCCCCAGCCCGAGATCTTCAGCACCTCACCGGCCGCGGCAGGCGTGGTGGCGATCTTGAGCTTCGGCAGGTCCATCACCGGGAACTCGAGCTTGACCAGCGCGATGTCGCGGTCGTCGCGCCGGACGACCTGCGTGATCTTGCTGGTGACTCCGGTCGTCTGGCCCGCCTGCGTGCGGCCGATGACCGCGGTGGCCTCTCTCCCGTCCGGCACGCAGCCGTTCGCGGTGACCACCCAGTACGGGTCGATCAACGCGCCGGTGCACGCCGACTCGGTGCCGACGGTGATCCGGGCGACGTACGGCTGGGCGCCGTCCGCGACCGGGGTTCCGTCGACAACGCCGCTGGCAGGAACAACCACCGTGGCAGCAGCAACAGCGCCCATCGCAACGAGGGCGCGCGAAAGCAACTTCATGTATCCCCAATCCCCCAGGACTGATCGGCACGCTCAGAGGTGCCGGACGCGAAGGTACAGGCAGGCTGAGGGACGCAGCCGCGCGTGTGGGAAATTGGACCCATGCACCTGGTGGACCTGCCGTCCTGCTACCCCCCGCATCCCGGTGGTCTCGAGGCTTACGCGTTCGAGCTCCACAAGAGGCTGCTGGAGGCCGATCCGGACCTCCGCATCACCGTGCTGACCTCGGACACCGCGTCGAAGCCCGGTGTCGAGCACCTGTCGGACCGCTGGACCGTGGTGCGCTGGCCGTCGTGGATGCCGGTGTCGCCCTACCCGGTCCCCAAGCCCGGCTTCCACAAGCTGCTGCGCCAGTACGTCACGCCGGACTCGGTGATGATGACGCACACGCGGTTCTTCTACCACGCTGCGTTGGCGAGCATCTGGGCCAAGCGCAAGGGCATCCGCCGGGTGCACATCGAGCACGGGTCGACGCCGGTGCAGAGCGGCAACCTGTTCGTCAGGTTCGTCGCGAACACGGTCGACACGACGATCGCCCAGCCGGTGCTGCGCATGGCCGCCGGTGTCGTGGCGGTGTCGAAGCCCGCTCAGCAGTTCGTCCGCAAGCTCGCCGGGCGTGAGGCGATCGTCGTGCACCGCGGCATGGACCTGCCCGACGGCGTGCACTCCGCGCCGTCCGGCAAGCCGAACACCGTGTGCTTCGTCGGCCGGCTGATCAACGGCAAGGGCGTGCAGGACCTGCTGGACGCCATCGCCGAGGTCAAGGCCGCCGGAGTGCCCGTGCACGCGCGGATCTGCGGCGACGGGCCCGCGCGCGGGATGCTCGAGTCGAAGGTCAAGTCGCTCGGGCTCGCCGAGCAGGTCGAGTTCCTCGGCGCCGTGACCCACCCGGTCGCGCTGAAGGAGATGGCGGCCGCGACGGTCGTGGTGAACCCCAGCTGGACCGAGGGCCTGCCGACGACGGTGCTGGAAGCCGCCGCGATGGGTGCCTGCGTCATCGCCACGGACGTCGGTGGCACCGCCGAGATCGTGACCGACGGCGAGACGGGCTGGCTCGTGCCGGCGCAGCAGCCGAAGGCGCTGGGCAAAGCGCTGAAGGAGGCGCTGACGGACGAGGCGCACCGCAAGGCGATGGCCGAGCTGCTGGCCAAGAACACCGCGGAGAAGTTCTCCTGGGACAACGCCGTCGCGGTCGTCACCGCCCTGATGCACGGCACGCCGGTTCCCGGTCAGCACTGAGCACAGACGGAAAGAAGCCCTGCTCCGGGCTCCGGAGCAGGGCTTCTTCGTGCTTGGGGACTAGCGCCCGGTGTCGTTCGACCCGCGCAGCTGCTTGCCCTGCTCCTCGACCTCGAGACGCAGGATCGCCAGGTCCTCGGCGAGCTTGCGGGTCTCGTCCTCCAGCCGCGAGAGCTCCCACGACAGGTGCAGCGCGACACCGATGAGGAACACGATCGCGGTGAAGAAGAGCAGGTTCGACGGAACCTCGACGCCGGCCGCGGAGCTCAACGTGCCCAGCAGGCCCGGGAAGATCGTGAGGACCAGCAGCAGCAGACCGACGACCAGCCACAGCACCGCGTACTTCTCGCTGAGCTGACGGCGGCGCAGCAGCTCCATGATCCCGAGGAGGATCAGGACGCTGCCGATGATGGCGACGATGTACGCGCTCACGCGACACCCCTCTCAGCGGTCGCCGTGGGCGTGGGCACGCGCGGCGTGGAGGCCTTGACCGACACGTCCCACCGGCGGATCAACGCGAGCAGCAGGGCGAACCCGGCGCGGCCCAGGTAGACCGTCGACTTCCACGGGCTGTGGCTCGGGGTACCCGCCCGGCGCTCCCGCATGTGCGCGGGCACCTGGGTGATCGTGCAGCCCGCGCGCACCGCGATGACCAGCGACTCGATGGTGTCGCCGAGGTATTCGACGGGGTAGTTCTCGGCGAACAGCGGCAGCGCGCGCTTGCCCGTCGCCTTGAATCCCGAGGTGGTGTCCGTGAGCTTCGTCTTCGCCACCCACGACAGGACCTTGCTCAGCACGACCATGGCCCACTTGCGGGGGCCGCGCACCTGGTAGTCGCCCTTCTCGGCGAAGCGCGCACCGATGACCAGATCGGCCTCGTTCAGCTTCGCGAGCAGGTCGGGGACCTCGGCCGGGTTGTGCTGGCCGTCCGCGTCGACCTGCACCGCGGCGTCGTAGCCGTGGCGCACCGCGTAGCGGAAGCCCGCTCGCATCGCCCCGCCGACACCGAGGTTGAAGGGCAGCTCGAGGACGAGGGCGCCCGCCGCCTTGGCCGCTTCCGCGGTCAGGTCGGTGGAACCGTCGTCAACAACGAGCACGTCTGCGTTGGGCACCGAATCGAGAATCTCGCGCACGGTGTCACCGACGGCGGCTTCTTCGTTCCAGGCAGGCACCACGATGAGGGCCCTGCCGAGGAATTCGCTCGACACACGGCGATGCTAACTGCTCTCGTCCGGGTGAACCCGGCCGGGGTGCCGGGCTCAGGCCTCGCGGAAGTACTCGACGGTGCATCGCACGCCGGTCTGAATGTCCACTTCCGGCACCCAGCCGAGCTCGGCCTTGGCGAGGCTCGGGTCGAGCGCGGACGCCCGCAGGTCGCCCAGCCGGGCAGGGGCGTGCTCGGGGGTGTCGGCGGCACCGGCGGCCTGCGCGACCAGGGTGTGCAGCTCGCGGTCGGACACCTGCACGCCGGTGCCGATGTTGTACCTGCGGCCACCGCCGTTGTCGCCGCTGGCCAGCACGAACGCGTTCACGACGTCCTCGACGAACACGTAGTCCCTGGTGTTGCCGCCGTCGCCGAACACCTTCGTCGGCTTCCCGGCGAGCAGGGCGTTCGCGAAGATCGCCACCACGCCCGCCTCGCCGTGCGGGTCCTGCCGCGGGCCGTAGACGTTCGCGAGCGCCAGGTGCGTGCAGTCGATGCCGTAGAGCTGCCGGAACGTGTTGAGGTAGATCTCACCCGAGAGCTTGCTCGCCGCGTACGGCGACTTCGGGTTCGTCGGCACCTCCTCGGACACCGGCAGGACGTCCGGCGTGCCGTAGATGGACCCGCCGGAGGACGCGAAGAGGATCTTGCGCGTGCCGGCCCTGCGCGCCGCCTCGGCCAGGTTGATCGTGCCGAGGACGTTCTGCCGCGCGTCGTCCAACGGCCGTTCGACGCTCACCCGCACGTCGATCTGGGCCGCGAGGTGGAACACCGCCTCGGGCTTGACCTGCTCGAACAGGTCGTCGAGCTGCGGAGAGGTGACGTCGAGCTCGGTGAACGAGTACCTGTCCGCGTGGGCAGGGTCGGCCGGCGCGGTCCGCTTGCCGCGGCGCAGGTCGTCGATCACGTGGACCTCGTGCCCGTCCCGCAGCAGGCGGTCGACCAGGGTGGAGCCGATGAAACCGGCGCCGCCGGTCACGAGTGCGCGCATGCCGCACAGGGTAATCGCGGCCTCAGAACCACCGTTCCAGGACCATGGCGACGCCGTCCTCGGCGTTCGGGCCGGTCACCTCGTCGGCGGCGGCCTTCGCGGCCTCGTGGCCGTTCGCCATCGCCACGCCGTGCCCTGCCCACGTGAGCATCTCCACGTCGTTCGGCATGTCTCCGAACGCGATGACGTGCTCGCGCTCGACTCCGAACCGCTCCGCCACGTCGGCGAGGCCCGACGCCTTCGTGACACCGTGCACCGAGGCCTCGATCAGGCCGTTGTTCGTGGAGTAGGTCAGGTCGACCTCGCCGTGCAGCACCTCGCTGATCGCCCGGACCATCTCGCCGCTGGTCAGGTTCCGGTGCCTGATCAGCAGCTTGATCGCGGGGTGGCCGAGCGTCTCCGCCCTGGTCAGGCCGCTGTGCGGGCCCTCAGGCCACGGGTGCGTGTAGCTGAGCTCGGCGACGAACGTCTTCTCGTCCTTGGGCGTGCCGACCAACTCCACCGCGTACGTGCAGTCGTCGAGGATGCTGTCGACGGCGGCCGCGATGTCGTGCAACTGCATCGACGTGAGGGTGCGCGCCCAGACGATCTCGTCCTTGCCGATGTCGTAGAGCACCGCGCCGTTCGCGCACACGGCCAGCCCGTCGAGACCGGCCTCCTGGGCGATCCGCGGGATCCAGCGCGGGGGCCTGCCGGTGGCCAGGACGAACGGCACGCCTGCCGCCAACACGCGCGCGACCACTGCCGCAGTGCGCGGGCTCACCGTCTCCATCGGGTTGAGCAGGGTTCCATCGACGTCGGAGGCGACCAGGCGCGGCTGTTCCACACCGACATCTTGCCTTGTCAACTACGCGAGCCAAGTTCGTAACGAGCTGAACAGCTGGTTACCGTACGTCCGTGCGCGTAGGCATCGTGATTCTCCCTGAGCACCGATGGTGGATCGCCGAACCGAAGTGGCGCGCGGCCGAGGAGTACGGCTTCCACCACGCGTGGACCTACGACCACCTCGGCTGGCGCACCCTGGTCGACGGCCCGTGGTTCGGCGCGATTCCGACCCTGACAGCCGCCGCACTGGTCACCTCGCGCATCAGACTCGGCACCTTCGTGGCGAGCCCGAACTTCCGCCACCCCGTGCCGTTCGCGCGCGAGCTGCTGACGATCGACGACGTGTCCGACGGACGCTTCACCCTCGGCGTCGGCGCAGGTGGGGACGGGTACGACACCGTCGTGCAGGGCGCGAAGCCGTTGCTGCCGCGCGACCGCACCGCGCGGTTCGGCGAGTTCGTCGAGCTGCTCGACCAGCTGCTGATCAAGGACCGCACGTCGTGGCACGGCGAGTTCTTCTCCGCCGAGGAGGCCCGCAGCGCTCCCGGTTGCGTGCAGCGGCCGCGGGTGCCGTTCGTGGTCGCCGCGAACGGGCCGAAGGCGATGCGCGTCGCGGCGAAGTTCGGTCAGGGCTGGGTCACCACCGGACCGCCAGTCGAAGACCACGAGGAGTGGTGGAGCGGCGTCGCCCGGCTGTCGGAGCAGTTCACTGAGACGTTGGCCACGCACGGCCGCACGTCGCGGGTGAGCCGCTACCTCAACCTGGACTCGGCGCCGGTGTACTCGCTGTCGAGCGTGCAGTGCTTCGTCGACGCCGTCGGCAGGGCCGCTGAGCTGGGCTTCACCGACGTGGTGGCGCACTGGCCGCGGCACGACGGGATCTACGCCGGCAGCGAGCAGGTCGTCGAAGAGGTCGCGGCCGACGTGCTGCCGACACTCGATCGGCACCTGTAACGGCGGACGGGCCGAAACTAGATTCCGTCACTGTGCGCTCTGTTGTGGTGATCGGTGGCGGAATCGTCGGGCTGGCGGTGGCGGCTGAGCTGGCCTCCCGCGGTGATCGCGTCACCGTGCTGGAGAAGGAGTCGCGCTGGGGCGCGCACCAGACCGGCCACAACTCGAACGTCGTGCACGCCGGGCTCTACTACAAGCCCGGTTCGTTGAAGGCCCGCATGTCTGTGGCCGGCAACGCGTCGATGGTCGCGTTCGCGCGCGAGCACGGCGTTCCGGTCGAGGTGTGCGGCAAGCTCGTTGTAGCCACCTCCGCCGATGAACTCCCACGGCTGCACGCTTTGGCCTCACGCGCTGAAGCGAACGGTGTGCCCGCGAAGCTGATCACCGCGGAAGAGGCTTTGGAGTACGAGCCCGAGGTGGCCTGCGTGGCCGCGTTGCGGGTGGAGAGCACCGGGATCATCGACTACTCGGCTGTCTGCGCTGCGCTCGTGCGGTCGCTGGACGGCCACGACCTGCGGCTTCAATCTCCCGCGCTGGCGATCCGGACCGTCGGTTCGCGCGTCGAGGTGGCGACGCCGCAGGAAGTCGTGCGCGGCGATGTGCTCGTGAACTGCGCCGGGTTGCAGAGCGACCGGATCGCGCGGCTCGCGGGGTTGACGCCGTCAGCGCGCATCGTGCCGTTCCGCGGGGAGTACTACGAGCTTCGACGCACCTCGTTGGTGCGCGGCCTGATCTACCCGGTGCCGGACCCGACGCTGCCGTTCCTCGGCGTGCACCTGACCCGGATGCTCGACGGATCGGTGCACTGCGGGCCGAACGCGGTGCTGGCGTTGCGGCGCGAGGGCTACCGGTGGCGGGACTTCTCGTTCAGCGATGTTCTCGACGTGGCGCGGTTCCCCGGCACCTGGAAGCTGGCGCGGAAGTTCGCGCGGACCGGGGTGGACGAGGTGCTGCGCTCGTTGTCGCGCAAGCGGTTCGCCGCCTCGCTGGCCCGGCTGGTGCCCGCGGTGACCGAGGACGACCTCGTGCGGGCGGAGAGCGGTGTGCGCGCTCAGGCGATGCTGCCTGACGGGTCGCTGGTCGACGACTTCCTCATCGAGTCGGCTCCCCGTCAGGTGCACGTCCTGAACGCGCCTTCACCTGCGGCGACGAGCGCGCTGGAGATCGCGCGCCACATCGCCTCGCTCACTTGAGAACTTCGAGACCGCCCATGAACGGCCGCATCGCCTGCGGCACCGTGACCGAGCCGTCCGCGTTCTGGTGGTTCTCCAGAATCGCGACGATCCAGCGCGTGGTGGCCAGCGTGCCGTTCAACGTCGCCGCGATCTGCGACTTGCCGTTCTCGTCCCGGTAGCGCACGTTCAACCGGCGCGCCTGGAACGTGGTGCAGTTCGACGTCGACGTCAGCTCGCGGTACTTCTGCTGCGTCGGCACCCACGCCTCGCAGTCGAACTTGCGGTGCGCCGACATGCCGAGGTCACCCGTCGCCGTGTCGATGACGCGGTACGGCACCTCGATCTTGGCGAGCATCTCCTCTTCCCACCCGAGCAGCCGGGCGTGCTCCGCCTCGGCGTCCTCGGGCTTCACGTACGAGAACATCTCGACCTTGTTGAACTGGTGCACGCGGATGATGCCCCGCGTGTCCTTGCCGTACGAGCCGGCCTCGCGGCGGTAGCACGACGACCAGCCCGCGTACCGGCGCTCGCCGTCGAGGATCTCGTCCGCGTGGTAACCCGCGAGCGGCACCTCCGACGTGCCGACGAGGTACAGGTCGTCGTTCGGCAGGTGGTAGATCTCGCTCGAGTGCGCGCCCAGGAACCCGGTGCCCGCCATGATCTCCGGCCGCACCAGCGTGGGCGTGATCATGAGCTGGAACCCGTTGGCCGTCGCCTGCTGCGCCGCCATGTTGAGCAGCGCGAGCTCCAGCTGCGCGCCGACGCCCTTGAGGAAGTAGAACCTGCTGCCGCCGACCTTGGCGCCGCGCTCCATGTCGATCGCGCCGAGCTTCGTGCCCAGGTCCAGGTGGTCCTGCGGCTCGAAGTCGAACTCGCGCGGCTCGCCCACGGTCTTCACGACCACGAAGTCGTCCTCGCCACCGACCGGCGCGTCCGGGTGCACCAGGTTCGGGATCTTGGCGAGCAGCTCGTTGACCTCGTCGGCGGTGGCGCCCTGCTCGGCCTCGGCGGCCTTCACCTCGGCGGCCAGCTCCTTGGCCTTGACGAGCAACGCCGTGCGTTCGTCGCCCTTGGCCTTGCCGACCTCCTTGCCGAGGACCCGCTGCTCGGCGCGCAGGGTGTCCGCGCGGGAGATGGCGGTCCGCCGGCGCTCGTCAGCGGACAGCAGGGAGTCGACGACGCCCTCGTCCTCGCCACGGGCACGCTGCGAAGCGCGCACGATCTCCGGGTTCTCGCGCAACACCTTGAGGTCAATCACCCTGAAAAGGGTAGTCCCCACCTCGGACGCACTTCATCCGGATATCGAGGCAGGGGAGGCAACGCCCCGGGCCGCCCCGCGTCGGACGTTTCGTGACGAGCGATCGCAACGGAAAACTGGCGGGCTTCGCGGGTCTCGCGCTGCTCGTCGCGTGCGCGGTTCTGCTGCCGCAGGCCTACCGGGACGCGGTCGGCGGTGTGCCCGTCGTCGTGGACGGCGTTCATCTGGTCGACCTCGGCGACGGCCGGCTGGTCGAGTTCGGCGGTCGTGGCCAGGGCCCGCTGCCGCTCGTGCCGCCGATCCTGCTCGGCGTGGCCGGCCTGGTGTCGGTCGGCGTCGGAGCTCGGCACCTCCTGCGCAAACGACGAGGACCCGGCGCCTGAGCACCGGGTCCCTCGACGAGAACGCGTGACTAGCTGATGGCGACGGCCACCACGAGACCGAGGGCGACGTGCGCCGACGCGACGACGACCGAGGCCGGCGCGAACTTCTCCGACTCGATGATCGAACCGATGTCCAGCTTGGTCACCCACTCCAGCAGACGCACGGCGGCGACCTGCACGATGATGCCGACCAGGCCGTAGATCAGCGCCGACAGCAGGCCCTCGTCGAGCTTGCCGACCGACGACGTGATCGCGATGACCACGATGAACGCCATCGAGACGAGTCCGGAGGCGGTCACGATGACGGCGTTCGGGCAGCCGTTGCGGACGAGGGCGGACAGCTTGCCCGGCGTCGTCCAGTCGATGGCGTAGAAGCCGAACACCATGAGGACGAGACCGACGACGGCGTACAGCGCGATCGCGCCGATGTTCCGACCCAAGGTCGCGCCGAAGCCGGGGTCCAACGCGAGCAGCGTGGTCGTCATGTGCTGTTCCCTTTCGGAGTCTTACTCAACAATTCGATGCGGCACGAACGCCGCGCCATCGTCGGTCACCAGACCGACCGTTTCCCGGATGCCGAGGCCTGCCGACGTGTCGCCGACGACCCAGGCACCCAATGCGGGGCGGTAGCCGTCGAACTCCGGAAGCGGATCGAACAGCTGGTACACGAAACCTTCTTTGCCGTACACGCCACCGGTCTGCGTCTCGTAGCCAGGAGCGACGATCTGGATGTTCGACCCCTCGCGCCCGAGCAGCGGTTTGCGCACGTACTCGGTGAGCAGGCCGGGGTCGTTCAGGAAGGCCGGGAGCAGGTTGGGGTGGCCGGGGTGCATCTCCCACAGGATCGCGAGCAGCGCCTTGTTGGAGAGCAGCATCTTCCACAGCGGCTCGATCCACAGGGTGCCGGGCAGCGACTCGACGGCGTGGCGGCCGAACTGCTCCTCGACCACCCACTCCCACGGGTAGAGCTTGAACGCCGCGTTCATCGGCGATTCCTCAAGATCCACGAACCTGTTGAGCAGCGTGTCCCAGCCGATGTCCTCCATCGCGATGCCCACGGTGTTCAGGCCGGCCTCCGCGGCCGTCTCCTGCAGGCACGCGGCGGTGAGGTGGTCCTCGCCGGACGGGTCCGCGCTCGACCAGCTGAAGTGCAGCTCACCGGACGGGAGCTTGGCACCGATCTCGGTCCAGCGCTCGACCAGGCGCTCGTGCAGCGAGTTCCACTGGTCGTCGTCCGGGAAGACCTCTTCCTTCCAGTACCACTGGATGTACGCGGCCTCCAGCAGTGACGTGGGGGTGTCCGCGTTGTACTCGAGCAGCTTGGCCGGGCCGGAGCCGTCGTAGCGCAGGTCGAAGCGGCCGTAGACGTGCGGGTCGCGGCGGCGCCACGACTCGGCGATGTGCGGCCAGACCCACTCTGGGATGCCGAAGTCCCGGTAGCGCTCGGTCAGGACCACGTTGTCCACCGCGTCGAGGCACATGGAGTGGAGCAGCTCGACGTCGGCTTCGAGCGAGAGGATCTCGCTCATCTCGAACACGTAGTGCACCGACTCGTCCCAGTACGGGCGATCGGCTCCGTTCGCGTACTTCGCGGGCAGGCCGAAGACCAACCCCTGGTCCGAGACCGTGCGCTGCCAGTTCGGCCGCGGTTGCGAGGTGTCACGACGCAACTGGGTCAGCCTCCGCTGCTGGACGAGCCGCTGCTGATGCCGAAGCCGCCGCGCTGGACGGACGTGCCCGACTTCGTGGTGACGTTCGCGCCCTTGGGGATCGTGTAGCTGCCGCCGGTGACCTTCTGCCCGACCACGCCGGACCCGCCGTAGTTGTAGCGGTACGACGAGCTGCCGATGTAGATGAAGCCACCGCTGCTGTAGCCGCCGTGGCTGCGGTAGTAGCTGTCGGAGCAGTAGTCGTCGTCGACGATCACGTTGTTCTGGTCCGTGCACTGCGCCGTCACGTTGGACGGGCTGGCGGCGGCGTACCAGATCGCGACCAGCGCCACGATGCCCACGGTGACACCACCACCGATGAGCAGGCGCTTGCGGGTCTTGCGCTTCTTCTCGAACGCGGCGGACTCGGCGGCGAACCGCTCCTGCTGCGCCTTCAACGCGGCGGCACGAGCGCGCTGCTCGGCGACCGTCGCCTGACGCGGCTGCGTCACGCCGGCCTGCTGCTGGCGCATGCTGCCCTTGCCCTTGACGGGCGCGTTCGGCTGCGGCGCCGGTTGGTACTGCGGCGGCTGCTGTTGCGGCTGCTGCGGCTGGCCGGGCCCTGGCTGGGGCGTCGGCTGGCCAGGTCCTGGCACGTTGTTGTCAGTCATCACCACTCCCGCGGGCAAGGTACCTAGCGACGCGGCTGAACGACGGCCGATTCCGTGACGAGTGTCCTAATAGCAACACTCGACCGAACCCGGCGCACAGCCGTCTCACACGGCACGGGCATCATGGATGAGATGTCTCCGAGCGCCGGTTGGTTGAGTCGATCTGGTCACATCCGCGACACGCGGCTTGTGATGGTCGGCGCTTTCCTCGGCGCGTTCGTCTTGTTGATGTTGTCCGCGTTCACGTCCGTGCTGGCAGGAGGCCCGCTGGGGTCGAAACGCGAGCTCGTCAACGCGGCCTACCAGGCGAACGCGGGCGAGTGCCTCAACTGGGAGAAGAAGGACCTCTCCGACGCGCAGAAGGTCGACTGCGGCGCCGCCCACCGCTTCGAGGTCACCGGCACGGCCGACATCACCGCCGCGTACCCGAAGGACGCGCCGTTCCCGAACGCGGACGCCTGGGAGAAGATCTCGCAGGAGCACTGCGCCTCCGCCGCCAGCTCGTACATGTCCGGCAAGCTCGACCCGGACGGCAAGTACGGCGTCAGCACCCTGAACCCGGACGAGCACCGCTGGTCCGAGAACTACCGGCAGATCCGCTGCGGCCTGCAGGTCACAGCGCCCTCCGGAGCGGCACTCCCGTCGTTCGGCAGCGCGAAGACCCAGGACCAGTCGAACGTCTACGACCCGGCGGTCTGCGTCGCCCTGGGCGAGAACAACACGGTCGGCGACCCGGTCGGCTGCGACCAGCCGCACGCGTTCGAGATCGTCGGCGTCGTCCAGCACCCCGAGGGCGAGTTCATGCCGATCGAGAAGCAGGACTCGGCCATGTCCGAGAAGTGCGCCGCCATCGCCGCGGACTACACCGGCGGTGCCGACCTGAAGGCGAAGAACCTGCTCGTCACCTGGGACACCCGCTCGGAGAAGAGCTGGGCCGTCGGTTCCCGCAAGGCCAACTGCAAGATCGGCGCCGTCCCCCAGGGCAACAACCTCGTGGCGTGGAAGGACAGCGTCCGCAACCCCAACGGCGCCCCGCTGACCACCGCGAACCCGCCGCAGACCACCTCGGTGAAGCCGCAGGACGAGCCGACCGGCGCGCCGCTGCACTCCGAGTCGGGCAAGCCGCCTTCGGAGTCCGGCAAGCCGTCGGACTCGGGCAAGCCCGACAAGCCGTCCTCGTCCAGCCCGACCACGACCACCGAGCCCCGATGACCGTCGAGATGACCCGTGCTCGGTTCGACGAGCTGGTCGAGGAAGCCCTGGACCTGGTCCCGCCGGAGTTCACGCACGCGATGAACAACGTGGTGGTGCTGGTCGAGGACCGCAACCCCGACGAACCGTCACTGCTCGGGCTGTACCAGGGGATCGCGCTGACCGAGCGCAGCACGGACTACGGCGGCAACCTGCCGGACCACATCTTCATCTACCGCGAGGCGATCCTCGACATCTGCGACTCCGAGGAGGACGTCGTGGAGGAAGTGATCATCACGGTGGTGCACGAGATCGCCCACCACTTCGGGGTGGACGACGCTCGGCTGCACGAGCTGGGCTGGGGCTAGAGCTCCACGCCTGCCCAGGAGCGGCACACCCAGCCGTCGCCCTCGGACTCCAGCACCACGACGCCGGTGTTCGGCAGCAGGTTCTCCGCCAGCTCCACCGGCACGTTGGACGCCAGCGCTAACGCACCCATCCGTCCGGAGCCGCCGTGGGTGACGACCATGACCGTGCCGTCCTGCCTGATCGACTCGACGGCACCCAGGAAGCGGTCGAGGACCTGCTGCCCGGACTCGCCGCCGTCGGGGAACGGCAGGTCGAGGTCGCCCTCGGCCCACTTGATGACCGTCTCCAGGTAGATCCGGTAGGCGTCGGGGTCGTTGCGCCCCTCCAGCGAGCCCACCTGGATCTCGTGGACGCCCTCCAGGATCTGCACGGGCAGGCCGAGGCGTTCGGCGGTCGGGGCGGCGGTTTGCTGGGCGCGCAGGCCGATGCTCGCGTAGACGGCGGCGATGTCCTCGCCGACCAGCACGTCCGACAGCTCGCGGGCCTGCTTCTGGCCCAGTTCGGTGAGGGGTGGACCTGGCATGGCCGTGTCCAGCTTGCGTTCGATGTTCGACGCCGTCTCACCGTGCCTGACCAGCAGCAACCTCACCCGGTCTCGCCCTTTCTGACAGCATCGACCCAAGTGGCTGCTGCGGTGAACTCGGCGTTGTGGGCCTCGACGGGCCTGTGGTCGGCCTTCGGGAAGGACCCGAGGAACCGGATCTCGCGCGAGTGTCGGTGCAGCGCGGCCAGCGCGTCACCGATCCTCGGTTCTGCGATGTGCCCCTCGACGTCGATGTAGAAGCGGTACTCCCCCAGTTTGCCCTTCGTGGGGCGCGATTCGAGGCCGGTGAGATTGATCCCACGCAGAGCCAGTTCCGTGAGCAGCTCGGACAGCACGCCCATGCGGTCCGGCGTGGTCACGACGACGCTGGTGCGGTCTGCTCCGGTCGGCTCAGGCAGCTGCCCCGGACGTTGCAGCAGCAGGAAGCGGGTCCGCGCGTCGGCCACGTCCAGCACGTCGGTGGCGTACTCGTCGAGCTTGTAGTGGTTCACGGCCACCGGAGCGGTCACGGCGGCATCGAACTCCCCGCGCTCAACCGCGGCGGCAGCAGCAGCGGTGGACGAGGTGGCGATCGACGTGACGCCCGGCAGCTCCGAGGCGATCCACTCGCGCACCTGAGCCAGCGCGTGCGGGTGCGAGGCCACCGACTTGATCTCGGTGGTCCCCGGACGGACCAGGACGCTGAAGCGGACGTCCAGCACGGTCTCGGCGACGGCCACGACCGGCTC
The DNA here is from genome assembly GCF_040681245.1 of Lentzea sp. NPDC051838. Classification (NCBI taxonomy): domain Bacteria; kingdom Bacillati; phylum Actinomycetota; class Actinomycetes; order Pseudonocardiales; family Pseudonocardiaceae; genus Lentzea; species Lentzea sp. NPDC051838. The sequence goes on from NZ_JBFAYI010000021.1 coordinate 57,876, forward strand.
GTCGCGAATCAGCGCGTCCAGCGTCGCCGGCACGGCACCCTCGACGGAGTTCTCGATCGGCACGCACGCGAACTCGGTCTCGCCGCCGCGCAGCGCGGAGATCGCGAGCGGGATCGTTTCGAACGGGACGAGCTCGCCCTCGAACCTCATCGCTGCCTGCTCGGTGAAGGTGCCCTGTGGTCCGAAGTACGCAATGCGCGGCATCGGGTCAGCGTAGTGCGGCGATCAGAGGCGCAAATCACGCCTGTGTCCGCTGCCAAACCTGGGTTCCGTCAGGACCGTTCGAACTGGAATGCTTGGGGCGTGCCCGCTCTAGCGCCAGAACTCGTGTTGTGCGCGGTCGACGAACCGATGGCGAACGCCTGGCTCGCTGTCGCGAACGGACGCGCCGGAGTGCGGGTGCATCGCGGGTCCGTGCTGGACATCAACGCGCAGGCCATCGTCAGCCCGGCCAACTCGCAGGGCTGGATGCGCGGTGGCATCGACGCCGTCTACGCCACGGCGTTCCCGGACGTCGAGAACAACGTCCGCAGCGCGGTCCTCACGTTGCACGGCGGCGAGCTTCCGGTCGGCGAGGCGCAGATCGTGGCGACCGGCGAGACCGAACCGGCGTGGCTCATCAGCGCGCCGACCATGCGCCGGCCCGGTGAGCGGCTGCCGATCGACACCGTGCACCCGTACCTGGCCGCACGGGCGGTGCTCAGGCTCTGGCTCGAAGGCCGCCTCGAGGACGGCACGCCGGTGCGCGACGCCGTCCGCACCATCGCGATGCCGGGACTCGGCACCGGGGTGGGAGGCGTCGCGCCGTCGACGTGCGCGCATCAGGTCGCGGCCGCGTGGGACGAGGCGTTCAACCCGCTCCACGTGTGATCCAAAGCTGTGCACAACCCTGTGGACAAGGTTGTGGATGCTTGTGGACTACTGCCTAGGTGCGACCCATCGCTCCAGGTCAACCTCATCTGTGATGGGGATACCGAAATCCCCAACCGCCGGGATCTCGGGCTTCAGCTTGCGGGCTTCGCGCACCGCGTCGGGTCTCAACGCCGACAGCTTGAAGCCGCGCCGCTGGTAGAAGCGGATCGCGTCGAGGTTGTCGTTGGTGGTCGTCAGCCGCACCCGATTGCACCCGAGTGTGCGCGCCTGACGAACCGCGGCGTCGACCAGCGCGGTGCCGACGCCGCGGCCCCGCCGAAGCGCGTCGATCGTGACGATCTCCAGCTGGTGGTTCGCCACCGCGTAGGTCAGCAGACCCAGCACGTGGCCCTGCTTCTCCACGAGGAAGCCCGGCAGACTGGCGGGGAAGAACACCTCGCCGTGCGCGACGGCCGTGTGTGCTCCCCATAGCTCGAGTACCAATCGGGCGACAACTATGCGATCAGCTTCCTCGATCGGTCGTACCGAGCCTTCTGCCATGACAAGAACTGTGCCAATCCGAGTCACGCTCAGGAACAGCCATTCGACGTACGGTGGATTCGTGCCAGTGCGAGTTTTGTTGGTTGACGATCACGAAGTAGTGCGCAGAGGACTGCGCGAGATGCTCGACGACGAGGCGGACATCTCGGTCATTGCCGAGGCCGGATCCGTCGACGAGGCGGTTACACGGGCTCAAAAGACTCCGCCCGATGTGGCCGTCGTGGACGTTCAGCTTCCCGACGGAAGTGGCGTCGACCTGTGCCGATCACTGCGCGATCTCGGCATCCGTTGCCTCGTGTTGACCGCCTTCGACGACGAGGAGGCGTTGGTCGGGGCCATCATGGCCGGTGCCTCCGGCTATCTGCTCAAGCAGGTGCGGGGCCAGGACGTCGTCACGGCCGTGCGGGAAGTCGCGGCTGGACGGTCCCTTCTGGACCCCGCGACCACCAGCCGGGTACTCGAACGGATGCGCAATCCGGCCCCGGTCGGCCTCACCGATCAGGAACAGCGAGTGCTGGAGCTGATCGGAGAGGGCCTCACAAACCGCCAAATCGGTGAACGTCTCTTCCTCGCGGAGAAGACGGTGAAGAACTACGTGACGTCCGTACTCGCCAAACTCGGCATGGAACGGCGAACGCAAGCCGCCGCATGGGTGGCTAAACGGGGACGGACCAGGTGAGCGTCGTCCCGTTCGGCGAACTCACGACGCGGAAATCGCCACTCGCGGACTTCGCCCTCTCCGCGAGATGCCGCAATCCGCGCTGAGTTACGCCGGACGGGATGCCGCATCCGTTGTCCGCGACTCGCAGCAGCAGATGCTTCTCATCACGCCGTACGTCGATCTGCACGTGCGTCGCTCCTGAGTGCCGCACGACGTTCGACAACGCCTCGCGCAACGCCGCCCGCGCGTCGTCGGCATGCCTGCGTGGCACCTGAGCCAGGTCGCCGGCCACGTGCAGGCGTGGCGAAAATCCGAGCAGCTCACCGGCCGTGCGCACCTCGGCGTTGATCGAGTCGAGCAGGTCCGCGCCCTCGGCCGGATCGGTGTTGCGCAGCTTCCGGACGGTTCCGCGGACCTCGGCGATCGTCTCGTCCACCAGGTCGACCGCCTCGTTGATGCGGGCGCGATCGGTGTTGTCGAGCTTCTTGCCGAGCCGCCGTTCCAGCAGGCTGAGCTGCACGCCGGCGCCGTAGAGCCGCTGGATGATCACGTCGTGCAGGTCGCGGGCGATTCGTTCGCGCTCCTCGTAGACCGCGACGCGCTGCCGTGCCGTGAAGCCCTCGGCCAGCACCACGGCGAGGCCTGCCTGCGCCGCGAACGCCGAAAGCACGTCCACGGTCTCCTGCGTGAACGGCGCTTTGTCTCTACGGCGATAAACCGCCAGAGCGCCGATCTTGCGGTCCGACGTGCCGAAGGGCGCCACCGCGAACGGTCCGTAACTCCTCAGCGCGTGCGGCACGTACGGGGCCGTGCGCGGGTCGTTCGTGACGTCGTCGGCCATCACCGGGATCCCTGTGCGCGCGGCCTTGGCGGCGGCACTGCGCGGGCTCAGCGTCGCCACGACCGGTTCGCCGCTGGACGCCTCGACGGTCAGCGTGCCGTCGTCGTCCTCCGTGGCGAGCATGGCCAGGCCGAGGTCGGCGTCCGCGATCTCCGCGGCCGCCTCCACCACGAGCCGCAGCACGTTCTCCGGGTCTTCCAGCGCCGCCGACGTGATCTCGGTGGACGCGACGAGCACGCGCCGCGCCAGGGAGGGGTCCATGGTCCTCAACGGTATGCGGGCGTGCCGAGGTCCAGCACGAGGTCCGCCTTCGCGGCCTCGTCCGGACGGTGGGTGATGTGCAAGATCGTCCTGCCGTCGTGCCGGAGCCGGTCGAGGAGCTTCCGCGCGGTCGGTTCGTCGAGATGGGCCGTCGGTTCGTCGAGCAGCACCACGTCGGCGTCGTGCAGCAGCGCCCTGGCCAGCGCAAGCCTTTGCGCCTCGCCACCCGACACCTGGTCAGGCCTGATCACGGTGTCGAGCCGGTCCGCCCAGTCCGGCAGGCAGGCCAGCTCCAGCGCTTGCCTCAGCTGCTCGTCGTCGTGCTGACCCGACATCCGCAGGTTCTCCCGGACCGTCGTGCTGACCAGCATCGGTTCCTGCGGGCACCAGGTGGCGCGCGGCAGCTCGACGATCCCGCGTTCCGGCTGAAGGAAGCCCAGGAGCAGCGCGAACAGCGTCGACTTGCCGCTGCCCGACGGTCCGACGATCGCGACGTGCATGCCGGGCTCGATGTTGAGGTGGAGGTCCTTCAACGTCGGCTCGGTCGCGCCGGGCCAGCGGACGTCGACGTTCTCTAACCGGATCCGCTTGCCGCGAACAGGCTCCGGGCGTTCCGGCGCGTCGAACTGCAACCGCGCACTGGCCTCCTGGAGCGCCTTGCGCTGCTGTGCGGCGAGCGGCAAGGCAGCCAGTGGTTCAGCGAGCGCGAGCGGAACTAGGCCGAGCACCGGGTTGCCGGTCATGGCGCAGGCGAGGGCCGCCGCACCGGTCGCGAGCAGGACGATCGCCGTGGCCGCGCCCGTGCCAAACGCTTGCTTGCGGGTCTGCACCGCCAGCTCGGCGTCCTCGGCTTGGAGCTGCTCCAACAGGCGGTGGTGGGCGTCGTGCGCGATGAGATCCGGTGCGGCGGCGAGTGCGTCGATCGTGTCGCGGGCGACCTTGCGGCGGCCCCTGGCGAGCTTCGTGCTGGCCCTGCGCTCGGTCCACACCGCGACGGCCGGGGCGGCGAGCCCCGCCGCGAGCAACAACCCGCCCAACGTCAGCGCGGCGGCCGGGTCGATGAACGCGAACAAGATCGTGGTCGCGATGCCTGCCCCGATCGCCACGACCGGCGGCACGAGCACGCGCGGCACGAGGTCGCGAACGGTGTCGGTGTCCTCGACGAGCCGTTGCAGTCCATCACGACGTTGGGTGCGCACGAGCCGCAACCACAGCTCGGCACGCAGGTTCGTGGCCAGCTTGAACGCCTCGTGGTGCGTGACCAGCCGCTCGACGTACCGGAGCACACCCTTGCTCAGCGCGAACGTCCGCACGCCCACGACCAGCACCGACAGCGTCAGGATCGGCGGCATCTCAGCGGCCCGCGCGATCAGGTGCGAGGCCAGCGCGGTCAGTGCGATGCCCGCGACCGTCGCCAGCACGCCCAGCGCAGAACCCTTGAGCGGAATCGGCAGGCGCTTCGGGCGTTCCTGCTGCTGTTCCTCGGTGACGACCCTGGCGAACGTCTCGTCCTCGCTCGCCTCCTTCTCGCGGTGCGAGGCGAGGACGACGGCCGCCGTGGCGCTTGCTCTCTTGATCGCTTTGTCGACTTTGCGACTTGTCACCGGGTCGAGGTGCGCGGTCGGTTCGTCGAGCAGCAGCACCGTGGCGCCGTGGCGAACCCTCAGCAGGGCGCGCGCGACAGCGACCCGTTGACGCTCGCCGGTCGAGAGATCCGTGATCTGCCGGTCGAGCAGATGCGCGGCCACGACCTCGTGCGCAACGTCCTCGATGTCTTCCGCCCCAGGAACCGTCAGCTCCAGCTCAGCGCGCGGAGTGGCAGCGGCGAATGCGGGCTTCTGCGGCACGTAGGCGATGTCTCCCGCCACGAACGTCGTGCCGTCGGTCGGCTCCAGGAAGCCCAGCAGCACCTGGAACGTCGTCGACTTGCCGGCGCCACTCGCGCCGTCGAGCCGGTAGATCTCGCCTGGCCGGACGTCGAAGCTGATGCCGTCCGGAGCGAATCCACCTCGCCGGAGCACGCGCAGGTTGTCGACGTGCACCGAACCACCTGGCACGCGCGGCCTGCTCTTGTCCTCGTGCTCGACCACTTCGGCGACCCTGCGCACCGCTTCGAGGCCGTCCTCACTGGCGTGGTGAGCCGCTCCGGCCGCACGCAGCGGCAGGTAGCACTCCGGCGCCAGGATCAGCACGACCAGCGCGGTCATCAGCGTCAGGTCGCCGTGGACCAGCCGGATGCCGATGCCGACCGCGATCAACGCGACCGACAGCGAGGCAGCGATCTCCAGCACCAACGCCGAGAGGAACGCGATCTTCAGCGTGCCCATCGTGGCCTTGCGGTGCTGCTCACCGATCTGCCGGACCGCCGTGGCCTGCTGCTTGGCGCGGCCGAACACCGTCAGAACCGGAAGGGCGCGCAGCAGTTCGAGGAGCTGAGCGCTCAAGAGTTCCGTGACGTCCGCGGCCTTCTGCACGCGCTTCTCGGTGTACCAGCCGATCAGCGCGGCGAAGACCGGGATCAGCGGCACGGTCACCGCGATCAGGACCGCCGACGGCCAGTCCGTGAAGAGGATCCACGCGCCGACCAATGGCGGCACGATCACGGCCGTGACCAGCGCGGGCAGGTAGCGGGTGAAGTAGGCGTCGAGCGCGTCGAGGCCCTTGGTCGCGAGCACCGACAGCTCGGCCGTGCCGCGGTCCGCGATCCAGCCGGGACCGCGTTCGAACGACTTGGCCAGCAGCTGGGTCCGCAGCTCCTCCTTGGCACCGGCGGCGGCGCGCGCAGCAGCGGATTCCGTTGCCCACGACAGCGCTGCGCGCGCCAGGATCGCCACGGCCAGCAGCGGTAAGCCGTCGCGAGTCGTGATCACGCTCGCCAGCGCAACGGCCTGGGCGACGAGCGCGAGGGCGTTGAGGAACGCCAGCGCGCCCACCCCGACGAGGGCGCTCCTGGCGTTCTTCGAGAGCTGGGGCAGTGCTCCCAGCGGGCCTCTCTTCATCAGTGCGCTGCCGGGATGTGCTGAACACCGATGCGCTTGCGGAACACCCAGTAGGTCCAGCCCTGGTAGACGAGCACGGCGGGCGTGCCGAACCCGGCGACCCAGGTGATCACCTGCAACGTGTACGGGCTCGACGCGGTGTTGGCGATCGTGAGCGACCACGCGTCGTTGAGCGTCGACGGCAGCACGTTCGGGTAGAGCGAGCCGAACAGGATCGCGACACTCGCCGCGATCGCCAGTCCCATCAGGAAGAACGACTGACCGTCGCGGTTCGCGAGCAGGCGCCACATCGCGGCGGCGAGCACCAGCACGACCACGCCGGCCCACAACCCGGCGACGATCGCGAGCAGCGCGATGAGCGGCAGCAGTGCCACCGGAGCCATCATCAGCGCCACGCGACGGGCCCGGTCGCGGATCTCGCCCTCGGTCTTCAGCGCCGTGAAGACCGCGCCGTGCACCAGCGCGTAGCCCGCGAAGGCAAGCGCGCCAACGACCGTGTCGAGCCGGAACGCCGCGAACACCGAGCCCACGCGGTCACCGTTCGCGTCGATCGGCAGACCCAGCACGGTCGTCGAGATCAGCAGGCCGACGCACAACGTCGCGGTCCACGAGCCGACGATGATCGTGATGTCCCAGGCCTTGCGCCACACCGCCGACTCGACCTTGCCGCGGTAGTCGAACGCGACCCCGCGCCCGATCAACGCGATGAGGAACAACGTTAGTGGCAGGTACGCGGCGCTCAGCAGCGCCGCATACCAGCCGGGGAAGGCCGCGAACGTGGCACCGATCGCGACGATGAGCCACACCTCGTTGCCGTCCCACACCGGCCCGATGGTGTTGATCATGACCCGGCGTTCGGCGTTGGTGCGCCCGAGAACGGGCAGCAGCATGCCGACACCGAAGTCGAATCCTTCGAGGAACAGGTAGCCGAGCCACAGCACGGCGATCAGCACGAACCAGAGCGTTTCCACGTCGCCTCTCCCCTAGTACGCGAACGCCAGGGCGCCGTCGGTGTCGTTTCCTGGGGTCTTCTGGGGCAGTACGCCGGGTATCCCGCCTCTGACGTACTTGCGGATCAGGTAGAACTCCACGACCGCCAGCACGCTGTAGACCGTGGTCAGTGCGATGAGCGAGGTCAGGATCTCGGCGGGGCTGATGCCGCTGACCGCCTGCGCGGTGAACATCCAGACACCGTCCACACCGGTCGGGTTGGGCACCACCACGAACGGCTGCCGCCCCATCTCGGTGAAGATCCAGCCGAAGCTGTTGGCCAGGAAGGGAGTCGCGATGCCGGCGAGGCCCAGAGCCGGGAACCACCAGCCGGTGGGCGTCCGGTTCTTGCGCGTCAGCCACAGCATGAAGACGCCCAGGCCGGCCGAGATGCCACCGAACCCGATCATCAGCCGGAAGCCCCAGTACGTCACCGGAAGCGCCGGCACGTAGTCGATCGGCTTGCCGCTGAGCTCACCCAGCTTAGGATCGACCGGGTAGTTGGTTCCGTACTTCTCCTGGTACAGCGGGACGAGGTCCTGGATGCCCTTGACCTCGCTGCTGAAGTCGTTGTGCGCCAAGAAGCTCAGCAGTGCGGGCACGGTGATGCTCTTGACGTTCTCGCAGTCGGGCCGCGTGACGTCGCCGTACGCGAAGACGCTGAACGACGCCGGTTGTTCGGTGTGGCACAGGGCTTCCGCGGCGGCCATCTTCATCGGCTGCTGCTCGAACATCAGCTTGCCCTGCAGGTCGCCGCTGATCGCCAGCGCGCCGAACGCTACGACACCGACCCAGGTGCCGAGCTTGAGCGAGCTGCGCCAGACACCCTCGTCCTGCGACTTCTTGTGCAGGTGCCAGGCGGCGATGCCCACTAGGAACGCGCCGGCCACCGCGAACGCGCCCGCGATGGTGTGCGGGAAGGCGGCGAGCACCGTGTTGTTGGTGAGCACGGCCCAGATCGAGTTGAGGCGCGGCCGTCCGTCCTTCAGCACGATGCCGACGGGGTGCTGCATCCACGAGTTGGCGGCGAGGATGAAGTAGGCGCTGGCCATCGTGGCGAGTGAGAACGCCCAGGCGCAGGCGAGGTGGATCTTCTTCGGCAGCTTGTCCCAGCCGAAGATCCACAGGCCGAGGAACGTCGACTCGACGAAGAAGGCGACGATCCCCTCCATCGCGAGCGGAGCGCCGAACACGTCACCGACGAACCTCGAGTAGGCGCTCCAGGCCATGCCGAACTGGAACTCCTGCACGATGCCCGTCACGACACCCATGGCGAAGTTGATCAGGAGGAGCTTCCCCCAGAACTTCGTCATCTTGTAGTAGCGCTCGTCGCCCGTGCGCACCCACGCGGTCTGCATCCCTGCCACCAGCAGGGAGAGTCCGATCGTCAGCGGCACCATCAGGAAGTGGTAGACGGTGGTGATGCCGAACTGCCACCGCGCGAGTTCGAGTACGTCCACGCTTCCGAGCGTAGGTGTGGATCTTGCGGGATTTGAGGTACGACGGTCCCGTTCCCTCTCGGGACCAAGGTCCCGTGCGCGAAGTCACGCCTTGTGGGTGACATGCGTCGGTTACTATGAGTGCGCCAGAGGGGAGTAGTTCCCACCGGAGCACGTAGCCGGTGGCGTGGTGATCGACATACTGATCCGCCTTCGAGCAGATCCGGTCCCACACCCGTTTTGCGGGCGAACGAGACCTCCGGCCAGGCTGCAGCATGCCTGGTCGGGGTCTGTTGCGCCTCCGTCCGGGCTCGTATTCGGACGTGGAGGACCTCTTGGCCACCTCATTGCTCGCGTTCATCACCGCGTTCGCGGTGGTGTTCCTCGTCGAGCTCCCCGACAAGACCATGGTCGCGACCCTGGTGCTCACCACGCGTTACCGCGGGTGGCCGGTGTTCGTCGGCGTCGTCGCCGCTTTCGCCGTGCAGACGATGGTCGGCGCGGCGTTCGGCTCCGCGATCACCCTGCTGCCCGATCGGGTGGTGGCGGGCGTCGTGGCTCTTCTGTTCGGCGTGGGCGCGTTCCTTCTGTTGAAGGAGGGGTTCTCGCGGGACGCCGATTCCGCTGACGAAGCCGGAGTGCGGTCCGACGTGCCGTTCTGGCGGGCGGCTTTGACGTCGTTCGGAGTGCTGTTCGCGGCCGAGTGGGGTGACGCGTCGCAGCTCGCGACCGCCGGCATCACCGCTCGCTACGGAGCGCCGTTGATGGTCGGCCTCGGGGCTTGGCTGGCGCTGGTCGCCGTCGCCGGGCTGGCCGTGCTGGTGGGGCGGAAGCTCGCCGGGCGGTTGCCGACGCACTGGATCCAGCGCGTGGCCGGGGTGGTCTTCGCGGTGTTCGGCGTGGTCGCGCTGACCCAGGTGTTCTGAGGGCTACCAGACCGGACGCAGCCCTGGCTGGTCGTCGCCGTGGACGTGCTGCAGGTACGCGGCGAGGCCGGTCTTGATGGTGTCGAGCGTGTTCCGGCCGATCGCCTCGGCCATCTCGGCTTCCAGGTCCGACCACAGGTTGTCGGCGAACTTCAGGTAGTCGCGACCCTTCGTGGTCAGCGTGACGTACTGCGCGCGCTTGTCCGTGGGGTGCGGTTCCTTGAGGACGTACCCCCACTCGTCGAGCTCGTTGACGATCTTCGCGGCCGCCTGCTTGGTGACGCCCAGATGCTGTCCGATGTCGACGGTCGTGGCGCGCTTCTCCTTGAGGAACCGGAAGACGTAGCCGTGCGCGGGTCGCAGCGGTTCCAGGCCGATCTGCCTGAGCCGGTCGTGGAACTGGTCGCCCATGGCGCGGTACGTCATCGCCAGCAGCATCGGCACCGGTTCCATCTTCCTCTTTCCGGGTAGACAACCTGGTTGACCTTATTCTAAGGTTAGACAACCAAGTTGACTACATGGAGGTTGTCTTGCTGGTTACGGGGGATTCCGTCGAGCCGTTCGAGTTCGGCGGGTTCGAGTTCAGGCCGTTCGCCTCGCCCTCGCGGGGCAGCACGGAGATCGCGTTGTGGACGGTGGACGTGCCGGAGGGCGGCGACCCGACGCCGCACCGCGCGTCGAAGGAGGAGGTCTTCTACGTGCTGTCCGGGACGGTGACGATCCAGGGGCAGACGGCGTCGGCCGGGGACGTGATCGTGGTGCAGCCGGACACCGAGCTGTCGTTGACCGGTGGGCCCGCACGGGTGCTGGTCGCGACGTCGGTGGGGATCATCGGCACGCTCGCTGACGGGACCACGGTCACGCCGCCCTGGGCTGCTTAAGCCAGGAGGCCGCGCACGTGGGCCGCTAGGCGTTCCGCGATCTCCAGGTCCCACTCGTCGTCGCGGGTGGGCGCAGGGGTGCCGCCCGCGACGACGCGTTCGCCGAGCAGGCGCCGCTCGGCGGGCGTGAAGTCGGTGATGGCTCGGCGCAGCAACGGCAGGGCGTCGTCGAAGGCGTCGCCGCGCAGGCCTGTCAGCCAGTCGTCGATGAGGCCGAACAGTCTCGGGTCGGCTGACAGCAGGGTCGCTGAGCCGCGCAGGAAGCCGGCCACGAAGGCGGTGGCGACGCTTCTGTGGAGGCGGGCCGCCACGTCGTCGCTGGTCAGCTCGCCCGCTTCCCACAGGAGTCGGGTGGCCCTGCCGGTGGGGAGGCCGTGCGCTTCGGCTTTGACCAGGGCGTGGAGGGCTCGCCACCAGGTCTTCTGATGGTCCTCGTCGGCGGCGAGGCGGGTGGCCTCGTGGGCGCCGTCGAGAGTTTGGAGGGCGTTCTCCGCCGTTTCGTCGTCCACGTTGCGGCAGGCGAGCGGGAGGCCCACCGCGCCTCGGGTGAGCAGGCCGTGGAGAGCCACGCGGAGCAGTTCCGGGTCGGTGCCTCGGACTGAGCCGTAGCGGACTGTTCTGGCGAGGTCCGGGAGGGCGGCCAGCAGTTCCAGGGCGTCGGTGGCCATGGCCGCGCAACGGTCGAGGGCGTTGCGGGACTCGATGACCGCTTTGGGGAGCTCGCAACCGACCGCTTTGCTCAGGGTGCTCGCGGCGGCGGCCACTCGGGTCGCGTCCTGGGCGGCTTGGGTGAGGACGTTCTCGGCTGCCGTGTGGACGGTGGTGCCGTGGCGGGCGGCTACCGCGACGGACACCGCGAAGATCGGGTCCCAGCGCAGTTGCCAGACCTCGGCGAAGGTGCCGAGGGAGTTGGAGCGGTCCGGCTTGCCCCACGGGACGCCGAGGACTTCCAGGCGCTGCAGGAGTTTCGAGCGCTCGCGGTCGGTGTCCTTGCGGAGGTCCAGCTTGAGCTGCTTGGGCTGGGGGTCCGAGGGGAGGCGCAGTTTTCGTTGCAGGCGTTGGAGATCCGCGGCCAACGGAGAACGCGGGACCGCCTCGCCGACCTCGCCCAGGCGTTCACCGACGACGAGTTTGCGGTGGACCAGTTGGAGCGGGATCTCGTCGCCGCCGCAGAGGACCGCGAGCGCTGCCTCGTTGACCTCGCTCAGGCCCGCGGACGGGCGTTCCCTCAGCGCGGCAAGGGTTTCCGCCAGCCTCACGGCTTCGACCGCGCTGGCGGTGGACGCCGGAAGGTCTTCCTCGCGCAGGACGGCGGCGGCTTTGGCGAACCAGCGCGGGACGACGTCTTCCTGGTGTTGCCAGAGGTGCGCGTACCAGCCAGGTGAGTCGACGCCGGCGCCGTAACCCGATTCTGCAGCCAGCTGGCCGTGGCTCCACGGCACCCACGTGCCGGAAATCTTGCGGCGGCGCATGCCTTTCAGCAGCGCGGTGTCGCTCGCGACGGTCGGCTTGGTGAGCAGTGCCGGGACGTGCCAGGCGCCGCACACGACGGCGATCGGGCCGTCGGTTTCCTTGCGCGCCTTGCGGATCGTCTGACGCATGAACGCTTCTCGGCGCAGCGTTCGTTCGCCGACTTCCGCTTCGAACTCCGCGCGCACGGCGACCATGGCCTCGGTGATCGCGTTCGCCAGGTCGATCGGGTCGGACGCGCTGTGCTCGACGACGTCCTCCCACCAGCGTTCCGGGTCGTCGAACCCCGCGGCCTCGGCGAGCAGGCCGATCGGGTCGACGTTGCCGCTCGGACCGTCGTCGCCGATCGAGCTTGCCGCCGGGAGGTCGAAGAACCGCGCCGGAGTGCTGTTCTCGTCGGCGTAGCGGAGTGCCTGCCACTCCGGGGAGAACTCGGCGAACGGCCAGAAGGCGGCGTTCTCCGGTTCCGTCTCGTCGTGGAGCAGGATCGCGACGGGCGGGGTGAGCGCGTGGACGTGCGCAAGGAGTGCGTCGGCCTCTGGCGGTCCCTCGATCAGGATCAGTGCTGGTCGTGTTTGTTCGAGCGCTCTCTTGACCATCCGGGCCGAGCCGGGGCCATGGTGCCGGATGCCCAGCAGTACGGGCTCAGTCACCGCTCACGTCCAGGCAGGCCCGGTAGAGGTCACGCCACTCGGCGCGCTCCTTCAGCACCGTCTCCAGGTACTCCTGCCACACGGTCGCGTCCGACACGCGGTCCTTGATGATCGAGCCGATGAGGCCACTGGCCAGCTCGTCCGCGCCGAGCGTGCCGTCGCCGAAGTGGCCGGCGAGCGCCATGCCGTTGGCGACGACCGAGATGGCCTCCGCGGTGGACAGGCTGCCGCTGGGCTTCTTCAGCTGCGTGCGACCGTCCACAGTGGAACCGTTGCGCAGCTCGCGGAAGATCCGCACGACCCGGCGCACCTCGTCGAGCGCGGGCGGCTCGGCCGGCAGCTGCAACGCCTTGCCGAGCTGCTGGGCGCGGGTCACGACGATCTCGACCTCGGCGTCCTCGGTGGCGGGCGGCGGCAGCACAACGGTGTTGAAGCGCCGCGCGAGCGCCGACGACATCTGGTTGACGCCCCGATCGCGGTCGTTCGCCGTCGCGATGACCGTGAAGCCCGGCACCGCCTGGACCTGGGTGTTCAGCTCCGGAACCGGCAGCGACTTCTCGCTCAGGATCGTGATGAACGAGTCCTGGACCTCGGACGGCATGCGGGTCAGCTCCTCGACCCGGACCACCGCGCCCTGTTGCATCGCCTTCATCACCGGGCTGGGCACGAGTGCCTGCTCGCTAGGGCCTTCGGCGATGAGGCGCGCGTAGTTCCAGCCGTAGCGGACCTGGTCCTCGCTCGTGCCCGCCGTGCCCTGGACCACCAGCGTCGAGTCGCCGCTGATCGCCGCCGCGAGGTGTTCGGACAGCCACGACTTGGCCGTGCCGGGGACACCGACGAGGAGCAGCGCGCGGTCCGTGACCAAGGTGCCCACGGCGACCTCGACCAGGCGGCGCGCGCCCACGTACTTCGGCGTGATCACCGTGCCGTCCGGGAGGGTGCCGCCGAGGACGTACGTGACGACGGCCTGCGGGGACAGGTTCCAGTTGGGCGGCCGCTGACGGTCGTCCTGGGCCGCGACGGCTGCCAGCTCGGCGGCGTACTGCTGTTCGGCCGTCGGCCTGAGCACGGCGGTCACTGGGCCTCCTGGATGCGTTGCCTTGGTTCGAAGTGTGCTGGTGCCGTCACTCGGGGGCGCTCGCGGGGTCCGCCGTGGGTGGTGGGGCGGGGTTGGGACCGGCCGCGGGTGAGGGCGGCGGGGTGGAGCTGGGCGGGGTGGAGCTGGGCGGGGTGGAGCTGGGCGGGGTGGAGCTGGGCGCGGGGCCGGTGGGCGCGGGGCCGGTGGGCGCGGGGCCGGCGGGCGCTGAGCCGGCGGACGCGGAGCCGGCGGACGCGGAGCCGGCGGACGCGGAGCCGGCGGGCGCGGAGCCGGCGGGCGCTGAGCCGGCGGGCGCTGAGCCGGCGGGCGCTGAGCCG